>NZ_JAVDVX010000005.1:0-489186 GCF_031457055.1 Cellvibrio fibrivorans | reverse complement strand
GTGTATGCGGCAACCGGTTCTTCTGCTGGCACCACCTCCAGCGCCCCGATTACTTCTGCCAGTTCTTCCAGCAGAAGTGCAACATCGGTTAGCTCATCGAGCAGAAGTGCTACCTCCGTAAGCTCAGGCAGTTCAAGCAGTGTTACCTTCCTCGGTAATGCCACCACCGGCGGAAATATTTTCAAGACCAAAGGTTGTGCAGGTTGCCACGAGGATCCGGATAGCGATGGCGTGTTTGAAGGCTTCGCGTTTAACGTGAATTCCTTTACCTATCCCACAAGATTCGCGGTCAATAACTACACTGACGCCAATGTTGCAGGACTGGCCACATTCATTAGCCAACAAATGCTTCCACGTGTGGGCGGTTGCACCGATGCTAACTGTGCGGACCATTTGGCAGCTTACCTCTGGTCACTTAAGGGCCGCACACAAACCGGCGCAGTAGCTTGTGATACAACATCACCCGTTAAATACGGTATGCGTTCGGTGAAACTGCTGACTTCTTTCGAATACCACAACTCGTTGCAGGCATTGTTTAACAGAACACTGCCAGCCAACTTTGCCTCGAAAGAGTTGGCTAACGCCGACAAAACTGTTGCCAACTTGCCAAACCACACGACGGAGCCAGTATCTGAAGCGCGCTTGTTGTCTTACAAGAAAAACGCTGAAGATATCGCTAGCTGGGCAATTGCCAACAATGCAGTGACGCTGAACAACTGTGGTGATACCACCTCGGCAAACTGTGCAACCAGCTTCATCGACAACTTCGCCTACCTGGCCTTCCGTCGTCCATTAACTAACGACGAGAAAACCGAGTACAGCGCAATTGTTCGTAATGGCTCAACTGGCTTGCGCTGGGCGATTCAAACCGTATTGATGTCACCGCAATTCCTGTACCGCACCGAGCTGGGTATTCCGGTTAGTCAGGCGCGTTCACAATCTTGGGGTAATGGTTCAGTGTTCCAAAGCGCAGATGGTACTGCTTACGCGTTAGATCCTTACGAGTTTGCATCTGCACTGGCCTATATGTACACCGGCAGTGCACCTGACCGTACCCTGTTGAGCGCAGCAGCCAATGGTTCACTTGAAAACGCCACGTCACTCGGACAACAAATCGATCGCTTGCTAGATTCAGATCTGGGTAAAGCCCAAATTGGCCGCTTCGCTGGCTTGTGGTTCCGCACAGACAGCGTGGTTGATATGAGCCGTACCGGTGGCGCCAACTTCAATCAAGCAGTAAAAGATTCGATGGCGCAGGAGATCCGCGAAATTTACAAATACGCGTTCTACAACAACCTGCCGTTCACCGACATCTACACCGGCGATTACACCGTCCTCAACAGCACCTTGTCGCAGTACTACGGTGTAACCGGCGGTGGTACGAGCGCAACGGATTGGCGGATGGTGAACACTGCCAACTCCAAACGCGGCGGTGTATTGGCTTCTGGCGCATTCATGACAGTGAATGCCCATGCAGGCCGCACCTCGCCAATTAAACGTGCTGTGCATGTGCGTCAGGATATGCTGTGTCAGAACATCCCTCTGCCAACCTCGTTCGAGGACAACACCGGGCTGCGTGACAAAGCTGCTGCCGACGCTCAAAAAGCGCTGGAAGCCGGCAACCTGACCACGACCCAGTTCTACGATATGCAAACCGCCGTACCGGGAACACCGTGTGCCCAATGCCATAACGCGATTATCAACCCACTGTTTGCAGTGGATGATTTCGACCACTTGGGTATGCCTCGCGCGCTGAGCAACGGCAAAGTTGTACAGAAAGCACTGGACCTCAACGGCAACGAAGCGCGCACAAATCTGGTTGAGGTGCCGATGGTTAACAACGGTGGCCGCCTGTTTGGCGCTAACGGTGTAGGAACTGTGGGCTTCAACGAAGTGAACAACGAAAAAGATACTGGCTCACCCGGCATCGCATTCAACGGTTCAAAAGACTTGGGCAAAGTGATGGTGGCTAACAGCCTGCCAGGTATCAATGCGTGTCTGATCCAAAAATCGTTCCGCTACGCGACAGGTTATTCGCTCAGCAGACAATTCCAGGACGACACTCAGGAACCAGCCCTATCAACCCAACAGCAAGGCCAACTGGCTTGCGTATCCGATGCGCTCAAAACCAGGCTCACCGCAAGCAATGGGAATCCGCGCGCCATGCTGAAAGAGTTGGGTATGTCTAACGTGATTCGTTTCCGCCGCTAAGGCCTGAATGGTGGGGGCAACCCCACCATTCAGCGAGACAACCAAAAACAGAATTCTAAATCCAAGAGGTTTGGTTATGAAAAAGATTGATAGCAAATTTCGTCATATGCCCGAAGAGGATGCCCTTGAGGCGATGGAGCATCAGAAAAAGCTCGAAGAAGGTCCTGCAGCACTTAATGCATACTTAAAAGACGATTATTACAGCGGCAACAAACAAATACGCGAAGACTTTGTTCGACAAGATCGCCGCCGCTTCCTTGACCTGATTGGTAAGTCCGGCATTGCAGCTGGTTTACTGAAAGGCTCTGCTTTAGTGGGCGGCATTTTGGCAAATCGCCATGCACTCGCGCAGAATGACATCAATAAACGCGTCGTATTCTGTTACCTGAATAGTGGTGCAGCAGCCGGCCAGTGGATGCCAACCAGCGCAAGCCAGATGAATCAGATAACTCGCCCCTACGGCCCGCAAGGTTATGCGGTTTCTGATATCTGTCACTTCCGCCAAGTTGATGTAATCACCTCTGGTCATGCGACTGCACTTAACTCATTAGGAGTTACAGATTACAACTCGCCCACGATGGATAAACGTATTGCATCCGTGCTCGGTAGTACGACCCCACGTTCGTCTATCTATTTAGGTGCAAAAGCAACCACCAACGGCACCCTATGTAGCAATATCGGCCCTTGCCAGGACAACCCGACCCAGGCATTGGCAAGTATTTTCAACGGTACTGGTGGCGGTGGTGGAACAACACCCGATACTACCTATGCACTTTCTTATGATGCTCAATTGCGTGCGCTTGACTCCATCAAGAGCAAACTCAGCACCCAAGAATATGCGCGCTATCAGGAGCACATTGATTCATTGAAGAAAATCAAAACCAATACCGCCAACGAAAATAGTGGCGGTGGTGGCACCACAACCAACTGCGGCAGCACCATCACACCGAGTATGGCCAACATGCAGGCGACCGGCAAATCACAAGCCGACATTATTGTCGCAGCGCTTGCCTGTGGTATTACAAAAGTGGCGACACTGCAGTTAGGCAACCACCAAGGTGACTGGACTGGGCATAACACGACTTGGAGCCAGGATGCCCATCAGGCATGTCACGGCGCACCTAACAATAGTGCGTTTGTCGAAATGTGGCGCTACCTGAACGATGTACCCGCTTACCTGATTGATAAATTGCGCAAAACATCCGGCCCGGATGGTCAACCACTCATCAATTCCACCGTGGTTGTCCAAGTCACTTGTATGGGTAACGGTATGGATCATACCTCGGGTAATGGCCCATTTATCGTCGCCACTCAAATGCCTGGTTTTGCAAGTGGATTCTCTGCTCGCTCAGGCGGCAATGTGTATGACCTAAATGGAGCTATTCCCAAGGGTATGGGTCTGACCGGCATCAACCTCGGCAGCAGCACTCTGGGTCTCGTGTAACGCTCTTTGTTTGACAAGCTGTGAACAAACGCCTTCTACTGCCATGCTGTAGAAGGCGTTTTGTTTTTCAAAAAACTATTTAGCAATTGCCCAACCAACACTTTTCAAGCCTGACTCTGGTAAAGACCGAATGAATAATAACAAGCAATATCCTGAGCATCTTATTGCAGCACTCCGATGCCCAAACTGCGGTAGCAGCGCACAGCAGGGATTTCAATTCAACGCTCTCCAATGCACTCACTGCGCAACCAATTACTTTTCATTGGGCGAGGTACCCTGTTTATTTCCTGCCGGGATCCATCAGAAACTGATCTGGCAACATCAAACAGCCAACCTGCAGTACATGGCGCAACAAGGCCTCGCGGCTTTGCATGAATCCCTGTCGCGCTACGATTTAACTGATACAACTCGCCAGCGGCTTACCGAGATACAAACAGCGAGTCAGGTTAATCTCGACACCATTCTTTCGCTCATGCAAAAACACGGCATCAATCCAATCCCGGATGAGCAATTAAGCCAAATGAACCCCGGTGATTTGAGTGAATATTTTGATTTGCTATTACGCGACTGGGCATGGGACTCAACCACAAATCCAAATCCGGAAAATACCGCCGCATTCGAACGGACTTTGGCTGACATTGAAAAGCTACCGCAAAAACCGGCACGCATATTAGTGCTCGGTGCAGGCGCCGGTCGATTGAGTTGGGATCTGCATGTCCGCTTGCAACCGGAATATACCTTGGCGTTAGATGCAAATCCGCTTGTACTGGCAGCTGCCGATGAGCTGGTGCATCAACGCCAGACAATTGCGATTGGTGAATTCAAAAATTTTCCACAAATTGGATTTCAGCACGCACACTGTTGGCAATTGGAGCCACCACACGATACTGACAATGCGCGCTCAACCTGGTTTCCATTGGGCGCCAATGTATGGCAGCTGCCTTTTGCGCGCGACAGTTTTGATTTGATTATTACCCCGTGGTTTATCGATGTTAACGGCGGAGATGTCAGGGATTTAATCGCCATTATTTATGAAAACCTTGCTCCGGGAGGGCATTGGTTAAATTCAGGTCCCTTGTTATTCACCCGTCATTTGCCGGTGCAATTAAAATACACGGCGACAGAAATCAAAGAATTTTTGTCACTCGCTGGATTTACATTAATTGAAGAATCTATCACCAATACAGATTACCTGCGCTCGCCATTGGAGGCGCGCTTTCGCCAGGAACAGGTTTGGACTTTTCGAGCCGCAAAACCCGAAGCGCGACAGGAAGCACCAATTATCGCAGGTGCACTAACAGCCTGGTTGGTGATGCATCATCTGCCCATCCCGAAAAACAATTATTCCAGCAAGGATTCGCACCCATTGATCGATGCGATATTGTCGCTCGTCGATGGCAATCGCTCGATCAATGATATTTGTTACGAAGTGGGCCCGCATCTTCCGCAAGATATTCCAGTAAAAGATGTAGTTGTCACTTTATTCGGGCAAATACTTTCCGAATAATCCAACAACATATTATCCAACAAAAATAGGCGGCGCATATTGCAACATTAAAAGAGAAAAATACGACAAATTGCGGCAATAAACTCATCATTTTTATTGCCGTTGTCGTTCAGAAATCCAGTAGCAAACAATGAATTTCACGCGCCGATTTTTTATAGATGAGAAATAAAAATACAGGCAATTAAATATCAAGACATAAGTGATAATTTTTGTAAACTGCAACCTGACACAAAAATGCCCTGATATAGAAGAATAATAAAATCCCTAAAAAACAAGGCATTTTTTCATTAAAGCTATCTGCTTCGCCAAAAACCACATTGAATATTTTCTTTCTATCGACTAGTTTTTTTAAGAGAATACCAAGCGCTAACTTATCGCATAACTCACCTTATTTTTATCTATGCAATAAATTCGCATTTAAAAACAACAATAAATTTGTCTGTCACCCTCCCAATGACAGCGGCACTATCTTAAATTGCCTCCATAGCGGTTTATCACACGTATCGATTTGTCAGTGACCCAGATTGCTAACAAGCTGCGTGTTTATCCTATTTTCATCGCAATGACATCCTTTAGAAATAATTCTTGGGATTTCGTTTGATGCGAAATGGTAGCGCAATCATTTTGATATAAATAAAAAGGTCAACCGTAACAACCGTGCCGAAGTGATTCGGTATTTACTTTCGAGGAAGAAACTATGAGTAGCTTCAACGCTTCTGCAATAACCCCTCGCCTGGCAGGTGCTAAAAACCGCACCATCTATGCATTATGGGGTTTTCTAACACTATCGGTGTTATCCACCCAAGCCCATGCAGGTTGCCAATATCTGGTAACCAATCAGTGGGGCAACGGGTTTTCCGCCACCATAAAAATAACCAACTCAGGTGCTAGCGCTATCAACGGCTGGGATATTAATTGGCGCTATAGCGGCGACAATCGTATCACCAGCAGTTACAACACTACCCTCACGGGCAGCAACCCCTACAACGCCAAAAACCTCAGTTGGAATAGCACCATCCAACCCAACCAGACAGTAGAGTTTGGTGTACAGGGGACAAAGGGAGCGGCAGCCGCTGAAGTACCTGTTATCAATGGCGCGGCTTGTGCGACACCAATGTCTTCTTCAGCGGCTTCATCATCGCGAGCGAGTAGCTCGGCAATTTCATCCTCAGTTGTTTCATCATCGTCAATTGCTCCCAGCTCAAGCAGCAATTCCAGCTCTTCAGCAGTTAATACGGCAACATGGAGTCTGGATAGCAGCGCGTCTTACCTGAACTTTGTCACTACCAAAAACACCCACAATGTTGAAGTGCACAACTTCACCCGCATTAGCGGTGCAATCAGTGCGACGGGTGTTGCCACTTTGGCGATCGACCTCAGCAGTGTGAACACCAATATTGCCCTGCGCGATGAACGCATGCGCGATCTGCTCTTTCAGATCACCAGCTTCCCAACCGCCACCGCCACACTCAATTTGCCAAATGGATTGCTCACCGGCCTTGCTGTGGGTGACACCAGTGAAATCCAGCTCACCGCGAGCCTCGACCTGCATGGTGTGACCTCCCCGGTCGCAACCAAAGTGTCGGTGCAGCGGCTGTCTGCCACCCGCATCCTCGTTCAAAACCTCTCGCCTATTGTGGTGAATGCGCCGGATTACGCGCTCGCAGCCGGCGTAGAGGCATTGCGCGCTGCAGTCGGTATCGCTTCGATTAGCTCGGCGGTACCCGTGGATTTCACCCTCGTCTATGACGCCCGTTAATCGGACTGGAGAACAATCGAGATGAAAAAATTATTGAAACTGTCGATGCTTTCCCTGGGGCTGATAGCCTCCGGCAGCACATTCGCACAGGGTGCCTGTAGTGTGAATTACACCACTACCAATTCCTGGGCTAATGGCGGCCAGCAGGATCTGGTTATCACCAATACCAGCGCAGCCAAAACCAGTTGGCAACTTTGCTGGACATTTAACGGCAACGAAGTAATTAACAATCTGTGGAACGGCAATTACACCGCAAGTGGTAAAAATGTGTGTGTAAAAAATGCGGGATACAACGGCAACTTGCCCGCCAATGGCACTGTCGCTTTTGGTTTTACCCACACCAATGCCCCGGGCGCCAAACCCACCAGCTTCACTCTCAACGGTGTTGCCTGTGGCGGCACCGCCAGCAGCAGTGCACCTAGCAGCATGCCAACCACAAGTAGCAGCCGGAGCAGCAGCAGTGGCTTCACTACCAGTCGCAGTACCAGCAGCAGTAGCCTTCCCGCAAACGCCGCTCGCTGGTTGCTAAACGACAGCAAATCGGTGCTCAACTTTGTATCGGTCAAAAATACCGATGTCGCGGAGACTTTCACCTTTGGCCAACTGCAAGGCACTGTTTCAAGCGGCGGCCAAGCAACCCTGAGTATCCCGCTCGCCAGTATTTTGACCGGGGTAGCTATCCGCGATACACGCATGCAGAGCATGTTGTTTGAATCCAACTACCTGCCCAACCTGCACGTCACTACCCAGTTGGATCTCGCCGCGCTTGATGCCATGGCTGCAGGTAGCACCAGCACCCTGAGCCTCAGCGGCAGCTTGATCCTGCACGGTGTGATCAAGCCACTAACGTTTGATGCCCTGGTGATCAAGCATTCCAACAGCAGCGTTAGCTTCTCACCGCGCAAGCCGATCGTGATCAACGCCACTGATTTCGATTTGAATGCCGGCATTGAATTACTGCGTCTAACCGCAGGTGCCACCAGCATCGGTGAGAAAGTCCCGGTCTACTTCAAGGTGTTTTTGACCAAAGACAATCCCACCAACTTACCTGCGATTAGCCTTGCACCAGTGCCCAACACACCATTGAATTTAATGGGTAGTGTCAGCCAAGTCAGCGGCAATGCCACTCTTAACTGGGCCGATACCAACAGCAACGAAACCGGCTTTTTGGTACGTCGCAAAGGACTGGATGGTCGTTGGACAACCAAAGCCAATCTTGGCGCCAACTTCTCAACCTACGTAGATAGCCTGCTCAACACAGGCGGCGGTTTCACTTACAAGATCATTAGTTACTCCGGCAGCATTCCGTCGCTCCCCAGCAATGAAGTCACTTTGGGGCTCAACGGTATTGACTCATCGGCTTCCAGCCAGAGCTCAGTTAGCAGTTCAGTAATCAGCTCCTCCAGCAGCGTTGCTTACATTGGCGATGCCGCACGCGGCAAAATACATTGGGAAGACGCAGAGATCGGTTGTAAGTTCTGCCATGCCGTGAACCCCGATGGCACCGCCGGCTCAAGCCTGAGCAAGATCGACCCGAGAAACCTGCGCTTTACTACAGCACTGGGGATGGCGAAATACATTGAAGAAAATATGCCCAAAGGCAATGTGGGAGTCTGCACCGGCCAATGCGCGGCAGATACAGCGGCCTATTTCCAATCCTTGATGCCAATAACCGTGTCGTCATCAATGAGTTCAAGCAGTCGCCTGTCATCAAGTAGTTCGTCATTAAGCAGCTCCGCCAGCTCGAAAAGCTCCGGCAGTTCCAGCAGCGCACCAGTGTTGAATGGCGCCCAGCTTTACGTAGATAAAGGTTGTGCCAACTGCCATGGCGCACGCGGCGACAACCCAATGCGCCCGATTGTGCTTGACCGCTGGACCCGCTCAACCTTGATCAGCAAGATCGATGCGACTATGCCCTTGGGCAACCCCACCGCCTGTGTTGGCGATTGCGCGACAGCTATTGCGGATTACATTCTCAGTTGGAAACCGATTGTGAGCTGTAATGCCGACGAGGATGTGTTGCCACGCCGCCTACGCCTGCTGACCAACCGCGAATACGCCAATACCATCAATGATTTGTTGAATATCAGCACTGGCGCCGCTATCGCTGCCAGCTTTGAGCCTGACACTGAAGTAAAAGGGTTCGATAACAATGCTGAAGCCAGCAAGATCAACAATGGCCGTATGGATGCTTACTGGAACGCGGCAAAACAAGTCTCTGAAACCGTCAGCCTAACCAACCTGATGACTTGTTCCACCGGAACTGCCCGCGACCAATGTGCCAATACCTTTGTGCCTGCATTTGGTAAAAAAGCATTCCGTCGTCCGCTAGTAGCGGCTGAGCAAACATCCTATAGCAACCTGTTTCGCTTGGGCGCGAGTAACGAAGCGGGCGCACGGCTGGTTATCCAATCGATGCTGTCGTCGCCCAACTTCCTCTATCGCGCTGAAATTGGCAGCGTTGTGAGTGGTACAAGCAACCTGACAGCTTACGAAACCGCCAACCTGCTCTCTTACACTTTCACCGGTTCTATGCCGGATGCAACCCTGTTTACCGAAGCCGACAACAATCGCCTGACGACGCCAGTACAACTGCGTACCCAAGCCGAGCGCTTGCTGGGCACGACCAAAGCGGCCAGCCAGTTCAGCCACTTTGGTCTGCAATGGTTGCATGTGGATGATGTCGCCAACCTGCAGCGCGATAAGACCCTGTATCCACAATTTACCCAGGCGATTGGCACGGCGATGAAGACTGAGCTGGAAACCTTCCTGAACGAGCTGTTCCTGAAGCCCGGCTACAAAATGGCAGATGTGTTCAACCCCGGCTTTACCTTCGTGAATGGCACACTCGCCAGTTATTACGGCATGACTGGTGTCACCGGCACCAACTTCCAGAAAATCAACACCAATAGCCAACGCGGCGGTGTACTGGCGATGGGGGCGGTCACGGCAACACTGGCAACAGTCACTGGTTCACATCCAATCCATCGCGGTCTGTTAGTGCGCCGTAATCTGCTCTGTCAGGAATTTGCGCCGCCACCACCAAACGTGGGCGAAGTCGAACCGCTGAACCCCAACAAGCCGACACGCGAGCGCTTTGCGGCGCATACCAACAATCCGAACTGCCAATCATGTCACCAGTACATCGACGATATTGGTTTCGGTTTTGAAAACTATGATGCCGTGGGCCGTTTCCGCACCACCGAGGGCAACAACATTGCCATCAATGCGAGCGGCACTATTTCCGGTTTGGCGGTGATGACTGAGTCGGACAACTACTCGTTTACCGACTTGCGCGGTCTGTCCACTGTGCTCGCCACAGCCGGCGCTGAACCCACCTCAAAATGCCTGACCAAGCAGTACCACCGCTTTGCCACCGGCATTTCCGAACCGAATGAATGTGCGGTTAACGCGAGTTATTCACGCTGGCAGAACAAGTCTACGGATCTGCGCGACATGATGCTCGAAACCGTTACCTCACCCACCTTCCTGACCCGCAAATAGGAGTCATCATGAAAAGACGTTCATTACTCAAAGCCATTGCGGCCGGTTCTTTAGCGATGACCCCCTTGGCAACCATGTTGGCGCGCTCAGCGATGGCGGCCGAAGTACAGCGGATCCGCACGCTCTTTATCTACCACCCCAACGGCTGTGTGCCCGATGTATTCTTTCCGCGCGCCGGTGCACTCGCCAACGCCAGCTTTCCAGCAATGACTTCCCCCTTGCAAGCCGTTGCCAACCAGTTGGTCTTTCTGGATGGCATAGGCTACGAAGGCCAAGCCAATACCCACGAAGGTGGAGCGCTCAAATGCCTGACCGGCGTAGCCAGTTCGTCGGCGGGCGCCTCATCCATTGAGGTGCAAATGGGTCGGGAGGATTGGGCCAACCGCGCCAGCTCCGGTATCACCCGCCCCTCAGTACAAATGGGAGTCGGCACCAAATGGGGCAGCGATACCAGCAAACGCATCAGCTACGACAACGGTACCAGCCTGCATCCTGTCGATGACCCGCGCATTTTGTATCCGCAGTTATTTGGCGGGACTAATAACGGTGTCGATGCCAACCAGATACAGGTGTTGGCGCGCGCGCGCGAAGACCTTAACCGCTTGAGCACCCAGTTGGGTAGTATCGAGCGAGAGCGTCTGGATCAGCATGTCGCCGCATTGGATGTATTGGAGCAGCGCCTGAACAGTGCTTCCATGGGGGGATGCCTGGACGTCAGCACCAGCATCAAGCCGCGCGTTGATGCGATTGTCGGTGGTGAGGAACAAGCGCTTTGGGCAACCCAGGTGCTGGCGAATATCTCCGCCATCCAGCAAGACATTGCAGTCGCCACGCTCTCCTGCGGTATCACCCGCAGCATGGCGTTTATGTACGGTGTTCCCGTATCGCCGATTGTGGTACCCGGTACTGGTACCGGCGACCACGACTTGTCGCATCAGGACGCTGCCGCGCATACCACCAGCAAGGTGTGGTGGATGGGGCAAATCCGTCAGTTCATTCAAAAATTGGCGGCCACGCCCGACGTCAACGGCAGCTTGCTGGATAACACCATCATCTGCACCGTTTCCGACCTCGGCCACGGCAACTACCACAACCATCACCGCATCCCCATGTTCCTCGCGGGCGGTAAAAATGCGGGGTTGATTACGGGACGCTCGGTGGATTTGCGCCCGCTCGGTGAAGTCAACAAACGTTGGGGTGACCAAACCAGTACCCAAGGTGGCGTCAACCACACCAACGTGCTGATGACCATTGCCGAGAAAGCAGGCTACCGCAACGTCGTCATGCCGACTGCGAATGGCCGCATCAACAACGTGTGGGTAAATGGAACTGGTTTGTAACGAATGATTTTTTAAGAATGATGGCCTTCGGCGCCCCGCCGAAGGCCCCGCTTGGAGTCCGGAACAAGGATGTACCGGTTTTTTATTGGCTGAAAACCCTTCTAACCTCATCCGCAATAATCTGCGCGCCCTGCTCTACTACGCTTGCATCCTGACAATAAGTCACACGAATGCATTCGCGAGAATGTTGCCACTCACCCGCCAAACCGGGGAAAAAATGATGGCCGGATACCACTAAAACGCCACGCGCTTTTAACCGTTGATAAAGTTCTTCGCTGCTAATGGGTAAATTTTTAAACCAGAGCCACAGAAAAATCGCGCCTTCCGGTTTGTGGATAAAACACGGCAGATCGCCGAGATATTTTTTAAAAGTCGCCACGGCGTGCTCCATACGCGCGCGATAAAAAGGCGCGACGACTTCGCGGCTCAATTGCAGAATTTTTCCATCCGCCAATAAATGCCGCGCGAGAGCGGGGCCGAAATTTCCAGTCGCTAAACTTAAAATCGTATTGGCTTTGGCGAAGGCGTTAATCACATCGGGGTTGGCGATAACAATGCCCGTGCGTGCACCGGGCAAACCCAACTTGGAAAGGCTGAGCACGAGAATGGTGTTCTCATTCCAATGGGGTTGCGCATCGGCAAATAGAATATTCGGGAATGGAGTTCCATAAGCGCCATCGACAATAAACGGGACTTGATGCGCGCGCGCCAGTTCATCCAGTTTTACTAATTCTTCGTCGCTAATCACGTTACCGGTGGGATTAGTGGGGCGCGACACGCAGAGCGCGCCTGTCTCACTGGTAATCTTGAGCTGTGAAAAATCGACGTGATATTTAAAAAAACCGTCGGGCAGCATTTCAATGCTCGGGCGCGTTGATGTAAAAAAATCCGCGCTGATTCCCAAATCGTTATACCCCAAATACTCCGGTGTGAGCGGCAATTGGATACGCTTTTTTGAGCCGTCGGCATAATCGCCTGCGAACAAATTAAACAATACAAAAAATGCGGATTGGCTGCCATTGGCGAGCGCGATATTCGCACGCGAAATCGGCCATTGATATTCGTTGTGCAGTAAATTGGCAATGGCGTCGAGCAATTCGGCATCACCCTGCGGCGGCTGGTAAACCCCTAAAAGTTGATGGGTTTCATGTGGATTAGTGAGCGTTGCGCGCAGTGCATCTTCAAACACTTGCTCCATTTCTGGAATGCGCGCCGGGTTGCCGCCCCCCATAAAAATCATATCGGGATTTACGCGCAGCGCCTCACCCAAATCATCCATTAACGTGACTATGCCAGCATCAGTGCAGAGTTTTTGGCCGAAGCGCGAGAATTGCATAAACAGGAACCAGAATGATTAAACCGCTAGTGAGAGCGAAGCAATCTAGCGGGTCAGGCGGAAAAACACTAGCGGGATTAAATCAGGCCAAATTTTTTCAGGGTTGTAGCCAATTTTTCCGGGTTAACCGGCTTCTGGATAAAATCAATCGCGCCCAACTGGGTGACGCGAGCGTGGGCAGTTGGTTGGATATCGCCGGAGATAACGATAATCATCGCATCAAGCCCTTCCGCCTTTACCGTCTCCAGTACCTGATAGCCATCCATTTCCGGCATGGTCAGGTCGAGAAAGACCATCTCGCCCTTGCCCTCGCGAATAGCCTGTAATCCTTCGGCACCATTGGTAGCAAAGGTGATCTCGACATCCCAGCCTTCAGGTAGTGAGCGCGCGACTTGCTTGCGCGCCATCATGGAGTCATCACAAATCAGTAGAGGTGTCGCCATGGGGTAAACGGTTCTTTTAATTGGTGAATAATGAGTGACATAACGACTGACACACAGCGGCGCCCATATGCAAAGCACCTAATCCGGTCGATCTCTGGAGAGTATAGTCAGGGATTTTTGTCCGCAGCGAGTTTTTTATCCAGCTTTGCGTTTTATCAATCCCTAGTCAGTCAGACGTGTAGCCGCCACGGACGTTTGTTGCTCAAAAAGAGCGGCAACGCTAACACCCAATAACTGTTCCCGTGTGTTATCAACTCCACTCAATATTCGGAAGGCATCTGCGCCCCAGGGTACGTGAGACAAACAAGCCGTATCCTGTGGCAACTGGCGTGGCAAGGCCAGAATGTCGCTCAACTGTTGCAACGTCAGCAAATTAAGATTCTGGCTGATCAGATAATGTCCTTGGTAATTGGCCGTAATGACATGGCTTTTTACCAGCGCATCGCGGATCCGTAACCACTGCTCTGCGGCAAGCCCCTGGTGCAAGAGTTCGCGTTCCGGTACGGCAACGCCTTTCTCCGAGGCACGATAACATCGCCACAAAATCATTAAACTGGCAAACAGATCCGGGTAGTTGCGGTCGCGCAACACTATTTGATGTGCACCAATGGTATGGACAAATACAGCACCGCCCAAAATCACCGTCCAAATCAGGTTCACCCACAGCAGGAACAGCGGTAAAGCGGCAAAGGCACCGTAAACGAGAGTGAACGACGAGTGGCCAACAATCCACCCAAAAGCGGCTTTTAATCCCTGAAAACCAAGGGTGGTAAAAAAGCCACCGATTATGGCGTGCCGCACCGATACCTTGCAGTTGGGCACAGCGACAAACAACAACGTAAATGCCGCCCAGGTGAGCACCCAGGGAGCTAGCTGGAATACCCATTCAAATACGCCGAGGCTGTCGTAAGTTCCAACCAACAAACGAAATGAGGCAAGATAAGTGCTTATACCCAGCGCCGCGCCAAGCAACAAAGGCCCCAAACTCAATATCGCCCAGTAGAGTAAAAAGTTGGCGACGCCACGCCGACCGCGCGGCACACCCCAGATACCATTAAAGTTTTGCTCGATATCTTTGAGCATCAAATAGGCGGATACGAGCAAAAACAGCAGACCAAAGGCGGTCAAATTGCGCGCCTGAGCGGAAAAGTCTTTTAGGTACTTACCCAAATCCTGTTCACTGTTGGGTAAAAAATGCTGGAACAACATCGACTGAAGTTGGTCGCCGAGGTTTTGAAACGCGGGGATAATGGAGAACATCGAAAAGGTCACCGTCATCATTGGCACTGTGGCGAAGAGGGTGACGTAGGTAAGCGAGGCGGCACTTTTTTGGCAGGATTTGGCCTGATACTGGTGCACCATCAACCAAAAAAAACCGACTAACCAACGATATCTTTTGTGTAAAAGCTCAATCAGAGATGGCGACAGCGGCATAACGTGAAATCCTTAAACCAAGTCAGGGCGCAGCCGCTATAATCTGCCGCGCCATCGTAAATAGACGTTATCAAGAGACAATTATGGTCACACTTTATCACAACCCGCGCTGCTCAAAATCGCGCGAGGCGCTGAACCTGTTGCGTGAACAAGGGCAAGAACCCGAGGTGATCCTGTATTTGGAAACACCGCCCAACGCCAAAACATTGAAAGCACTGCTAGTTAAATTAGGAATTAGTGCGCGCGACTTGTTGCGCAAGGGTGAGGATGCGTATAAAGAGCTGAACCTCGCCGATGAAAAACTCAGCGAAGCCGCCTTGATTAAGGCGATGGTAGAAAACCCTAAATTGATTGAGCGGCCAATTGCAATTAATGGCGATAAAGCAGTGATCGGTCGTCCGCCGGAAAACGTTTTGCAAATCATCGCGTAAGTTAATCGCTGCTAGTTAGCAGCGATTAACACCCAGACATTTGACTAAAGATACTTTTATGACGCCTTATATTTTAGTTTTGTATTACAGCCGCAGCGGTTCCACACTCGAAATGGCAAAACAGATTGCGCGCGGTGTTGAACAAGTGAGTGGTATGGAAGCGCGCTTGCGCACTGTACCGGCAGTATCGACAACCATCGAAGCAATTGAACCCGCCATTCCCGACAGCGGCGCAATTTATTGCAGCGAAGCCGATTTAAAAAATTGTAGTGGCTTGATCCTCGGCAGCCCTACCCGCTTTGGCAATATGGCGGCACCGATGAAATATTTTCTCGATGGTACCAGCGGCCTTTGGTTAAATGGCGATTTAATTAACAAACCCGCCGCCGTATTTACCTCGACATCAACATTGCATGGCGGACAAGAATCCACCCTGCTATCGATGATGCTACCGCTCTTGCACCAAGGCATGGTGATTGCCGGCATTCCCTACAGCGAAGCTGGCATCAGCACAACCACCACTGGCGGCACACCTTACGGTGCATCGCATCTCGCCAGCGGCGATACCCCCACCAAACTCAGCAGCGAAGAAATTGCGCTCTGCCAAGCGCTGGGCAAACGCGTCGCGACCCTAGCACTGAAACTTTCGAATTGAAACTCTCGCATTAAAACGACAAGGTTAATGTATGACTAACACGCCAGAACACAATGATTTATCCGCAGGTGAAAAACCAAAAAAAGTCATTGTGATTACCGATGCAGATTCCGTTGTGCTGCATAAAAAATTGCGCATTGGTCGCTTCATAGTGCGCGCCAGTTACATCAGCTTACTGGTGTTATTCAGCTTGCTAAATATCATTAATGAAAACGGCAAACTCGCGCTCTGGCTGCTGCAAATTATCCCACTGCTGATTTTCATTCCAGCGCTGTTGCGCGAAACACACCGCACTTACAGCTGGCTGTGCTTTGTCGCACTCATGTATTTTGCAGCGATTATCCCGTTACTGATGAGCCGTTGGTTGTGGAGCGATTGGCTGATAACCCTGCTGGTAAGCGCCATGTTTATGGCCGCCATGATGACCAGCCGCTGGTTGCAGTACTGGAATTATTATTTGTCTACCAAAACCCAAAATTCATAAATTTTTTCGGAAGGAAATTATTGTGTCTGTGAATTATTACGAACCACCAGCACCACACAATCCAACACAACCTGGAGCATCGAAACCAAACCGTGCAGCACCACAGCTGCCCCCACCAAAAAAACGTGGTGCATGGAGCATTTTTTTTAACGGAATGGGTGCAGGTATTACCTGGTTTCGCAATGCGTTGATGAACACCCTCTTCATTGTTGTGCTCATCATTTTTATCATTGCGGTAAGTTCAAGTGCACCACAACCTTTACCCGAAACCTTCGCCTTGCGTCTTGCGCCAACCGGTTTATTGGTTGATCAACGCAGTTACATTGACCCGGCCAGCTTGTTACTTTCTGAAGACGACCCGGAAGAAAATGAAACCGTTGTGAGCGATGTTGTTGAAGCCATCAATAAAGCAGCTAAAGATAAACGCGTAACCATGCTGGTGTTAGAACCCGGCCGCATGCTCGGCGGCGGCGTGAGCAAAATGAATGACATTGGGCAAGCGTTGGAAAATTTTAAAAGCGCGGGCAAAAAAATCATCGCCGTAAGCGACAACTACTCACAAGACCAATATTACCTCGCCAGCTATGCCGACGAAATTTATCTGCATGATATGGGTTTGATCGAAATTACCGGCTACGGCCGCTACATGAATTACTACAAAACCGCGCTGGATAAACTCGGGGTAACCATCCACGCCTTCCGCTCCGGCAAATACAAGGATTATTTGGAACCCTACCTGCGCGACGACATGTCAGAAGAATCGCGCGAGCACAATGCACAGTGGATCAACGAACTATGGGCCAGTTACACCGGCAAGATCGAAAGCCTGCGCAAATTACCGCCGGGCAGCATCAATGACTACGTGAATAATATCGATGCACATATGGCCTTAACCACCGGCGACAGCGCCAAACTCGCACTGGAAAAAGCACTGGTCGATAAAGTTGTCTCGCGCCAGGACATGGAAAAAATGCTTATCGAGCAAGCAGGAAAAAGTGAGGAAGGCAATTGGTATAACGGCGTCGGCATAAAATCCTACCTTGCCGATATCCGCAAGCATCCAAAACTGGAGAAAAACAAAGTTGCGGTAATTGTTGCCTCCGGCTCAATTGTGGATGGGCATCAACCCGACGGCAGCATTGGAAGCGAAAGCATGCTGGAATTATTGCGACAGGTAAAAGACGATGAACAAGTAAAGGCCCTGGTGATCCGTATCGATTCCGGCGGTGGCAGCGCCTTTGCATCGGAGATTATCCGCTCTGAAGTTATTGCACTGCGCGAGAAAAAAATCCCGATTTATATTTCCATGGGCACAGTCGCAGCATCCGGAGGTTATTGGATCGCAACCGCAGGTGATAAAATCTGGGCGCAACCCACTACCATTACCGGTTCGATTGGCGTATTCGGCGCATTCCCTACACTGGAAAAATCCCTGCAAAAAATTGGTATTAACACTGACGGTGTAGGCACGACTGAATTAGCGGGCACCATGCGCCTTGATCGCCCACTATCCGAAAAAGCCAGCAAGGTTGTACAAATGGGTGTGGATAATATTTACCAGCGCTTTATCACACTGGTAGCTGACGCACGCCAACAGGAAGTGAAAGCCATTGATGAAATTGCCCAGGGCCACGTATGGACCGGCAACAAAGCCAAAGAAATCGGCTTGGTGGACGAGCTGGGTACCTTGAACGATGTCATTACCGCCATCGCGCAAGAAGCCAAATTGAGCAGTTACAAAGTGGAATTTGTACAGCGCCCACTCTCACCCAAAGAAGAATTCCTGCGCTCACTCACACAAGGCCACGCAGGCACCTTTGTACCGAAATCGTTGCTGGAGAATTTTGCATCGCTCAATGTGTTGAACAATCTCGCCCCCGCATTAAAACCACTGAGCGATTTGCAACGCATGAATGACCCGCAAGGTATTTATGTGCAGTGTTTGGATTGCGTGGCACCTTAACAAGATTAAATGATTGGCAGGAAACCCTGCCAATCATTCCCTCCGCACTTTTATAATTTATCCTGTTTAGTTGCAATTCTCCAACCCACCAATCCATGCCGCTATAACATTCACTGCTTCTTGATCAACCACATGTGATGCTAACGGCGGCATTTGGTTTACATCCCGCACTTTCATACGCGCAAGCAGTACTGAACGCTCGGGCTCACCCGGAGCAATAATGCGTGCGTTGTTAATGCCCAAATCGCCCGCTGCTGGTTGTACATTGCAGGTTTGTGTTGCAGCAAGCTCTGTGCTGTAGCGCAAATCCAAAGTGACTGGTGTAGGCCCGTTGGGGCTATGGCAATTGCTGCAGTTACTGTGCAAATAGCTGCGCGCACGCTGCGTCAGTGTTGCATTAGTATCGCCGAGCGAAAAAAGTGTTTGTGCTTTTTGCGTGGGTGTAATTGCAGAAGAAAAAAGATTGATATGGGCGAGCGTATCCAGTTGATGTGCATTGATACCGCTCGCGTTGTAGAGCATGAAATTATTTAATTGCAGGGTTTCCAAACCCAGTGAAAAATTCGCGACTTGCGTATGGCAAGTGAGACATTGGCCGCGGCTGGGGTATTGCCATTGCACTCCTTCGATTGATTTTTCTTTGGCATCGGTTAATAAGAGCGCGTCGGTTTGGTCGTCGCGCCATTCATAGCTAAAGCCTTGCCACCCCAACTCACCGCGTGCAAATAAACGTGTTTCGACAAAACGCTCATTCAATGTGAAATGTTTCATCAACACAGTGCCAACTGGAAATAAAAAATCCCCATCAGTCGTTAACTCTATTTTTGTGTTATTGGGAAGTGAAAAATACCGGTCTTTTTCTGCGGCATCTGACCAAAGTGGGCTGGCGACTGTGTAAGGGATCATTGCTGCTGCAGGCAGTGTTGGATTTGCAGAATTAACACAACCGGTTGCTGATAACCGCGCCGCCATAGTGCCCGGTTGCAATTGCCCTCCGGTCGCTTGCATTTTAACGATTTGTGAACCGGCACCCGATTGGCCAATCGCATAGAGTTCGCCTTGATTATCTTGCGCGAAGGACACTATATCGACCGGTACATTACCGTGACTGTTAACACTGATGTTGCCGTTACTGTTACGCGTAATAGATTGCATGGTATTCACGCAAAAATCGGTGAAAAAATATTTCCCGTAAGCAGCAGGATATTGTGTACCACGATAAACATAACCGCCAATCACTGAGCAAACACCCGTGTTGTGGCTAATCGATAACACCGGTTTAATTTTATTAGCGGTAGAACAATTGGTGCGCTCGCTATAACAGAAGTCACCCTCCATATCACCCCAACCGTAATTGCCGCCGCGCGTAACCAGATTCACCTCTTCCCACGCGCCCTGCCCTACGTCGCCCACCCACAACTCATTGGTCTCGCGGTCAAAACCAAAACGCCAGGGGTTGCGTAAACCGTAAGCCCAAATTTCTGGCGCACCGCCGGTAACAGCGAAAGGATTATCAGCGGGAATCGCGTAATTGCGTCCGCCACTCGCGTTATTCACATCGATACGTAAAATTTTCCCAAGCAAATTGTTGGTGTTCTGGCCATTTTGTTGTGGGTCACCCCCACTGCCGCCATCACCGGAGCTGATATATAAGTAGCCGTCGCTGCCAAATGCAATCTGCCCGCCGTTGTGATTGGAATAAGGTTGATTAAAACGCAGCAAAATAATTTCTGAATCGCGATTAATAATTCCATTATTTGCAACTTCAAAACGCGTCACCCGCGTTTCCATATTATTGTTGACATTGCGGCCGATATAATTGAAATACACATAGCGATTAGTTTCAAATTGTGGATGAAATGCCATCCCCAACAAACCGGTTTCACCGCCGGAAAAATCCACACGGTCTTCAATATTCAAAATTTCCGTCAGAGCATTAGCCGTCGCATTATTTTGAAAACGCACCACCCTGCCGGGCTGACGTGTTGCGTACCAATAATTATTATCCCCCGGTGCCTGCAATAAATTTGTGGCATTGGAAATATTAGGGAGTGACGGAAATACCGCTTGCCAGCTAATACTGGTTGGGGTGCCGGAGTTAACAGGCGCCGGTGCAATACAGGTGGCATTCTGTGGCCGTGCAGATAATCCGGATAAGACACTGCTGGATGCCGATGAACCTGCTAGCGAATTACCGATTGATGAATTGGCAACAGAATTCCCTTGGGACGATTGGGTAGAGGATCCACCACTACCACCCCCTCCACCGCACGAAAAAAGAAATAGAAAACTGGATATAAACAATAATTTTTTTACGCAATTTTCCATGGTGATTACCTCGCAGAACATTGCCCGTTACGACGTATCGAATGAAAGTCTGGTCAATCACTATAGCGCTCCTTGCCCATAGTGTTCTGTGGTCAATAGCTCATAAGCTCTACACGCGATCAATTTCTCTAGCGACAAAAAACCCCACACAGCAAGCTGGCGGGGTTAATTGATGAGCGCGTAAAAATTACCGCGCCGCTATTTAGTTGCCCAACCTCTATCGCCCACTTTGTAGGCCAGGTTGCCGTCGAAACGGCCGGGTATCGGTGCGTGACGCAATACTTGCGTGCCCCCCACCTCCGAGGTGAAGAAACCAAACAGGGTCAGTTGTTTGATCATCGTGAAGTAATGGATACCGCCTGCGGCAATATCCGCTTTTGCAGCACGATCGAGTTGATTAACAAAATCTTCCCGCTCATTTTGTTGCAGATCCATAAAGCTGCGGCGGTAAGTTTTTTTGCAATTGTCTTCGAGCGTCATCAGGCCTTTATGAAAAATTGCCTGTTCCTCCAGCGTGTAGCAATCCGTCACAAACACACTCATAAACTGGCCGACTTGCGCATCTTTGGCGCCCGGCGTGTCGGTGCGCGGCAGAATGGTTTCTGCAATTTCATCCAGAAGCGCAATATTTTGTGCAGAAAAACGGGTTGGTGCTTGAGTGGCACAACCACTTAACAGCGCGGAACCACCAATCATGGCAGTACCGGTAGCAGCAGCAATCAGTTTTAATAATTCGCGGCGATTCATGACAGATTCCCCTTTTTCAGTTCTTTTACCGCATGGTCCACAGCGCGTGCAGTCATTGCCATATAGGTCAGCGATGGATTTACGCAGGAGGCAGATGTCATGGCGGCACCATCGGTGACAAAGACATTGGGTGCATCCCACACCTGGTTAAAACCATTGAGCACGGAAGTTTTAGGGTCGCGCCCCATACGCGCGGTTCCCATTTCGTGAATGCCCATACCCGGTGAATAACCCCAATCGGCACCACCGACATTTTTAACGCCGGCAGCCTCAAGGATCTCAATGGCATCCTGCTGCATATCTTTGCGCATCGCCAATTCGTTTGCGCGGATCTCCACATCCATCGCCAATACGGGCAGGCCCCATTTGTCGGTAACCTTGCGATCGAGATAAATCCGGTTGTCGTGGTGCGGCAGCATTTCGCCAAAGGCTGTCATACCGATAGTCCATGCACCCGGTTCGGCCAGGGCATTTTTGAAATCTGCACCCACCCCCATTTCCGCCACATCGCGATTCCAGTCCTGGCGGCTGGCAGCGCCTTGATAGCCAAATCCACGCACGTAACTGCGCTTTTCGTCGCCCAGATTGCGGAAGCGGGGAATATAAAAACCCGCCGGGCGACGGCCGTAGTAATACTTGTCCTCGTAGCCTTCAACAATTCCACCAGCACCGACGCGGAAGTGGTGATCCATCACATTGTGCCCCAACTCACCGCTGCTACTGCCCAAACCATCCGGCCAAATATCGGTGGCGGAAT
The DNA here is from genome assembly GCF_031457055.1 of Cellvibrio fibrivorans. Classification (NCBI taxonomy): domain Bacteria; kingdom Pseudomonadati; phylum Pseudomonadota; class Gammaproteobacteria; order Cellvibrionales; family Cellvibrionaceae; genus Cellvibrio; species Cellvibrio fibrivorans. The sequence continues at coordinate 466,843 of NZ_JAVDVX010000005.1, read as the reverse complement.
TCATCAAAATCCAGGTGGAGTTAAAGCTGGAAGCGTTGAGGAAAATTACGTTGGCAGTGAATTCATACGTCTGGTTGGTTTCTGCATCAATCACCTCTACACCGCGCGCGCGTTTTTTGTCTTTGTCATACAACACCTGACTGACGATAGAAAAGGGGCGCAGGGTGAGATTGCCCGTTTTCATGGCCGCCGGCAGCGTCGATGATTGGGTGCTGAAATAGGCACCGAAGGGGCAACCCAACCAACATTTATTGCGGTATTGGCAGTTGACTCTGCCCTGCTCCGGTTTGGGTTGGGTGATGTTGGCCGTGCGGCTGTTGATCATCAAACGTTTGCCGCCATAGGCTTTTTTGATTCTGGCCGCCACGTCTTTTTCAACGATGTTGAGTTCAATCGGTGGTAAAAACTGGCCATCAGGCAGATGATCCAAACCTTCAAGGCTGCCGGAAATTCCCGCGAACCGTTCAACGTAATCGTACCAGGGCGCCATGTCTGAATAGCGAATCGGCCAATCAACGGCAATACCTTCACGCAGATTGGCTTCAAAATCCTGCGCACTAAACCGATAACTTTGACGCCCCCACAAGAGCGAACGACCACCCACGTGATACCCCCTAAACCAATCAAAGGGTTTCTTTTCAACATAAGGGCTTTCCTGCTCATTCGCCCACATACCTTGGGTTTCTTCATTGAGTACAAAGTCGCGTTTCAACACCGGGTGATTGCGCTGCATTTCCTGTGTCGGGCGGCCGCGATGCGGATAATCCCACGGTTCTTTGTGGGCATTGACGTAATCTTTGATGTGCTCAATATTGCGCCCGCGTTCGAGTAGCAATACTTTCAGCCCTTTTTCGGTGAGCTCTTTCGCCGCCCAGCCGCCGCTAATGCCGGAGCCAACCACAATGGCATCAAAGTGTTGTGTAGTGGACATAGATATACCTCTGGATAAACCGACTTTTTTATAGAAAATTAAATATCGCAGATGCGGATCGCCGCTTTTAACGATTCAATTTTTTCGTTGTCCGTTGCGCGCTTGGGCATAAACTCCTGCGCGACATATCCCTTGAAACCCGTTGCGTGAATAGCGCGAACAATCGCGGGGTAATACAGCTCCTGCGAATCATCGATCTCATTGCGCCCCGGAACACCGGCCGTGTGGTAATGGCCAAAATACTGGTGATTATTTTGAATGGTGCGAATGATGTCGCCTTCGCTGATTTGCATGTGATAGATGTCGTACAACAATTTAAAATTGGGCGAATCCAAACGTTTGCACAGTTCAATTCCCCACGCGGAGTTATCGGCAAAATAATCCGGGTGATCGACCTTGCTATTGAATAATTCCATTTGCAAAACCACACCGCGTTTTTCTGCTTGGGCCAGAATTTTTTTCAATCCTTTTGTGGCCTGCTTTAATCCGTCTTCCGGATCTCTGCCGCGTGCATTGCCACTAAAACAAATCAGGTTTTTATAGCCTGCATCGCTGACCAAATCGATATGCTTGCGATAATTTTCAATCAGCGGCTGATGAAATTTTGCATCACCCCAACCATCTTCCAGATTTAATTCAGCGCCATTACACATGGAAGAATCGACTCCATGCTGCTTGAGGATATGCCACTCACCGGGCCCCACTAAATCAATTGCCGAAAAGCCCAAACGTTTCACGACCAGACACAATTCTTCCACCGATAAGAAATTAAATGTCCAGCGCGCAACTGAATGGTGGATATTGCCTTTGAGTGAAGCAGCAGGTGAACCCCCTGCGGTTGATGAAGGTACTGCGGTTGATGACGCGAGTTCTGCCCCGAGTGCGGAAAGGCTGGAAAGCCCCAATGCGCTGGCAACAGCGCCGCGCATAAGCGCACGGCGATTAATGGGATGGGTCATGATGGGTAGCTCTATTTTTGTTAGATGGCATTTATACCGGCTCTCTCCAGCGCCGATAATAAAGATTAGCCCGCCAAAAACACCTTATCTATGCACCGATACGGATCTTTACTCTTTATGACAATAACCTGCAAAAGCGCAATAAAGCCGAGCAAAAACTGCCCATTCATTTGGTAAATAAAAAAGCCAGCTCAATGGCTGGCTCATAACAAACTAAAACGAGGTTACAACATCATTTAGGCGTTAACGCCTGAATAGCGGCCGAAACGTAAACCAAGGGCGCATTCCAGTTAATCGCAATTTCATTACTGGCATAACTGCACCAATTATCCAGATAGGATTTGGCCGCGATATTGGATGGATAAGGCACATTGCAACCAGACTTATCCTGCTGCCCAGGCTGCGGGCCACCGGCGATAAAACCGGGAATTGGCTCCGCAATGCCATCGGCTTCTGATGGGCGATGATGCGGGTGCAGTGTTGCTTTATCGCCATAACCAGTCACGAACGACATATCCGTCGCATTGCGGCCGAGCACATAATCAAGCATCGCCTGTGCGGCATCCAGATATTCACGCTTGCCATTCAAACGATAGCCTTGCACCAACATCATTGCCTGCCCCAGTGCGACTGAATTGCTGCCCCAGACAAAATCATTTTTCTGCATAGTGACGCGATACGCCGATGCAGACCACACCGTTTGCAAATTGGCAGCGAGGCCATCGATACGGTTGGCAATTAATTGTTTATCGGCAACTGCGGTTAAATTATCGCGATGATGCGCCAATGAAATCCAACCCAAACTGCGTACATCGCCCCAGGAGGGAACTGTGGCAAAAGTTTCGGCGGGTTTCATCGCAGTGTAATAAGCGTCTTTTTTGCTGGTGATATACAACTCCGCTGCAGCCCAGGCAAATTCGTCAGCCAGATTGCCATCGCCGTATTCACCGGTTTTGACATCATCGGGTTGTTTGTAGGTGACTGCCGGATTGGCAACCGCCCAGCCCCAAGCCGATTCTGCAGCAGCCAGCATTTTTGCCGACATACCCGGCAATTGGGCTTCATATTGCGCAACGACACGGCTTGCGGTTGCCATTACCGCAGCAAAATCCAACGCGGCTGCCGTCGTTTTTTGCACCACATAACGCTCGCTCGTCGCCTGATGCGGCATTACAGTGCCATCAAAATTTTTGTTGGTGAGCTTGTGGTAGACGCCACCATCGTTGGGGTCCTGCATGCTCAACATCCACTCCAGATTCCATAAGGTTTCATTGAGCAGATCGGGAAGTGCATCACCACTTTCGGGAATATTTAAATTCTGGTTGTTAAACATTTCTGGAAAATGTTCGTAAGCCGCAAGCAGCGAATAGGTCGCAATGCCCGAGTTGACGATATATTTGTTGTAATCACCGGCATCATACCAACCCTTGGGGCTGGAGATAATGGTGCCAGTAGGGCGAGCTGCACTGGCGGCTGACGGATGTACTAGCACCTGGGTATCCGGGTGGCCGAGCGGACGCGCAAAAATGCCAGCATGAGTTGCGAGTAATTCAGCGCTATTACGGTTGTAATAAAAGGCTTTGATGCTCGCCGCCGTTAATGCGCTGTAGACATCATTGGCGATAGTAAAAGGATATGAGTCATTCACACCATCAACACGCACAAGGTAATCACCCGGCGTTTTTACGCTGGAAAAATCGGCTAGCCTGACGCTTTCTTCCGATGCACTCCAGGTAGTTGCAGCGCTCAGGTTGCCGCTCAATACTGCTGCGTTGGTCGCAGTATTGATCACTTTAAAAGTAGCCGCGCTGCCCGCTGGAACAACCGCCCATTTGGCAGACTCGGGTAGAAAACCCAATTGATTGAGCTTGATATTGCCCGCTACTGCGGCGGTAGAACTGGCGGCGGCGCTGCTAATGGCTACCGCAGCAGCAGATGATGCAGCCTTGGAACTAGCCGCACTATTACCGCCACTGCCTCCACCACCACTACCGCAACCAAACATGACACCGGTCAGGCCGACAAGCGCCAGCGCCGACGCCAAACGAGTCGGGATAAATACAGCCATTGTGATTCTCCATTGCGTAGTCAGGCCCGGATGAGCCTGTTGTTGTTATGTGTTTGTCGTTATGTTGTTGAGCTAGAACACTTGGCGAGATTAGTTGATTAGCAGCTAGTCTGCGCACCGTTTTTCGCGAAAACCTAAAGTGGAGATTAGGTTGAAGAGAGTCTGGAGGTGAAGCGGAGGGAGATCAAATCGCTAAAACTTTCTTTACAAAAGGAATGGTAAGTTTACGTTGCTCGGCGAGCGAGGCATGATCGAGCCGGGCCAATTGCCAAAAGAGCTCATTGGTATCGCGCGGCAGGCGCTGGATAATGTATTGCGCCACATCATCGCCCAACTCCAAACCGCGGGCGCGGGCACGCATTTGCAAAGCTTGCTGTTTGTCTTCGTCGGTCAAGCTGTGGACTTGATAGGTCAGCCCCCACTGCAAACGTGAGCGCAAATCTTCCAGGCTCAATGCGAGTTCACGCGGGTTGTGCTCGGCGGCAACCAACAAGCATTTTCCCGCATCGCGCAGGCGGTTGTAGAGATGGAAAATCGCCAGTTCCCAATCGGCCCGGCCAGCAATCGTTGGCAAGCAATCCAGGCACACCAGATCCACCATTTCCAAACCGGTAAACAGGTCGTCGGGCGCGTAGCCCACCAGATCACGCAGCGGCAGATACTGAACGGATAAACCCATCTCCTGCGCCTGGTGACAAGCGGCCTGCAGTAGATGCGTCAACCCGCAACCGGGCGCGCCCCATAAATAAATAAACGACTCGCCACTGCCATCCAACTGGTCGCGCAACCCCCTGACCACCATCGCATTATGGGTGTGGGCAGGCGCATAAAAATTTTCGAAGGTTGCATCGTCGTTCAGATTAACGCTGAGTGACAATTGCTGGGGCAAGTTAACCATAACTACTTCTGCCAAACGTATATCAAAGGGTTCTCAGCGGTGCCGCCATAAACAGGCGCTTGTACCTGTGGTGCAGGGGTGACACCGGGAATCTGCTCATTAGCCAGTGCCTGATCCAACTCCGCCATCACCTCAGCATCAAAGTTCGGATCGTTGACTTCACGCGGATCATTGACACCACCGGGAGTTTGGTCAGCTACTACCGCGCCTGCAGGTGTATCCACCAAAGTGTCCGATTGCAGCGGCGCCAACCGGCGTCCGAGCGCCAGCGTACTCATCAATAACTTCACATCGCCTTCGGTTGTCAGGCGCACCAATAGACCTTCCGCGTTGACCTTCATGACCTCCATACGCTGAACCATCGCCAGTTCATCCAAGTAGGCTTGCGCCTGTTTGAACTCGCCAAAACTGGTGATATTACCAATGCGCAACACAATGGTTTGCGGCCCCTGATTGGTGGGCATGATGGCGTATTGGTTGGCGAAATAATCGGCGGCATGGTCAATCGCCGAGACAAACAGGCCTTTTACTTCCGGCGTCTCATCAACAAATGATTGATCGTTGCTGGCGTGGAGCAACTGCCAATCGCCAAGCCATGGGCCTTGGATTATAGAAGTAGGAGCCGCATCGACCAAACCATTCAGCGCCACTGAGCTTGCTGCCGAGGAGGATGCCAGACTGCTGACAGCAGCTGTATCAGTTGGCATTTCATCCGCCAAGGGATCAACCAGCACCGCTGGGGGAATTGGCCCCAGACTATAGGGGGTGTAGCGGCCAATCAAAATCGCATCCGCTTTATAGCGCAGTGAGGCAGTCTTGATTTTTTCGATATCGAGCGCCCAGAGATCATCGGCCGTAATCGAGAGGCTATCTTCTAAATCCAGCTTGGGAAAACTGAGCGGTAAACCGCGATACTGCGCTTGCAATTGCATCGCCTGCAGATCAGTTACTTCGGGCACCAAGCGCAGACCGGTTGGATCTTTCACGACCAACCAGACCAATACTTTCGGGCGGGTTGCGGGCCAGAGCGGCAACTGCGAATCGCGCAACAGCTTTTCAATCGCCTGGGGTTCGTAGTTCAACTGCAATCCTACGGCCGGGAATGTTTTGCCATCGACAGTGATTTTTTCCGATGAAGATTTATAAGTGAAGCCGAACAGGTAATTCTGTGCACCGGGTTGGGCGGCTTTTATGGCGGGGTGATCCAGTGCGCTGCGCTGGCCGGATACACGCACAACAACTTCACCGAAAGTCGCACGGGCGGCAGCATTTCGCTCGTTCTCAGACTGGGTTTTGACCAGCGTATCGGCGCGATAAATATCGACTTTTTGTCCAGCGGATGCTGCGCTTGCAAGCGCAACAATCAAGGAAGAAACCAGCAGACGTAGATGCAGGAAACGCAACAGGAATTACCTCTAAATGCAGTCAGCAACAAGCAGGGAGGCTGCATTGTAACAGGCTTAAACAAGCATGCGGCAGACCCAATTGAGGAAGCATTCACCAAAAATGTCTGATTCCAATAGCCACCGGCCCAGTGAGATTAGAATAACTTGCTCAGCCGCAGTGCTTTGGCCTGCAAGCGCCGCCATAAGCTGTTAGAATGGCGGCCTTTTTTTGAACCAGTCCAACTGCCAGAGCTGTGAGCCCTTTCCTATGAGCCAAAACCAAACCCCTACCACATCCCTTAGCTACAAAGATGCAGGCGTTGATATTGAAGCTGGCGATGCGCTGGTCGAGCGTATCAAAAGCGTCGCCAAACGCACCCGTCGCCCCGAGGTAATGGCCGGTTTGGGCGGTTTTGCAGCACTTTGTGAAATCCCCGAAGGCTATCGCCAACCGGTATTGGTATCTGGCACCGACGGTGTAGGAACCAAACTGCGTCTGGCAATGAATCTGCAAAAGCACGACACCATAGGTATCGATCTGGTGGCAATGTGCGTTAACGATTTGGTGGTCACCGGCGCTGAGCCGCTGTTCTTCCTCGATTACTACGCCACTGGAAAACTCAATGTGGATGTCGCTGCCGCCGTAGTATCCGGCATCGGCGATGGCTGCGAATTGTCCGGCTGTTCATTGGTTGGCGGCGAAACCGCAGAAATGCCCGGCATGTACGAAGGCGAAGACTACGACCTCGCCGGTTTCTGTGTTGGTGTCGTTGAGAAATCCGAAATTATCGATGGCAGCAAAGTGCAGGCAGGCGACGCTTTGATCGCCCTCACCTCCAGCGGCCCTCACTCCAATGGCTATTCGTTGATCCGCAAAATTATCGATGTCACCAAGGCCGACCTGAATCAGGATTGCGGCGGCAAACCACTAGCCAATGCGCTGATGGAGCCAACTCGTATCTACGTTAAATCGGTGCTAAAGCTGATCAAAGAATCGCAAGTCAACGCCATGGCACACATCACCGGCGGCGGCCTGACCGAAAATATCCCACGCGTATTGCCGGACGATTGCAAAGCAGTCATCGACACCAAAAGCTGGGCATTTCCGCCCGTATTCCAATGGTTGCAACGCGGCGGCAATGTGGATATCCGCGAAATGTACCGCACCTTTAACTGCGGTGTAGGCATGGTGATTGCGGTTCCGGCGAGTGAGAAAGATAACGCACTGAACATTCTGCGCGCTGCGGGTGAAAACGCCTTTGTGATTGGTTCAATTGCCAAAGCCACTGGCGACGAACACCAAGTTGAACTGCAAGGCCTCTGATACGCATGTCATCTACTGAAGTAAAAACCTTGCGGGTTGTTGTCCTTATCTCCGGTAGCGGTAGCAACCTGCAAGCCTTGATCGATGGTGTCGCCAATGGCGACCTCCCCATCGAAATAGCCGCCGTAATCAGCAATCGCCCTGACGTTTTGGGGTTGACCCGCGCGACCAACGCGGGCATACCAACAGCAGTACTGGATCATAAAGGTTTTGCCAGCCGCGAGGCTTTTGATCAGGAATTGATGCGCACCATTGATGCTTACAACCCTGGCTTAGTCGTACTCGCTGGGTTCATGCGCATCCTAACAGCCGAATTTACCCAGCATTATCTGGGCAGAATGATCAACATTCACCCCTCGCTGCTACCCAAGTTTCAGGGGCTACACACACATCAGCGCGCTATTGATGCCGGTGAAAGCCACCACGGTGTTACCGTACATTTTGTCACTGCAGAATTGGATGGCGGCCCGGCAATTGTGCAAGCGTTGGTGCCTGTATTGGCTAGCGATGATGCCAGCCTGCTTGCCAAACGTGTGCAACGCCAGGAACATGTGATTTATCCATTGGCAGTAAAATGGTTCGCGCAAGGCGATTTGAAAATGCAGGACGGCAAAGCTGAATTAAAAGGTGAACTTTTGCCTGCTTGCGGTTATCAAATTGAGGCCAATGAGCCCTAAAAGGAACGTCCATGTTAAGCCTTCGCGTCAGCGTCTTTTTTATCCTTGCCTTGTTTACATCTTTAGCAAGCGCAGCAAATGCCCCCAAGACATTTGACAATCAGTACAAAGCCAAACTCTACGGATTTAATATCACCGTCAATAACCGCTTAACCAAAACCGCAGAAAACCAATACGATCTATTATTCAAAGCCGAGTCATTTATCGGCAGCATAACTGAACAGAGCAAGATGCAATGGAACCCGGCGCAGCAAACCGTCAGCCCGCTCCACTATAGTTATGCGAGGCGCGGCTTAAGCAAAGACCGCACGGCCGAATTATCGTTTGATTGGAAAAACAAAAGCGTCACTAACAACGTGCAGAAAACAAGTTGGCAAATGGATATCGCACAAAAAGTGCAAGACAAATTGAGTTACCAAATCCAAATGCAGCAGGATTTACTCAATGGCCAGAAAAACTTTACTTACCAAATTGCCGATGGCGGCCGCCTGAAAGAATATAAATTCATGACCGTTGGTGAAGAAATGTTGGACACGCCTTTAGGGAAAGTGAACACCATTAAAGTAAAACGCAGTCGCGAAAATGACGAGCGTGTGACTTACGCCTGGCTTGCAAAAGATTGGAATTATCTGCTGGTACGATTACAGCAAGAAGAAAAAGGAGAAGCCTATACAATTTATATTCATAAGGCGACCCTGGATGGCAAGGCCATCGAAAAATTTTAATCTCGTAACAGTTAGACTGTATTAATTTGATTTATTTAATTCTATTCAACTAAACCTATTCACTCAAATCAAAAGGCTCTTTATGAACATCTCTGAAAATTGCGTTGCCAGCTTTCACTACACACTGACTGATGGCACTGGCAAAGTGCTCGATTCTTCCGAGGGCCACGAGCCACTGTCATACCTTCACGGTGCTGGCAATATTATTCCCGGCCTGGAAGATGCGTTGGTAGGCAAAGTAGTCGGCGACAAACTAAATGTATCTGTAAATGCTGCAGAAGCTTACGGCTTGCGCGATGACAGCCTGGTGCAAGAATTGCCATCAAACATGTTCTCCGGTATCGATAACATCGAAGTCGGTATGGAATTCCACGCTGAAACTGAACAAGGTTTGCAGGTTGTTACTGTCACCAAAGTAGAAGGCGACCAAGTCACTATCGACGGCAACCACCCGTTGGCCGGTGTTGACCTGACCTTTGATGTGGAAATTACCGAAGTACGCGCAGCGACCGAAGAAGAATTGAATCACGGTCACGCTCACGGTGCCGGTGGCCATCACCACCACTAAGCCTAGTGATGAAATAAAAAAGGCTCCCCCTGTGTTTCACTTCAGAGGGAGCCTTTTTTATAGCTATAGCAACAACACTTTTGTTACGAATTATTTTAATTCCACTTTTTGCTCACCGCAGCGACTGCATTTATAGATAGTCACCAGCTTGCCCTGTTTTACATCAAACTGTTTTTCCTTTACCACTTCCCACTTATGAAAACCGCTGCGGCATAAGGTTTTGCCTTTGTGTTTGTCAAAAGGGCTTGGCTTTTTAAATTTGATTACATCACCCATAACCTAGCGCACTCGCTTATTAAACATACGCAGCCGCCGCCGCACCAGACGCCCAAGCCCACTGAAAATTAAAACCGCCCAAATGGCCTGTCACATCAACAACTTCACCGATAAAAAATAACCCCGGCTGCGTTTTTGCCTCCATGGTTTTGGAGGAAAGATGATGGGTATCCACTCCGCCCAAGGTAACCTCAGCCGTGCGATAACCTTCCGTTCCGGCAGGCATGATTTTCCATTCGTGGAATTGTGCTGCAATGAGCTGCAACTCCGCATGCGTATATTGATTGATCGGGCGATTGCCATTCCACTGCGCACCCCAGTAATCACATAAGCACTGAGCAATATTTTTGGTGAGCAACTCACCCACCATAGTCGTAAGCAAAACCTTGGGGCGCACTTTTTGCTGTTCAGTTAAAAAATCAAATAAATGCAAATGAGGTAACAAATTTATTTCCAACTCTTTACCCGGCTGCCAATAGGACGATATCTGCAACATGGCGGGACCACTAAACCCGCGATGGGTAAAGAGCATAGCTTCCGAAAAACTCACCTGCCCGCTTGCGGTTTCGCAACTCACACTGACATCGAGCGCATTACCAACGCAGGGCGAAAATACTGCGAGCTGCGCAGGTGAAAGCGTAAAAGGAACCAAACCTGCAGTGCGCGGCTTTAACGGCAAACCAAATTGTTCCGCCAATTCATAACCCGCACCCGTCGCCCCCATAGTGGGAATCGAAAGACCACCCGTCGCCACCACCAGAGATTCGCAATAAATCGTACCCTGCGAGGTTTTGACTTTATAGCGCATCGGCAAATCGCTTTCGGGCAATGACGCAACCTGCTCAATATCGCAAAGCGTGTAGATATCAGCACCCGCTTGTGCGCACTCATCAAGCAGCATCGACAAAATATCTTGCGCTTTATTATCGCAAAATAATTGCCCGAGCTTTTTTTCGTGATAGGGAATGTGATGTTTTTGCACCAGCGCGATGAAATCCCACTGGGTGTAACGCGCGAGCGCTGATTTGCAAAAGTGGGCATTGTCCGAGAGATAGTTTTTCGGCAGCACTTCCATATTGGTGAAGTTGCAGCGGCCGCCACCGGACATCAGAATTTTTTTGCCGACTTTATTGGCATGGTCGATAACGACCACCGCGCGGCCACGTGCACCCGCCATAGCAGCACACATTAAACCAGCCGCACCGGCACCAACAATTAATACCTGTGTTTGGGAAGGGAGAGCCATAACTATGGACACTGCAGAGCTGGTGCGCGGCACCAGCAGAAAATTACGTGTACGGCATTAGGTGCGCGGCAAAGTCACGCCGCGCTGCCCTTGATATTTTCCACCGCGATCTTTGTACGATGTTTCGCAAATCTCATCGGATTCAAAAAACAACATTTGCGCAACACCTTCATTGGCATAAATTTTTGCAGGCAGTGGTGTAGTGTTGGAGAACTCCAGTGTCACATGCCCCTCCCACTCCGGCTCCAGCGGCGTTACGTTAACGATAATCCCGCAGCGCGCGTAAGTGGATTTCCCCAAACATACAGTCAAAATACTGCGCGGGATACGGAAGTATTCAACTGTACGGGCAAGTGCAAAAGAGTTGGGCGGAATAATGCAGACATCGCTTTTGATATCGACAAAACTTTTTTCATCAAAGTTTTTAGGATCGACAACGGTGGAGTGAACATTAGTAAAAATTTTAAATTCATCCGCGCAGCGAACATCGTAACCGTAGCTGGATGTACCGTAAGACACTATGCGCTGACCGGCAGCATCATAACGAACCTGACCGGGCTCAAAAGGTTCGATCATGCCGTGCTCTTCAGCCATTCGGCGCATCCATTTATCGGATTTGATGCTCATAGTTGCTCCACTGCTAAATAGTTAAACGGCGCGCATCATAGCCTTTTTCAGGGTAGAAAAACACCGGCCTACCGGTTAGGAAATATCACCGGATAACCTATTGGCTGGCACATCCACCAAGGTAAATGCCATAGAAGAAGGCCGTTTTAACTGCGGTGATTCATCCACCGCCAGCTGATTGATAATTGCACAATCACTGGTGTCATCACCCGCGCATTCATTTGCCATATCAACCAAGGTATCGCGCATGGCGTGGAGCGCAATCAACTGCTGATCGATCTGGATTATTTTCTCATCCACTTGTACTTTTACCTGGCTGCAACGACGCCGTGGGTTCGCGTAAAGCGCCAATAGTTCGCGGCATTCATCCAGACTAAATCCCACCGCGCGCGCGCGCTGCAAAAAGCGCAATTGCTCCACATCTCTCAATGTGTAAATCCGGTAATCATTTCCCTCTTGTCGCATGGGCACCACCAAGCCTATCTCCTCGTAATAACGGATAGTTTTATTGGGTAGGCCGCAAGCTTGGGCCGCTTGGCTGATATTCATTTCATTGCCTCCGCGCAAGTTTTTATCTATTCCAATCACTTTAAACATTTCCCCAACTGTAATGTCAATGAAATCTTGCCACTTCAGCTATAACCACACGTAACCCGTTACACTTTTTTTGCTACTTTTTGACACAAAAATACAAATTTAAACGCCACTTTTATATCAACCTTCTATATAATGGGTGAACTAATACACACTTCTGGTTTAATTATTTTTATATAAATCATTGCCTTAGCAATGCTTCTTGACAAAATAATTTAATAAACCAGAATAACTGAACAAGATTTATCCGGGTCCAACGACGGGTTTTACCTTAAAGGACGATTTATGGAATATCTCGATATCAACCATCCTGAATGGCAAAGAATGTGGGATGAGTTGTCCAGCTACCGCTTAAATGGCGGCGACCCCCTCTGTATCCATGAAGGGCACTGCTGGGAATATATGGGGTCCACCCTCGATCACCATCATTTGCGCCATGCCTGTCACCCGCTGACCAATAAAGTGGAGTACATGTATATAGAACGCGCTGGTGCAGCATTGCGTTGGGCTTAATGCGCACATCGCCACAATAAAAAACCCGGCTGCCTGCCATCATTTTTTGCGTTCCTGCAATAAATTTTATACTAGTGTCACACTCCCCCTTTAAGCTGCATCCTGCTTTGATAATTCCTACCACTTTCGCGTTAAAAGTATGCTAATGTGCTGCGTTTTTACGACGCGCACCGACTAACAATTCATCACAACTCATTACAATAACAACTCAATAGAATAACAATGAAACGCTTCGTCCTGTTTGTAGGTATTGGTGGCATATCCACCCTGATCCAGTTTTTATTGCTGATCTTGTTTGTCGAAAGCCGTTTATTGCCAGAGGTTGTTGCTTCTGCTGCGGGATATGTGCTCTCGTCATTCTTTAACTACTGGGCGAACTACCACTACACGTTCAAGAGCTCTAGCAGTCACGCGCAGACATTTCCCAAGTATGCGCTGGCGGTTGCTATTGGCTTATCAACCAATACCTTGTTGTTTGCAGCGTTTTTATGGTTGTTCAATAACTATCTCGCCCTGCCTTGGGTCGAGCATTATTTGGCTGCGCAATTTCTGGCTACGGGAATCACCGTGGTGTTGAATTTTGCGGTGCATAAATTCTGGATCTACAGGAATCATTAAAATGACAACGTCCATTCCATCGCTTGCGGTTGTTATTCCCTGTTACAACGAAGAAGAGATGTTGCCCAAGACACTGGCGACCATGTTGAACCTACGCGACTCAATGATCGCCAAAGGTAAAATTAACCAGGAATCCAAAATTTATTTGGTTGACGATGGCAGCAAAGATAAAACCTGGAAAATTCTCGCCGAAGAAGCGGCAAAAAATTCTGCGCTAGTTGCGATAAAGCTCTCACGTAATAAAGGCCACCAAAATGCGCTCTATGCGGGCCTGTGCACTACCACTGAAGATATTACGGTCAGTATCGATGCTGACCTGCAAGATGACCCACAAAATATTGAAGCCATGGTGGATGAATATCTAAAAGGTAACGATGTAGTTTACGGCGTGCGCTCAGCACGCCACACAGATACTTTCTTCAAACGCTTTACCGCCGAGGGCTATTATCATTTGATGAAAAAAATGGGCGTTGATCTGGTGTTTAACCACGCCGATTTCCGTCTACTCTCGCGCCGCGCATTGGAATCACTAAAAGAATACGATGAGTCCAATTTGTTTTTGCGCGGCATAGTGCGCGAAGTGGGTTATCCCTCATCAGTAGTTGAGTATGAGCGTCAGGCGCGTGAAGCGGGTGAAAGCAAATATCCGCTGAAAAAAATGCTGTCGTTTGCATGGAAAGGTATTACTGCATTTTCCACTGCACCACTGCGTATGATCACCGTGCTAGGTCTGCTTTCAGGTTTTGCCTCTTTTAGCTTGATTGCCTGGGTTCTGGTAGTGCGGCTATTTACTGACAATGCCGCACCCGGCTGGGCATCAGTACTCTTGCCATTGCTATTCATCGGCAGTGTGCAATTAATTTGCCTTGGAATTATTGGCGAGTACTTATCAAAAATTTATGAGGAAGTAAAAAGAAGGCCTAAATTTCATATTAGCGACATTGTTGGACGAAAGGATCAATAAGCAAACGCCCATTTAGAAAAAACAGGTATGTATATAAAAATGAACGACACGACCACTACTGCTGACGATGAACCAAGGGGATCTACAACAACTAGCGCCAGCGATCAGGAGCATGCACTCACGCAAAGTGCGATAACCTTTGTCGATATGGTGCCGTTGGAGTTATGCGATAGTCGCCGTACTAATTCCCGTTTATTACAGAGCTATTTAATTTTGGCCATAGTCGCCAATTTCACATTGCTCTTTCTCAAGGGCTACAGCCAGGATTTAGGTTATTGGCAAGATTGGGTGCGGCAATTATCAACCACCGGTTACGATGGTTTTAATGGTAACTACCCTCCATTCTATATCCACTGGCTATATCTCGTTGGGCAGATTTACAACTCCACAGGCATACCGCTTGAGCATAATGATTTATTAAAGTTTCTTACCCAGCTACCTGTCGTGGTTTTCCATGGGTTATTGATCATTTTAATTCAGAGCCAATTACGCAGATTCAATGCCACATACCAATTCACTCATATTATTTTGCTACTAACGGCAATCAACCCAGCCATATTAGTAAATGGCCCTATTTGGGGGCAAGTCGATTTAATACCGGCCACGATGGTATTCGGTGCGTTTTTACTGGCCACCTACCGACAATACACCTACCTTTCTATTCCTGTTTTTGTGTTGGCGCTGTTAACAAAGTTCCAAATGATTGCTTTCGCGCCGGTATTTGCATTTCTATTTTTCCGCAACATCGGTAAAAACCTGATAGGCGTTCTTATTGCTATCGCCGTTGGTGCACTGGTATTTATGCCATCGATACTTGCTGGGCATTTTTTACAATCGGTTAACCAAGCGTACATAGATACTCTAGGTCAATATCCAATGACCACATTCAATGCCGCTAATATTTGGATTTTGCTAACAGGTAATGTTGCCCCAGATAACATCATTTTATTTGGTGTCGCAGCTGATTCAGCCTTGGCCAAAGTATTTACTGCCAAGTATTTTGGGATGCTGTTATTTTCCTTGACCGCACTGGGCATTTTCTTCCACGGCATTCACTTTCTCATCAAAAATGAAACCATGATCAACGCGCGCCAACTCCTATCACAAGCACTCTTTTCTGCCACCATTTGTGCATTGGCTTTTTTCGCGTTACTGCCTGCCATGCATGAGCGTTACTTGTTTCCAGCCGTCATTATGGCGATCACTTTCAGCGCTATAGCTCAACAAAAATTGATTTACCCCATAGTAATCAGCCTATTATGCAGCCTGAACATGTTGATCATTTTAGAAATCAACGGTTCAGATATCTGGCATGGGCTTGCTTGGGGTACTATGGTGTTGCTGGTTTTAGCCATTATTGATTTGGCTAGCGCCGGGCGAATCATTAGTTGGCTAACAAACTTACTGAAATTTGCGACCAAAATTCCCGCAATATCCGTGTGGTGTTTTATTGTGGCTACGTCAGGAATGGCAGGCTATTTTTTTGACCGCTACCAAATTCACTCGCTCGCACTCACCGACAAACAAACTTTTCTGACAACTCTCCCCCTTGTCTACGCCAAGCAAGATCACGGCACTATGGCATTAAACCGCAGTTACGATGGCAACTATTTGTCGATAGCTAATCGCCGCTACGCGCAAGGAATAGGCACACACGCGAGTTCTGAGATCCAATACCAGTTGCCACCAGATGCCGTCGAGTTTAGTTTTATAGCCGCTTTGGATGATGAAGTAGGTACAGCTGATGTGCAATTTTCCGTGTGGGGCGATGATAAGTTACTATGGGAATCTGCACCTGTTTTAGGTTATGAGCGCGACATTCCCACTATTAATCTCGACGTGCGTGGTGTTCAAAAATTAACACTGAAAGTGGCTCCAATGAAAGATGACAAATGGGATCATGCCAACTGGGTCAACACAGTTATATCTATTGCCCCAACAGCGGCCCCTGAAGAAAAAACACCAACAATTCACTGACCCAAATCGATACAGGTGCACGCTTATGCGAGAGCGAATCCTAATAATCATCCCAGCCTACAATGAAGAAAAAAATATTCGCAAGGTTGTTCAATCCTTGCAGGATACTAACTCTGGTTATGAGTGCCTGGTAATCAATGACGGTTCAAAAGATAACACCCAGCGTGAGGCTGAGGCCAACGGGCTAGCAACCGTTATCGAATTACCTTCCAATCTTGGAATTGGTGGTGCAGTGCAGACCGGTTTCAAATACGCGCTCTACCAAAACTATGACTACGCCATTCAATTTGATGGCGATGGGCAGCACCTCGCCAGCGAAATACCGAAAATTTTATCGCCACTCCAACACAACGATTATGATGTCTGTATAGGCTCGCGCTTTATTGAAAAGACCTTGGGTTTTCAATCCACTTTCATGCGCCGTATTGGCATTCGTATTTTTGAAATAATGAACATACTACTGATCAAAAAAAGAATTACCGATAGCACTTCCGGTTTTCGTGCTTACAACAAGCAGGCCATTGCATTTCTTGCAAATAATTATCCAACTGATTATCCCGAGCCCGAAACGGTCATCTTATTAGGCAAAAACGATTTCCGTATCCGCGAGGTCTCTGTTGAAATGGTCGAACGCCAAGGCGGCGAATCATCCATTTCCGGCCTGAAATCAGCACACTATATGATCAAAGTAATATTGGCCATGCTGATGACATCACAACGACAAAAAATTCGCAGGATCTCGTTATGATTGAGGATACATTGAAACTTCTGCTTGACAATCGTATTCAGGTTTTTTCCATTATTGGCAGCCTGATGTTATTTCTATTTATTTTGCGCTTGGTCAAACGTAGAAAACTTAAGGAAGAATACTCACTACTGTGGCTGGGTTTTGGGTTTGTTTTTATCGTCTTATCCATTTTTAAACCTATGCTGGAAATAGTTGCCAGCGCGGTTGGTATATTGTATGCCCCCGCCGCGTTGCTATTGATGCTGGTGATTTCAGTCTTTTTTATATTGATCCAGTTTTCAATCGTTATTTCAAAGCTAGCGGAAGGTAACAAAAACTTAATTCAGGAAGTCGGCATACTCAAGGCAGAACTTAAAAAATTAAAGTCATTGATTAAGGATAAAGAATAAAATGAAATCGCTGCTAGTACGAACTCTAAAATCAAAGACGCTTTACATCTTGATTTTAGCTGTTGGCCTATTGATTTTTCTTCTACAAAGCATACAACCCGTCTTCTCAAATTTTATCCTGACGACCCCCTCAGGAAATATACAGACTATAGCAACCCCAGGCTTTATGCAGTCCAATGAAAGTGGGGTATACCGTCTAAGCGGCACACTCACAATGGGCAAATACACCAGCACTTTATTACGCTTTATTCCTGACGATGAGATTTATACATTAACAATCAATCAACACCCGATTGATCTAAGTATGATCCCAGCGCACGAACGCAAAGATTACAGCAAAGGGTTTACCTACGAACTTAAAGACTATTTACATCAGGGCGACAACCAAATTGAAATCCTTTATATGGATCAAGGCGGTCTGATGGGTATAGTTATCAGTGCCGAAAGTAATGGGCATATCAAACGTATTGTCTATTTATTGTTTACCACAGTGGCACTTTTGCTAGCACTCAAAATCACCAACGCTTGCCGCTTATCTACCCCGGTTAAAGTACTTTTTATTGGTGCTTTATTAATTCGCCTGGTTTATTTTTCGGTTACCACCGCTGATATCCGCGAACACGATTTGGGTGATCATATTGGCTACACTGAATACCTATCCCAAAACTGGATGCCTCCACCCGTTGACTATGCAGTTGGCGGTGCATTTTTTCATCCACCTCTGTACTACTACACAGGCGCTATTGTTTATAAAGCAACCCAACTGGTGGAACCCAGCAATAAAGTTATTCTATTTCGCATACAGCAGGTATTAGTACTGATTTACTCGATGGGATTTGTATTGTTTGGTTTGATGATTTTGCAGGAGCTGCTGAACTTATATCGCAAATCACCTGCACAACCGGAATACCCAACACCGGAAATCATATTAGGCCCTCAGAGATCTACGGAATCTACGGAATCTACGGAATCTACGGAATCTACGGAATCTACGGAATCTACGGAATCTACGGAATCTACGGAATCTCAGCCTGGCTTATTCAAGCGCTTGTGCAAGTCATTTAAAGATGAGAGTGTGCTTTGGGTAATTGGGGCACTTTTTGCATTTTGGCCGGTGGCGATTATCCATTCGGTGCGGATCGGCAATGATCCGCTGCTTTATTTCCTTTTCACTGCAAGTCTCTACTACATCATCCGCTGGTACAGACACGATCAAAAACGCGACTTAATGATCGCAAGCCTCGTAGGTGCAGCAGCTATTTTGACCAAAGCCAACGGTGAAATTTTAGTGGCTGTACTCGGTGTTATTGGCCTTTATAAGATGGTATCCACTAAACAGTGGGCGACTTATTTTAAAATGGCGATTGCACCCTGTTTCATCATGTTACTCGCTGTTGCAATCACCGTTGGTCCAGGGTTAATTTTGAAAATGCAGGGAAAGCGCGACAAGTTGTACATCGATAACATCGATGGCCTCTCGCAAGCCAACCTGGTGGGCAATACCGCAGCAAATTATTTCTGGTTTGATGCGAAAATTTTTATTACTGAACCTTTCACTGACCCCTACGATGATCGCATGGGGCGTCAATTTTTCTGGAACTATCTGGGTAAAACCGGATTATTTGGCGAGTTTAAATATCCCGCGCTGTTAAATGTGAATACAGCTGTTATATGCAGTTTTCTGGCGGTTTTGATGTTTCTTTATCTGTTGTTTGGCCTCTATCGTATGACCAGAGAAGACTTCAAGCGGATGGCGCCAGTGCTACTATCCGGATTTTTCCTCTGGGCTGGCGTCACCTATATGCGCATGACATTTCCAGCAAATATCGACTTTAGATACATAGTGCCAATCATCCTCACCTTTTGCGCACTCTATGGCGTCAGTATTTTGCGCTTTCAACAACAGGGAGCCACCCGCTTAGCCAATATAGGGTTGACGATGTCGGCTTTATTTTCACTCTCAGCGCTGATATTTATTTGGGGAATTTACCTTAACAGTTAATATAGGCATCCTTGAAGGGTGCCTTTCTATTACGCTAGGAGCAGTCAGCGTGTTAGCAGTACAATTTGTCAGGTTTTTAGTCGTGGGGTTGGTGAATACCTTATTTGGCTATTCCATATATGCCCTGCTCATCTACTTAGGCCTGAGCTATACCTACGCCTTGTTGTTCGCCACCATCCTGGGAGTGCTGTTTAACTTTCACACGATTGGCAGGTTGGTGTTTCAATCAAGAGATAAACATCTGATTGGCAAATTTTTTGCTGTTTATGCAATAACCTTTTGCCTAAACCTGTTATTGATCAAATTGATGATCAAGTACGGACTCAGTGCTTATCTTTCTGGTGCATTAGCATTGGTTCCCACAACAGTCCTTTCGTTTTTGCTTAATAAATTTTTTGTGTTTAAAGGAAAACAGCATGAAACTCATTAGTGTGGTTACCCCCTGTTACAATGAAGAAGACAATGTGCAGGAGTGCGTGAAGCTTATTCAAAGCGTGTTTTCACACTATGATAATTACACCTACGAACATATTTTTATCGACAATGCCTCGACAGATAAAACACTGGATATTTTGCGAGATATCGCCAGTACCGATAAACATGTCAAAGTCATCGCCAACAGCAGAAATTTTGGTCATATTCGCTCTCCCTATCACGGTCTTCTGCAAGCCCATGGAGATGCAGTGATTTTGTTTGTGGCCGATTTACAAGACCCTGCAAGCTTGATACCCGAGTTTATAAAAAAATGGGAAGAAGGTTTCCAAACCGTTGTCGGCACCAAACGATCAAGCGAAGAATCATCAGTGATGTTTACCATTCGCAAACTCTATTACAAAACAGTAAACCGGCTATCCAATATTGACCTCATCGATAACTTCACCGGATTTGGTCTGTACGATAAAGAAGTGATCGATCACCTGCGTAGTATAAATGACCCCTACCCTTACTTCCGTGGATTGATTGCCGAGATAGGCCTGCGTATTCATCAAATCCCTTACGACCAACCCGTTCGTGTTCGCGGTATTACCAAAAACAATTTTTTCACCTTATACGATATTGGCATGCTGGGAATAATTTCTCATTCACAAGTGCCATTGCGAATTGCGACCATGGCAGGATTTTTACTCTCCTTTATCAGTATTTTTATTGCCGCCATTTATTTCTTATTGAAACTGATTTTTTGGAATTCATTTAGTCTCGGTATGGCACCTGTGGTAATTGGTATTTTCTTTTTTGCTTCGGTTCAATTATTTTTTGTGGGTATTTTGGGTGAATACCTCGGCTCTATTCATATCTACAGCAAAAGAAGACCATTAGTGATCGAAAAAGAGCGAATTAATTTTTAACCCAATACCAACTGACAAACCCATAACCCCAGAGATAAAGCGGATTCCGACGATGGCGGTAGTAACTCTCTCTAACCACAAGCAGTTTGCAGCAACTGCCGAGACCAGTTTGCTCGACGCAGCAAAAGCCCAAGGGTTAGTACTTGAACACAGCTGTCGCAATGGCCGCTGCGGTGCGTGCAAGGCGAAGGTAATTAACGGCGAAACGCAGATTTTAAAAGCCGAGGAAAGCCTGGACGAAAATGAGATGAATGCAGGTTTTATTTTAACCTGCTGTAGAACCGCAGTGAATGATATCGAATTGGATATAGAGGACTTGGGGCTACTAGCCAGTATAAAAATCCAAACGCTGCCCTGCAAAATTGATCAGCTCAATTTGCTCGCACCCGATGTAATGCAAATATTTCTGCGTCTTCCACCAACCAACCAATTCAATTATTTGCCCGGCCAATATATCGATGTGATTGCCAAGAGTGGCGTGCGTCGTAGTTACTCTATTGCCAACGCTTTGCGCGCCGACAGCAAACTGGAATTGCATGTACGTGCCGTAACCCACGGGCAAATGAGTCAATATTGGTTTAATGAAGCTAAAACCAATGATTTATTGCGCTTGGAGGGCCCCCATGGCACATTCTGTTTTCACCCGAAACCAGAAAAAAATATTGTTTTTTTAGCTACTGGAACAGGTATAGCTCCCATAAAAAGCATTTTGGAAGAATTCTCCAATAACGCTGAATTGGTGCAGAAAAAAAATATTTATATTTACTGGGGCGGCAGAATTCTGGCAGATCTGTATTGGCAGCCCGATTTTGCCAACCTAAATATTGCGTTTCGCCCGACACTTAGCCGGGCATCAAACGATTGGGACGGGAGACATGGCTATGTACAAGATGCAGTCATTGCTGATGTTATAGATCTGCATGATTCCGTTGTGTATGCCTGTGGCTCCGATACCATGATTCACACCGCTAAAAAGCTGCTCGTCACTCAAGGGCTGAACCCAAACAATTTTTATTCTGACGCTTTCGTCAGTTCATAAGCACAAATTAAGGAGAGAGGATTAATGAAAGCCGTTATTCTCGCTGGTGGCTTAGGCACCCGTTTAAGTGAAGAGACAGTCACCCGCCCAAAACCTATGGTGGAAATAGGTGGCAAACCTATCCTCTGGCATATTATGAAAATGTACTCGGCCCACGGCATAAATGATTTTATTATTTGCTGTGGCTACAAGGGCTATGTCATTAAAGAATATTTCGCGAATTATTTTCTGCATATGTCAGACATTACGTTTGATATGAGCGAAAACAAAATGCACGTTCATCATCAGCGCGCCGAACCTTGGAAAATCACCTTGATCGATACGGGTGATAACTCCATGACCGGTGGTCGTTTAAAAAGAGTCTATGATCACATCAAAGATGAATCTGCATTTTGTTTTACCTACGGAGATGGTGTTAGCGACATCAATATATCCAAAACCATTGATTTCCATTTAACCCATGGCAAACTCGCCACCCTTTCCGCGACTTTTCCGCCAGGTCGCTTCGGCGCACTGGATATAGAAAATAATTGTGTAAAAAGCTTCAAAGAAAAGCCCAAAGGCGACGGAGCTATGATCAATGGCGGTTTTTTTGTATTGTCGCCCAAAGTGGTTGGTCTGATCGAGAACGACCAGACCATATGGGAGCAACATCCGTTGATGAAATTGGCTGAAGACGGTGAATTGATGGCTTATAAACACGAAGGTTTTTGGCAGCCAATGGATACACTGCGGGATAAAACTTACCTTGAAGAATTGTGGGCAAGTGGTAAAGCGCCCTGGAAAAATTGGGAGTAAATGTGAAAGCTCAGGTTGATGCAGCCTTTTGGCAAGGTAAGCGCGTATTTTTAACAGGCCATACGGGCTTTAAAGGTAGTTGGCTCAGCTTATGGCTTGCGCACATGGGCGCGGTAGTTAAGGGTTATTCTCTCTCGCCACCGACCACACCTGCGCTCTTTGATGTTGCAAAAGTCGATCAGGTGATTGTATCGGAGATAGGTGATATCCGTGACCTCGATCGTCTTACCAAGAGCATGACAGAATTTAATCCAGATATTGTTGTTCACATGGCGGCGCAAGCACTGGTACGTTTGTCTTATAGCGAACCACTGGCCACTTATTCCACCAATGTGATGGGTACCTTGCACGTACTGGAAGCCGCACGCCTGTGTCCATCATTGCGCGCAATTGTGAATGTCACTACGGATAAGTGTTATGAAAATCGCGAGTGGGAATGGGGTTATCGCGAACACGAGCCTATGGGGGGACACGACCCCTACAGCAACAGTAAAGGCTGCGCTGAATTAGTTACCTCTGCTTATCGCAATTCTTTTTTTAACAAACCCGACAGCCCTGCATTGGGCTCAGCGCGTGCAGGCAACGTTATTGGCGGTGGAGATTGGGCTACAGATCGCTTGATTCCCGATATCCTACGCGCATTTGAAAAAGAAGAGCCAGTGGTGATTCGCAATCCACAGGCAACACGCCCTTGGCAACATGTGCTGGAACCTCTGAGTGGGTATCTGGTGTTGGCACAGGCGCTCTATCAACACGGGCAGCAACATGCAGAGGGTTGGAATTTTGGCCCACGCGATGAAGACGTTGAACCGGTTGAGTGGATTCTCGACCAAATGGTAAGCAGCTGGGGCAATGGTGCCAGCTGGCAATTGGATGCGGGCGACCACCCTCATGAAGCAAAATATCTCAAGCTTGATATTTCCAAAGCTCGCACCCATTTGCATTGGTCACCTAGCTGGCGCCTGCACCAAACACTAGACAAAATTATTGCCTGGCAGCGCGCATGGCTTGCTAATCAAGATATGCGTGCCTATAGCATTAACGAGATCAAACAATACATGGCCGCTATGCGTGCCGATTAATTTTTTATCGGTTTAAATATTGAAAAGGCAACACAATGACTCCTGAAATTCTACGTCAAGAAATCGCTAAGTTGGTTCAACAATTTGCAGAACAAACTACTGCCCCGAAAGCGTTTGTACCCGGTGAAAGTGCTATTCCCCCCTCGGGTAAAGTCGTGGGTGCACGTGAAATGCAATTGATGGTTGAGGCTTCACTCGACTGCTGGTTAACCACTGGCAGATTCAATACAGAATTTGAAAAAAAACTGGCTGAATTTTTAGGTGTTAAATATTTACTCTCGGTTAACTCAGGCTCATCCGCCAATCTGGTTGCCTTCAGTACCCTAACCTCTCCCAAGCTTGGCGCACGCGCAATTAAAAAAGGCGATGAAGTGATCGGCGTTGCGGCCGGTTTCCCCACTACCGTAAACCCCATTATTCAATTTGGTGCTATCCCTGTATTTGTCGATGTAGACGCGGCCACACATAATATTAATGCTGATTTAATTGAAGCGGCTATTACGCCAAAAACCAAAGCGATTATGCTAGCCCACACGCTGGGAAATCCGTTTAACCTCACCAAAGTAAAAGCAATTTGCGAAAAATATAACCTGTGGTTGGTAGAAGATTGTTGCGATGCACTGGGTGCAAAATACGATGGAAAACTGGTCGGCACCTTTGGTGATATTGCCACCCTGAGTTTTTATCCCGCACACCATATCACTATGGGTGAAGGCGGCGCCGTATTTACCAACAACCCACAATTGAAAATGATCGCCGAATCTTTCCGCGATTGGGGACGCGATTGCTATTGCGCACCGGGTTGCGACAACACGTGCGGCAATCGTTTTGGTCAACAGTTTGGCAGCCTGCCCGTGGGTTATGACCACAAATACGTTTATGCACACGTCGGATACAACTTAAAAATCACCGATATGCAAGCTGCTTGCGGTTTAGCGCAGTTGGAACGCGCGCAGGAGTTTATTGATGCACGCAAACGCAACTACGACTTATTAAAAGCGCGATTGAGCAACCTTGCTGATTTTATCGATATTGCCCAACCAACGCCCAATAGCGAACCCTCCTGGTTTGGTTTCCCTATAACACTGAAAGAAAGTGCAGGCGTTAATCGTGTTGATTTTGTAAAATTTTTAGATCAAAACAAAATCGGTACACGTTTGTTATTTGCGGGTAATTTAACCCGCCAACCGTATTTTGAAGGGGTTGAGCATCGTGTGGTCGGTGATTTAACGGTTACTGACAACACCATGAATAACACGCTTTGGCTAGGTATTTATCCTGCGTTGGGTACAGAACATTTCGATTATGTCGCCGAAAAAATGGAAGAATTTTTTGGTTTGAATTTTTAACTGCTCATGAATCAGGACTCTACTAATCACACACTCACTAGCTATCAACCCGGTGTAGCACTGGATGATTTGCAGTTGATTGTTACGCAAACGCCAACCGAGGTATGGGCGGCGTTGCGCAATCAACGTATTTTTATTACCGGCGGCACCGGCTTTGTGGGTTGTTGGTTATTGGAGGCGCTGCTATGGGCAAACGCACAACTGGATTTAAATCTCCACCTGAGTGTTCTCAGCAGAGATCCCGCTGCGTTTACTATCAAGGCTCCGCATTTAGCGACGCATAAGATAGTAACTCTGATTCAAGGTGACGTCACCGCGCTAGATAAAATCCATGAACCCTTTGATAGTGTGATTCATGCGGCTACTGATGTAGTAAAAACCGGTGACAATCCTATCGCTACGTTCGACAACATCGTACAAGGCACGCGGGCAACCTTGGCGCTTGCACAGCGCGCAGGCGCAAGACGTTATTTATTGACCAGCTCGGGCGCAGTTTATGGTCGCCAACCGACAGCAATATCTCATATCGCGGAAAATTATTCCGGCGCCCCTGACTCACTCGATATTAATAATGCCTATGGACAGGGTAAGCGTGTCTCCGAATGGCTCGCCCACAATTTTGCTCAGCAGTACAATATCCAGGTAAAAGTTGCGCGCTGCTTTGCGTTGCTAGGCCCTTACCTGCCACTGGATGCACATTTTGCAGCGGGGAATTTTATTCGCGATGGACTCGACAATCGCACAATTGCAATCAATGGTGATGGCACCAGTAGCCGCTCTTATTTATACGCAGCGGATATGACCGTGTGGCTATTAACCATGTTGATCAATGGTCGTTCCCAACAAAATTATAATCTGGGTTCTGCACAGGCTATCTCTATCAAAACCTTGGCTGAAACCATATCCGATATTATTTACGGTGAAAATAGAGTCACCATTGCCCAGCAACCTGTCACCAACGGTCCAATCCAGCAATACGTGCCCGACGTGAGCAAAGCACACCAGGAATTGGAGCTGGCACAATACACCGATTTGCTTTCTGCCATTCACAAAACAATTGCTTGGGAAAAGCGCAGGCGCTTATCAGCCGCGCATAATCACTAGCCCTTTATTCGAGACGGACGTAGCGCATGACTGCATTTGCCCCCCACCAATTACGACAAACCGTATTAAGAATGGCCTATTCCGGCTCGACCGTGCATATCGGCTGCGCATTTTCGATTATCGAAATTATGTCGGTACTCTATCGCAATCATTTACGCTATCCCGGAGATAATCCAGCGGCAGCACTGCGTGATTATTTAGTATTGAGTAAGGGCCACGGCGTTATGGCACAGTACGCCTGCCTTTATGAAAAGAATTGGTTGACGACTACCGACATCGAAAACTATTTTAAAGATGGCTCAAAGCTCAAAGGATTATCCGATGCTCACGTTCTTGGCTGTGAAGTCACTTCAGGCTCCTTGGGACACGGCTTATCCGTAGGTGTCGGGATGGCACTCGCCGCCAAATTAAATAAAAGCGATCAATACTGCTACGCTATTGTTGGCGATGGTGAAATGAATGAAGGCACCATGTGGGAAGCTATTTTATTCGCCAAACAACAAGCACTGGATAATTTAATTGTTATCGTCGATGAAAACGGTTTTCAGGCAATGGGCAAAACCCATGAGGTGTTAGGCTTGGGCAGCCTGAAAGATAAATTTATCGCATTTGGTTTTGATGCAATTGCCGTAGATGGTCATGATGAAACCGCGCTGGACAACGCCTTGATCGAATTAAAAAACAATAAAAATGACAACCCCAAAGCCATCATCGCCCGCACTGTAAAAGGTAAAGGTGTTTCGTTTATGGAAAACGAAAACAGCTGGCATTACACGCGTTTAACCCAAGACACTTTTGATCTGGCCATGGCCGAATTGGAGCCAGCAGTATGAGATCCGTATTTTCCAAAGCTATTCTTGCCGCAGCCCAGGCAGATTCCAAAGTGCTGCTATTAACTGGCGATCACGGGTATGCATTGTTCGATGAATTTCGTAAATGTTTACCGGCGCAATTTATTAATGCCGGCATTGCCGAACAAAATATGGTTGGCGTTGCTGCAGGCCTTGCCAAAGCGGGCTTTAAACCCATTGTGTACGGGTTGAGTGCATTTGTACCCATCCGCGTGCTTGAACAAATTAAAATGGATGTGTGCTACGAAAATTTACCCGTCGTCTTTATGGGTGACGGTGCTGGCCTTGTCTATAGCAGCCTGGGTAGCAGCCATCAATCGACGGAAGATATTGCTGTGTTGCGCTGCATTCCAAATATCAGCATTTTATCGCCTTGCGATGTTTATGAAATGCAATATGCCATGGATCAAGCATTGCGTTTTGAATCGCCATTTTACGTACGTATGGGAAAATCCGATATTGGCCAAGTACATCAAGGACCAGTTTCCGTACCTGTTGGCGATTTGGTACCTGTACGTACAGGCACCCAAAACAATATTGTTTTTTTAGCGACGGGTTCAATGGTAAAGACTGCAGTTGCTCTGGCGGAAACAATAGACGCGGCCGTATGGAGCGCACCTGGACTAAAACCAATTAATAAGAATCAAGTCAATAATATTGCCCTGCACACCAAAACTCTGGTGACAATTGAAGAGCATTCAATTATGGGGGGCTTGGGTAGCCTTGTTGCGGAAATAGTCAGTGAAACAGGTAATACGCGGGTTGTCCGTATGGGAGTGCAA
Organism: Cellvibrio fibrivorans; assembly: GCF_031457055.1. NCBI lineage: Bacteria > Pseudomonadati > Pseudomonadota > Gammaproteobacteria > Cellvibrionales > Cellvibrionaceae > Cellvibrio > Cellvibrio fibrivorans. Next base: position 439,003 of record NZ_JAVDVX010000005.1, on the reverse strand, counting down.
GATCGGTTCTCACAAAAGTGTGGCAGCTACGATTATTTGCTTAAAGAGCATGGCATTGATGTAGCGGCTTTATTACCACAACTCTCATCAATACTAGCCACAGATTAATTAAATTACCTATTTATTACTAAAGATCTGCTGTAAGCACTTACGGTCGAAGACTTATTATCTAAAACTTCTACCTAAGGTACCCAGGGTAATACCAATTCATAGGGGAACGGAGTTTGTATTTTTTTAAACTCAAGGAACAAGGCTTATTAAGCCTATTGCTATTGGCCTATGTTGTCGTGCGCAGTTTTTATTTGGATGCTGTACCACGTTGGGATGCCGCCACCTATTGGGGCGGTATTGCCAGCGCAATTGAAGCCACTAAAACTATTGGTAATATGGCTGAATTACCACGCGTTATCCTCGACACCTATAACGTGTTTGGCCATTCCGCGATGGGCTATGTTGGCTTATTGGTATTAGGACAACTACTTGATTACCCCAATCTGTTTACGCTTAACTTCACCCATCTTTTGTTGGCTACTTTTTCGGTATTCTGCACATTTAAAATTTTTCGCTGGTTTTTACCAAGCGCGCAACATTTACCGGAAGTATTATTGGCCACCGCAATTTTTGCACTGGACCCCCTATTTTTTGCCACATCCATTTTTATCAATACTGATTTTCCAGTATTAGTTTTTTTTACTGCCGCACTGGCTGCATTACTTTATGGTCACTACGGCTGGTTTGCGATTGCCAGTCTGTTTATGATTTTCTCCAAAGCGACAGGAGTACTATTCTGGATTTCATTAGCCGGTGGCATAGGGCTTTATAGCTTGATTGTCCTGTGCCGGGAAAATCGTGCAGGTCGCCTGCCAAGTTTGGGGCATCTACTTCCGCCTACAGGAATTTTAGCGGTAAAACACCACCTCCCTTTATCAACTATTTTTTACCGAATATTTTGTATTTTCCTACCTGGTGTTGGTTTTAAACTCTATTCAATTGCCAAACAGGGAGCCATGTGGTCAGCGAGCAACGGGATTAAATTTGATTCGCAAGGCTGGAATTGTTTTGGTTTCAATACGCGTGTGATGTCCAATCGAGCAGGTGAAATATTTATTCTCAATTTTCACTGGGTATTGGTGCTTGTTGTATTGTTTGCACTTTTGATCGGTTACGGTCGCTATATCGAGCGAGGTCGAAAAAAAACAAGCGCAACAATAGAAACCGCATCGATAGATTCAAATACTGAGTACAGCCAATCGGTTATCACTGAGCCCAATAGTAGTAATGCAGAAGCCACGGCAGCTCCAGCAGAAAATAATCGCTGGTGGGGCATGCTACCCGTGCTTATGTGTTTCCTCATCTTTGTTGTCTTTAACCTCACATACATCACCTACATTATTCCGCGCTACGTAGTGTACGGTGGTTTTTTCCTGATTATTTTTGCGCTCCTATCACTACAATTCGCAGCTAAGTCACGCAAAACACGCTGCATTTTACTCGCCATAGTATTTACTTTATTTACACTCCAAACTTTTCGCACAATTGATCCGCTCTCGAAATGGGTATTTGGATCAACCGCGTTTAGCGAACACCGTATTTTACAAATTGATAGTGCTGGAGAAGCCCAGGGAAATGGTTTTGTTTACAATGCGGAATTTGCACTGGAAGACAAATTGCTCAACCGCATGCAAAAAGCCATTCCCATCAAACCGGATACCACGATCATTACCTGGAATAAAGACAGCGGTTACGCCTGGTTTACCCGTGGTGATACTTTTGTGAATGCGGACTCACTGGAGCGCACCATAGATAAACGCAATAGTTTTGGCTATAACATTATCGAAATTAGCGATCTACACCGCGCAATAGCACCACCCCATGCGATTTATATTTATATGTCCTGGCTTGCGCAATTTTCTAATGAAGAAAAGGAGCTGGCGCATCTACGCCAGTTTTATGAAGTGTCAGCAGCGGAAGATGTAGGTTTCCAAGGTTATAGCCTGCGGCTTTATCGTTTAACACGGCTCAGTCAATAAACTTTTGAGTCCTTCTTTTAGATACATCTCGCTTAACAGAGTGAGATATATTTTTAAACCGTTATTATTTTTTATTCAATCAACCGTGCTTCACGCGCGGCGATACCCGTATGCATCCACTTGCCCTGCTTCCAACGCCAGCGTTTTATAAGCGCACGGATACATTCATCAAGCACAGCCGCAATCAATAACCCATACAAACCCAAGCCGAAAGGTATCGCGAGGATATACGCGAGAGGAACGGAAAATAACCAGATAACACCAATACTGGAAATAGACGTAAATGCAGCGTCTCCTGCGCAACGCAGGGCACTACCGATGGTAATATTGACCGTACGCCATGGTTCAGCGAGAAAACTTAATACAAAAGCCCATAACCCAATTGTGATAACTTCAGGGTCATCACTGAACAATTGCAATATTGGTTTATTAAATAGCAGCCAGGTCAATGCCAGTGCGGTGGTACCAATCAGTGAAAGCTTTAATGTTTGTTTAAGTTGTTTATCCACCAAATCAAATTCTTGTCGGCCTACACGCTGCGCGATAATTGCCTCAGTCGCCATACCCAGGGCGATAGAAATCATCAGGCAAAATAAAAAGGTATTGTATGCATAGACTTTGACTTTTAACGCAAGATCACCTACTTCAGCGGCGATCCAGTTAAGCGCAATCATGTAGGCTTGAAATGACATAGGTTCGAGAATAGAAGGCGCAGCAATCATTACTACCGGTGTAATTAACACACCAAAGTTTTTTATACCTTCGCGCAACGGAATATGAATGCGCAATTTTAAATGAACAACCAATGCAACAAATGTGAGGCTCATACCTGCTGCAATCACGCTCGCAATAGCAACACCTTGCACACCTGTCGGGGGTATTCCCATAAAGCCATAGACTGCAACTGAACAACCAATAATATTGCTGACAAATAAAATTATATTGCTATAGGTATTCCATTGGGGCTCACCGTAAATATTTAAAACAGTTTGGTAAATAACGCGGCAACCCCAGAGCGCCACCATCCAGCCAATGATCGATAAATATGTCCGTGCATGTTGTTCAACGTCTGCACTTAATGACATTGCCGATGCGACCCAAGGGCCACCGTGATTTACAGTCAGCGCAGCAATTAATGCCAATACCATCACAAACACTGCATAAGCGGCGATCGTGGCATTGCCGCGCGCATAATCATTTGCACCTATGCGCTGGCTCGCAATACTCGCGCCGGCAAATGCGCTGACTATTAAAAACGCGTTGGCGACAAATACCAGGGGGGTGATTGCACCTACCGCAGCGGCAGCACTATCGGAAATACGACTGAGGAAATACATATCCACCAGCGGGATGGTATAGGTCACTGCCTGATCGATAAACATCGGACGGCTCATGCCCCAAATACCTTTATCCAGGACCCGGCTTTGGGGTACCTGTCTATGTGCAGATTTCATAATGAGTTTCTATTATGTGACTGTATTGTTAAAAACACAGAGGCAGATTTCCGCCTCCGTAAAACAAGCTGGATGGATGGGAAATCAAGCAGCCTCACGCAATACAACAGCGGGAGGTGTTGTCACTACATGGCGACAGCATATATAGCCTAGCGCAGACACGAACACGGCACCGCTAAGAGGGGATATTAGCCAAAAAATATAGTGTGGCTGTATCGCCGTTTCCAACACAAATTTTTGCAAACTAATCAAAAGTAGTTCGGTTCCAACAATGGCAATCAGCCCCGCCAGAAAACCGAGAATGGCAAACTCGGCGCAGATACTCCCCACAATTAATTGGCGTGGACTGCCCATTGCACGCAACAAACCTGCCTGCTGTTTGCGCGCGGCGATACTGCCCATTACCGCCGCCAGCAATACCAGGCAACCGCCCATCAAGGTCAACCACAGCACTAATAAAACACCATCGCTGACTTGGTCGATGATACTGCGGATCTGCTCGATTATCCGGTCAAGCTCCATCACCAGAATGGTTGGATGATCTAGCAACAGCTGATTGATAAACGATTTTTGTTGTGTCGGCAAATAGATACTGGTGATAAATGTAGGTGAGTATGTGTCCAATGAACCCGGTTCAAAAATAAAAAAGAAATTTGGGCGCATACTACGCCAATCAAGGCTGCGGAAACTCGCGACTTCCGCATCCAGCAATAAACCACCAAATGAAAATTGCAGTTTATCGCCAATTTTTAACCCGATTTCTTTTGCGGTATTCACCTCAACTGACACACCCGGTAAATTCGCAGCACTGCGCTGCCACTTATCCCACCAAAATCCTTCGAGGATTTTATTATCTGCCGCCAGGGTTTCAGCCCAAGTTACATTTAATTCACGGCGCAACGCATTGGCAAGCGAGCGCTGCTCTTCCGTTGTCTCAACACCATTAATGTGCGTTAAGCGCGCACGCATCATCGGGTAAAGCGGTTCTGGCCTAACCTTATTTTTTTCCAGCAATGCTTGCACTTGTGATAATTCAGCAGGCGGAATGTTCACTAAAAAATGGTTGGGTGCATCATCCGGCACCTGTACTTTCCATTCTTCAATCAGCGATGTGCGCACAATGGTCATCGTAAACAACAACATAATTGCAATTGAAAATACCAAAATTTGTATCAGACTTTGGCCGCGTTGGCGCTGCAAATTGGCAAAGGCCAAACGCCAAAAACCACCGAGACGCAATACCATTTTTTTGCTCAAGGCCAGTAAGCCATATGCAGCAATAATGGTAACCATAATAACGGTAAGTAGCGCACCGCTGATACTCAATGCCAATTCAAGATCGCGGCTAAATAAAATCACCAGGGTCAATACCGCAAACAACGCCAAAGCGGCTTGCATCCACACCTGAGGCATATTCACGGCCAATTCACGGCGCAGGATTTTTAGTGGCGGTACAGCTGGCAAATACCAAAGTGCGGGCAAGGCAAAAAATACCAGGCACATCAGGCCGCTAAAAAAACTCATCCCATAGGGATAAAAGCTCGCAGCGCCTAAACGGATTTGATACACCTGCTGCAAACTTGTCGCCACAGTGCGTTGCAATAAGTCACCAAAAACCAACCCAATCAGCGAAGCAATTATTCCCAATAACAATAATTGAGAAAAATACAGCGTGCGAATTTGTACGGCACCTGCACCAAGACTTTTCATCAATGCAACTTGATCAGTATGGCGCGCGGAAAATTGGCGTGCGGTAATCGCAATCGCCACTCCGGCCAACAACACGGCAATTACAGCTGATAACAACAAAAATTGACGGCTGGTCTTTAAGGTGCGCCCCACCCGCTCTTGCGCCGAATCTATATCGATCAAGCGCTGGTGTTTATTAAGCAGCGGTTTAAGTTGATCAACAAATGCTTTCAGTTGGCCAATATTGTCCGATGCAATTAACCATTGATAATCCACACGGCTCCCGGGTTGCACCACCTGGGTTTTTTCCAGATCGGCAATATTCATAATCAGGCGCGCGCCAGTCATGCTAAACGGATTGGCGCTGTCAGGTTCACGAATCAATACCTGTGTGACTTTTAATTCGTATTCACCGACAGCCACTTTGTCGCCCAGTTGAATTTTTAATAGCGGCAACAAACGTGAATCGACCCAGGCTTCGCCGGGTGCAGGAATTGTTTTAGCGATTTCGATATCGGCAAGATTCATCGCGAACGGTACACGGCTGATTTCAAATTGCCCGCGCAAAGGATAACCCGAGTCCACTGCCTTCACTGAAGCAAGGTGCATTTCATCGCCGGCAAATACCATAGAGGAAAACAGCGCAGCCTGCGTTTGTTGAATATTGTCTTTTGCTGCGGCAGCAGGCCAATCGGGATTGTGTGGCTGCGAACCGCGCACAATGTAATCTGCACCGAGCACGCTATTGCTCTCACTGATTAGCGTCGATTCAAGACGATTGGTAAAAATGGAAATTCCGCTCAGCACTGCAACTGCTAATAGCAGTGAAAAACCCAATAGTTTTAATTCGCCACTGCGCCAATTTCGCCTCAATAAGTTAAATGCCAGCATCATCGCAATTACTCCCGACCTGAGACTATAGAGCCCGCTGCCAACTCAATCCGGCGATTGCACAACTGCGCCAGACGCTCTTCGTGCGTGATTAAAATTAGCGTTGTGCCCTGCGCGCGGTTTAATTCAAACAGCAATTCAATGATGCGCGCACCGGTAGTACTATCGAGATTGCCAGTAGGCTCATCGGCAAATAAGACTTTAGGTTCACTGGCAAATGCACGCGCGATCGCAACCCGCTGTTGCTCACCGCCGGACAATTGTTGGGGATAATGATGCAAGCGCTGGGCTAATCCCACGCGCTCTAAAAATTCGCGCGCTTTGCTGCCCGCTGCTTTGTCGCCGCGTAGTTCCAATGGCAACATCACATTCTCGTGAGCGCTGAGACCAGGCAAGAGTTGGAATGATTGAAAAATAAATCCTACATTGCCGGCGCGAACTTTTGCACGCCCCTCCTCGTCTAACTGTGACAGGTTATGCCCATTCAGAATCACCTCTCCATTACTGGGCACATCCAAACCGGCGAGGATACCTAACAGCGTGGATTTACCCGATCCCGATGCGCCTGTAATCGCAAGTGACTCTCCAGCCATCACACTGATGGAAATGGGGTGGAGGATCGTTAAATTTCCCTCTTGCGTACTAACTTGTTTGGTGACTGAATTCGCTTGAACCATAGCAACAGCAGACATAATTGAGTAACCTTTAATGAAGCAAAAAACCTTTATTAAACACGAATACCTCCATTCTATTGGCATAGGATTTTGATAACCATGTACAAACTGAAGATTTACCTGTTTTTACTCCTGACAATTGTCACCAGTCTTGTCTATGCACAAAACCCAACAGCTACCACAAAGATATTGGTGATGGGCGATAGCTTAAGTGCAGGGTATGGCATAGATGTAGAGCAAGGATGGGTAAGTCTGCTTGAGGAAGAACTAACGAAAAATCATGCAGTACAGATCATTAACGCCAGCGTTAGCGGTGAAACCAGTTCCGGTGGCAATACACGCCTGCCAGCATTACTCGCCGAACATAACCCGGATATTGTGATTCTGGAGCTAGGCGGTAACGATGGTCTGCGCGGCCAACCGTTGAAATTACTAGAGAAAAATTTACAATCAATGATTGATGCCAGCAAAAAAAATGAGGCGAAAGTATTACTGGCAGGCATGCAGATTCCACCCAACTATGGCGCGCGCTACAGCAATCAATTTAAAGAGCTTTACCCTAAACTTGCTAAACAAAATCAGCTGGGATTAATTCCTTTTTTACTGGAGGGGATCGGCGGGAATGACACATTAGTGCAGCGCGATGGAATTCATCCTACTGCCGAAGCCCAACCGCTTATCGTAAAAAATGTGTTGCCAGAACTGGAAAAGCTATTGCCCTGAATGCAAGAACCGGCAGCGCTACTGCGCTGCCAACTCCAAATAGTCTACCAGCAATTGCACTGTAGTATTCCCCCGAAATTCGTTGATATCCAACTTATAAGCCACGCGCACTTTTTTCGCTTGTGAATTAGGCCAACACGTTGGATCTATATTAAAGGCAATGGCATCCACTAGTTGCTGCCCATGTGCGTCATGCGCCAGGGTCATTTTTAGATGCTTTTCACCCACCAATTTTTGCTGCACTAAAAAAAATTCGCCATCAAATACCGGCTCGGGGAAATGTTGCCCCCAGGGCCCTGCTTCGCGCAATTGAGTGGCAATATGCAACGAAAAGTCCTGCGCGGCCAACGCACCATCACTCACCACAACCGCTTGTAAATCATCTGTCGTTAGCTGACGGCGAACCTCTTCATCAAACGCCTGCGCAAATGCAGGAAAATTAGCACGCATTAAGCTCATGCCCGCCGCCATGGCGTGACCACCAAATTTTTGCAGCAATTCCGGATGGCGTGCAGCAACCGCATCTAATGCATCGCGAATATGGAAACCCGGAACCGAACGCGCGGAACCTTTGATCTCACCCTCACCTACATCGGCAAACACAATCGTAGGGCGATGATATTTATCTTTAATACGTGAAGCCAAAATACCTATCACGCCCTGATGCCAGGTTTCATCAAATAAACATAAACCCCAAGGCAAACTCTCTGCGTCCGCTTGTAAGGTTTTTTGCAGCATAGTCATGGCTTCTTGTTGCATACCCGTTTCAATGGCTTTGCGATCGCGATTTAATTCATCGAGCTGCGCTGCCATTTCACGCGCGAGATTTTCGCTCTCGCACATTAAACATTGGATACCAAGCGACATATCATCCAACCGCCCCGCTGCATTTAAGCGCGGCCCCAACGCAAAACCAAAATCACTGGCCACTAATTTATTGGCTTGTTTGCCTGATACTTCCAGCATCGCTTTAATTCCCGGACGGCAAACACCTGCGCGAATACGCTGCAAACCCTGCGCAACCAAAATACGGTTGTTGTAATCCAATGGCACTACGTCGGCAACTGTGCCCAGTGCTACCAAATCCAAAAAGCTCGCCATATTAGGTTCGGTTATTCCGCTCTCTGCAAACCAACCCATTTGGCGCAGCTCGGCACGCAGCGCGTTCATCACATAAAAAATAACACCGACGCCGGCAAGATTTTTACTCGGAAATTCACAGCCTGGCTGGTTGGGGTTAACAATGGCGTCCGCTTCCGGCAATTCGCTACCGGGCAAATGGTGATCAGTTACAATCACCGCTATACCTAACTCGCGCGCGGCAAGTACACCGTCAATACTGGAGATTCCGTTATCAACGGTGATGATCACATCCGGTTGCTGCGCAGCTGCCACAGCAACAATTTCCGGTGTTAAACCATAACCGTATTCAAAACGATTGGGCACCAAAAAATCAACATTGTGCAAACCCATTGCGCGCAATGCCAACACTGCAAGCGCACTGCTGGTTGCGCCATCCGCATCAAAATCGCCGACAATAATAATTTTCGCCTGCGCAACCACAGCATCCGCCAATAGGCTTACTGCCTCAGCCAAGCCTTTAAAATTAGGTTTATGGAGATTCGCAAGTTGATATTGCAACTCCCGCTCATGCTGCACGCCGCGCGCACTGTAAATGCGCTGCAGGAGCGGATGAATAGCCGTTTGGAATTCAACAGGCTGGACGGAATCACGACGGCGAATAGTTTTTTGCATAATTTACTTTCGAATGGAATAACAATAACAACAGAAATAAAAACGCCGCAAGGATAAATCCATGCGGCGTTTAATCAACACAAGGTGTATGAGTTACTTGCGCACATTCGCCGCAACGAACTGCTGTACCTTTGCCAGATCTTGTGGCAATACGGTGTAACGCTCTTCGCGCTCAAACAAATCCTGCATATGGTGTGGCAATACCGGATCTGTATCCTGCCCTGCTTTACGCACGGCTTCCGGAAATTTTGCCGGATGCGCAGTGGCGAGAATGACCATTGGAATATCCTGACGGCGGCGAGTTTTACGCGCAGCATCAACACCGATTGCGGTATGCGGATCGAGCAGATATTCCGTGCGGTCAAACACCGAGCGAATCACATCAATCGTGACTTCATCGCTCACACCATGGCTGGTAAACAATTCGCGGGCGCGCGCCAAAGCAGATTCTTTCAGGGTCATGCTGCCGGATTTAAAATCTTCCATCAGCTGGCGAATCGCATTGCCGTCGCGGTCATACAAATCAAACAACATACGCTCAAAATTGCTCGACACCATAATGTCCATACTCGGTGACAAGGTGTGTTGCAACTGGTTTTTGCTGTGATCATTACTGCTGATACAGCGATGCAAAATATCGTTGCTGTTAGTAGCAATCACTAATTGATCAATCGGCAAGCCCATTTGTTTGGCAAGATAACCTGCAAAAATATCACCGAAGTTACCTGTGGGAACAGAGAAAGCAATTGGACGATGCGGTGCACCCAGTGCAAGACCGGCATAAAAGTAATACACGATTTGCGCCATGATACGCGCCCAGTTAATCGAGTTTACTGCAACCAACTGGCGGCCTTCCGGTAAGAAGGATTGATCACCGAAGCTGGCTTTCACCATATTCTGGCAATCATCGAAATTACCTTCCAATGCAATATTAAATACATTCGGTGCAAGCACTGTGGTCATCTGGCGGCGCTGAACATTCGACACACGATTGTTCGGGTGCATAATAAAAATATCGATGTTATCGCAGCGACGGCAACCTTCGATGGCAGCAGAGCCGGTATCACCAGAGGTTGCGCCCATCACAACGACTTTTTGGTTCCGTTTTTTCAACAAGTGATCAAGTAAGTGACCTAAAAATTGCAGTGCGAAATCTTTAAACGCGAGCGTCGGGCCCTGGAATAATTCCAGAATCCATTCGTTGTGGCCGGTTTGCACCAACGGCGCAATCGCATCGTGACGGAAAGTCGCGTAGGCATCCGCAATAATTTTTTTGAAATCTTCATCGCTAATTGCGCCAGCGATAAAAGGTTTCATCACATTAAACGCGAGCTCTTGATAAGACAATCCTGCCCAGGAGGCAATTTCTTCTTTAGTAAATTTCGGCAAGGTTTCGGGCACATACAAACCGCCATCGGGTGCGAGACCGGTGAGTACTACTTCTTCAAAACTGAGTGCAGGCGCTTGGCCGCGGGTGCTGATGTATTTCACGATGCAAACCTTTAAAAAATTATTTCAATGCTTCAACACGGATGCGCTGAACAGAACCGGTGATTGAATCCAGCGCTTCAATACTGCGAATGGCAGCGGTGAGTTTTTTGTCTTGCACTTGATTGGTCAACAAAATCAGCGGTACTGTTGATTCGCCATCTTTGGCTTCTTTTTGAATCATCGCTTCAATACTAATACCGGAATCACTCAGGATAGTGGCGATTTTTGACAGCACACCCGGCTTGTCTTGCGCAGACATCCGTAGATAGTTAGCCGTTTCCACATCTTCAATGGGCAGGATTGGCTGCGCAGAAACAAAATCTGCACCGAAGCCTAAATAAGGAACACGATGCTCAGGTGATGCAGTCAGCGTACGCGCCACGTCAACGATATCGCCCACAATAGATGAACCCGTCGGTTCTGCACCGGCGCCAGCGCCGTAATACATAGTTGCGCCTACAGCATCGCCTTTCACCAACACGGCGTTCATCACACCATCAACATTGGCGATCAAACGCTTCTCAGGGATCAAAGTTGGATGAACGCGCAGTTCGATACCTTTATCGGTGCGACGTGCGATGCCCAGGTTTTTGATGCGATAACCGAGCTCTTCTGCGTAAACCACATCTTCTGCAGCAATTTTGGTGATACCTTCGGTAAAAACTTTATCGAACTCCAGAGGGATGCCAAATGCGAGCGAGGCGAGAATCACCAACTTATGCGCTGCATCTATCCCCTCAACATCAAAAGTAGGATCAGCCTCTGCATAACCCAAGGCTTGGGCTTCAGCTAATACATCGGCAAAGGAGCGGCCCTTATCGCGCATTTCAGTAAGAATAAAATTGCCGGTTCCATTGATAATACCGGCAAGCCATTCAATCTTGTTCGCTGCCAAACCTTCACGGATCGCCTTGATAATCGGGATACCACCAGCGACTGCAGCCTCAAATGCAACAGTGACACCCTTGGCTTTTGCCGCTGCAAAAATTTCATTGCCATGATGCGCAATTAGCGCCTTGTTAGCCGTAATAATGTGTTTGCCATTTTCAATGGCTTTGAGAATAAGGTCTTTCGCAACAGTAGTACCGCCCATCACCTCAACCAGAACATCCACGTTCGGATTGTTAGCAACATCGAACACATCGCGGGTTACGTTGTACCTTGAAGTATCGCAATTGGGGTTGTCACGACGCGCACCAATTTGCACGATGGAAATATTGCAACCGGCGCGGGCATCAATCAGCGCCTTATTGCGCGAAAGGATATTAACTGTACCGCTGCCCACGGTGCCCAGACCGCAGATACCTATTCTTACCGGATTCAAGGTGGATTCCTCGTCAAATTTAAGTGTGTTTTACGCCAATACTAAAAAAGACGGCCACCATACTCATGGTGGCCGTCAGTGTCAATTGTGCTCTGGAATCACCGCTGGATAAGTCAATCCATGTGAGCCGGTGCGCCCGGAAAGCTTATATTCCGAGAGTTTTTGCCAAATCTTCCGGCGGCAAATATCCTGGCATCAATTTGCCATCCGGCAGGAACAATGCCGGAGTGCCATTCACTCCTAATTGACCGCCCAACTGGAATTGGGCAGCAACCGGGTTATCGCAAGTCGCATTAGGCACAGCTTGGTCAGACTTAAGCTTGGTCATGGCATCTTGCTTGTCTTTTGCGCACCAGGTAGAAATCAACTTATCAGCCGATGGACTGGGAATACCGGCGCGGGGATAAGCAAGGTAGCGAATCTCAATACCCAAATCGTTGTAGCCAGGCTTTTGTTGCCCACCTTCGTTATAGGTGTGCATTTGGCTGTGCAATTTACGGCAATAACCGCAATCGATATCGGTGAAGACATAAACAACAGCCTTAGCCTTCCCCTTTGGCTTGAAGTTAATGCTGTTTTTACTGTCGAGGCTAGCCAGCGCCTTTTTGCGCTCCTCAATAACGTAAGGGTCTTCGATCTTGGCGAAGCCAGTGCTATCGATACCAAAAATTTCGCCGGCAATAAATTTATCGCCTTCCGGGGTTACATACAGAACTGGGCCGCCGGGAACCTGAACCTGATAAAGACCTTTGATCATGGAAGGGCGTGGCTGGCCAAAATTAATGTCCGGGCGTGCCTTGTGCAAATTTTCCAAAATCGTTTCTTCTACGGTTTTACGCTTGAGCAATTCACCTTGCGCCGCAGCATAGGGAGCAGCCATGAAGGCAGCCAAAGAGAAGCCCGCTGCAGCCATAAAGCCAAGCGTTTTTAATGTTTTTATCATAGTCATATCTCTTACAGGTTTATAAATTGTTGGTCGTTTTAGTTGGTAACTATTTCGTGGGTTATCACTGCTAGCCGCGCGGATGATGCTGTGCGTGCTGTTGTTTCATCCGCAGCTTGGCCACGTGGGTATAAATTTGCGTCGTCGATAAATCGCTGTGTCCGAGCAGCAACTGTACCACACGTAAATCAGCACCGTGATTCAATAAATGGGTCGCAAACGCGTGGCGCAATGTATGCGGCGACAACTCTTTTTTGATCCCCGCCACCATCGCCCAGTGCTTGATCCGATACCAGAATGTCTGGCGGGTCATAGGTTGGGCACGTGCACTCGGAAATACTACTTCATCCGGCATATTATTCAGCAACACAGGTCGCGCTTCACGCAAATAACGCACTAACCATACTGCAGCCTCTTCCCCCATTGGGATCAAACGCTCCTTACTGCCCTTGCCCATCACCCGTACCACATTCTGACGCAGGTTAATTTGCGGCATAGTCAATTCAACCAATTCAGTGACGCGCAAGCCGCAGGCATAAAGCACTTCCAGCATGGTGCGATCGCGCAAACCTATAGGATCAGACAAATCAGGTGCCGCAAGCAGGGCTTCGACATCAGTTTCGCTTAAAGATTTCGGTAACGGACGAGATAATTTTGGATTATCGACCAGGGCAACCGGATTTTCACTGATACGGTTCTCGCGTAGGAGGTAGCGATAAAATCCCCGCACACACGAGAGAAAGCGTGCCGATGTGCGGCTCGATAGCTTTTTCTGCAGACGCACATTCAAATATTCCTGTATTAGCGCTAAATCAGCACTTATCAACTGCTGCCCCTGTTGATTTAACCAGAGAGCAAACTGTGCGAGATCACGCCTGTAGGACTCCTGGGTATTGTCGCTCAAGCCTTTCTCCATCCAGATGGCATCCAGATATTCAGCAATCAGCTGCATATCTGCAGGGACCGGCGTTAACTCCAACAGCTTGGTAACAACCATAATTCCAACCTGAAATAAAAAAACCGACTGTAGCGACTCCACCCCGGCAAGGCAATCAGAAAGCAGAGGCGTATAAAAGCAAAAAGCCGAAGCGGTTTCCCACTTCGGCTTTTTGTAAATCGATACGGATATCGACTTAATCTTATACCAGCTTCTCTTTAATACGAGCAGCCTTACCAGTAAGGTCACGCAGGTAGTAAAGTTTGGCTTGACGCACATCACCACGACGCTTCAGGGTTACGCTGTCGATCATCGGGCTGTGAGTTTGGAAAGTACGCTCTACGCCTACACCGTGAGAAATTTTACGCACAGTGAATGCAGAGTTAAGACCACGATTACGGATGGCAATTACAACACCTTCGTAAGCCTGTACACGCTCGCGATCACCTTCTTTTACTTTCACGTTTACAACAACAGTGTCGCCTGGTGAAAATTCGGTGAGGTTTGCTTTCAGTTGTTCGTTTTCCAACGCCTGAATAATTGGGTTGCTCATTGATATTCTCCTAAGAGTCTATAGCTTCACAGCTAGAGTTTGTCGTATCAAGGTCACGACGATATTCCGTCAACAGCTTTTGCTGCTCCTCGGTTAAATTTATTGCGTGCAATAAATCAGGCCTTCTCAGCCACGTTCGCCCTAACGCTTGTTTCAAGCGCCAGCGCCGAATCAGTTCGTGATTACCGGATACCAATACCTCCGGCACACGCATTCCTTCAAATTCTTCCGGACGGGTGTAATGAGGACAATCCAATAAACCATCCGTAAATGAATCCTGCTCTGCCGAAAGCGCATGCCCAAGGGCACCCGGAATCAGCCGTGTTACTGCGTCAATCAGCACCATTGCTGGCAACTCACCGCCACTTAACACGTAATCACCGATGGACCATTCCTCATCGATAACAGTTTGTATCAATCGCTCGTCGATACCTTCGTAACGACCCGCCACCAACACCATATTGCTGTAGCTCGCCAACTCAACAACACCAGATTGATCCAGCGTGCGCCCTTGGGGTGAAAGATAGATAACTTTTGCATCATCACCCGCCCAGGTTTTTGCGGCAGCTATAGCATCGCGCAGTGGCTGTACCATCATCACCATTCCGGGACCACCGCCAAATGGCCGGTCATCTACCGTTGAATGACGATCATAGGCAAAATTCCGTGGAGTTACTGTTTTTAACTCCACCAAACCTTGCTTGATCGCGCGGCTGGTTATCCCAAAACCGGCAATCGCGTTAAACATGTCAGGAAAAATGGAAACAACCGCAATTTTAAGCAATTGACGATTACCCCTCTCGCCTCACAGCGTTTACGCCAAAAAATTGAGTTTTAAAAAACTAAAACTCGGGATCCCAATCGACCAGCATTTCGCCAGCATCAAGATCAACAGCCAACACAAACTGCTCGGGCACATAGGGTATCAAGCGTTCACGCTGGTCAATACTCTGTGCATCTGCAGCGACAACCAACACATCATTTGCGCCGGTTTCCATTAATTTGGAAATCACTCCAAGACGCTGACGCCCACCACCAAATTGAGTGAACACCGCCAAGCCCTCAAGCTGGCTCCAGTAGTATTCGCCATCATCCAATTCCGGCAGGAGTTCGCGCTCTACAGCAATATCAGCAGCAGTGTATTGAGCAGCCAAATCGCGGTCATCAACTCCGATGATGTGTGCAACAAAAGCATCGCCGTGGGGACGAGCTTCGTCTATCTCAATTTGCTTGACACCATGTTTAGTTTTTAAAAACCAGGGATGGTACTCAAACAAATTTTCTTGCGGCTCGGTGTAAGAGTGGACTTTCACCCAACCCTTTACACCATAAACAGCGGTAATTCGCCCGACATTAACTAAATTGGATTCCGCAGACATCAGGCGCCTTTACTGTTTTCGCAGACAATTAAGCTGCTTTTTTGCTTTCTTTAACCAGTTGCTCAACGCGCTCAGACAACTGTGCACCTTGGCCAACCCAGTGTTGCAGACGGTCAGCATCAACACGCAGACGCTCTTCTTGACCACGAGCAACTGGATTGAAGAAACCGATACGCTCGATGAAGCGGCCATTACGCGCGCTGCGGCTGTTGGTTACGGTCAGATGATAGAACGGGCGCTTTTTAGAGCCACCACGTGACAGACGAATAGTTACCATTGAGGTCTTCTTCCTGTATTTACTTATGGGGGAAAGACAAGCCTTCCCGGTTAAAATCGACTTTCAAGTTTAAAAAATCGTTAGTCGCACAATAAGCTGTGCGAAAGGCGCGGCATTTTAAGGGAAAGATTGGCCTTTGTATAGGCCAATGACTCATTAAGCGGGATAACCTCACCCCCGTACCTATGGGGTGAGGCATTTTTTACCACAATATCTAGTCACACATGTCCGCAAAACGATTGGTAAAGGTGAGGTCTATCGCCTGCGCAAACCCCGGCAAACTCAGATGCTCCCGATCCACTTTGATCAGGGCCTCATCAATCAAGCCTTCACCAAAATGGTAAATGGTGGCGAAATTACCCTGCAACGCAGCGAGATCATAGGTAGATGCAGCCGTGCGTACTTGTTCACGTTTATCTTTGTATCGAGCAAATATCGCATCACCATAGCGGCGCGCCAACATGGATTCCACCACATGGGGAGCAAAAATACTGGCAGTCGCATTGTTTCCACCAAAGCCTTTGGAATTGAGGAAGGCAACATCCAGCGGTTGCTTGCATAGCTCATCTTTTGTAGATATCTGCAGGCGATCAGCAAACACATCATCTGCAACCTTACTGATGGTTTTAATCCCGGGAATAAGGCCGTATTTAAAAATACCCAGGCTTGCGATTAACTGCTCACCACTTGCGGCCGATAACGAATGCCCTACATAGGCTTTTACCGCCGATACGGGCCAACCACTGATATTAAATACCTGCGCAATCTGGTCAAAAATTTGCGATTCAGTCACCCGGTTTTGCGGGGTGCTGGAACCGTGCGCCTGTATCATTGAGCGCTGCTGAATCGACTCATCACCCAGAATGGCGCGCGCCGATGCAACCGCTTTCGCCATAGTGATGTAATTGCCAGGGCCAGGAGCGGAGATAGACTTTTTAAATCCATCAGCATTGATAAACACATCCCCCACCGCACCGTGCACATCTGCACCCAATTCGATCGCTAAAGCATCATCCATAAGGACAACATACTGACTGGCCTCCGCCATGGTAAAACCAGCATTCTCACCAAAAGGACGGCTGGTACGCCGAGGATCAGCCTCATCCGTGCCATCCAGCTTTTTTAGCTTCTCTTCGCTTGCAAGCGCGCCCATAGTTGCATAGCCATCGATAATTTCCGGCACTATCGGTGCCTCTGCGCAACCGACAACTGCCACACGGCATTTACCGGTGGCGATATCATCTGCCGCCGCCTGCAAGTTATAGAGAAATGACGCACATGCACCGGTAATCGCCCCTGTCTGGCCAACACTTCCGAGTATGTACGCATTAACAAAATCCGCAGGCATAGTATTCAAGCCCAACGGACACTGTTTGGCGCTAACACGACCACCTTTCAAACGCGACTGCAAAAGACCACCAAAGCCATTTTCATCCATCTGGCTCATCACGTTACTAGCATAAACACCGATTTGATCCGGCTTTACTGAGTTCATTACTACCTGCCACTCCAACCCGGTGGACTGAATAGCATCGGAAGCACCAATGACCGCCAACTGCAAAGCACGCGGATGATAGTGAGAGTTGTAAAGTGCGCCTGGATTAAAACCACGCGGCAGCTGTCCGGCCGATTTTACTGGCAAGTCGCGATAGCTATCGAACTTGACCTCAAGACCCGACGAGGCGGTCACGCGGACACGATCATCATCAATAGCCTCCACTTGCCAATTTACAGGGACAGGTTCGGGTAAATCGCGCTTGCGCATTTCCACGACCAAGGGCGATTCACCTGCACCAAGCGTCGCCGATTTCTGCCAGTGGGCAGCATCGACATCGAAAAACGTTTTATCAATACGACGTATCAAAGTGCCATCCAATACTTGCGCGCCAAAACGGTTTTCGATGCCCGCCAGATCAAGGGCCTTACCTTCGGTATCGCGGTAGGCATCGTCCACAAAACTGACCAATCCCATCATGACGGCCAACCCGGCGATAGTCTCCTGGCGATCCTTTGGCTGCAGGCTCTCAATCACCATACGGCGATAGGCATGATGGCCAGAGCTGCGGCCAGCCGCATTAAACCCACCAAAACCCACAATCACGGGTAAACGCGCAAAAGACATACCTCACTCCCACTATCGTAAAGACGACAAAATTTACGGAAGTTTAGGAGCATTCACCCTGCCTGTCGTTGTTGATTTGGTCATTCTTAATGGTAAATTAGCCACAAAACCTCAATCTGGTCAAAGCGATCAACCAATGAGCAAAAACCCTCCAATCCGCATTCACTTCCTGCTCTGTGAACGCATGCTCGCCACCAGTAGCACCCTGCCTATGGAAATGCTGCTTGCCGCCGAAAGCGCAGTGCGCAGCATGCTGCCCAGCGACCAACAGCGCCCCCTGGATATCAAAACCATAAGCCTAAGCAGCACTCCCATCGCTACCCGAACCGGACTGCTGTGGCAGCCAGACCTCACTATTGCCAGCAAACCGGCCAGCGATTTGATTTACATCCCTGGTTTATGGCGCAATCCCCGCCCGGTTGTACAGCAACATCGCACAACACTGGAATGGTTGCGCGAGCAGTATCAAAACGGCGCCATTATCAGTGCCGTTGGAACTGGGGTTTGTTTTCTGGCAGAAGCAGGATTGCTGGATGGCAAAGCGGCAACAACTCACTGGCATTACTTCGACCAGTTTCAAAAAGACTACGCTGCCGTACATCTTAAGCGGCAATATTTCATTACCCAAGCGGGCAACCTGTATTGCGCCGCGAGCGTCAATTCACTCGCCGATTTAACCGTGCACTTTATCCAGCGTTTTTTTGGCAAAACGATTGCAAACCACGTGGAGCGACACTTCTCTCACGAGATTCGCCAGGCATATGAAACAAGTGGATTTTTCGAGGCGCAAGAAAATCGGCATCCAGATGAAGACATAACCCAGATACAAATTTGGCTGCAGGATAATTACCAGCGCGATATTTTGTTCCCTCAAGTTGCTGCTCGATTCAGCATGAGCGTGCGCACACTCAATCGCCGCTTCAAAAATGCATTGGGGCAAACACCACTGGATTACTTACAGGAAATTCGCATCAACATTGCAAAAGATTTATTAAAAACCAGCAACTTATCAATCAGCGAAATCGCCGACAAAGTCGGCTATCAAGACACAGGTTATTTTACTGCACTGTTTAAGAGAACATTAGCCACAACACCGAATGCTTATCGCGATACTGTGCGCGCAAAATTATTCAGTACGTAAATGTTTCAGAAGAAAAATAAAAAATAACCCCGATACGGCTGGTATCGGAGTTATTGTTAGACACTATACCCGTTAGTATTATGCCGCATCGGCACTCGCTGGAACAACTGTCAGTTTTTCTGCAGTTTGCACACCAATAGGAATTGTGCGCGGCTTCATGGATTCAGGAATAACGCGCTGCAAATCGATATGCAGCAATCCATTTTCATAATTCGCCGATTTCACTTGCACATGATCAGCTAATTGAAAACGACGCTCAAAACTGCGCGCAGCTATACCTTGATGCAAGTATGTACGCTGCTGATCATCCGCGGCTTTATCAGCAGATACCGTAAGATTATTCTGATTCACTTCAAGAGTTAATTCAGATTGATCAAACCCGGCAACGGCCATAGTAATTCGGTACTTATCTTCACCCGTCAGTTCGATATTGTAGGGTGGATAACTGGGCTGATTCTGTTCTGCACGAGAGAGGCTATCCAATAGATTAGCCATACGATCGAAACCAATAGCAGAACGATACAGCGGAGTAAAATCAAAATTACGCATATTCAATATCCTCATTTGAGCAATATAAAGTATCGACTTATCCAAGCGATCAAGTCATTAAAGGGTTATGTGATCCTCTACCGAGCCATCACACAAATGAGATAGGGATGTACAAAACTATTTCAAGAGGATATTAAAAAATTATTTGTTAAATATGGCAGTAAATGCCTGTTGTATATGAGGGTATTCAAATTTAAATCCGGCCGATAGTGCTGCTGTAGGCACAACTCTTTGGCTAGATAACAACAATGCATCAGCCATTTCACCGAACAATAGACGCAAGACGAACTCCGGCATCGGCAACAACGCAGGACGATGCAAACATTGGGCAAGCAAAGCAGTGAACTGTCGATTGGTCACTGACTCGGGAGCCACCGCGTTGATTGCACCTGAGACACACTCGTGCTGCAGCAAAAAAATCATCAACCGCAACAAATCATGGCGATGAATCCAGGGCATGTAATGCTCCCCTGCTCCCATTCGCCCACCCAAACCCAAACGAAAAGCAGGCAGCATTTGCTTGAGCGCACCACCGTCACATTCCAGCACTATCCCAATACGAATCCTGCAAACTCGCACACCAAAGGTTTCAAACCGCCGCGCAGCTGCCTCCCAATCGCTACATAGGTGCGCCGCAAAATCATTACCCGCATGCTCCAGCTCATCAACCAACCGATCACCGCAGTTTCCATAAAAACCTACCGCGCTCGCGCTTAGCAAAATCTTGGGGAACCGGCCAATACGGACAAAAAAATCGAACAGGTTATTGGTAAAATCTACGCGGCTCGTCCTGAATTTTTGTTTGGATTTATTGCTCCAACGAGCGGACGCCAAAGACTCACCAGCGAGATTTATCAATGCTGTAAAATCGATTGATGCCAACTCGTCCAGACTTCCGACAATGTTGACTCTCTCACCCAGCAACTTACGCGCAGCTATAGGGTTACGGCTGAGCACCCAAAGCTGGTACCCCTGCCCAAGCAAGTAATCACAAAGATGGCGACCGACAAATCCTGTGCCACCGGTAATCAAAATACTGCCTGACTTGACCGAATCACTTGTCACAATAAATGCTCCACAAAAAAGCCGATACAAATCAATTGGCTACCAGAATCTCATCGATTTAAATCCAGTTAATGCATTTACTCCACACTAGCGTAAACAGATCAAAGGCCAATGATTTTTCACAAAAAATTTAACGCTTATGGCCACTAATGCCATTAACAACTAACAAGAGATCGAAATGTTATTAAGAAATTTTAATAAAAAACTTGCTATTCAGCAGGAGATAATCAATATAGATAAGGAGGGTCGGGATTGTTCGCGGAACTCAGTGCGGAATCCCAGCCCCCCTAACATAAACGTTAAGGAGCTATATGATGAAACCTGCTGTCGACGTTGTATATCGTGATTTTGACTCATCTGCTGCACTAAACGAAATTATCACCAAGAAGCTCGAAAAGCTCAGTCGCTACACTGACCAAATCGTTCATTCCCGAGTTGTTCTTGATACACCCCACCACCACAAACACAAAGGTAAACAATTCCGCGCCTCTATCGAGCTGGATATCGTTGGCCACCCCTTAGCAATCACCCAAAATGATGAATCAATTCATGTCGCCGTTCGCGATGCATTCTCAAGCGCAGAGCGCAAAGTTAAACAGCTGGTAGCTCGTCAACGCAACACGCGTTAAACCTCAGGCTAAAGCGCCTAAAGATTTCATTTCCCACAAATGAAGAAGCCGGGGGTCATTACTGATCCCGGCTCCTGTTTACTTTTTGAATCGAATCGCTTTACTAGCCGGCAACACCCAGCTTGGCTGACTTTTTGCTGATCAAATGATTCAAATTGGCCAGTGATTGCATGTGGCTATAAATCAATTCCAAACCGTCTTTTTTGAATAAATCCAAGGCTTCTGCATCACCCAAGGCTTTCAGTTTTTCGCGTTTGACTACATAAAAGCC
Source organism: Cellvibrio fibrivorans (assembly GCF_031457055.1). Classification (NCBI taxonomy): domain Bacteria; kingdom Pseudomonadati; phylum Pseudomonadota; class Gammaproteobacteria; order Cellvibrionales; family Cellvibrionaceae; genus Cellvibrio; species Cellvibrio fibrivorans. The sequence continues at coordinate 417,106 of NZ_JAVDVX010000005.1, read as the reverse complement.
CATCAAATTCATATTCGATTCTTCGCGGCCTTTAAAGGTGATATTCGCCTGCATAGGTTCGAGCAAATTTAACTCATGCAAACGCTTGCAGAAAACCTTGGTCATTTCAGCGCGGTATTGGTAATCCTTAAGGAACTCTACCACTTCTTTTAAATGTGGTGACTGCTCGCCATTTTCTTCAAACAAGCGACGACCTTTACTGCCATCTTTCAATACGGTTTTACTATCGGCGTCAATACACAGAGCCATGGTATCCGCATCCTTATCGCCGCCCAATACAAATGGGTAGCGGCGGATAAATGCAGGGATATAACGTGAAGTGAACTGGAAGTTTTCATCCAACGACAGGTTTTCACCCTCTTTCAGCCCCATAATCGCCAAAGGAATATACTCACCTTCGTTCGCTGTTGCTGAAAATACAATCGGAAATTCACTCGCTGCAAATGGGATTTCTGTCGCCAGAAGAGGGGCAGAAATCATATGCGCTACAAATGAGTAATTATCAACCTGCACAGACCAGTTGCGATGAATATCGGATGACAATGGTTGAATATTGTCATAAATCATGAGTTGTTTTGCCACGAGGATACCTCTATTTATTGTCTCGGCTTGGGATGAAAAATCAGGAATGAAAATAAAATAGGGGCGCATGGTAGCACTTTCACAAGCGCCTGCCACTAGCAGGCTATTAATTGCCCTTACGGTGGGCCTAAATGGCAGAAACAAAAAAGCCCGCTGACAAAGCGGGCTTTTAAGCTGTTGAATCTTATGTAAAAATGGTCGGAACGGCGGGATTTGAACCCACGACCCCTACACCCCCAGTATAGTGCGCTACCTGACTGCGCTACGCTCCGACATTTTTCTAACGGATGCAAAATACAAATCCCGCATCGCGAAGGACCGGCATAATACCTTAATTTATTGCCAATGCAATCAGAGAATTAAGAATTAATACCACTGCTCAATAAGCAAACAACCACTTGAAAAAGTGGTTGTTTAGTCAGCAAAACTTATTTAATTTTCAGAAGATCAAGCAGATGCTCCAAGTCATCAATCATGCGCACAACTAATTGATTTAACTGACCCGACTCGGACGGAGTGCTCTCGCTTGACATCTGCAGACGCGCACCACCAATGGTAAAACCTTGATCGTAAAGCAGACTGCGAATTTGACGGATGGTTAATACATCCTGACGCTGATAATAACGGCGATTCCCCCTGCGCTTGACTGGCTTCAACTGGGGGAACTCCTGCTCCCAATAGCGCAGCACATGTGGCTTTACCGCACACAATTCACTGACTTCACCAATTGTGAAATATCGCTTACCGGGGATTACGGGAAGTTCGTCGTTATGACTCGGTTCCAACATAAGCTTCTACTCGTGCCTTAAGTTTTTGTCCTGGGCGGAAAGTGACCACTCGCCGGGCACTGATAGGAATTTCTTCGCCCGTCTTTGGGTTTCTACCCGGACGCTGGCTTTTATCGCGCAACTCAAAATTGCCGAAGCCAGAAAGTTTGACCTGCTCGTTATTTTCCAAAGCATGGCGGATCTCTTCAAAAAAGAGTTCCACCAATTCTTTGGCTTCCCGTTTATTGAGTCCGAGATCTTCATAAAGTTTCTCGGCCAAATCTGCTTTGGTCAGAGCACCGTCCGACATAGTTATTATTCCCTATCTGAGGGTAGCGGAAAAATTCACCCCCAGATACTGAACAATCGAGTCAATGGAGGCGTTGATCTCATCTTCATTAAGAGTGCGTGAAGGATGCTGAAAGGTCAACCCCATTGCAACACTTTTTCTATGTGGATCAATACCTTTGCCCATATATACGTCAAATACCTTTAAGTCGATAAGGTGTTCGCCTGCCTGCCCCTTGACCGCCGTCAAGAGTTTGTCAGCCGCCAAATCGCGATCAACCAAAAGTGCCAAATCACGGCGCACCTCAGGAAATTTGGACAAAGAAATAAACGCAGGAATCTGCGCTTTTAGCAGCGAACTGAGACGTACTTCAAACAAGTAAACGGATTGCGGAATATCCAACTGCTGCTGCAAGCTCGGATGCAATGCACCTATAACGCCCTGCCACTCGCCATCGCGATAAATCTCGGCCGTCTGACCCGGGTGCAACGCGTTATGCGATCCCGCTTTAGCTGTAAATGCTGATTCATCGCCGGTTAACGCCAGCAGAGATTCCAAATCGCCTTTGAGGTCGAAGAAATCCACAACCTCAGCAACATTTGCCCAGGACTCAGGTGCACGACTACCGTAGATAAGTCCAGCTAGCATGGCTTCTTGCTTAAGACCATCAGCCGAAGGGACAAAACGTAAACCCGATTCGAACAAGCGCACGCGGTTCTGCTGGCGATTAAGGTTATTGCGCAACACGCTGACCAAACCGGGCATAAGACTGGTACGCATGGCCGCCATATCGGCACTGATCGGATTGCGCAGCACAACAGGCGACACTTCCGGATCAAACAACGCAGAGAGTTTTGGCTCGATAAAGCTGTAGGTAATCGCTTCCTGGTATCCACGCGCGATCAATTGATTGCGCAATGCAGGCAAACTCATTTTCGCTTCGGGGTGCGGCTCTATATCTAAAGGCGCAGCAAGGCTTCTTGTTGGCAAGCGGTTGTAGCCGTATACGCGCGCCAGCTCTTCTAACAAATCTGCTTCGATGGAAATATCAAAGCGGTAACTTGGGACCGCAAATACCCAACCTTCGGCGTTTTGCGACAACAGGGAAAGACCTAATCGGGCAAGAATATCGACCACTTCGCCATCGGCCATTTCCAAACTCAAGCCGCTAAGAATACGGGCCTTGCGCAAGCTAACCTGGCGCTCTTGTGGCAAATGCTCGTTAGTGACATGCACTACTGGCCCGGCTTCACCGCCAACAATTTCCAGCAGCAATGCGGTTGCGCGCTCGATAGCATCCAGCTGCAAGCTGTAATCCACGCCGCGCTCAAAACGATGCGATGAATCCGTATGCAAACCATAAGAGCGGGCGCGACCGGCAATCGCCAGCGGATTGAAGAATGCACTTTCCAGGAAAATATCGCGCGTAGCTTCACTTACCGCACTTTCCTTACCGCCCATAATGCCCGCAACCGCCAAGACTTTTTGCTGGTCGGCGATCACCATGGTGTCGGCATTGAGTTTGATCTCTTGCCCATCCAGCAACTGGACAGATTCACCCTGCTGCGCCAGACGCACATGAATTGCACTACTGAGTTTGGACAAATCAAACGCATGCATGGGCTGGCCTAATTCGAGCAGCACGTAGTTAGTAACATCTACTACCGCATCAATACTGCGCAAACCTGAACGGACTAATTTATCCTGCAACCATGCGGGACTTGGGCGAGTGATATCTATATTGCGAATCACGCGACCTACGTAGCGGCTACACGCAGCACCAGCTTCCAGACACACAGGGAAACTGTCATCAATACTCGCGGCAACAGGAGCAATAGCTGGCGCCTTGACCGGAGCACGATTCAACACCCCTACTTCGCGCGCAATGCCTTTTACACTCAGGCAGTCGCTGCGATTCGGAGTCAAATCGACTTCGATCAACTTGTCATCAAGATTCAAATACTCACGCAGATTCACACCCACTGGAGCATCGGCAGATAACTCCCACAAACCAGTGTCATCATCACCCGCTTTAAGCTCGGTTTGGCCGCAGAGCATGCCAAAGGATTCAACACCGCGCAGCTTCGCTTTTTTAATCTGCCACTTTTCTTCTGTTTGAGAGGCACCCGGTAATTGCGCACCTATAGTGGCAAAAGGGATTTTGATCCCAACGCGTGCATTAGCTGCACCGCATACGACTTGACTCAGGCCATCGGGCAAACCGGCAACCTGACAAACACGCAGCTTGTCAGCGTCTGGATGCTGTTCGCAGCCAACAATTTCACCCACAATTACGCCGGTAAAATCGCCTGCGACACACTCAACCGCATCCACTTCCAAACCAGCCATGGTCAGCTGGGCAACTAATTCATCGGTACCTATGGCTGGATTAACCCACTCGCGCAGCCAGGATTCACTGATTTTCATATTTCATTCATTCCGTTAAAACTGTTTCAAGAAGCGCAAATCGTTCTCAAAGAACAAACGCAGGTCGTTCACGCCATAACGCAACATCGCCAAACGCTCTACGCCCATGCCGAATGCAAAACCGGTGTAAGTCTCGGGATCAACACCGCTGGACTTGAACACTTCCGGATGCACCATGCCGCACCCACCCACTTCCAACCAACCGGTGTTTTTGCACATACGGCAACCTTTGCCACGGCATTGGGTACATTGGATATCCATCTCGGCCGATGGCTCGGTAAACGGGAAATATGACGGGCGGAAACGCACGGGGACATCGGCCTCGAAGAATGCTTTCAGGAATTGATCCATGGTGCCTTTAAGATCGGCAAAACTGATATTTTTATCGACCACCAACCCCTCGACCTGATGGAACATCGGCGAGTGAGTTACGTCTGAATCGCAGCGATAAACGCGGCCAGGGCAGATAACCCGAATCGGTGGCTGCTTGTTTTCCATAGTGCGCACTTGCACTGGTGATGTGTGGGTGCGCAATACGTGGGTATCATCCACGTAGAAGGTATCGTGCATCGCCCGTGCAGGGTGATGGGAGGGAATATTGAGCGCTTCGAAGTTGTGGTAGTCATCTTCGATTTCAGGACCCACTTCGACGCTATAACCGACCGCCGCAAAGATCTCTTCGATGCGCTGCAATGTACGGGTTACTGGATGCAAACCACCGGTGTGCTGACCGCGACCAGGCAAGGTTACATCAACTACTTCACTGGCGAGCTTGGCATTGATCGCGGCCTGCTCTAACAATTCTTTGCGCGCATTGAGTGAGTCTTGCACGGCATCTTTGGCCTTATTGATTTCAGCACCAGCAGCAGGACGCTCCTCCGCCGATAATTTACCCAGCGTTTTCATCAACGCGGTGATGCTGCCATTTTTGCCTAAATAATTCACACGCACTGCATCGAGCGCAGTCAGATCTTGAGCATCGGCAACGAGTTTGAGCGCTTCTTGGGTAAGCGCAGCGAGATTTTCCATCTGCTTTTCCAGTTTGAATAGGTCAACTATGAGTAGGACTAGATTAGAGTTTTCAAGCGCATAACTTCGCCGGAAAGAGACCGCTCCTGTGCATCCATGCACCCGCGGTATACCGTTCATCCTGAACATAAAAAAAGGGAAGAACCCTAAAGCTCTCCCCTTTCATCGCGTTCACAAAAGCCCTTGCGGGCTTCAGGTTGTTGGACGATTAAGCAGCCAGAGCTGATTTAGCCTTCGCAACAACAGCAGCAAATGCCGCTTTGTCGTACACAGCCAGATCAGCCAGTACACGACGGTCGAGAACGATGCTCGCCTTTTTCAAGCCAGCAATCAATTGGCTGTAAGACAAGCCTTCAGCGCGAGATTGGGCATTGATACGAGTAATCCACAGAGCACGGAAATTACGCTTTTTAACGCGACGATCGCGGTAAGCATATTGACCAGCTTTGATAACCGCTTGCTTGGCAACACGGAATGTACGCGAACGTGCACCGTAGTAACCTTTAGCAGCTTTTAATACTTTCTTGTGACGACGACGCGCCTCTACACCACGCTTAACACGGGCCATATTTCTATCCTCTCAAAATTCGCAATTAGCGCTGATTAATTAGCACGGAACAAACGTTTCACGCGTGGTACGTCAACAGCATCAACGATGCTGGTGCCGCGCAGTTGGCGCTTACGTTTGGTGGTCATTTTGGTCAGGATGTGGCTCTTGTTAGCGTGTTTGAACTTGTAACCTGCGCCAGTCTTTTTGAAGCGCTTTGACGCGCCACTGTGTACTTTAGCTTTAGTTGCCATGTGATAAAACTCCACACATTTAGGTAAATAATATTAATAATCAAGGCAGCTAAAAGCCCGACTATTTTCTCTTTTTGGGGGCGATGACCATAGTGAGCTGCTTACCTTCCATCTTGGCAGCCTGCTCAACGGTACCCATCTCAGCAAGGTCGGTCTCGATGCGCTGCATCATTTCCATCCCCAGCTCCTGGTGGGCGAGCTCGCGGCCACGGAACTTTAACGTTACCTTGGCCTTATCCCCATGCTCCAGGAAGCGCATCAGAGCCTTTAACTTGACCTGATAATCTGCTTCCTCCGTCCCTGGGCGAAACTTCATTTCCTTCACCAGCTGCTGCTTTTGTTTCTTTTTAGCAGCGGCTTTGGTTTTCTTGATTTCAAACAGATGCTTGCCGTAATCCATAATCTTGCAGACTATTGGATCGCTATCAGCAACGATCTCCACCAGGTCAAGAGTAGCGGCTTGCGCCTGAGCCAGTGCATCGCTCAGTGCGACTATGCCGACCTGCTCACCCTCTGCGTTGATTAAACGAACCTGCTTGGCTTCGATCTGATCGTTGATCCGCGCTTTCTTAGAATTGCCTTTGGCCGCGGGAGCGTTATCTCGTTTGATAGTTGTATCTCCAATAAATTAATAAGAACAAATCTTTTTTCGCTTTAGCTGTCATTTAGTCAAAAAACTTTCTTTTAAACAGAAATATTTCGACCTCGACGCGCTATATCGGCGGTCAAGTGCGCGATGAAAGCTTCCAGATTCATTACACCCAAATCTTGTCCGTCCCTTGTGCGAATCGCAAGTGATTGATTTTCAACTTCTTTATCGCCAATGACGAGCAGGTAGGGTACCCGCTGAATTGTGTGCTCGCGGATTTTAAAGCCGATCTTCTCGTTTCTCAAGTCCGGAATTACACGAATGCCTTTTTCGCGCAGGGTTTTTTCCACTAATTTGACGTAATCAGCCTGGTTATCGGTGATATTCATGACCGCAACCTGGGCTGGCGCCAACCACACCGGGAAAGACCCTTCGTAATGTTCGATCAGGATTCCGAGGAACCTTTCGAAGGAGCCGAGGATAGCACGATGCAGCATCACCGGACGCTTGCGCACATTATCTTCAGCGACATATTCCGCATCCAGACGCTCGGGCAGTACATAGTCAAGTTGGATAGTGCCGCACTGCCATGAACGGCCCAGCGCATCCTTAATCTGGTATTCGATCTTCGGACCGTAAAACGCACCCTCACCTGGCAACTCTTCCCATTCCAGACCAGCAGCCCGCAGCGCTGTGCGCAACCCCTCTTCCGCCTTATTCCAGGTTTCCAGGGTGCCGGCGTATTTTTCTGGACGCAAAGAGAGTTTTACCGCGATATCGGTAAAACCGAAGTCGTCATAGATAGACTTGAGCATCTGGTTAAAAGAGGCAACTTCACCGACCACCTGTTCTTCGGTACAAAAGATATGCGCATCATCCTGCACAAAACCGCGCACACGCATAATGCCGTGCAACGCACCTGACGCTTCATTGCGATGGCAGGAACCAAATTCCGCCAAACGCAACGGCAAATCTTTGTGCGAACGCAGGCCGTGGTTGAAAATCTGGATATGGCCGGGACAATTCATCGGCTTGACCGCAAAGTCACGTTTTTCCGACTCAGTTGTAAACATGTTGTCGCGATAGTTTTCCCAGTGGCCGGATTTTTCCCATAGGGTGCGATCCATAATCAGCGGCGTTCTGACTTCCTGATAGCCCCACTCGTTTTGCTTGGCACGCATGTACTGTTCGATCTGTTGCCACAGCGTCCAACCTTTGGGATGCCAGAACACCATGCCCGGTGCTTCATCTTGCAGGTGGAACAAATCAAATTTCTTCGCCAGTTTGCGATGGTCGCGTTTAGCTGCTTCTTCCAGCAGATTCAAATAGGCTTTAAGTTGCTTGGCATCCGCAAACGCGGTGCCGTAGATGCGCTGCAACATTTTATTGTTGGAGTCGCCGCGCCAGTAGGCGCCAGAAGTACGCATCAATTTAAAGTTCAGGCAGAAACGCATGTTGGGCACGTGCGGACCACGACACATGTCAACGTATTCTTCGTGGTGATATAGACCCGGCGTTGCATTTTTAGGCACGTCGCGGTCCAGGATTTCCAGCTTGTAAGTCTCGCCGCGCGCTGTGAAAACGTCATAGGCTTCTTGCCAGCTGACTTTCTTTTTCACTACGTCGTATTCGGTTTTAGCCAATTCCAGCATGCGCGCTTCCAGACGGGCGATGTCCTCGTCGGTCAGCTTCTGCTCAAGGTCGATGTCGTAATAAAAACCGTTATCGATGGTTGGGCCAATAGCCATTTTCACATCGGGAAACAGTTGTTTAATCGCATGGCCGAGCAAGTGCGCACAGGAGTGGCGAATAATTTCCAGACCGTCTTCGTCTTTCGGAGTGAAAATCACCAGATCCGCATCTTCAGTGATCAGGTCATGTGCATCAACACGCTGGCCGTTAACGCGGCCACCAAGGGTAGCTTTAGCCAAACCAGCGCCGATAGACGCAGCAACTTCATAGACGGAAACGGGATTATCGAACGGACGTTTGGAACCGTCGGGGAGAGTAATAACAGGCATGATGTATCCTTTTTCAGTGGTGACCCCTACGAAAGGTCACGTGATTTTAAGAGAGTAAACAAGTATGGAAAAGCCAAATCCCACACCTACGATTGTGCGGGCCGGCGAGTATAGGGGAGCTTGAGGAGCCGAGGCAACCTTAGCGGGATGACAAGATCAGTCTGCGTTTGCGCCATTTAAGTGCCGCAACGAATAGCGTGAACAGCAAACAGGCAGCCAAGGCGATTAATACTTCGCGTAAGTGAGGCGAAAAAATCACCGTATACCCCTGCCCTTTGATAAGCGATGAAAAACTCGATACTGCAAAAGGCATCCAGAATAGCCGGAATGTTTGCCAGGGATTTGCGAAGGGCGATTGGCCATTGCTGACACTCAACATCAAGGCAATACCAATCACCACACTGATTCCCAGCGCATTAATCCAGATTTTGGGATTGGGATCAAAATGGAAATAGACAGTAACGAAATACCAGATCAGGTAATACCAGAGAATCATTTTGCCTGGTTGCAGCCGGGCAAAATAAGAAAGGATAAAAAACATATCAACCAGAACCGTAAAATTATCAAGACATCAGGCATACAGCACAAAAAATGCCATTTCCAGTATTTGACTCGATAATTTTAGATTCGCAAGGCTAAGGTGATAGCTCCAAAATTCTTTCTGGCAGTTTGGCTTTTGTTTGGCTCAGTATCCGACTGGTAGGACAAACCAATGCTTGCACGCTCCCATGCATAGGTAAAACCGGCCATTAACGAATATTGATAATGCTCCAGACCTTTAGATGCCGTTCTACCAAACTCATTACCGTCAACCAGAATTTGGTTGTGCACATAATTGCCTGTTCCTCCCAGATAGGCATACCAACCTTCAGAAGCAGCAATGGGTGTGCTGATGCGGCTGGATAAAAAACCCATCGTTGAATAGCTCCGTGCGAGGTCGCTGCCGACACGCAAGAAAACTCCTGCACCTGCGAGCGATTCCAGATTCCCAACCGCAACATCTGCTAACAACACCGCGTCAACCGGACTTGAATCTTCCGTCGAGAAACGCCACACCGCAGTACGCTGTAACTGCCAGACAAATTCATCATCGAGTTGATAGTCCCAGCCTCTGGGCTTGTCGGCATCTACGACTTTATGGACGAATTTCTGCACCTCCTCAGCACCAGACGACGGCCCCACAATGCCCACCAAGGTCGCAACATGATCGGCAAAATCATCTTTAACCACCACATACGAAGCACGCCAATAGAGTAAGCCCGCGTAGGGTGCATCAGCAGGATCGGGAATCTCTTTCGTAATATCATCAGGAGTCACCATTGCCTGCCCAATGGAATGCACTTTATAAGTGTAGGTAGGATCATCTTCGAGCATCCATGCCAAAGGTAATGTCAGTAGCGGCGGCTTGGTAAAGTCCTCGCCTGTTTCATTGCGCTGGCGCCAGGAAAAATAGATCCCGTTGGTATAGCCTCCTCCATCTTTGCCTGCCATAACATCATTATCCCAACTCGCCGAGATCCAATTAAGTTCGGCGACAACAGGCTGGCTACCAAAAATCATCGCACCGAATAATAGGCTGCGCGCCATGATCGATGATTCACCAAACAATACTGCAACCGTGGTTTTCATTAACGTCTCCCTTCAATAACAACGATTTTTTGAGGTATGGATTTGCAAATATCCGGCAATCCTAGTTGTTTTAAACCTTTCCTTCTGTGGGATAGGGAACGGATAAAAAAAAGCCCTCACGGTAGAGGGCTTTTTTGTCAGCTGCGATTGATACCACTAATCAATAAACGTCGCGGCGATAACGATGGGTTTCGATCAATTGTTGCAGATCATTTTCGCCCAGGATTTCAACTAGCGCATGATGCACACCGGTGCCCATGGCTACACCGCCGCACACATAAATAGCGGCACCGCGATCCAGCCACTCGCACAATTGCTGTTGCTTGGATCTCAACACATTCTGAACATAGCCATCACCATCGCGTGAATAGACTTCATCCAGTTCGGTGAGGAAACCCGATTGCTGCCAAGCATCGAGCTCAGATGCAAAGAGACGGTCCTTACTGCGCTGACGTTCACCAAATATCAACCAGTTTTGTTGCACGTCCTTAATGTAACGCTCATGTAAATGCGCTCGCAAACCAGCAATGCCCGTACCCGCTCCAATCAAAATCATCGGACAATTTGTTAAGGGCGCATGGAAAGAAGGATTGGAGCGAATGCGCGCAAGCACTACACCGTTTTCTTCCGCAGTGGCAGTCAACCAGCCAGAGCCCAAACCAAGCTCGCCATTTTCAGCAAATGTCTGGCGCACTACCAAATCCAATCGACCATCGGTTGCCAAAGACGCAATGGAATATTCGCGATGTGGTAAAGCGGGATTATTCTGCGGTTTAATTTCAAGGATATCGCCTGCTTGCCAATGAGCAGTACCGGGTTTCTGCGGCTGCAAACTCACACAGTAAATTCCCGTACCAAGGCTACCTTCATTAATCAGTTGCCGTTTTTGCAAACGCCATTCTTCGTATTCAGGCGCTGCAAAGGCAGGAACATTTGCTACACCACTGATATCGGCAATGGTTTTTTGCCAGGCGTTTATCGCTTGCTCATTGCCATTATCGACATTGATGCGAGCAAACAAGGGTTTGGCACCACTGGCTTGTAACCAGTTTTCAACTTGCTCCGCAAACGCGCAATAATCGCTGTAACGTTTATCGCCCAGCCCTAGCACAGCGAATTGCAATTGACTTAAACCAAGTGATGACTTCAACAATTTCCGGGCAAATCCGCGTGCAGAATCCGGTGCTTCACCTTCACCAAAGGTCGATACCAGGAACAACATTTTTTTCGCCGATTCGAGTGTACTCTTATCCAAAGCTGCAATATTTTTTACGCTCGCCTTAATACCACCAGATTGCAAAATCGTGGCCGTATTCCATGCAAGTTGCTCTGCAGTACCTGTTTGGCTTGCGTACACAACCCAGTAATCCGCATCAGTATGTGCATTGGAAATTCCGGCCGCAGCAGTCTTACTTTTGCGCTTTTTCTTGCGACGATCGAAATATAAAAGGAAACCGGTGATAGTAAATAATGGCATCAATAGCGATGCAGTCATATTGATAATCAAACCCGGCGTACCAAACCATTCACCGGTATGCAATTCATAAATACCTTGCATGATTCGCTTACCCAGTGGCTCCAGTGGCTTATAAGGTTGATCACTTATCAGTTCGCCAGATGCTGCATTGATGGTCATGGAACTACGTTGACGATCATTAGTCGCATCGGGAGTGACATAGTTAATCATCACCGGATCTTTTTCAGAACGCGGAAAACTGATGCTCGCAAATTTAAAATTATTAGCTGCTTCCGTTGCAAAAGTTGCCCATGCAAGATCAACAGAAATTGGAGCTGAATGTTCTTGCTGCATATTGCCCATACCGCCACGACCTTCGCGCCCACCTGGACCACCTGGACCGCCAGGGCCACCGCGCCGCTCTTGCACTGGCTCACCCGTTAATGCGATTGACGCACCATTTTTAAACCAGCTGTAAGACCAGGTCAGACCGGTTAACGCCATCAGCAAATACATCAGGATCATCCAGGTACCTATCACCGAATGCAATGCCCAGTAAAAATTTCGCCCTTTCAAACTGAAATCAATACGAAACCAGTTACGCCAGTTGAGCGCGCGGCGTGGCCAACGCAAATACAGCCCCGATAGCGCAAAAAACACTAATGCAAACGCACTGAAACCGGTGATTTGGCGGCCGATATTAATACCGCCCTCTTCCGATGGAATTAATAGCCAACGATGCAAAGAACGCACAGTGCGAAAAAATTGCTCGCCGTTTATCTTTCCCAGCAATTCACCGCTGTAAGGATTGATATAAACAGCCTCACCACGACGCTCACCCGGCGGCGGCGCAACACGAATCAATGCACTGCGATCTGCTTCAGGCCAGAGTGTGATTTGCTCAACACGTGCACCATCGCGCTGCGCGCGAAAACGCTCAGCAATGGCATCCGGTGTTAAACGTTCACCACGCACTTCTACACGCACAATGGATGGACTGATAGCATCCATTATCTGCCGCTCAAAACTCATCAAACCACCAGTGAGACCCACAACTGCCAGCACCACGCCGGCAGTAATCCCCAAGAACCAGTGAATCTGGAATAAAACGTTGCGCACTTTATGTCCCCATGCCAGTAAAAAAAGAGTGAATGTTTAACACGGTCTTTAGTTTTTTTTAGATTGTTTAATTTATTTATTCGGTATCTTGCTGTGCCAACTGCCAACCACCGCCGAGCGCTTTATACAAATCTACTGCGGCATTCAAACGCGACAACCGCTGCTGCACCAATGAATCTTGCACCTGAAATAAACTGCGCTGCGCATCCAGCAGCGATAACAAATCGTCGGTGCCCGCCCGGTAACGCGCTTCCGTCAAACGCAAGCTGCGCTCGGCATTGGCAACAATTTCCTGTTGGCTGGTTTCCTGGCGCTGGCTGATATCGGCTGTCACTAGTGCGTTATCCACCTCTTGCAAGGCCGTCAAAATGGCCTTGTGATATTGCAACAACAATTCGCTCTGACGCGCTTCAGTCAAACGTTTTTGATTGACCAGGCGCCCACCGTTAAACAGGGTTTGTGCGAGCGACAATGTCCATCCGGATGTCTGGGTTGCCGGATTCAAACTGAATAACTCACTGGCAGATTTACCCGCATTTGCGCCAAAGCTAATACCCGGCAATAACGCCGCACGTGCAGCATGGATATTGGCATTAGCCGCACGTAAATCCGCCTCACTCGCCGCCAAATCCGGGCGACGCGCCACCAGATCTGCCGGAGTGCCCGCTGCAATTTGCGGCACTTGCATAGCTAACAAGTTTTCTGCTGCAAGTGAAAATTCCTGTGGTGTTTTCCCCAACAAAATTGCCAATGCCGATTGGGTTTGACGCGCTTGCAACTCCAATGGCAACAGCGAAGAGCGCTGGGTCAGTAAATTGGTTTTCTGTTGCGCAACATCCGCTGCAGTTGCGGCACCGTTGTTATAACGTGCATCCACAATTTTTTGCACACGTTCAGCGATGGCAATATTTTTATGCGCCGTTGCAATACGCTCCTGCAACGCGAGCCACTGGAACCAGCCGCTGGCAATAGCCGCTTTGATACTGAGGGTTGCAGCATCCTGATCGTAACGTGTTGCGTCATAACCAGCCTTTGCTGATGCACGTTCAGCCGCGATACCGCCCCATAAATCCACCTCATAACTGATATTGGCACCAACACGGGTAGACTCACTGCGGGTATTGCTACCGCCATCCGAGGTGGAGCGGGATTCACCGCTGGAGGCACTGGCGCTGAGCGAGGGAAACAAACTCGCATTGGCAATACGCATTTGCAATTCAGCTTGCTTTACGCGCTCTGCCGAAATTAATAAATCCGGACTTTGTTGCTGCGCGGCTTGCATCAACTCATTTAACGCCGCTGATTGAAATGACTTCCACCAACGTGAATCTACTGCAATGGTTTCGATATCGGATTGCGTAGAAGCTACAGAATAATTGCCAGCATAATTGACATCCGGTTTTGGCACTGCTGTGGATGTGCAAGCTGCAACGAAGAGTGATGCGATCACCAGCGGCAATTGTTTAAACACGAGTGCTTTTAAGTGGAATTGCATAACCATTACTCCGTCGCCAAGGCTGCAACCGGATCGAGACGAGCCGCTTTGCGCGCAGGCAAATAACCAAATAACAAACCCGTCAAGAATGCACAGCTAAATGCCATAATCACCGGCCCCAATGAATACGCTACCGGCGTACCAAAATTGGCAATTAACATGGCCGTGCCCAAACCTATGGCTACACCAATCACACCGCCAAGCGCAGAAACAACCAAGGCTTCAATTAAAAACTGTTGCATGATGTTGCGTGTGCGTGCACCAGTTGCCATGCGCACACCAATTTCACGAGTGCGCTCCGTAACACTGACCAGCATAATATTCATCACACCTATGCCGCCTACCAACAGCGAAATCGCTGCGATAGAGCCCAGCAAAAAGGTCATGGTATTTTGGGTTTCAGAAACCATATCGATTAACGATGACATGCTGCGAATCTGAAAATCTTCCGTCCCGTGTCGCTCCATCATCAAGGCATGCACACGGGTTTGCACTTCTTCCATATTTTTTTCGTCATCGACCGAAATAGTAATATTGCGCAGGTATCGCTGGCCTATCACCCGCAAGCTACCCGTATTGAAGGGAACAAAGACTTTATCGTCCTGATCTTGCCCGCCAGGGTCAGCGCCGCGCTCGCTCATCACGCCGATTACCTGAAACAGCACATTATTAATGATGATGAATTCACCTAGGGGATTGTTATCAGCAAATAATTTTGTTGCCACGGTTTTACCCAGAACAACAACGGTGGCGTAATTTTTGTTGTCTTCATCGGTAAAAAAAGTGCCTTGCGCCACTTCCCATTTGCGCGCCATAGGAAATTGCGCAGCCGTTGCACTGATTTCAGTTGAGTGATCAATATTGCCGTAACGCAAAGTGAAACTGCCATTCAACTCAGGTAATGCAGCCGCAACATGAGGCAAAGTTGCAATTGCATCCACATCTTCTGGCACCAGCGTTACCGAATCCCAGCGAAAACGCTGCGTTGGCCCACCGGGGCGCACCAACAATAAATTGCTGCCCATAGCGCTGATGCTATCAACGACAGATTTTTTTGCACCATCGCCAATCGCTAGCATACTGATTACCGACGCTACCCCAATCACAATTCCCAGCAGGGTTAACACTGTGCGGAAAATATTGCTGCGCAGGGAGCGGAATGCGGTTTTGGTCGCCTCCAGAATTTCTGTTTTAACTTTTGGTGCGCCGTGCAACGCATGCTCTTCTGCTGGCAATTGCGTTGGAATAGCGGGACCAGGATCAGCAATAATTTTACCGTCGCGAATCTCAATCAACCGCTGGGCATGATGTGCAACTTCTGCATCGTGGGTAATAAGAATAATAGTGTGGCCTTGCGCCGATAATTCTTTTAGCAAACGCATCACTTCTTTACCGCTGTGGCTATCAAGCGCACCTGTCGGTTCGTCTGCGAGAATTATTTGCCCACCGTTCATGAGCGCACGGGCGATAGAGACGCGCTGTTGCTGGCCACCGGATAATTGGTTGGGGCGATGATGCAAGCGTTCCTGCAAACCCAACGAACTTAATAATGCAGTGGAGCGTTCGCGCCGCGCTTCAGGAGTCATGCCTGAATAGGTCGCGGGCATTTCCACATTTTCACAGGCGGTAGCGCCTGCCAATAAGTTATAACTTTGAAATACAAAACCAAAGGCTTCGCGGCGCAATTGCGCCAGGCCATCTGTATCCAACGTAGCCACGCTGGCGCCGTTAAATAAATAATCACCGCTACTTGCGCGGTCGAGGCAACCGAGAATATTCATCAAGGTGGATTTGCCCGAACCCGATTGCCCCATAATGGCAACAAATTCGCCGGGGTAAATCTCAAGATCTATGCCATGCAACACTTGGGTTGCAATTTCACCGTTACGAAACGTTTTGGTAACACCAGATAATTTGATTAGCGGCTTAATAGGTTTAACAGCGTTCATTAACGTCTACCCATGCCCATGCCAGGGCCACCCATTCCCATACCAGCGACCGGCTTTTGTTGGCTTGGGCGCGAACTTCCGCTCACCACTTTTTCACCCTCGTTCAAACCCTCAATGATTTGCGCTTGCACTCGGTTAGTGACACCTACCAATACTTTGCGCTCTTCAATATCGCCATCTTCGCCCATTACTTTAACCATGGCGGGGCGTGGGCGGTGTGCAGATTTATCTACGCTTTCTTTTGTTTCATCGCGACGCTTTTTCCACTCAGCTTTTTGTTCTTCCGTTGGTGGCGGTGCATTTGCTTGATCGCCCTTCGGACTCTCGCCTTGCGGACGATCTCCTCGCGGTGATGCAAAACTCACCGCAGACATAGGCACCAACAACACATCTTTCGCTTGGGATTCGATAAAAAAGACTTGCGTGCTCATCTGCGTCATCAATACACGGCTTTCGTTGGGAACATCAAATAACGCGTTGTACAAAATCACGTTATTGAGAACTTCCGGCGTAGGCTGTATGCGATTAATCTTGCTGTACCAGCGACGCCCCTGACTGCCCAGCGTCGTGAAATACACCGGCATTTCAACACGCAATTTTCCGATATCCGCTTCCGAGACTTGCGTTTGCACCGTCATGGTAGACAAGTCAGCAATACGCATAATGGTCGGCGCCATTTGATTGGTATTGAGTGTTTGCCCTTGGCGCGAAGTGATCGACACCACCGTGCCATCAATAGGGGAATAGATGCGGGCATAATTCAAATTCGCCGCCTCAACACGCAAGGTCGATTCGGTTTGCTGGATTTGCGCCTGCAAGGATTTGAGTTGCGCCTGAGCTGATTTTAAATTGGCATCGGCCGTTTCAACTGCTTCTGTCGTAGTCGCATCTTCGCTCAGCAGATTTTTTTGGCGTTTGAAATTAATCCCTGCCAAGGTTAACTGCGCTTCACGCTCCTGCAATTGCGCTTGCTGGTTGCGCAATTGCGCGCGGGTTGCATCTACTTTGGCGGCATAAACAGTTGCATCAATTTCCGCCAGAAGATCGCCCGCTTTTACTTCCGAACCAACTTCAACATGTAATTTTTTTAACTGGCCAGATACCTGTGCGCCTACATCGACATAATCCTGCGGTTGCAAAGTGCCAGTTGCCGTAACCAGGTTTTCGATGTCTCCACGCGCAACCAATTCGGTTGTATAAACAATTTCGGCTTCTTCATCATAAAACACACTACGCCATAGCAGGCCAGCAAGAATCAGTACAGAAACCAGTAATGCAATTGCACCCATTCGTGAGTGAAAAAAACGGTGTTTGGAAACAGGCAGATTCATAGTGTTATACCGCTAGACCCATCATCAAGAAACGCCAGTTAAACTGGCGCGCTAATTGTGGCGGCGAGTATAACCTGCACATGTGATGGAACTAAAAAAAAGCAGTGGGAATTAACAGTTATTGCACAATTCCGCGCCTCAAACTTGCGCCCACTGCCGCAATAAATTGTGATAGTGGCCAGTGAGGCCAACCAGCTCTTCTGTGTCGCCCACTTTTTGGCGCAGCGATTGAATATTGCAATCCAGTTCATGTAATAGATTGCGCTGCCAATCATCGCGCACCATGCTTTGCGTCCAAAAAAAACTGCATACGCGCTCGCCTTGGGTAACAGGCGCAACCTGATGCAAACTGGTGGAGGGATATAAAATTAAATCGCCGGCGGGCAATTTTACTTCGTGACTGCCGTAAGTATCCTGCACAATTAATTCACCGCCTTCGTACTCTTCCGGCTCGCATAAAAACAACGTGGAAGAAACATCAGTGCGCAAACTTAAATTGCTGCCGGGCACTAAGCGAATTGCACCATCGACATGAAAACCATAATGCTCACCACCGGAATAAGCGTTAAATAATGGTGGGACTACACGCAATGGCAAGGCTGCAGACATAAACAGCGGATTGGCATAAAGTGCCGTTAAAATAATTTCACCTAACTCGCGCGCAATCGGATTATCCACCGCCAGCTGGCGATTACGTTTGACTTGCGCGCCCTGCACGCCCACCGTCGCCTTACCATCAACCCATTGAGCTTGATTCAAACGTGCACGACATTCCGCAACTTGTTGCTTGCTGAGTAATTGTGGGATATGGATTAGCATAATTTTCTCGTAGAGATAAGGTTTATCGCGCCCTGTTTATCACCAAATAAATAAGGGGCGCAATAAATTGCGCCCCTGCATTCGCGGTTATGTCGATTAATTAAAACGCGAAGTTTACGCCCAAGCGCGCAGACAAAGGCGCACCAGGGTAATAACGTGAACCCGCATTGTTCAAGCTGCCGATATATTCTTCGTCAGTCAAGTTAAGCACGTTTAACTGCACGCTGAGGTTTTTGTTGATTGGGTAAGAGGCCATTGCATCAAACACCCAATAATCACCAAATTCCAATACGGAACGCAGCGCTTGCGCTTCAGCTTTGGTCAGGCTGGAGCTAGCCATGGTGTCAACAAAGCGCGCTCCACCGCCAATTACCAAACCATTTTCAAAGGTGTAGGTGTTCCATAAAGTGAAAGTCACTTCAGGAGACCATTGAATTACACCGCCTTCATTATTAGTTGCACCATTATTTGCTGCAGTGCGGTTACCGCGCACAATTTCAGTATCCATAAAAGCGATACCCGCATTCAATTGCCATGCTTTGGTCAAGGCACCTATTAACGCGAATTCAACACCCTCTACCTGCTTTTCACCTACCGCAGTTGATGAACCATCGGCATTGGTAGCGATTTCATTTTCGTTCGTACTTTTAAATGCAGCAGCAGTAAAGAACAAACTGTCATTCAACAAATTCCACTTGGTACCCAACTCCAAATTGGTTCCTTTTTGAGGATCAAGGTTGGGGTTGTTGATATTGCTACCTGCGGCTTGCGTTGCAGGATCAGTATTCAACGCAAAGTTAGAGCCTCCCGGCGGTAACTCAGAGGTCGCGTAGGAAGCATAAATCGAACCAGTATCAGTTGGTTTGTATACTCCACCTAATTTCCAGCTCAGCAACTCATCAGTCACATGGGCATCGCGCGCAAGCAAGGTGCCTACCGGAATAAGTTGTGGTGCAGGTGCAGTGACGGCTGCCTGGCGGGTAGTGGTATCGGTTTTGGTATGGAAACGGTCAGCACGCAGTCCGATGCTAACTTCCCATTGCGGATTCAGGGTGATGGTATCCAAAGCGTAAACGCCATAAGTGGTCGTTTCACCGTCAGTTTTAGCATCGGTGCGAACCAGCGGCTGGAACACATCGGCCGTGCTGGGGTTATAAAGGTTTGCACTTGCTTGCGTCAGCGTGGTTGACGATGTGGGGGATACAAATGGAATCCCCATGGTGTAGTTCAATTGGCTTTCGTAAATAAATTCCACACCGGAAGTGAGATCGTGCTTTACGCCACCCGCATCAAACGATGCCGTCAGATTGGTTTGGTTGGTGAGGATTTGATTGGATTGGTCCTTACCTTGGCGGCTGCGAGCCACTTGCCAGGTATCGCTATTGGTTTTGGTCGCCGCAGGAATCACCAACGCATTTACACCGGTCAATACTTGCTCTTGCTTGGTGTGGCCATAGCGAGAGGTATTGCGCAGAGTTACACCGTCCGCCAAATCGTGCTCGATGCGCACCGTGGTCATGTTGGCATTGACGTCGTTATGGTCACTGGTAGAGCCATAGAAATTTTCAGTATCCACTGGCAACAGATCAGGACCACCACCGGTCGGGAAGCGGCCAGCGTAAACACTGCTGTAGTACCCATCCAAACCAATAGTAGGTACGCCACCATCTGGAACACCTGACTGCTCCATCGACAGGAAATTCACATAGGTGCGGGTTTCAGTTCCCAAGCCCAAACCGAGCGATAATGCCAAGCCTTCAGAATTGTTTTCTACTTCATCGCGACCATCAACACCGGCATCCTGCTTCAACAGGTTTACGCGGATTGCCGATGTCTCGGTGATGCTGCGGTTAACGTCCACTGTTGCGCGCTTGAAATCGGCAGTCCCGCCGGTCAGCTTGCCAGTAATGGCATCTTCCTGGCTGGCCAACTTTGAGCTGAGGTTGACATATCCCGAGGCTGCGCCGCGGCCGTTATCCACACCAGCAGGGCCTTTAGCGATTTCTACTTGTTCGGTATTAAAGGTGTCGCGGCTGATGCTGCCCAGATCGCGGATACCATCTACATAGATACTGCCTTGGGTATCAAAACCGCGCATGAAGATAGAGTCACCAGTGGCCGTATTGCCATTCTCGCCCATCAACATAGTGATGCCGGGGGTATTGCGCAGAGCTTCACTCAGCGTAGTAGCAGCCTGTTGCTGGAATAACTCTTTTTTCACAACCACGATGGTTTGCGGAGTATCCACCAAGGGCTGGGTAAATTTGGGAGAACTGGCCTTTTCAGCTTTGTAGGCTGATTCAATCGCATCCGCCTCAACTTTAACGGTATTGAGTGTTTTGGTTTCTTTCGCTTCTTCAGCCGCCATAGTGCCTGCCGATGCCAACAATATGGCAGATGACAGAGCAGTTGCGGTCAACTGCACAGAGGTAGCGCGTTTTTTGGAAACAATGTGTGAAGAGGTAGATTTGATTATGGTCATGACAAGCCCTTGTAATAGTATCAATACGCAAAGAGGATTTAGGCGCACATAATATAGATAACTATTATCATCTGCAATAATAATAATTCTCATTTGAGAAAATATTTACTCAATGCAAAATCACCCGCAGCTAATAGTGACCGTCACTTGCCTTATTGATCATATAACTAAATGCGATTAGTCTTTCCCACCTATATTGCCAGCCATGCCAAGTTAGGAGTTGTTAACCAATGCGTAAATTCCGGGCGATCGCATGGCTGCTGCTGTGCCTGCTGGCAATTCAGGTACAGGCTGAACCGCCAGCAACTGGGTCAACGGAAGACTTAATTCGTGTGCATCTGGGTGCCGAAGATTCCTGGCCACCCTATTCCAACGCGCAAGGCCAAGGGGTATCTACCAATCTGATCAAGGCCGCTTTTGCCAAAACCAACCTCACACCGACATTCCGGGTATTACCCTACGCACGGGTTTTGCACGACTTACAATCCGGAAAAATCGACGGCGGCTACAACGTCACCCTGCAATCGACCACTAAAGACAAGTATATTTTTGGCAAGGTCCCGCTACTTGCGGTGGAGTCCTACTGGTTTTTTATTCCGGGTACTTATCCAAAAATAAAATCCATTAATGACATACCCGACAAATTCCGCGTCGGCGTAATCCGCGATTACGAATATGGCGATATTTACGAAAACCACCGCCACCGCTTTACGGAAGTGCAAGTATCGCAACAGTCGCAAATTATTCGCATGCTAAAACAGGGACGCATAGACGCCGCCGTGATGTTTGATCGCGAAGCAGAGTACGCTTTGAAAGAAATGAAATTGGATGCCACTATTTTCGATAAACGCTTTTTAAATCATCACGGCGATGTGTATGTCGCTTTCTCACACAAAAGCCCAAGGGCAAGATGGTTGGCGGAGCAACTGGATAAGGGGTTGAACGAACTAAAGCAAACTGGAGAATATGATCGATTAGCAGGAATTAATGTAACCACCCAACAGGAAAATTAATAATTGAAGACAAAAAAATACCGCCCCCAAGTACACAGGGGCGGTATTTTTTTGTGCATCCTATCGAGCTGGATTACATATAGGCGTTTGAACGATCTGTATGGTCGGTCACATCGCGGATGCCTTTTAATTCAGGCAACTTATCCATCAACTGTACTTCAATACCCTGCTTCAAGGTAATCGCCACCGAACCACAACCCTGGCAACCGCCGCCAAATTTCAGGATAGCGATCATATCCTCAGTCACTTCCACCAAACTGACGTTGCCGCCGTGGGAGGCGAGGCTTGGGTTTACATCGTTGTACAACACATAATTGATACGGTCTTCCAGCGGGCTGTCGTCAGTCACGCGCGGCATTTTGGAGTTGGGGGCGCGAATGGTGAGCTGACCACCCATGCGATCTGCCGAATAATCGACTTTTGCATCTTCCAAAAACGGCAGGCTGCGCTCTTCAAAGTAGGCATTAAAACCATTGAGCGGGACAATCACATCACCCTCTTTTTCTTCACCGGGGCGGCAGTAAGCAATGCAGGTTTCTGCGTTGGATGTGCCCGGATTGGCCACGAACATACGGATGCCAATGCCATCGTTGTCTTTCTGCTTATCCAGCAGTTCTTTCAAATATTGTTGGGCGGATTCGGTGATATCGACGTTGACCATAGTAACCTTTCTGTAAATACCTAATACCTGATTAAATTACTCGGGTATTCTACTGCAAAGCCGGTAGCCAAGGCACTAGCAACCCCGTAAAAGAGACAAGTAATTTACAATCGACGCCATAGCGCCAAGGCCTGCAACGATAACCGGCCGAAATCCTGAGCATGTTGAGACTCAATCTTATTTCCACCAACCACCCACCGCTGGCGAGAAACCACTCATCTGGGATTAACAATCCTTTAACAATTAAATGTGATACTTGTCACAATTGTCATTTAAGATTGCATTAAGCAAGCTATGCTTTAATCAGCACCACTTAAAGAATCCGTCTCACCTTGTATAACCGGAGGCTCAACATGAGCGAATCCAATCACTTTTTGCTCAATGCCAAAAACCTGAGAATTACCATCTACATCAGCTTGGCCATCGCCAACATGCTGTTTGGCGCTTTGTATCCTGACTCTATCGTGATGGCCGCATGCGGCTTTGCGTTCTTTGCGGCGCTGGCACTCATTAATCTCCGCCCGGATGACGTAGCGAAGAATGACTCCGACAAAAAGCTGGTTCATATCGAAAAATAGCCGCTAACAGCTGCTACCCCAGCTCGCCCCACGACCAATCCCGACTAAACTCTTAAGCGGATTGGTCTATTCGCCCGACTCCGCTTATAACCGATAAATCCCGATCCGCCGCATCCCCGCAGGCGGGTTTTCTGCTAGAATTCGCGCCAATTTTCTATATCAAACTTTTTTGATATTGCCTCGATAGATTCGAGGCAATTTTTACTCGCCAAAGGTTTTCCATGACTATTCCAGCTGCACTCTCTACCCGTATCACTGCCCTTAATGAGGCGATTCGCCAGCGCATCCTGATCCTGGATGGCGGTATGGGCACAATGATCCAAAGTTACAAGCTGCAAGAGGCGGATTATCGCGGCGAGCGCTTTGCTGATTACCACATGGATATCGCGGGCAATAACGATTTGCTCAGCATCACCAAACCGGACGTCATCCGCGAGATTCAACGCGCTTACCTGGACGCCGGTGCCGATATTCTGGAAACCAACACCTTCAACTCCACGCGCATCTCCATGGCCGATTACGACATGGAAGACCTGAGTCACGAACTCAATTTCGCCTCTGCGCGCCTGGCCAGAGAACTGTGTGATGAAATGACAGCGAAAAATCCGGCCAAACCGCGCTTTGTTGCCGGTGTGCTCGGGCCAACCAGCCGCACCTGTTCTATTTCGCCGGATGTAAATGATCCGGGTGCACGCAATGTAACTTTTGATCAGCTCGTCGAAAATTACCTGGAGTCGATGGATGGTTTGGTCAAAGGCGGCGCCGATATTATTTTGATCGAAACTATTTTCGATACGCTCAATGCCAAAGCCGCGGTGTTCGCGGTAAAACAATATTTTGACAATGTCGGTTTTGAATTGCCGATTATGATATCCGGCACCATTACCGATGCCTCTGGCCGCACCCTGTCCGGCCAAACGACGGAAGCATTTTACAACTCACTCGCACACGCCCGCCCACTCAGCATGGGTTTGAACTGCGCACTGGGCGCGAAAGAATTGCGTCAGTACGTACAAGAATTGTCACGCGTTGCCAATTGCTTTGTGAGCGCGCACCCCAACGCCGGTTTACCGAATGAATTTGGTGAGTATGACCAAACCGCGCAAGAGATGGTGAATATTGTTGAAGAATTTGCCGCAAGCGGATTTTTAAATATTATCGGCGGCTGCTGCGGCACCACACCGGCACACATCAAAGCACTTGCGGATGTGATGGGCAAATATGCCCCACGCAAAATTCCCGATATCGAACCTGCATGTCGCCTCTCCGGTTTAGAGCCGTTCAACATCACCAAAGATTCGTTATTTGTAAACGTCGGCGAACGCTGCAACGTTACCGGTTCTGCACGCTTTAAAAAATTAATTGTGGAAGAAGATTATTCCACCGCACTCGAAGTGGCGCTGGAGCAAGTGGAAAACGGTGCGCAGGTAATCGACATCAACATGGATGAAGGCATGCTCGATGCTGAAAAAGCCATGGTGCGCTTTTTGAATTTAATTGCTGGCGAACCGGATATCGCCCGTGTACCGATTATGGTGGATTCATCTAAATGGGATGTCATCGAAGCCGGATTGAAATGTATTCAAGGCAAACCGATTGTAAACTCCATCAGCCTGAAAGAAGGCGAAGAAGAGTTTTTACAAAA
Source organism: Cellvibrio fibrivorans (assembly GCF_031457055.1). NCBI lineage: Bacteria > Pseudomonadati > Pseudomonadota > Gammaproteobacteria > Cellvibrionales > Cellvibrionaceae > Cellvibrio > Cellvibrio fibrivorans. Next base: position 392,424 of record NZ_JAVDVX010000005.1, on the reverse strand, counting down.
AGCCAAACTCTGCATGCGCTACGGTGCCGCTGTAGTCGTAATGGCATTTGATGAAACCGGCCAAGCCGATACCATGGCGCGCAAAAAAGAAATTTGTGAGCGCTCTTATCGTACATTGGTAGATAAACTGGATTTCCCACCGGAAGATATTATTTTCGATCCAAACATTTTTGCGGTCGCAACCGGTATTGAAGAACACAACAATTACGCAGTCGATTTTATTGAAGCCACACGTTGGATTCGTACCAACCTACCCCACGCGGGCGTAAGCGGCGGCGTATCCAACGTGTCCTTCTCGTTCCGTGGCAACAACCCGGTGCGTGAAGCCATCCACTCGGTATTTTTGTACCACGCGATTAAAGCGGGTATGAATATGGGCATCGTTAATGCCAGCCAATTGGCGGTGTATGACGATTTACCGCAAGAATTAAAAGACAAAGTTGAAGATGTAATCCTCAACCGTCACAGCGGCGGCACCGAAGCACTGCTCGATATCGCTGAAAAATATCGCGGCGATGGCTCTACCGGCGAAGTGAAAGAAGACGCCGAATGGCGCTCACTGCCTATTGCAAAACGCATCGAACACTCACTGGTAAAAGGGATTTCAACCCATATCGTTGAAGATACCGAAGAAGCACGCCAACACTACCCTCGCCCGCTCGATGTGATCGAAGGCCCACTCATGGACGGTATGAATGTGGTGGGTGATTTATTCGGCGCCGGTAAAATGTTTTTACCGCAAGTAGTTAAATCCGCGCGCGTAATGAAACAATCAGTAGCCTATTTGCAACCGTTTATTGAAGCCGAGAAAACCGAAGCCTCCAAACCCAATGGCAAAATTTTGATGGCCACCGTAAAGGGCGATGTGCATGACATCGGCAAAAATATTGTCGGCGTGGTATTGCAGTGCAATAACTTTGAAGTGGTTGACCTGGGGGTAATGGTGCCCTGCGATAAAATTATCGATACCGCCATCGAGCAAAACTGCGACATTATCGGACTCTCGGGTTTGATCACGCCATCGCTGGATGAAATGGTATTTGTCGGCCGCGAAATGGAACGCCGCGGTATTAATAAACCCTTGATGATTGGCGGCGCAACCACCTCCAAAGCACATACCGCGGTAAAAATTGACCCAGTTTTTAAACTCAACCAAGTGGTCTACGTTGCAGATGCCTCGCGCGCCGTAGGTGTCGCCAGCACACTGCTGTCCGACGAATTGCGCCCCAAATTCGTGGAAGACCTCAAGCAAGAATACATAGATGTACGCGAGCGCAACGCCAACCGCAAACCACGCGGCACAGTACGCTCCTATCCCGAGGCTATCGCCAAAGGTTTAAAACTGGATTGGGATAATTACACACCACCAGCACCCGCATTTACCGGCGTAAAAGTATTTGAAGATTACGATTTAAATACGCTAGTTGATTTTATCGACTGGACACCTTTCTTTATCAGCTGGGATCTCGCCGGAAAATATCCAAAAATTCTGGAGGATGAAATCGTCGGCGAAGCTGCACGCAATTTATTTGCCGATGCACAACAGATGCTGCGTAAATTGATCGATGAAAAGCTGATTCGCGCCAACGGCGTAATCGGCTTCTGGCCAGCGAATACGGTCAACAGCGATGACATCGCCGTATATGATGCGGATGGAAAACAAATCAATACTTTGCACCACATCCGCCAGCAGCATTTAAAACAAGGCATGGAATCGCGCCCGCATTATTCACTCGCCGATTTTGTTGCACCGAAAGAAACCGGCAAACAAGATTACATCGGCGGCTTTGCGGTCACTACCGGCATAGGAGCAGAAGAACTCGCCAAGCAATATCAGGATGCAGGCGATGACTACAACAGCATCATGGTAAAAGCCCTCGCCGACCGTTTAGCTGAAGCCTTTGCCGAACACATGCACTTACGTGTGCGCAAAGAATTCTGGGGCTATGATCGCGATGAAAATCTGTCAAACGAAGATTTAATCAAAGAACAATACAAAGGCATCCGCCCTGCTCCCGGTTATCCAGCCTGCCCCGATCACACTGAAAAAACGCAATTGTTTAAATTGTTGGATGGCGAGAAAAATACCGGCATCACCCTGACCGAACATTTCGCGATGTTGCCAACGGCAGCAGTTTCCGGCTGGTATTTTGCACATCCACAAGCTGAGTATTTTAATACCGGCAAGATCGAGAAGGATCAGGTGGAGAGTTTGGCGCAGCGTAAGGGTTGGAGTGTGCAGGAGATAGAAAGGTGGATGAGTCCGGTGTTGGCTTATGAGCCGGGTGTTGTTGCTGAGTAAAGTTGGAGTTTTGTAGGGCGGGTTCGCGAAGCAACCCGCCGTATAGAAAATATCACTACTAAGGAAAAATAAGATGACCGATATCATTCAAGATGTTCGAGACTATTTTGCAGATAGATTTTCCAGCCCGCTCTGGATATCAATTATTGTTTCTTGGCTTTTTATTAATTGGCAACTACCGATAGCGGCTCTATTCGAAACTGAAAAATTCAGTGTTGCCTATATTTTAGAGTATAAAAGCCAAACAACTCATTGGTGCCTAATAACAATACCTGTGATTTTAGGTTTAGCGTATTCAATTCTTTCCAGCTCTGCCAAAGAAACACTTGAACTTTTGTCAAAAACAATACGAAATATTATTGCCAAAGCAGATAGAAATGGCAGATTTTACAAATCCATGAGCATCACTGAACACGAAAATCAAATTTCAAGACTCAAGCGACAACTGCAAAAAATAGAAGGCGAAAAAGAGCAGCTAAACGAACTCTCCCTTGAAAACACAAGATTATTAGAGGAAATCTCCTTATTAAAAACGAAGCAAGCTGAAGCGGAAGAAAAACTATTATCAATTAATGAACTTACCGAAAAAAACAAAACCCTAGAAAAAGAAAACAAAAAATTTACACGTGTAAAAATCAATGACACTGTAAAACAAAAAGTAGCCCCAAGAAAAATAAGTTACGGGACGGATTTAGTTGATATTATCAATGAAGTAGAAAATCAAAATACCAAGATGGTGTTACCTAATAACAACATAGATACATCAAGCTACTACGAGAAAATAATTAACTCTTGTAGCGATAGCACGATAGAGTCATTAAAAGACCCAAGCAGCCGCGCAAGCCTTCTTATGGCACTTGAACTTATAGATAATGCAGGCTCATATTCTATTGAGGAAATTGCTAAAAACTCTGGATTTCCTCAGAAAAATTTGTATAAAAGCATAAATACAGCGCAAGAGGCAGGTCTAGTCGGGAGGTCATCCCACAAGCCACTTTCAATCACAGAAACAGGAAAAAGAAAGCTAACAGAGTTAAGAAGTGATGAATCACTCGCTGACATCGCTCAGGCACTTAGCAAAATAAACTCCTTTACAAAACAAGAAATACTTTCACTTCTTAAAAACAAGTCTATTAACTTTAATGCAATTAAAGAAAAAGTTAATTTCAATAAAAGCTTACTAATTCTATTAGACGAACTAGTCAACGATAAAAAAATTCATAAGGAAGGATCTATCTATTTTTTTGGTGAAAAAACCGCTCCGTAAAAACATAATCTCAATGGAGCATGACCAGCACTTTGAGACTCGCATGCTCACTCATGTTGGGCATGACCGCCCAACCTACCAAACGATAAATAAATTATTATTTGCCACCTGATAAACCGCTGTTGCGGTTCGTTCCTCACCGGCAACCTACAAAGCCCCAAACATGGAGACAGCCATGACCAACTCAACAAATGACGACCTTATTCAAGCGTTAAAAATTGCCTTCTGCTATATGCCCAAAGCTATCGAGGTAAATAAGTACGAATACGGTGATAGATATCAACCCGTGCTTGACCATATTCAAATGGTGCGAGAGGTTTTACTGATTAATGAGATAGACCCGGAAGAAGTCTATGGTGAAATTAATCCCGACAGTACACCGAATTCTTCTTATTAATCATTGCGCAAAACAATCAGCCCGACTAAAACACAATGGTGACAGAAGGTGCGCTACGCTTAGCCATCCCGTGGTAAACCGCTTCGATATTGTTGCCATCGGGATCTAACACAAACGCCGCGTAGTATCCTGGGTGGTATGGGCGTTCACCCGGTTTGCCATTATCTTTTCCGCCATTTGCCAAAGCAGCTTGGTAAAACGCATCGACCATCGTTTCGTCTCGCGCCTGGAATGCCAAGTGATGGCGCCCTGTCAATACGCCTTGTGCAGCGTCACTTTCGGGAGTGGATACAAACAATTCGTCTGCCCAAAAATACCCATCACCTGAACCACCTAATGGGATATCCAGCTCCTTAAAAACAGCGGTGTAAAATTTTTGCGCTGCTGGAAGATCCTTCACCACTAGCTGAATGTGATCAATCAACCGCCCGCGATGTAATTCTTGCGTTTCCATTTTTGACTCCTTTAATAAAAAGTCACAACGCTCATTATCGTTAAATCACCAAAAGCATTATTTTTTGTTGTATGCCTCATGCAAAGCGACAACATCAAACTTCTTCATTTTGAGAAATGCTTCTGTGATCCGTGCAACCCGTTCAGGATCTTCGTCTTGCATCATCTCATCCAATATTGATGGAACAATCTGCCAGGACAAACCGAACTGGTCTTTCAACCAACCACACTGTTCAGCCTCCGGCACTGCAGAAAGTTGCTCCCAGTAATAATTGATTTCTTCCTGAGTGTCGCAATTGACAATAAACGAAATAGATTCATTAAATTTGAACAGAGGCCCCGCACTGATTGCCATAAAAAATTGCCCCGAAAGGGAAAACGAAACCACATCGCACTCTCCTGACGGCGTGTCATGCAGCTTGGTAATACTGAGAATTTTTGAATCAGGGAAAACCGAACAATAAAAACGCGCAGCTTCTTTTGCTTCTGTATCAAACCATAAATGTGGGACGATTTTCTGTTTAATCAAAGCCATTTCATTTCTCCTTATTACCGACAGTGGTTTTGCTGTGGAAACATGCATACAAGATGACACATAGAAGACATTAGATTTAATAATTCACGCGACATCATCGTCACCAACAGGCGCACAAATATCGTTCTTGGTTTTAACCAAGTTTTCGCTTTTAATATTTAGGATTGCATGACTCTCTCTATGTTCCGCAAACCCTTCCAAGCCAATTCAAATAACAGAAAGAGTTTTAATAATTTTAAACATCACCTCAAAAAAACACATGGACAAAGCACTGAATATTTCATTATTTCGCCGGCTTTCAACAAGCCAATCTCATCCTACATCAGTGTTTTCAGTGAATCAGTCACTACAATAAGCTTATAGCTCTTGTTTTGCAGCTCTGTGCCTCCCGCGAGTACTCCCATGTTATGGCGGCTTGGCGGGGCCACCTTGGAGGGGTCACCTTCAGGTGGGCCGGTTGGTTTGGGCCGGTATTGAGACCACACACTGTGGGGTTGTGTTATGGATAATATTAACCGCCTAGCGCCAGCTACATCCCAATGCGTGATCAAGCTCGATCCTTTCCAATACAATTACTACCAACAAAGTTGCATAGAAATCCATTCGCCAGACGGCGAATATCTTGAAAGCATCGGCTACGACATTCAAAAACAAATTCAGGCAGAGCAAACCACTCAACTGCAAGAGCAGATTGTTTTACTGCAATCACTTTGCGAGAAAATTGCTCAAGAGGTGGAATTGCCTGCACAGGCAATTGCGGGACTGGGGGATTTGTTATTTCGGGTTAAGGGGATTGTTGACAGACAGGCAGATAAAAGTGAGGCAGCTTTTTTGGCTGCCTCTTAATTGGTATCTACGTCAACTGACTATTTGCAATAATGCAGTGCACCTATTGAATGCTTGGTAAACACCAACACCTAACCTACTGCCCTTGCTGTATTTTTTTGATACTGCACGAATTGGTTAATATTTTTAGAGAGACTTAGGGTGAGATCCAATATAGAAAACAAAAAACCCGCTTATCTTGCGATAAGCGGGTTTTTAATTTGGTGGAGCTAAGCGGGATCGAACCGCTGACCTCAACACTGCCAGTGTTGCGCTCTCCCAGCTGAGCTATAGCCCCAGAATCTTCGACATCCTGTCTCTGAGTGGCGCGCATTTTATGCAGGTGCCTCCGGAGTGTCAAGCAAAAGTTTTGGGCTTGTACTCCGGTTTTTTATCGATAAATCAAGCGGTTAACTGTTGGCGGCTGGCTCTTCTGCGGCAACACCCAACTTATCAAAGATCTTTTCCAGATCCTTTTGTTTGTTTTTGCCAAAACCACCCAAGGCGTTGATCGCATGGCGGATGCGGGCGCGGCTCAGGTCGGGGCCGATGATTTGCATGGAGTCCACTACCGAGAAGCTGGCGGTGGTGCCAGCAATGGCGACGAAGACCGGAGCGAGGGCGTCTTTGATTTTGATGCCCATTTGGTCTGCGAGCAGTTTGAGCTCGGCAAACAGGTTGTCGCGCTCCCAGGTGCGCAAGGCTTCCAAACGCCAGAGAGCAAATTGCAGGTACTCTTTTTGTTTCTCCACATCCAGCTTGTTACCGGCAAAACTCGCTTCGTTCACTGGCATCATGCCGCTGACGAGGAAGCCGGCCAGTGGAGCGAAATCGCTCAGGGTGGTCATGCGCGATTGGGCGTGTGGCAGTGCTTGCAGCAGCGTTTCTTTGTTGAGTGCCCAACCGTGCAAACGCTCGGCGAGTTGCTCGACGGTGAAGTTCTCGCGAATCCACAGGCTGCTGAGCCAGTTGAGTTTTTCCACGTCGAAAATCGGGCCGCCTAATGACACGCGCAGCAGATCAAAGTGTTCCTGCATTTCGGCGAGGGTGAATTTCTCGCGTTCGTCCGGCATTGACCAGCCCATGCGGCCGAGGTAGTTGAGCATGGCTTCCGGCAAATAACCCATGCGCTTGTAATACAGGATGCTCGTGGGGTTTTTGCGTTTGCTGAGTTTGGATTTATCCGGGTTGCGCAGCAGCGGCAAGTGGCACAGCACGGGCGCTTGCCAGCCGAAGTATTCGTAGAGTTTCAGGTGCTTGGGCGCAGAGTTGATCCACTCTTCGCCGCGAATCACGTGGGTGATTTGCATCAGGTGATCGTCCACCACGTTGGCGAGGTGATAGGTGGGCATGCCGTCGCCTTTGAGCAGCACTTGCATATCCACTTGCGACCATTCGATCTCGATCTTGCCGCGCAGCATATCGTCGATTTCGCACACGCCCTCTTCCGGGATTTTCATGCGGATCACGTAAGGCTCGCCTGCATCCAACTTGGCTTGCACTTCGGCGGGCGATAATTTCAAACCGCGACCGTCGTATTTAGGCGTTTCACCGCGCGCTTGTTGCTCGCGGCGCATTTCGTCCAGCTCTTCAGCGGTGGCGAAGCAATAAAAGGCATGGCCTTTCTCGACCAGTTCAAACGCGTATTTGCCGTAGATATCCATCCGCTCGCTTTGGCGATAAGGGCCGTGCGGGCCGCCCACATCCGGGCCTTCGTCCCACTCCAAACCCAACCAGCGCAGGCTGTCCAGAATCGCTTGCTCGGATTCAGGGGTGCTGCGGGTTTGGTCGGTATCTTCAATGCGCAACAGGAATTTGCCACCGTGCTGACGGGCAAAACACAGGTTGAACAGGGCGATATAGGCGGTGCCTACGTGGGGGTCGCCAGTGGGCGATGGGGCAATGCGGGTGCGAACTTCAGACATGAAACGGCCTTTTGTGCGAATCGATAAGTTGGAAATAGGAAAAGGCGCGCATTATACGCTTGAATCGCCCGGCGGGAGAAACTGGGATTTGGCAATTAGAGGGCGCGCGTACCCAGCAAGGGCAAATGTTTGAGGCGATGGTACTGCAACGCCAAAGCAATGCAGTGTTTTAGTTGCTTAACGGGGATAAGCTCGAGGCGGGTAAAAATGATCGCCCTATTCCCTTCATAGCAAAATAAATTGCCATAAAGTGCTTCAAAGGTTTCGACGAGTGTGGTTTTGCAATTGAAATAAAGTGCGTAGTGTTCGGGCGCGCGCGGTTTCCAATCCATGCGGATGGTGCTGCCCTGTTTGGCAATGTAACTCGGCTCGCCCCACTTCAAACTTTCTTCTATTTCGCCCACATCCAATTCAGCAGCAGTTTCAAAAATTAATGTGCGCAGGAATAATAATTTTTTGCGCATCTCGGGGGGATATTTTTTAAAGACATCAGCAACGGCGGGATTATGGATCGCTTGCATAACAATACGCTCCTGCTGAGCGCAATAAATATCAGCAGGCGACGAATTATATGTGCCGATATATATTGCGGACTGCTAAAAAAACAACCGTGAAAAATTAATGGTCTTGAAGTTTTGCGGCGAGCTCTTCATCCCAAAACGCTGCTTCTATTTTGTGACCATCAAGATCGCGCACAAAGCAGCCGTAATAGGCATCACTATACAATGGACGCGGGCCAGGTGGGCCGTCGCAGATTGCACCAGCGGCGATGGCTGCATCGTAAAACGCGTGCACCTGGTCTTTGGTTAGTGCAATAAAACCCATATGAAATCCATTGCCGAGTGTTGCAGGTTGGCCATCATGTGGTGTGCACACCCAAAATTCGGGGTACATGCGTCCGTACGCAATTGCGCCTGGGTGCTCCATGATGATGTTGATATCCAAAGTTGCGAGCACAACATTATAAAAAGCGCGTGCTTTTTCATAATCATTTGTGCCAATTGATACATGCGAAATAATGCTGGGGTTTTGTGTGCTCATCATTCTCTCCGTGATTCAGTGAAAAACAACTTACCACTATAGAGTAAAGAAGCTGTGCGCCAGAAATCGTCAGGAGAAATTCACACGCGAAAAAAATCCAAAAAAAAGCCCCGGTAATTAACCGGGGCAAGGAGAACGCTAGCTAACTAGTACTACTAGCCGCTAGAGAGAATTAACTATTAGAGCGATTTCTCATTACAGTGACTCAAGGAAACGCAATACATCTTGTTTTTGGCTGGCAGACAAAGCCTGGTAGGCATTTTTAGATGCTTGACCTTCACCGCCGTGCCAGAGGATTGCCTCTTCAATGGTGCGCGCGCGGCCATCGTGCAAGTAGCTATGCACTGGCGTACACACTTGTGCACCCTGACCGGCATTCGTTACACCGCCCGTTACGCAAGCAGACAAACCAATACCCCACAGAGGCGCAGTACGCCATTCAGCACCGCTCGCTTGACCTTCACCCAAATTGTCGGCCAGGTCTGGGCCCATATCGTGCAGCAACATATCGGTGTAAGGCTTGATGGTTTGGCTGCGCAATTCACCCAATGGATGGAATTGACTGGTCACTACGGAGGGCGTATGGCAACCCACACAACCAATTGATGCAAATTGTGTTTCACCACGTTGTACTGCTGCATCGTTCAAGTTGCGTTGCGGGCGCACACCGAGAGTTGAAATATATTTCACCAGATTGTTCAGATGTGTATCCGACAACTCCGAACCACTCGCACCGCAGTCGTTTTGTGCTGAACCGCAATCAGGATTAGGCAGCACACTGGTCATTACACCCATATCGGAATTGAACGCCGCCGCCACTTGATGCTTAACGCTGGTAGTACCGGCTTTGTACCCAAAGCGGCCCAAACGGGTTTGGCCAGATGGATCAACAACACGATTGGCGCGGCCGGAAATGCCATCGCCATTAGCATCGTTGATATCTTCTTTTGCCAAAATCGTTGCTTCCGGAATCGCTTCCAACAAACCCATGCCAACAAGTTGTGGTGCAACACGCGCAGAGAAACGCGCTGGCGTTACGCCGCTGAATTGATAGTTGGGTTTGCGCAGGCCATTCGTTTCCGTCCAGAAAGCGATAGACGCCTGCCCTTCACTCGCAACACCGCCTGCTGATTTAGGTTGCAACGCACGGCCCAGGTTCGGATGCGGATTGCTATTGATATCGGCCACTTTAAATACCCATTTTTCCAGCGGTTGACCAACCGGTGCTGGTGCAGCGCGGCCGTTGCGCACGTGGCATCCGGCGCAGCGATCATGTACATAATGCGGGCCTGCTTTGCCGACGGTATCGGGGAAGATGCCGTTATCTACAACGTGTTCATCGTGTGAACCATCAATAAATGAGGCGTGATGCACGCGGCGTCCCAATACAAACGGCTGGCCATTTTGCGATGCCAGGTTGGTCGCCATTTGGATGAAATGGTTATCCGGCTCATTTGAATGGTTGTATGGAAGTGTTGTTTTGCCACCCAACCAGGCTTTCTCAGGGATTTCTATCGAATCTTTTCTACCACCAAGAGTGCCGAAACTGCCAGTAACATCCCAAGGCACAAGACCTTTACCGACGATATAAAGATAGGTAGTGCCGTAGTAGGCCGAGCGACCGTGTGGAACTGTGTGATCGAGGAATTGGCTCAATTCAAATTCCAGCTTATCGCCGATACGGATATTGCGGCCTTCGCGCGCATTGAAGCTGCGCTCTTTGTAGTAGTTGAGATTGTCGATCACGTTCATGGTGCCGTTATCGTAATACTCAGCCACAGTGCCTACACCGCGATAGAACCAGCGGTTTTCTGCTTCGGTATCGTTCAATTTAAATTGTGTTTTCACGTTCATGCGCACAGTGTTGCCGCCTTTGGCAACGTAATCCACAATTTCAATTTCAGCAGTGCGGTGCTCCCAATAAAAACTCAGGAAGTGATCATAAGCCTGGAATTGATCTTCTTTTGCATGACGGTCACGACCTCGGTCAGCAATGCGTGTTACTAATGCATCACCGCGATCAAATTGAATCGCACCTTCAAGCGCCGTTGATGCGTTATATAAGGGAACAATATTACCGAGGCTCGCCGCAGAAGAACTGGATGGTGCAACTGATGTAGGTGTTGAACTGCGCGATGAACTGGCTGGCACGCTCGATGGCGCCACCGAGCTGCGAGAAGAACTCGACAGCGGTGTGCTTGAACGCGATGAACTCACTGGCGCTACACTGGATGCCGGTGTGCTAACGGAATAGTTTTGCCAGGGTGTATCCTGCCCCAATCCTGAACGGATGATAGTGAAATTAATACTCACCACACTGCTCGAATTTAAATTAGGAATGTCATAAGTCCACACACCACCCGCTACATTCATGCGCACATTTTGTTGCGCGCCGTTGTTGATGCGGTAATGGATATCGGCGATGTCGGCTTGAGTTACAGTCGCGCGCAAGGTCGTGCTGTTGAGCGTGGTAACGCAGCCGAGATTGCAATTACCGGCCGCCACACTGGATGCAGCAACAGATGAGGCCGCGGGCAGAGCGCCGAACACATCCATCTCAAAAATCGAGTAGCCCCAGTTGTTGCCTGCACTGCGCGTCAATGCGTTCATGCGCACATAGCGATAAGTGCCGCTCAAGCCGACCGTATCGGTGCGGTTGCCAAAAGTGCCGCCAGTGCGCAGGCTGAGTTGTGTCCAACTGGAATTATTGTTGGAGCCGAGAATTTCATAACTCGCGGCGTTTGCGGCTTCCCACAAAATCACCACTTGATTGAGCGCATAAGGCTGGCCTAAATCGAGCGTCAGTGAGCTGGGTGAAACACCATGATTGGATTCCCAACGGGTGCTGCCGTTGTTGTCATTCGCCAAATTCGCGGGTTGTAGATTGGTACTGCCGGTGGCAGAAACGGCGTTGATGTTGATAACTTGTGCGCTAGTCGTTTGCACATACAGGCTGCTACTAACGAGCGTGAGTAATGCGCAAACGGCGCGGCGGCCGAATGCACGGCGCCCGAGTACACGGCGTCCGAATTGAATGATTCGCATGTGATCTTGCCTCTGTTGTTGAAATTATTGTTTTTTGAAATAGTGAGTTGTGCGAGAGGTTGATTTACCCAACTAACAACTGCCCTTATAACAACGGCAATGGGAACCAACGGTTGATTAATTGCATCCTTAATCGTTAGATTCAGCTTCACTGCTGCGATGAGTTTCATAAACACAACTGTTCTGGCAACACCACAGACCGGGTTCAGTAGTGCTTATGTAGTAGCTCGAATGCGATTCTAAGTGCCGGAGAAAAATCTGTCGTCCCACTATGGACCCGGCGTTAAGTGAGCATCACAAATGCGAACCCGTGGGTAAATTTGGGTTTATAAGAAACAAATTTAGCAAGCGAAACGCGACTTTATTCACACTCCATTTCAGAATGAAACATGCTGTGAGCCTTGTGCCACTAAATAAAACAGGTAGGTGGGACGTAATTAGCGGAGTTCGGACAAACTGCTAAACAAATACTCATACAAATCCTGCATAAAAAAACGCCAGAGTGTTCGCTCCGGCGTTCTGACAGTAAACAACAGTGAGGAACCCGACCAAATCACACCACTTCCAAAGCAGCCTCTTGATGCTCCTCGCCCGAGGTATAGCGAACGCGCTGTGCTGCGCGAATCAGGTTGCGGCTGTTAGTGCCTGACTTGGGGTATTCACTGAAGCCAAAACTCCATTTACATAACGTGAGTTTGCCACTGATCGCCACCGAGCTTTTAAACGCACTGGCCATTTTTTGCACCAATGCTTGCAACATTACCGGATCATTTGAGGGAATAATCACCATAAAACTGTTGCTGCTGTAACGTGCAATCAACTCGGCAGTCGCCAACCGGGATTGCAACTCAGCCACAAAATAATTGATCAATGCCTGCGCAAACGCTTCGCCGTGACGCTGGCTTAGATCGCGGTAATCGCTCAACTCAAAATAGCCAAGCATAAATGCAGCGGGGATTTTATTGGCATCAGTCACTGTGAGTTTTTCGAGCACCCGCGCCTCCAGCAAGCTGCGATTCGCAAGGCCTGTGAGTGAATCGTAAAACGCCGCCTGCCGGGCCGATTCGTTTTTATTTTTTTCTGCCTGACGCGCGCGCTCCATTGCACGAAAATCGGTATAGGCGGAATACAGGGCGAGCAGCAATAAAATGCTGGCAGCAATCGCTGTAGGAATACCCATCCAATCACCGCGCAATAAATTTTCAGGGTGGCTCTGCGCGCCCATCGGATAACTGGCTGCCGCCATTCCGGTATAGTGCATGCCGCAGATAGCCGCGCCCATCACCAACGCCGCCAATACTTTAAAGGCCAGTGCATATTGGGGCGGGACATCGCGCACCTTGCGGCAAATCACCAGCGCAGCACCGGATGCAACTACCGCTATCACGCCAGAAAGAATCACCAGCAGCGTGTCGTATTCAATACCGGGATGCATTTGCATCGCATACATACCGCCGTAGTGCATCGCGAAAATCCCTGCTCCCATAATGAATGCACTCGACGCGATAGTTTTCACCGACACTTTCGGCAGAGTAATCACGTATAGAGCCAAAGCCGATGCCAACACAGCAGGCACCCACGAGAGCAGAGTCATAGTTGCATTGAAGCTCATGTGCATATGCATGGGCATGGTGTAGGCGCTCATCCCCACAAAGTGCATCGACCAGATTCCGCTGCCAAGGCTGAGCGCTCCGGCTGCCAGCCAGAATCGGCGCGACCGGCCGCTTAAATCGAATACCCGGGTACCAAAATAAATTGCCGTGTAAGATGCGATCACCGCCACGCAATAAGATGCAAAAACCAGCATCCAGTTGTAAGAACCTTCCATTAGAGCCACCTTTCGAGAAATTGACAGTTGCTTTACGCGCCATACCAATTCCCGGATCAAGACTCTTTTTCGGCTTTACTCTTCCTTACCTCAAGCTACCTGGCTTAAAGCCGTAACTCACACCGAACATCGGCACCATTGTGACGTTTTGCAATAAAATCTTGCGCGACAAAATGCTGCGCAAAGTTTTTCACTCAGTGGAAGTGATGCATTTTTTTATCAAGCCGGCGCAGACCAATTGCATCCAACAACCATTTTTCATAAAAGGGCTCGGACACGCCGGTTTTCATTTTGGCGATGAAATATTTCTCGAACGCGATTTTCCCGAGATGAGCCCACTTACCCTGCTTGTACCACATGATATTGCGCGGCGGCATTTGCGGTACGGCGATAAACGCAGCGCCGGTGTCACCCATATCCGCCAGACAAAATGCGCTCCAGCTACCTTCAAAATCAGCAACTTCACCATTAATTTCCGCGGCAATATTGTGTACCAACGCGGTCATCATGGATTCGATCATATAGCCGGTTTTAGGCGCGCCTGTTGGTACAGGTGTTTGTTCAATCGGCGGAATTGCTACACACACACCCGCCGCGAAAATACTGGGATATTTGGTGCTGCGCTGGTGTTTATCGATCAACACAAAACCGCGCGGATTGCACAAACCCTCCACTTTCGCTACCGCATCCACTCCTTTAAATGCGGGCAGCATCATGGAATGCACAAAGGGTAATTCGTGCTGCTTAGTCACCTGCCCTTGAGTATTTATTTCATCGATAAATATTTTCCCTGCTTCGACGCGCGTGGTTTTCGCGTTGGTAATCCAGCTAATCGCGCGTTTGCGCAGCTCCGATTCCATCATGCCTTTTGAGTCGCCCACACCACCCAGACCCAAATGGCCAATGTACGGCTCACTGGTAACAAAAGTAATAGGTACGCGGTGGCGCACGCCTGCCCGACTGAGCGCAGTATCCAAAATAAAGGCGTATTCATAGGCCGGGCCAAAACAACTTGCGCCGGGCATAGCACCAATAACCACAGGGCCGGGATTCTCAACCAGCTTTTTATAATCGTCATAGGAATGTTCGGCGTGGGGCAAGGTGCAGACCGATTGGGTAAAACCGCCATGAGGGCCAGCGCCGGGCACTTCATCAAAGGCTAACTTGGGGCCCGTGGCGATGACGAGATAGTCATAATCCACGCGCTTTCCGTCATTCAAGGTGAGGTATTTATCGACCGGGTTAATTTCATCCACCCGCTGGGCGATAAAAGTGATGTTTTTCTTTTCAAGATAAGAGCGAATCGGGAAGCTGATTTGTTCCGCTTCACGCCATCCCACCGCCAACCAGGGGTTTGACGGGACGAATTGAAAATTTTCCTTTTCGTTAATCACAGTAACTTGGTGATGTTTACCCAGGGCATCGTGCATTTCATAAGCACCCGCCATCCCCCCCAACCCTGCTCCAACAAATACGACATGAGCCATAGCACACCTCCTCAGCATCGTTGATCGTGACAATACTCGCGGCATGGGGCCAATTGCAGGAATCTGCTCCCCAAGTTAAATCATAGACAACTAATTTAGATATTGCTAATTTAAATTTATCTAATATAATGAAATCAAACCCACAACAGGTAGACGCAAAATGAATATGATCGTTAGCGGAGACGCCGGTCTGGATGACATGCAACAACATGCACAGAATGCCGCCGCACTACTCAAGGCACTGGCAAATGAAAACCGTTTGATGATTCTCTGCACCCTGATGGGAGGCGAGATGTCCGTAGGTGAACTAAATGAAAAGGTACCGCTGAGCCAATCTGCATTGTCGCAACATTTGGCCAGCTTGCGCGAGGCAGGCTTAGTGAGCACACGCAAAGAAGCACAGACGGTTTTTTACAGCCTGGAAGGTGATGAAGCCACAAAGGTCATAACCGTACTGCAATCTATTTACTGCCCAGTGGAGTAATTGCTTATCGAGCTAGCAGCATGAGCTGTCAACGAATTCACCTGTTTGATTTAATGGCCAACAAAGCTGATGGACGTAGCCGTGCCAGCAAATCGCGCTTGCGGTAAAGAGTTATGCGAATTTATTAAGGAGCCTTTATGAAAATCACTCTAATGAAACTCGCACGCATAAATTTGACACCCATCATCGCACTCGTTATTTCATTGAGCAGCGCACTCTTCTTATCCGCCTGCAGCAAAGAATCGCCTGCAATTGTAGCGCCGAAAAAAATACCGGAACTCGCCAGCATTCAGTTGCAACCCCAAACTACTGCTCAGGAAATAAAATACGATGGTGTGATTGAAGCGATTAACCAAGCCACTGTGTCGGCACAGACCTCTGGTCGTATTCTGGAGATCCCCGTGGATGTGGGCGATTATGTTGCCAAAGGCGATTTAATTATTCGTTTTACCGACACCGAACAAAAAGCACGTGCGGCAAGCGCCAGAGCGCAATTTATCGAAGCTCAAGCGCAATACACGCGCATGCAAGAAATGCTCGCGAAAAAATTAATCGCGAAAGCAGATTTTGATAAAAGCGAAGCCGCATTTAAATCCGCTGAAGCCAATTCGCGCGAAGCCGAGCAGAACCTCGCTTATACTGCCATTTACGCACCCTATGCTGGCATTGTCGTAAGCCGTGCAGTCAATGTGGGCGAAACTGTGGCTCCTGGCAAAGCACTGATGACCGGTTTATCGCTCGAGCAATTACGTGCGCAGGTGGATATTCCCCAGCAACATATAGGCCCCGTCCGTAAATATAAAAAAGCACGTATTTATTTGACAGATGACAAAATCCTGGACAGCGGAGATTTGCGCATCCCTCCGAGTGCTGATCCACAAACCCACTCATTTAAAGTGTTGGTGAATTTACCTGAAGGCGATCATCAACTATTCCCCGGTACCTTTGTGAAAATTGGATTTGTCACTGGCGAGCAGGAACAATTGTTAGTTCCGGCGAGCGCCATTAGCAAACGCGGAGAAGTGAGCGGAGCTTATGTGATCAAAGAAGATGCGCTGGAATTTCGTCAACTCAACCTGGGATCGCTTACCAGTAATAAAAACTATCCTGTCCTCGCCGGTGCATTTGCTGGAGAAAAAATTGCCGCTGATCCTATCGCCGCTGCAAATGCTTATAAAAATCTGCACACAGCGGGGCAATAAGCTATGGACCCGCACAGCACTCAGCAATCACTCGGTGTTTCCGGACGTATCGCACGGGCATTTTTAACCACGGAAATTACTCCGCTATTGGCACTCACCGGTTTATTGCTCGGCATCTTTGCCGTGCTGGTAACACCGCGCGAAGAAGAGCCACAAATCAATGTAACTTTTGCCAATGTGTTTATTCCCTTCCCCGGTGCCACTCCGGAAGAAGTGGAAGCACTGGTAACCAATCCCGCCGAACAAATCGTTTCAGAGATTGAAGGCGTCGAACATATTTATTCCTCCTCATCACTCGGCATGGCCACACTCACCGTGCGCTTTGAAGCGGGCGAACCGCGCACCGATGCAATAGTGCGTTTGTACAATGCGTTTTATGCCAACAGCGATTGGCTGCCGCGCAATCTGGGTGCAGGCCAACCACTGATTAAACCCAAAGGCATTGATGATGTACCCGTAGTCGCACTAACGTTGTGGAGCAAAGATGTTGCAACGACTAATAACGATTTATTGAGTGTTGCGCGCGAATTACAAACCCAATTGCAGCGTGTGCCTGGCACGCGCGATATCGATATTCTCGGCGGTTCCGATAAAGTCGTGCAGGTATTATTTGATCCGGAACGCATGGCCGCATTTGGTTTGGCACTGGATGATTTACGCCACGCACTCGGCGCCGCCAACACCTCCCAAGCCGCAGGTTCATTGGTAAGCGATAACCGCGAAATGCTGGTGCAAGCCGGGGATTTTTTATTAACTCCAGAAGAAGTAGCAGATCTTGTTGTGGGTGTTTACCAAGGCGCGCCCGTATTTTTGCGCGACGTTGCACAAGTGAGTTTAGGTGCTGATCAACCCACACAATATGTCACTCATGGCTTTGGTTCTGCATCGCCCAACACAGATGGAAAAACCAACGGTCGTTATTCCGCCATTACCTTATCCATCGCCAAAAAGCCGGGCGAAAATGCCGTGGATGTAGCCGAGCAAGTGATTAAACGTGTCGAACAATTACGCGGTGTGAGTGTGCCGGATGCAATCAATGTGAATGTAACGCGCAACTATGGCGCTACGGCGGAAGACAAAGCGCAAACGCTGATAAAAAAATTAATTTTTGCAACGCTCTCTGTCATTATTCTTGTGCTCATTACCTTGGGCAAACGCGAAGCTGCTGTTGTAGGTGCAGCAGTCATAGTTACACTCGCGATCACACTATTTGCCTCATGGGCCTGGGGCTTTACGCTCAACCGTGTTTCGCTTTTTGCATTAATTTTTTCCATCGGCATTTTAGTGGATGACGCGATTGTGGTCGTGGAAAATATTCATCGCCACATGAGTCAGGGAAAATTATCGCTGAATGAAGCAATACCACGTGCAGTTGATGAAGTAGGTGGCCCGACTATTTTGGCAACCTTCACCGTTATAGCCGCACTGCTGCCTATGGCATTTGTGACGGGATTGATGGGTCCTTATATGTTGCCCATTCCGATTAATGCGTCCACCGGCATGCTAATTTCCCTTGCTGTCGCCTTTATGTTTACGCCTTGGTTATATCGCCGTTTATTTGCGCATGTTGATCACGGCAGTGTTAACTCCGGTGCGAATGCACACACATCCCACGGCAATAAATTCCTGCCATTTTTTACGCGCATTATGACGCCGCTGTTAAATCGCGAAGCCGGAAAAAAAACACGGCTTTGGTTACTTGGTGGCATTCTCGGTTTAATCGCCGCATCGATCGGTTTAGTAGTCGTGCAAGCCGTGATGCTAAAAATGTTGCCCTTTGACAACAAAAGCGAATTCCAGCTTGTGGTGGATATGCCCGAAGGCACGCCGCTGGAAAATACCCAAAAGGTATTGCAAGCGCTCGCGGATAAACTGGAAACCATTCCTGAAGTCACTGACTACCAATTGTATGCAGGCACCTCAGCGCCAATTAATTTTAATGGTTTGGTGCGGCAAAATTATTTGCGCCGCGCGCCGCACATGGGTGAGATTCAAGTCAACCTGGTGGACAAACATTTACGCCAACGCAAAAGCCACGAGATCGCACTCGCCGCGCGTGAATTAATTGCGGATATCGGCAAGACAATGAACGCGAATGTCAAAATCGTGGAAGTTCCACCGGGCCCGCCGGTTTTGTCCCCACTGGTGGCGGAAGTGTACGGGATGAATTATCAACGCCAGCTCGATGTCGCCAAACAGGTACGCGCCGCCTTTGAAGCAACGCCCGATGTTGTCGATGTGGACGATACGATTGAAGCATCACAAACCCGTTGGTTAATCGCGGTGGATCGCGCCCGCGCCGCGCGTTTGGGTGTGGATCAAACCAGCGTCGCCAACGCGATCAGCACCGCACTCGCGGGAGAAGATGCCTCTTATCTGCATACTACCAATGCAAAAGTTGCCCTGCCCGTTCGGCTCGAATTACCCGCAGGAGAGAAGGACAGCCTCGAGCGCGTGTTGGCAGTAAAAATCCGCGCGCGCGATGGCAATTTAATCGCGCTTAGCGAAGTCACTCGGGTTATCGAAAGCCAACGCCAACAAACCATTCACCACAAAGATTTGTTGCCAGTGGTTTATGTACTGGGTGATGTGGCAGGTGAAACCGACAGCCCGCTCTATGGATTGGCGGCAATATATGAACGCGTCGAAGAGATGCCAATTGATGGGCAAGTTATCGACCAATTTTTAAATTCACAGCCAGAAAACCCGGTCAACTGGAGCCTGAAATGGGACGGCGAGCTGCAAGTGACACTGGATACCTTTCGCGATATGGGTATCGCCTACTCCGTCGGATTGATCATGATTTATTTATTGGTGGTGGGTATGTTCAAGAGTTACTCAGTGCCGCTGATCATCATGGCGCCGATTCCGCTGACGATTATCGGCATCATGCCCGGTCACGCTTTGCTCGGCCAACAATTCACCGCGCCCAGCATGATCGGCATGATTGCGCTGGCCGGGATTATCGTGCGCAACTCCATTTTATTGGTGGATTTTATCCAACAGGAAATACGCAGCGGTAAATCATTAGAGGACGCGACCATCAGCGCTGCCGCTGTACGCGCCCTGCCGATTAGCCTTACCGCACTGGCAGCCATGATGGGCGGTTTCTTTATTGTAGATGACCCGATTTTTGGCGGTTTGGCTGTGTCGCTGATCTTCGGTCTTCTAGTATCAACCGTGCTGACATTGGTGGTGATCCCGGTGGTTTACTACGCTTACCACTATCGCCAGCACCCCTCCACCCACACCAGCGTTGCACGTGACCACACTTAACAACACTGACAATACGAGGAATTCATCATGTCTACCGAACGCGCACTCACCGCATTTGCCGGTCTAATGGTTCTGCTAAGCGTTGCCCTCACCCAATGGGTTCATCCGGGTTTTATATGGTTCACGGTGTTCATCGGCGCCAATCTGTTTCAACAATCCTTCACCGGTTTTTGCCCGGCCACACTGGTAATGCGCAAAGTATTCAACCTCAAATCTGAAAAAGAGCTCGCACTGAACATCAAATAACTGGCGCCATCACTCAAATAGCTCCTCCTCCCGAAAGGGGGGCTGGAGATGGGGGGCGGCCATTCGCCATGGGCGCCTCTATTTGTTAGAATCCCCGCCACAAAAATCCCCCCGAGAACCTAACCATGCTTATCCAAGCCCCTATTTCCCTTGGTGAATTAATCGACAAGATCACCATTTTGGAAATCAAAGCCGTCAATATCGGCGATGCAACCAAACTGAAAAATGTTACCCACGAACTGAATATTCTCAATGATAAAGTCAGCAGCCTGTTAGATTCCGCCGGCCAAACCAAACTGGCACCACTCAAACAAGCATTGAAAGATATCAACCAGGAACTCTGGATTATTGAAGACGATATCCGCGATTGCGAACGCGACAAAAACTTCAGTGATAAATTTATCCAGCTCGCGCGCGCCGTGTATTTCACCAACGACA
Organism: Cellvibrio fibrivorans; assembly: GCF_031457055.1. Taxonomy (NCBI): domain Bacteria; kingdom Pseudomonadati; phylum Pseudomonadota; class Gammaproteobacteria; order Cellvibrionales; family Cellvibrionaceae; genus Cellvibrio; species Cellvibrio fibrivorans. The sequence continues at coordinate 371,673 of NZ_JAVDVX010000005.1, read as the reverse complement.
AACGCGCCGCCGTGAAAAAAGATATCAACCTCGCCTTCGGTTCAGAGTTGATCGAAGAAAAGTCGTACAAAAACTATCAATAATCCGCGTTACTGCTTACCTAATTGAAGAGTTCGTCCATGCGCATACTGCTCATCAAAATGTCCTCCATGGGCGACATCTTCCACACGTTTCCTGCAATCAGCGATATAAAACAGCACTATCCGGATGCAGAAATTGATTGGGTGGTGGAAGACAGTTTCAGCGAAATTGTAGATTGGCACCCTGGTGTGCACAAAGTCATCCCAATTAATCTGCGCCGCTGGGTTAAAACGCGCAGTAAAAAACACTGGCAAGAATTTAAAGACTGGCGCAATTCAGTACGCAACACCACCTACGATTACATCATTGATGTACAGGGCCTGTTAAAAAGTGCGATAGTCGCCAAGTGCGCCAAAGGACACGGCATTGATGGCTACGCAAAAACCTCCGCGCGCGAGCCTGTCACTCACTGGTTTTACAAGCGCCAGCACATTGTTGATAAAGACCAGCATGCGGTGGAGCGCACTCGCCAATTAGTGGGCAAGGCATTGGGTTATACTCCGACGCCAAAATTGAATTTTGGCATCAACCAAAACTTTGTTCAGGTGGCAAAAAACCCGCGTAAATTAATTTTTATTATTGGCACCAGTTGGGTCACTAAACTTTGGGCGACCGGTGAGTGGCAAGCCTTAACAAAAATCGCCATCGATGCCGGTTTTAGTGTAGAAATTATTTGGGGCAGCCCGGAAGAACAAGCCATCGCTGACCAGATTATTGAATTCTGCCCGCAGGCAACAAGGCCAGAGCATCGGTTATCCATCACTACCATTGCTGAAAAATTAGTAGAGGCTGCAGGCGTTATAGGTTTGGATACCGGCTTTTCCCATCTTGCTGGCGCACTGGAAACACCGACTATTGCACTCTATGGTGCAACCTCGCCAGTAAAAGTAGGGCTTATTGGCGAGCACACGCAGAATTTACAGATAACAGAAAAATTGGAGTGCATGCCCTGCCATAAACGCCACTGCAAATGGCTGCCGGAAAATAGCACCGATACACCAGCCTGCATGAGCGGCATTAAAGCCGAAGCCGTATGGCACGCACTGCAACAAAAACTACTTGCACACCCATACAACAATTAGCCAGTAATTAAACTCAGGAATTATGTTATGACACCGCAAAAAATAGGCGTAGTCATTACCACTTACAACCAACCCAAGTGGCTCAAAAACGTGTTATTTGGTTATGAGGCACAACGCCATAATAATTTTACCGTGATTATTGCCGACGATGGGTCTGGCCAGCCTACACGCGACGTTATTGAATTTTTTCAGGCGCGCGGGAAATTAACTATCCAACATGTGTGGCATGAAGATAAAGGCTTTCAAAAATGCCAGATACTCAATAAAGCCATCGCACAAACTGATTGCGATTATTTAATTTTCACCGACGGCGATTGTGTGCCTGAACCTGATTTTATTAGTATTCATCAATCCCTGGCGCAACCCGGTTATTTTTTATCGGGTGGTTATGTGAAATTAACTACACCCGTATCTGAGGCAATTACCGAAGCCGACATCGCCAGCGGTGTTATTTTTAATATCGATTGGCTCAAAAAAGCCGGCCAACCATCCAACCATAAATTGTGGAAGCTAATTAAAAATAAAACCATCAAAGCGGTACTGAATGCAGTCACACCGACCAAAGCCACCTGGAATGGCATGAACAGTTCCACATGGACATCTGATATCAAAGCTTGCAACGGCTTTAATGAAGATATGCAATACGGCGGTTTGGATCGCGAATTGGGCGAGCGATTGTACAACCACGGATTGAAAGGGAAACAAGTGCGCTACAGCGTCAACTGTTTACACCTGGATCACCCGCGCGCTTATGACAATCCGGAAACCTGGAAAAAAAATTACGCGATCCGAAATGAAGTAAAACGCACGGGAAGATTTTGGGCGGAGAATGGGATTGTGAAGAAAAGCACTTGACCACTCTTACCCGTAATACAAACAACGATTATTTTTTCTGGTGCGCTAGCAGCCAATCATAAAGATCTTTGCTCGCATAGATTCGTTTCCATGCATCATGCCCCAAATCCTCATGAACGGTGAAAAGGACTTCTGAATCGCCCAACTCCTCCAGTTTATTTATTCCGGCATAAAAGAATTTTTTTGGTACAGCGGTATCGCGCCCGCCTGCAAACGTCCATACAGGCAAGTTTGCTTTGGCGATAGGTGCCATTAAATCCGGATGCCCCCAACCGACCACAGGCACCGCCGCCGCAAATAAATCGGGATGTTTGCTCGCCATATACCAAGTACCAAAGCCGCCATAACTTAACCCCGTCAGATACAGCCGTTGGGTGTCAGTGCGATAACTTTTGTGTACATGGCTAATCAATCGCAGCAAATCCTGCTCTACTTGTTCCCACCCCATAGGTAATAACGGCGCTACTGCTGACATATTTTTTATATCTTCACCGGTTTCCATCAATTGAGGGGTCGCAAAAAAAGGTTCATAGGCGGGAACACCCTCAGCTAAACGCAGCGGAATTTTTGCACGGGTACGGTTAGCGATGTAGGGCACTTTGCCCATGGTAAACATATGGAGCTGTGGCGAAATGATGATAAAAGGTAAATCTTTCTTTTGTATCCAAGCCTCGTAGAGTGGGCCGTGGCTAATGACGTAATCCAACTCGTCCAAACCATTACCGCGCTCGCCGTTACCGTGTAAAAATAAAATTACCGGCCATTTTTTTTCGGTTTGCGTTTCATAACCACGCGGTAGATACACAAAATAATCGCGTTTTAGTTGATCTACACTACTGACATAGGGCACCCGTAAAAGCTGCTCAGCGGATGGAGTGTTTGCACCGGGAAAATGGCTGCATCCGGTCAACCAAACGATAATTAATATCGCAAAAAAAACAGATTGCTTCATGATCGATCCTATTGTTATCACTATGAGAAACCGCTGAACAGAATGGATTACAAAATCTAAACAACAAGGGTTTTTGCGTTTCTTAACCCCCTCACCCACACCGGATTGAGATGTAATGGCTCTTAATTGTGGCCCCCCGGTTCACTGACATTTGTCACAAGACACTGGTGACTTTCGCGGCTGGTGCAAGAAGCCCCGAAGAACCAGACTGGTTGCTAATTGAACCAGCCTGGATTCACCTGTAGCTACAACAGGTACATAATAGGCCTGTATCACAACCACCACGCAGACATACCGCCATGAATCATCACCCCGAACAATGCGCAGGCTCTATTTATTCTGCCAAATCATGGATTTGGCTGGTTTTCAGCCTTTATTACTTTGTGCCTGTGTACTACATGCCCTTCAGCGCACTTGCCCAGGTTTTGCTAGTGGGCATTTATTGTATTTTTGTATCACTGTATTTATGGGCGATTACACTCAAAGCTCAACACGTATGGAAACCGGTACTTGCGATTGTTCTACTAGCTGTTGTTATTACTCCATACTCGCCCGGTTCCAGCACATTTTTTTCGTATATAGGTTTTTTGGTTGGCTTTACTTATCGCACCAAAATCTGGCTATCGATAACCGGAGCTTTAGTGGCGATTATTATTGCCATGCACTACCAATTTAATTATCCATTCCCCTACTTTGCATTTCCGGCGCTCTCGGGATTGGCCACTATTGGCATTATTGGATATGTCGAAAAGCTTCGTATGGAAGCGCGCATTAGCCAGCAAAAAAGCCATCAGGAAATTGAACAATTAGCAGTTATCGCCGAACGCGAACGCATTGCAAGAGACCTGCACGATATCCTTGGGCATACATTATCGAGCATTGCACTTAAGGCAGAATTAGCAGAAAAGTTATTGGAGCAGGAGAAGCATGAACAAGTGCAACAACATTTGTCCGAGTTGCACCAAATTGCGCGCAATAGTTTAAGTTTGGTTAGGCAGACGGTATCCGGTTATAAACATCGTGGTCTTTCCGGTGAAGTGATGGAGTTGTGCGATAAGTTGCGGCAAAAAGGTTTTGTCGTGGAGCTGGATGGCGATATTCCCCAACTGAGTCCGCGCGCTGAAACCGCGATTATTTTGGCCTTAACGGAGTTAACCACAAATGTTTTACGCCACAGCAAGGGCAATCACTGCAAGATAGAATTCCAACAAAATTGCGACAAAATTTTAGTGCGTATGCATGACAACGGTGAAGTGAAATCACTAGTGCCTGGCAATGGTCTGCAAGGAATACAAGAGCGTCTGAACGCACTAATGGGAGATTTGCAATCTTCCATTAATAAAGGTTGTGAATTTATTATTTCATTGCCGCGCAATGAACTTAACCAGTTGGAATCCTGATAATCCATGAAAATTTTATTAGCCGAAGATCAATCAATGGTACGCGGTGCGTTAGCCGCATTGCTCAGCATGGAAAACGGTTTTGAAATCACCCAGGCAGAAGATGGCGACCGCGCCTGGCTGCTAATGAAACAAAACAGCTACGATATTTTACTCACCGACATTGAAATGCCGGGGCGCTCCGGCCTTGAATTAGCGCAGTGGGTGCTGCAACAAAAACTGTCCACCAAAACCATTATCATCACCACCTTTGGCCGCTCGGGTTATATCCGCCGCGCAATTGATATGGGTGTTTCGGGATTTTTATTAAAAGATGCACCTTCGGAACAATTGATCCAGGCCATTTATAAAGTCATGGATGGCAAGCGTGTGATAGACGGTGAACTGGCGATGATGGCACTGGGTGAAAGCGATCCACTCAATGATAAAGAACGCCGTGCCCTGCGTTTGGCAGCAGAAGGCAAAACCACCGCTGAAATTGCAACAGTGTTGTGCTTATCGGAGGGCACAGTGCGCAATTACCTCTCAGAGGCCATCGCCAAACTGCACGCTGCCAACCGTGTTGACGCCGCGCGCATCGCCCGCCAAAAAGGATGGATCTGATCAATCCCCTGCCTTGTATGCAAGTTTGTGAATTTTATCCCCGCTAGTATTCCTGTAGCGCCAAGATGGCTGCTAGAATCCGCCTGCGCTGCCAGCTCTGGCAGCAATCCATAACAGTGATAACAATCAATACATAACAGCGATAACACAATCAGTAACACCGGGTGGAAAATCTGGCAACCGTCATAGACCGGCGCACCACTCATTGCTCCAAGTCCACCCCATAATCTACAAAAAACAGGGAAACCTAGCATGCATACTGAAACTATCCGGCAGTTGCCGGAGTACGCGGCCCTGACCCGCGCACGTAAAAAAATTATGTGGCCGTTATCGCTCGCCACTATCGTTGCCTACTTCGCCTTGATTCTTACTATCGCATTCAATCCTACCGCACTGGGTAATCCAATCGGCGACGGCGTCACTTCAATCGGTATGGTGCTCGGCTTAGGTGTCATCCTTTTTTGTATGGTGATAACCGGGATTTACGTTTATTACGCCAACCGCGTACTGGAACCCTTAACGCGCGCTATTGTGCAAAAAGCGGGAGAACAATCATGAAACTCCATGCTCCCCTTGCCGTTTTACTTTCAGCAATGGCGACCTGTGCCTGGGCGCAAGCCACTAGCAGCTCGGCTATAAATGTTACCGCCGTCGCGATGTTTTTAGCCTTTGTCGTCGTCACCCTCGGGATTACTTACTGGGCGGCTGGCCGTACCAAAACCACGAGCGATTTTTACGCTGCTGGCGGCGGTATTACCGGCTTTCAAAATGGATTGGCTATTGCGGGCGATTATATGTCTGCCGCATCCTTTTTAGGGATTGCCGGATTGGTATACACATCCGGTTTCGACGGTTTAATTTATGCCATCGGATTTTTAGTCGGCTGGCCCATCGTGTTGGTATTAATCGCCGAGCCGTTGCGCAATCTTGGCAAATACACCTTTGCCGATGTGGCCTCGTTTCGTTTACAACAAAAACCGATTCGTATCCTCGCTGCCAGCGGCTCACTGGTTACCGTCATATTTTATTTAATCGCACAGATGGTTGGCGCGGGAAAATTAATTGAATTGCTATTCGGTTTACCCTACGAATTTGCCGTGATCATTGTCGGTGTATTGATGACACTCTACGTAACGTTTGGCGGCATGATTGCTACCACTTGGGTGCAATTAATCAAGGCGATTTTATTACTGTCAGGTGCGTCACTCATGGCGTTTCTGGTGATGATGCAATTTGGTTTCAGCTTTGAAAATTTATTTGCGGAAGCCGTGAAAGTGCATGCAAAAGCCAATGCCATCATGGCGCCCGGCACACTGGTAAGTGACCCAATTTCAGCTATCTCGCTCGGCATCGCACTCATGTTTGGCACCGCCGGCCTACCGCATATTTTGATGCGTTTTTTCACCGTGAAAGACGCGGTACAAGCGCGCCGCTCCGTTTTCTATGCAACCGGGTTTATCGGCTACTTCTACATCCTCACGTTTATCATCGGTTTTGGCGCGATCATTTTGCTGCTGAAAAATCCTGCATATTTTACTGATGGTGTATTGATTGGTGGCGCCAATATGGCAGCGATTCATTTATCGCAGGCATTAGGTGGCGATATTTTATTAGGCTTTATATCGGCAGTTGCCTTCGCCACCATTCTCGCTGTGGTATCCGGTTTAACACTGGCCGGTTCAAGTGCGATCTCGCACGACCTTTACGCAACACTGGTGTTAAAAGGTGAGCGCGACGAGAAAAAAGAAATTCGCGCATCGCGTATCGCCACTGTGTGTTTGGGAGTAATCGCCGTATTGCTCGGGATTGTGTTTGAAAAACAAAACGTCGCGTTTATGGTTGGTCTTGCATTCTGTGTCGCCGCCAGCGCCAACTTCCCGATTCTGCTGTTGAGCATGTACTGGCGTAAACTCACCACACGCGGTGCCGTTATAGGAGGCGGACTGGGCTTATTTACTGCGGTAATACTCGTCGTGATAGGACCAACCGTGTGGGTCGATGCCTTTGGTTTCAAGCAGGCAATTTTCCCCTACAAGTATCCCGCCATTTTCTCGGTGAGCGCTGCGTTTATCGGTATTTGGTTTTTTTCAATCACCGACAAATCAGCCTCTGCAGCAAAAGAACAGGCTGCATTTGATGCACAATTTGTGCGTTCGCAAACGGGGATTGGTGCTGCTGAAGCAGCCCAACATTAAGGAGTAGTTGTGAATACTTCCTGTAGGAAGTATTCACAATCCTGCATAACAGTATCAGTCACAAGCTATTTGATCGCGACCATTTAATTTTGCTTGATAGAGGGCTTTATCAGCCCGTGCAATTAAACTCTCGAGTGAATCATTATCCCTGCGCGATGCTGCACCACCCGATGCCGTCAACTTACCGATCGGCGGAAACAAATCACTATTAATCGCAATACGCAATCGCTCAGCGACGGTGTATGCATCGCGCTCCGCTATCCCGCGAATCAATACCAAAAACTCTTCACCGCCCCAGCGAATCAAGTGGCCATCACTGCGTAGCGCTCCACTTACACGCATTGCAAATTGCTGCAATACACGGTCACCAACTAGATGACCATAGGTATCATTAATCAGTTTGAAATGATCTATGTCCAACATAATGATGCTGCCAGCAGTTCCGCTGCGCATAAATTCATCGAGCAATTGCTGGCCACCCCAACGATTATATTGTTGCGTCAATGCATCGCGTTCGGCCAAATTATGCATATGGGAATTATCATGTTGTAAGCGCTCCAGTTGCCGGCGTGCCCGGTGCTGAAACGGTAACAGCACCAATAACAGCAAAATCGCCAAGCCATAACTCATAAATATTTCCTGTCCGCGCGGTGTCCACAATTCCTCTTTGTGAATCAACAAATAGCTCAGGATCGGCACTGCATTTAGCAGCCATGCGACAATCATGATCGGAAATGCGCGCCGCGGCGGCAGCATAACCATCACCACTACAATAAAAATAATGAGGAAGGATGAGATGGGCGGGAAAATATCAATCAGAAGAATATCGGGAGCCTGATGCGCGCGCAGACTGTAATACCATGCAGGTAACGAGAGTGCCGCAACACCCACTCCAAATGCGGAATAGACAATACGCAAAATATTTTTGGGTCGGCAGATCAACCAGATCGCCAGGACCAGATTTGTTACGGCTACCGAAGGTGGGATAACTAAATCCATCAGCTCTGGGGCAGGTTCCAGATAGTGCAGCACGCTGGCAGCAGTGCCCACAAATCCGGTGAGCGCAAGCAACACTAGCACTCCGCGATAAAAAGTACGCTCATCAATGGCCTGGATCTGCATTCTTTACCTGTTAAACCATCGCTGCAGGTTGAGAATAACTGCACAGCGCCGGACGCTTATCGTTTGAAGCTGAGCATCTTAATGCCTAACGGTAAAATGACAAGTGATCGAACAAGAATAATCAGACAACTCCCTGTCCGATGCAAAACCTATTCGTTGCAGTCAACACATAACTGCTAGCAGGAAAGCCATGAGAAGCGATAACTAAAGGCCGCAGGGCGATGGCAGAACAGGATTTTGCTCTTTCACATTATCGACATAAGCCACTTTTTTACCGCGCAATTCTGCAATCTGTGCTTCCACTTTGGCGGTGCTGATCGCCACACCTTCCTGGAAAAATACCCAATCAATATCTTCCTGATATTCGCGCATTTCAGGCGAATCTACCGGACCTAAAGAACCATCCGCACCCTTGGGCATAAACCATAAATTAAAATTGATCGACATAAAATCCTCGGGATACACAGCACTGGTGTGTTCAGAGAATAATTTTCCATCGACGTAATAAGTAACTTTATTATCAGCAACTGTCAGTACCAGGGTCCGCCAACCGGCGTAGCTGCCCTCTTGCCGTGTAAACTCATTCACCTTTGTCCATGGCTCCAATTGGAAAGTATCCCAACTGGTTGTCCACATTGCGGGCTTGGCATTTTCGCCCCAGCCACCGTTGGGTAAATATTCAAAATCAGTTTCGCTGTAATTTTTATCCATAGGCGCTTTGAGCGGGCTAATGGCATACATGGTTTGGATGACTTCATCACCATCTGGCCCGTAACTCGGTTCATCGCGGAAAAATACGCGCGCAGCATAAGTACCTTCGCGATATTTACGTGCATGACAAAATTGCGTGTGCCGGGTTTTTTCGCCGGTACCATTGGTAACTGAACTCATGCGCACTGCGCCTGCTTCTGTTTCGGGGATATCTGTATGGAAAGATAATCCCTCTGCCGACCAGGTTGCCCCCTTGATCCCCGGATGGCCGGTTTCTGTTCTGACTTTCCAGCCATTGCTATGAAATGCGGCAAGATCCGGATAATTAAAATCATCAAAAAATACCGCAGCCGTTGCAGGAGCAGCTGCTAGCGATGATTGCGCTATTGATGACGCTTGCGCTGCCGAAGAAGTTTGTTGCACTGACGAATCCGTTTTGGAACCACAGCCTACAATTGCAATTGAGACGGAGAGAATACTGGTGAGAAAAAGTCGTTGATGGCCCATGTTGTTATCCTTTGTGGTTGATTGACGCTGTCAATTTCCCGCACATAGGACAACGTTGTCAAACAATTTGATATTTGCACTCGATAACTTAACGAGGTTTTACATAAATTGATGCAAAGTGAAAATGTCGTTAGTACTTTAAGAAAGAACAATCAGGAAATTAAGCCGCCTAAAAATCAGGAACTGACTCAATAAAAACGTCCTCACCTGTTACAGGATGTAAAAACCGCAAATCTGTCGCGTGGAGTAATAACCGATCAGCTGCAGTAGCAAATTCCCCACCATAGAATTCACAGCCCAAAATCGGGTGCCCTATCGCCTGTAAGTGCAAGCGCAGTTGATGGGAGCGGCCGGTGATGGGATGCAGGAATACACGTGTCGTTCGGGCTTGCTCGTCGCGCCCAAGCACTGTGAATTCTGTGACTGACGGTTTGCCGGTCGCTTGGCAGATTTTGTATTTAGGGCCTTCCCCGGACGCGATAGGCAAATCAATAGTACCTTCATCTTGCGCCATTAACCCGGCAACTACCGCCGTGTAATGCTTGCTGACAGTACGCGCCTGGAATTGTTTGCTGATATCGGAAAGAGCAGGCTTATTGAGGGGGATTACCATGACCCCGGACGTATCAAAATCCAGCCGATGGACAATGGCGGCACCGGGATAACCGGACAGTAATCGGCTGATTACCGAATCGCGATTTCGCGGATGGCGTCCCGGCACGCTGAGCAGGCGTGTAGGCTTGTTGATCAGGAGGAAATCCTGTTCTTTTTGCAATATTTCTACCTCCCCGTCACAGGGCGGAAGGATAAATAATTGGTCAATATCTGCTTGCATAAGTGAAATCGATAATAGATAGGCAAAAAATCAATAACGCCATGATACCAGCACCAGCCCAATGAACTTGCGTGTCATAACTTACAGGAACAAACTTAGTAGCAAAGGTTTGTTCACATAGGTGCAACCTGCTGTTATGGTGCCGCCGCAATACTCGCTGGAACACGGCTTTTCCTGTATCCTGCGCGCCTTAATTTTCAGCCTACAGCGCCATTCCGTGATGGCCTTTACATTTGCCATCCCCGATGGCTTTTATTTGATAGGTATCTAGCTCCATGTATATCTACGACGAGTACGACCATAGCATTCTGCGCCAGCGTATCGCCCAGTTCCGCGGCCAGACTGAACGCTTCCTTGCAGGGGAGCTTCCGCCCGAGCAATTCTTGCCACTGCGCTTGCAAAACGGCCTCTATGTACAGCGTTTGGCGCCCATGCTGCGCATTAATGTGCCCTACGGCATGGTCAACTCTGCCCAGCTGCGCAAGCTCGCCCATATTGCCCGCCATTACGACAAAGGCTACTGCCACGTCAGCACCCGTCAGAACATCCAATACAACTGGCCAGACCTGACCGAAGTACCGGATATCCTTGCCGAATTGGCTGAAGTCGGTATGCACGGTACCCAGTCGAGCGGTAACTGTATTCGTAACACCACTTCTGATCAGTTTGCTGGTGTCGCACCGGACGAAGTTATCGACCCACGCCCCTACTGCGAAATCATTCGCCAGTGGTCCAGCTTCCACCCCGAATTCGCTTTCTTGCCGCGCAAATTCAAAATCTCCGTCACCGGTTCGACGCAAGATCGCGCCGCCGTGCAAGTGCACGACATCGGCTTGGAAGTTGTGTTTAACGATAAAGGCGAAGTGGGCTTTAAAGTCTATGTGGGCGGCGGTTTGGGTCGCACCCCGGTTATCGGCGTGGCGATTCGTGAATTCCTGCCGGAAGAAGATTTACTTTCTTACCTCGAAGCGATTTTGCGTGTGTACAACCTGTTCGGTCGTCGCGACAACAAATACAAAGCCCGTATCAAAATTTTGGTGCGCGCATTGACACCAGAAGTCTTCGCACAAAAAGTGGAAGATGAATGGCAGCATTTGAAAGATGGTTACAACAAGCTCACGCAAGCAGAAATTCAACGCGCAAAAGGTTTTTTCACTGCACCGGCTTACGAGCAAATCGATAACACTGCGGCGCAAGCAACTGTGGATGCACAAGCTGCTGACAGCGTCGCCTTTGGCAAATGGCTGCAACGCAATGTGCGTGCGCACAAAATCCCTGGTTATGCGTCAGTCACACTCTCGCTGAAACCGACAGGTGTTGCACCTGGTGATATCACCGATTCACAGCTGGAAGTTATCGCCAACCTCGCAGACAAATTTAGCTTTGGCGAAGCGCGTACCACGCACGAACAAAATATCGTATTGGCCGATGTGAAAAAGACTGATTTGTTTGCGCTCTGGCAAGAATGTAAAGCTGCCGGTTTTGCAACGCCGAACATTGGCACCATCACCGATATTATCTGCTGCCCAGGCGGCGATTTCTGTTCACTTGCCAACGCTAAATCCATTCCGATTGCCGAAGCTATACAGCGTCAATTTGAAGATCTGGATTATGTATATGACCTCGGCGATATCGACCTGAACATTTCCGGTTGTATGAACGCCTGTGGCCATCACCATGTAGGCCACATCGGTATTCTCGGCGTTGATAAATCCGGCAAAGAATTTTACCAAGTGCAATTGGGTGGCAATGCCAGCAACGACGCCTCGCTCGGCGATGTACTTGGCCCATCCTTCGGCGCGGATGATATGCCCGCAGTAATCCAAAAAATTGTGGATGTGTATGTTGCCAACCGCAACGCAGAAGAATTATTTATTGATACCTATCGCCGTATAGGTGCCGCTCCATTCAAGGAGAAAGTCTATGCAAAAGCTAATTAAAGACGGCGCTATCATCGAAAACACCTGGACGTTGCTCGCCAAGGCTGAAGGCGATGCTGCAGCAGTTGAAGTACCTGCGGGTCAGGTACTAATTCCTGTTGCAGTATGGCTTGCGCAAAAAGATCAATTGCAAAATCGCACAGATATAGGTGTATGGTTTGATAGCGATGAATCGGCAGAGTTGATTGGTAATGATGCTAACCGTTTTGCAGTGATTGGGGTTAACTTCCCCCTGTTTATGGATGGCCGCTCCTTTTCTACCGCACGCTTGCTGCGCGAGCGTTACGGCTTTAAAGGTGAATTGCGCGCGGTGGGTAATTTTATCCGCGACCAACTCTGCTACCTGCGCCGCTGCGGTGTGAATGCTTTTGCATTTGCCAACCCGGAAATCAATCTGGAAGAAGCGGTGAAATCACTCACTGATCTCCAGGAGTACTATCAGGCATCAGTTGATCAACCGTTACCTCTATTCCGTCGTCGCGCTTAATACTTTTTTGCAACTACGCACAATAAAAAACGCCGCTTGATAGCGGCGTTTTTTATTGTGCAAAATATATTGCTTATTTGGCGAAAAATGCACGGATATTATCCGCTTCCGCCAAAGTATCCTCACGTCCCAACGCCATCAACTCAGTGATAAATTCATTGGAAAATAATAAATAACTCGCTGCAGTTGCACCACCGCCCTTTGCTGTCGCACCTATGGCGCGCAGGAAAAAGCGCAAGCTTTTTGGCAAATAACGTACATTGCGACCAGCGATACCATCAATAGGATAACTGGGCGAGATAACCATATTATCAACCGGGCGCAATAGGATTCCTTCTCTCATACGCACATCCTCAGGAATCAACTTCAACAATTCATTCATGCGTTGCATATGTTCCAAATCACCTTCAAGTGCATCAACAAACGCACTGTTAAACAAGTGACCGATGATTTGCCCCATCGACGGCGAATGCCGGTGTGGTACACGGCGATTTGCTTTAGGCGCACTGCGATTGCCGCTCACACCCACCACAAATAATGCATCAGCACCCAAATGTAACGCCGGGCTGATCGGTGCTAATTGGCGCAGTGCACCATCGCCAAAATATTCGCGATTAATACGCACTGCTGGAAAAATGGTGGGAATCGCCGATGACGCCAGCAAATGTTCCAAACGCAATTGTGTCGCCACGCCACTGCGACGATAACGCGACCACCCCTGCAACATCGGATCGCCTTGAAAAAAACTAACTGAGTGACCTGATGTGTACCCCATCGCCGAAACACTGACGGCGAGCAGCTTTCCGCTGTCGATAGAATGGTTAATATTTTCAAAATTAATTTTGGAACCCAATAAATTCCACAACGGAGCATTATCGAGTAAGGATAACGGACGACGACGCCCCATACCTTCATTAAACAAGGAAAGACCAAGATAACCGAGCCCCTTGAAAATATCGCTCCAACCATGTAAATAAACCTGGCCGATATCAAGGTTCTGCCACATGTAGGCAAGTGCATTGACCGCTGATTTGAAATTACCTTTATGCGCAGCAATGGCCAACGCATTAATAGCACCTGCTGACGTACCGCAAATAATCGGAAAAGGATTCTCACAACTGTCAGGTAATACATCCGCAAGCGCTTGCAGTACGCCCACTTGATAAGCAGCACGAGCACCGCCACCGGATAAGATCAATGCTGTTTTCATAAGCTATTCAATCGATTGATACTTTTGACTGACCAACAAGTTATCTGATCACTATTGTTTGTCGCCCAGTATTATTGTTCATTGTTGCTGCTTTTAGAGTAGCAGTTATAGCGCGATATGGCGCAGATAATTCTTTTTTGAAATTGCAGAAATAAAAAAGCACCTGCATTAGAGGTGCTTTTTGCTAGCGCACAAACACGATTATTCAGGCTTCACAAGCAACAATGCGCCCTCAACTGCAACAACATGGGCGCGACTACCGACAGCCACAGGTTCTGTGTACGCAGCATCGAGGCGCGCTTGCCAATCTATTCCAGAATATGCCACTTTACCTTGATCGCGAGTAATGCGTTGGGTAACAGGCAACACTTTACCAATCATATCGCTGCTGGTATCACGACCACCACCGGAATTCTGGAATTTTCTCAGTGGCTTCCACAATAATGCAGCACTGAGTGCAGCTAATACACCAACACTTAATACTTCCAGCTCCCAACCACTAATAACACCGAGCGTTACCATAAGCCCGGTCAACATGCAGCTCAATGCTAAAAATAATAAGGGGCCACTCATACCCAACACACTGAGCTCCAATACCAAACAAATACCGGCAATGGTATAGAGAAGATGATCTTGGTGCTGCGCAAAATATTCAAACAAACCACTCATAAATTTCTCTCACTATTATCTATGTGAAGCCTGCGATAAATTAATCGACGAAGAAACTGCCATCGCCTGCGCAACAGTGTTGGCGATGTTGTCACTGGTCTTGCCATCTGTCAGCACCACCGTGCTCTCATGTGCGATAGCTTTGTGCGCAGCAATTGCCCCCTGTGCCAGATTCAATGTAATCGCTTTTTGTCCTTCGTCAGTTGCAGCTGATTTACCAATTGTTGTGAGCGCTTCCGCTTCTGCAATCGCCACTAAACGAATAGCTTCTGCTTTACCGGTCGCCTCCAGAATCTGCGCCTCTTTACTTGCTTCTGCTGCTAACACTTGTTCAGCTTTGGCTGCTTCTGCATCTAATACACGCGCTTGCTTTTGGCCTTCTGCAGTAGTAATGGCCGCAATTTTAACGCCCTCAGCGGTCAGAATTGCCGAACGTTTTTGCCGCTCCGCCGTCATTTGTTTTTCCATGTCTTCTTTGATCGATGGCGGAATTGAAATTTCAAGCAGCTCGAAACGCAATACAATTAATCCCCATGGCTCAGTAGCCGACTGCATTGCTTCCTGGATTTTCGCGTTAATTGCCGAGCGGTTTTGAAAACAGTCATCCAATTCCATAGAGCCAATAGCGTTACGCATCGATGTCATTGCCAATTGGGTACATGCCAGTTTGTAATCAGTAATATTGTTTGTTGCTGCTGCTGCATCAATTACCTTAATAAACAAGACACCATCAATCATCAGCGCAATATTGTCTTTGGTAATGGCGGATTGCTGCGGGATTACTAATGTTTGTTCTTTTAAATTACGATCAGCCTCAACCGACTCCACAAATGGCACAATAAAATTTAATCCAGAGCTAAGTGTTTTGGTGTACTTTCCAAAACGATAAATAACGTAACCACGATTTTGTGGCACAAAATGAATGCCCTTTTTCAGTGTGTAGAGTAATACCAATGCAATCCAAAAAGCCGGGCTGGTAAGAAGTCCAAACAGCGATTCCATAATAAATTTCCTAATTAAGATAAAGGGTCAAACAATCCTATTGCGTTATGCTTGTTTTGCTTTTGCCAGTTCCTGATCACGCAATTCACGCCGCAAAATTTTGCCCACATTGGTTTTGGGCAAGTCCTTGCGGAATTCAATCAGATGTGGAACCTTGTAAGCTGTGAGCGTCTCTTTGGCAAATTTACGCACTTGCTCAATCGTCAGTTGCTCATTTGCGGTAACAATAAAGGCTTTTACTGTTTCACTGCCTTCGCCATCGGGTACACCAATAACTGCAACTTCCACAATATCGGGGTGACCGCTTAACGCATCCTCTACCTCATTGGGAAATACTTTAAAGCCACTGACATTAATCATGTCTTTTTTACGATCAACAATTTTGATATAGCCATCAGCTTGAATGATGGCAATGTCGCCAGTTTTAAACCAACCATCGGCATCCATCACTTCTGCTGTGGCATCAGGGCGCTGCCAATAACCTTTCATCACTTGTGGCCCTTGCACACACAGCTCCCCTGCTTCACCGGTTGGTAATGTATTGCCTGCATCATCAATAACTTTGCAGTTGGTATCAATCAATGGCAGCCCCACGGTGCCATACTGAACGCTTTCGAGCGGATTATTGGAAACTACTGGCGAAGTTTCCGTCAAACCATACCCCTCACTGATAGGTGCTTTAGTTACCCCCAGCCAGTGTTTTGTTGTTTCCGCCGTGAGCGCCATACCGCCAGAGCATGTAAGACGCATGTTGCTGAAATCCAATTTAAGAAACTCGGGGTTACGCATTAAGGCATTGAATAACGTATTGAGGCCAACAAAAAATGTGAAGGGTTTGCCCTGCAAGGTTTTGATAAATGCGGGAATGTCGCGCGGATTAGGAATTAATAAGCTGTGATTTCCCAATGCAACTGCTGAAGTGCAGTGAATCGTAAATGAATAAATATGGTAGAGCGGTAATGGTGCAACATATAACTCTTGGGTCGGACGAAAAACGTTTTTCATCCGTTCATTGAGCTGCGCCATGTTAGCAACCAAATTTCGATGGGTCAGCATTGCCCCTTTGGCAACGCCGGTAGTGCCACCAGTGTATTGCAGAACCGCAACATCATCCGGTGTTTGCACTACCGGCTGCCAAGGTTTATTGGTTAACGCGAGCGCTTTATTGAATTCAATTTGCTGTGGGAATTCGTAGGGCGGAATCATTTTTTTAAGATGCTTCACTGCAAAATTTAGCAGTATCCGTTTGAGCGGTGAATGCAAGTCTGCGAGCTCGGTTACGATCACCTGCTCCACGCTGGTTTCTTTGATAATCGCTGCTGCATTTTTTGCGATATTTGCCAAAACAACCAAGGCTTTTGCACCCGAATCATTAAGCTGATGTTTTATTTCGTGCGGTGTATACAGCGGATTCGTATTGACCACAACCATACCCGCACGCAGCGCACCAAAAATCACAACTGGATATTGCAAAATATTCGGCAATTGCACCGCAATTCTATCGCCCGGTTTTAATGCCGTATGCTGCTGCAAATAAGCGGCAAACTGGCCGGACAATCGATCAAGATCTGCATAGGTAAGCGTACGATCCATACATGTGAACGCATTTTTGTCAGCATATGATTTACAGGACT
Source organism: Cellvibrio fibrivorans (assembly GCF_031457055.1). Taxonomy (NCBI): domain Bacteria; kingdom Pseudomonadati; phylum Pseudomonadota; class Gammaproteobacteria; order Cellvibrionales; family Cellvibrionaceae; genus Cellvibrio; species Cellvibrio fibrivorans. The sequence goes on along the minus strand of NZ_JAVDVX010000005.1, from coordinate 354,388 downwards.
CAGAAAAAACCTCAGCAAGGGTTCTGTTGTAATTCAGCGACATTCGACATTCTCCACTTTTGTTATTTTTTCAAGATTAAAAATCAGCGCTGGACAAATTCATCAAATTGTCTGCACCAGACTCCATCGCCTTAACCAAACTCATAGTGCGCGGCAATATGCGCGCAAAATAAAATTCTGCAGCCGCCAGCTTGGCACGATAAAAACCGGAATCAGTTACCGGGCGAGCAAGCTGTTGCAGCGCTGTTTGTTGCGCTCTGAGCCATAAAAAAGCCAACACAAGATAGCCCGAATACATTAGATAATCTACCGCAGCTGCACCAATTTCATCTGGGTTATGCTGCGCCTGACGGGCGATATTCATACTTAACTGCTGCCACTCCTGACTGAGTCTAGTCAATTGTGCAGCATGCGCTGCCAACAGCTCATTACCATTACAACTGCGACATAAATAAGTTATTTCGTCCAATAATGGTGCTAGTGTTTTACCGCCCGAACCCAGTACTTTGCGTCCTAATAAGTCCAGCGACTGGATACCGGTCGTTCCCTCATACAAGGTGGCGATGCGGCAGTCGCGCAGATTTTGCTCCAGCCCCCAATCGCGGATATAACCATGCCCGCCAAGGCACTGAAGAGCGAGATTCGCCGATTCAAAACCCGCCTCGGTACTAAATGCTTTAACAATTGGCGTTAATAAGCTGAGCAAGTCGGTTGCCTGCTGGCGTTCGCCGGCGCTTATTGCGTGTTGGCTAGCATCCATTTTTATAGTGGTGTAGTAACTCAACATCCGAATCCCCTCTACCAGGGATTTTTGAGTGAGCAACATGCGACGGATATCGGGATGGACAATGATAGGATCAGCGGGGCCTGAAGCATTCTTTACCCCGGTCAGGGAGCGCATCTGCAATCGTTCTTGGGCGTACAATCGCGACTTTTGATATCCCAACTCTGCGTGAGCAAGCCCCTGCAGCCCTGAACCTATGCGCGCAAGATTCATAAAGGTGAACATGTGGTTCAACCCTTTATTCACCTCACCCAAAAGCCAGCCTTTTGCACCATCAAACTGCAAGACACAGGTCGCATTACCATGGATACCCATCTTGGACTCAAGTGAACTACAGCTAACACCATTGGTAGCAGCGAGAGAGCCGTCTTCATTTATTAATACTTTAGGTACGACAAACAGGGAGATACCTTTGGTTCCGACAGGTGCATTGGGCAAGCGCGCGAGTACTATGTGGACAATATTTTCAGCGAGGTCGTGATCACCAGAGGAGATAAAAATCTTGGTGCCGCTAATCTGGTAACTGCCATCGGCTTGCGGATCAGCGCGGGTGCGCAACAACCCCAGGTCACTCCCCGCCTGCGCTTCAGTAAGGCACATAGTACCCGTCCAGCGGCCGGAAATTAATGCAGGTAGATACTGCTGCTTTTGCTGCTCGGTGCCGTGGGTCTCGATGGTGTGCATAGCCCCTTGGGATAACCCGGCGTACATTCCCCATGCCCAATTGGGCGTGCCCAAAATCTCACTCAGGATAACACCGAGCGATTGCGGCAAACCTTGCCCTCCATAGGCAACTGAACGCGATAAGGTTGGCCACCCCGCATCGCAGTAATGTTCGTAGGCCTCCTTAAACCCTTCTGGTGTAATCACCTTGCCATCTACCAGTTTGCATCCCTGTTGATCACCAACCGGACCAAGCGGCGCCAACACATCTTCCGCAAAACGGGCTGCCTCGCCAAAAAAAGCGCCAGTCAATTCGCGATCCAAAGAGGCATGGCCTATCGCACGGCAGTGGCTCGCATAATCCAATAACTCGAAGAGGGTGAAATCGATATCGCGCAAGGGCGTTTGGTAATTGTTCATCCTTAAGCACCCAGGCAAAAGCCCGCTGAAAAATGGGAGGTAGCATCTGCTAAGAGTTAGCTACCAGTGGTTGATAATCTAATTATGATTTTACATATTGGCAGATATGACTTTTATGTCAAATGGCTGCTAATTTTTATCATTTCGAGAACAGAAAGTTATGATGCAAATACGGTCAGGATGCGATTCGCGTCAACAAGCGCAGTAATTGTGCCGTTACCGCAGCAGTAAAACCCCATATCTCATAACCCTCATAATGATAGACAGGGACGCGAAATACTCGGCCGTTCCGCTCAAATTGGTCTTCACGCACCTGAATGCCCTCTTTAAAAGCCGCTAAGGGAACACAAAACACGCTATCGAGTTCGTGGGGAGACGGGAGTAGAGAAACACTGGGATTAAAGCTGGCAACGAACGGGGTGACAGGTGTTCCCGCACGAGTGTGAGATAAAGGCAAACGCCCCAACAGGTGCATTTCTGCAGCAGGCAAACCTATTTCTTCGTGGGTTTCGCGTAGGGCAGTAGTGAATAAATCGGCATCTCCAGATTCCCACATACCACCCGGAAAACACACCTCGCCCGGATGTTGGCGCAAATGTGCGGCACGTTTGGTAAAAAGAATTGCAGGGTTATCGCCACGACTAATTAACACCAGAACGGCAGCTTGTGGTTGCACAACGAGATTCAGAGGGTCGTGAATGAGTTGTTGCGAGAGCGCATTAAACAGCGAATGACTCAAACTATCTCACCTCCACATCAACCAAACGCAAAACATCAAACGCTGGCTCCTCATACGGATGAGCACTGCGCAATGCAGACACCGCAGCACTAATCAACTCATCAGCACAGACCATTTCAACACGGTATTCCGGTAAAACTTCCAGCTGATCCTGCGTACCAATGAAAGGGGTTGCACCAGCGAGCGGACGAAACTGCCCTCGTCCCAGCACCTGCCAACAACATTGTTCGTAGTTACCGATCCGGCCAGCACCAACTTTAAAAACAGCGGCTTTTACTACATTAAGATGAGACTCGGGGACAAAGAAGACCAATTTATACATCTGCCCTGCCCCCGTCATTTAATCAGATGAGTTAAATCACGCGTACCGCAATTACATGTTCAACTTTGGTAAGTGCATCCACAACAGCAGCAGATGGCACCTGCTCAACATCGATGATGTTATAGGCCACATCGCCACGGCTTTTGTTGACCATATCGACTACGTTGACTTTGTGATCTGCTAATACCGACAACACATGGCCTAATACACCAGACACATTTTCGTTAGAAAAGGTGATGCGTGCCCCAATCGCAGGAGAACGATCCATAGATACTGCAGGAAAATTAACGGAATTTTTGATATTACCGTTTTCCAAATAATCCACCAATTGGTCTGCCGCCATAATCGCGCAATTTTCTTCCGCTTCTTCAGTGCTAGCACCGATGTGCGGCATCGCGTAAACGTCTTTGCGATTGAGCAAGATTGGTTCAGGGAAATCGCAAATATATTTACCCAGATGACCGGCATCCAAACTTTCCACTACAGCATGTGCATCAACAATCGCTTCCCGTGCAAAGTTCAACAAGGTCGCCCCTTTTTTGGTGACTTTGAGCGTGTCGGCATTGATCAGGTTTTTTGTAGCCGGAATTGCGGGCACATGCAGAGTGATATAATCCGAACGCGCCAACAAAGATTGCAAGTTCTCCATGCGGCCAACCTGGCTCGGCAAACGCCATGCAGCTTCAACGGATAACGCTGGATCAAAACCCACCACATTCATTCCCAGTGCCAAGGCGGCATCGGCAATCAGTGAACCAATTGCACCCAAGCCAACAATACCCAAGGTTTTACCTTGCAATTCAAAACCGGCGAAGTTGGATTTTTCTTTCTCCAACAATTTTGACATTTCTTCGGCATCGGTCATATGCGTCAAAGTACTTACATATTCCATGCCCGGCAAAATGCCGCGCGAGCCTAGCAACATACCGGCAAGAACCAACTCTTTTACTGCATTCGCATTTGCGCCCGGCGAGTTAAATACTACAACACCTTTTTTGGTGTATTCATCGACCGGGACATTGTTAGTACCCGCACCAGCGCGCGCTACCGCTTTAACACTTTCCGGTAATGCTTCACCGTGCAATTTATGGCTGCGTAGGATGTAAGCGTCAGGCTGGCCAATATCGCTGGCGACTTCATAGTTTTCGCGCGGAAAACGGTTCAAACCTTTAACAGAAATGGCGTTGTAAGTTTTTATTTTGAACATGCTATTTAATCCTCTGAGCACTAACAAAAAGGCCGTGTATAAACACGGCCTCGCAAAAAATATCTATTTCATTATGCTGCTGTGGCTTGTTCGTAAGCCCAAGTCAACCAGGGCAACAAGGCCTCAAGATCAACGGCATCAACAGTTGCACCACACCAAATACGCAAACCAGGTGGTGCATCGCGGTAGGCGCCAATATCATAGGCCACTGCTTCTTTATCCAATAGTTTGATCATGGCCTTCACTTGATCAGGTGTTGCTTTCAAAGTGAAACATACGCTGGTATTGGAAAGTGTTTCCGGCGTTTGTGCGAGGAAATCGATCCAATCATTAGCTGCAACAAATTTTTTCAATACTGCCAGATTGGCATTGGAGCGCGCGATAGTTTCTTTCACACCCCCAATTGCGCGCACCCAATCCAATGCATCCAAATAATCTGCAACCGCTAGCATAGATGGCGTATTTATAGTATCGCCTTTAAAGATACCCTCAACGACTTTACCGCCGCTGGTCATACGGAACAGTTTTGGCATAGGCCAGGAAGGCTTGTAGGTTTCCAAACGCTCAACCGCGCGCGGGCTGAGGATCAGCATGCCGTGCGCACCTTCGCCACCCAACACTTTCTGCCAGCTGTAAGTAATCACATCTAACTTTTCCCAAGGCATCTCCATCGCGAATACAGCCGAGGTTGCATCGCAAATAGTAAGTCCCTTGCGATCAGCAGGAATCCAGTCACCATTCGGCACTTTCACACCAGAGGTAGTGCCGTTCCAGGTGAAGATCACATCGTTATCGAAATTGACTTTTGATAAATCAGGTAATAGACCGTAATCCGCTTCGTGTGCATTGACACTCAACTTCAACTCTTTGGTAGCGTCGCTCAACCAACCTTTACCAAAGGACTCCCACTGCAGGATATCCACACCGCGCTCGCCCAACAGCGACCACATCGCCATTTCCACGGCCCCAGTATCAGAACCTGGCACGACACCGACACGGTAGCCTTCCGGCAAACCGAGCAGCTCAGCGGTATCTTCGCAGGCACGTTGCAATGCCGCTTTACCAATAGTGGAGCGATGTGAACGGCCCAAAGTAGAAACATCTAACTGATCCAAGCTATAGCCCGGGCGCTTGCTGCAAGGGCCAGACGAGAAATTGGGATTGCGGGGTTTTACTTCTGGCTTCATGGTAATCCTCTAGCTGACAGGAACAGCACATCCGACAAACAGGGCTAATCAGGCGTGCCAAACGGGGTTTATCCTCCACGGAGCAGAGGTCAAACCCGGAAAATTCGGGGCGTCGATTATGCCAGCAACGCACTAAATAACCTAGCCAGCCAAAGCGGATTTGCCCGTAAAAACATCGAATCGACAGGCAAAAAAAAGCCCTCTGAAATTCAGAGGGCAGAGGGAGACGTCGATGCATCAACCAGACATCGACGGTGAGAGACCATTAACCATTCAAAACCAGACTCATTGCTGCAACCGAGTCCAGTCACTTCAATCAACTGGAGCTAATGTAAAACTTAATGACAGCGCTGTCAAACGAATCTGCAAAATAATCTGAAAAAAGCACGCACCCCGAAGAAACACAGATTAGAAACATACAGAAGATAACGACAAAGCGTAAGATTTTGTATCACCAATCCTCCTTCTGATCGGTGATTGCCCGGCAATTAACGAACTGCGTGGCTTGCGGACGAATGCGCTGTACATAAAATATGTAACACACCAGTATCACGCGTATTTCCGCTCGGCCAACAAAGCAACGTCATGCAGACGTGTTGCCTCGCGATGAAAACAAGCATCGATGGATTGCAACAGGCGCTCACTAAGTGATTCACCAATCAAGCTGACAAGCAACTTGTTAAATGATCGATGTAAAGCAAGGTTCGCCGCCATGATGACTGCGCTGGTTTGTTGCGCCAACGCTGCCTGCAAAGAGGCAAAGTTATCGAAAGAAGTATCATCCTCCGATACGGTTGCCAACCAGGGAAAGTCGGCGTGGGTTAGGTTGAGCGCTTTTTTATAGATCGCCACAATACCGCGCCGACCAATGATGGGGGTTAAAGCAACATCAATTTGACGCCATCGTGCTATTGATTCAGCGGCAAGCTCGGTGGCACTTGTGTCTATTTCTGCGGTTGGTACGAAAGAATTTTTGGTGCGCATAATTGATACCGCTATTGTTAGCGTAACGCTAAGGTTGTTGACCGATCCTCACCTTAATGCTCCCAGATACCGTACTTTTTTTGCTTGTTTTGGCATTTATCGGTGATGTTTATTTTTTGCCAAGCTTAAGATTAGGCCTAAAAACAATAAAATGCTTGTCTCATATCAAGCTCTGTCACTTCTTAATTTATCTTTTTTTCGCATAAAAAATATTCTTTTAAGTAAAATTCAAAAATAGGTAAATTAATACCCAAAAAATTCTTTTTAGAAATTTAAAGGTAATAAATTACCCACATATTTACAGCTTTAAATAAAAGGTATAAATTAACCTTTAGTACGATATTATTTAAATATAAGATAGAAAAATACCCATTATGAACTTTTATACCATGACTAATGCATCTGTAGCTGCAGAACTGGGTAACCGCCTGGAAAAGCTGCGGCTGGAGCAGAATATGACCCAACAGGCTCTCGCCGATGAAATTGGTATAACGGCCAAGAGCTACCGCCAACTGGTAGCAGGCAGTGGCAAACTGGAAAACATGGTTGCCGCATTGCGCGCCCTGAACGCGCTGGAACAGCTTGAAAACTTTTTACCCGCCACACCGCCAAGCCCACTGGAACAGTTGAAACTACGCGGCAAACAACGTCAACGTGCACGCACTACCCCCGGCTATAAAAAAACAATCACCACACACACGGCTGAAGACTTAGAAAAGCCGGGGCTGGATTGGTAATGCAAAAACTCGCCGAAGTCTGGCTGTGGGACAAACTGGTTGGCGCTCTCGCTTGGGCAACAAACACTGCCAGCGCAACCTTTGAATACACACCTGAATGGGTGCGTACCGGTGTGCAAATCGCCCCACTGCATATGCCCAGCCAGGTGGACGGCACGCGTATTTTTCATTTCCCCCAGCTCAACCGCGATACTTACAAAGGCCTGCCGGCCTGCTTTGCCGATACCCTGCCCGATGATTTTGGCAATGCGGTGATCAACGCCTGGCTGGCACGCAATGGACGCGACCCGCAGAGTTTTAATCCACTGGAGCGCCTGCTCTATAGTGGCAAACGCGGGATGGGGGCATTGGAATATGCCCCTGCACTTCGGCAAGCACAAAATAGCAATAATAAATTTGAACTGGATTCGCTGATCGGCATGGCGCAACAGGTGTTAGACCAACGTGCGGGCGTGAGCAGCCAGTTACACAACGCAGGCAACGATGACTTAACAGCCATCTTGCAAGTGGGTACATCTGCAGGCGGCGCGCGCGCCAAAGCCTTGGTGGCAATCAATAAAGACCGCACCGAAATTCGCTCCGGTCAAGTGGATGCACCGGAAGGTTTTGAACACTATTTATTAAAATTCGATGGGATTGTGGAGCACGGGAACAACCGCGAAACCTTTGGCGATCCACAGGGTTTCGGGCGTATGGAATACGCTTATTATTTGATGGCAAAAGCGGCAGGTATCGCGATGACACCCTGCGAATTATTAATGGATGGCGAGCGCGCCCATTTTTTAACGCAGCGCTTTGATCGTATTGGCAACCATAAATTGCATTATCAATCGCTCTGTGCAATGGACCATGCCGATTTTAAAATGCCCGGCCATTACAGCTATGAACAATTATTTGCGGTCGCGCGGCAACTGCGTTTGACACGTGCCGAAGCGGTGGAAATTTATCGCCGCATGGTGTTTAACATTATTGCGCGCAACCACGATGACCACAGCAAAAACTTCGGTTTTATCCTACCGGGCCCGCATGCGCCATGGCAGCTCGCCCCGGCGTTTGATATCGCCTACAGTTACAAGCCTGGCTCACCCTGGGTGAACTCGCATCAATTAAGCGTGAATGGCAAACGCGATAATTTTGTTCGTGACGATTTGTTGGTCATGGCAAAATTGATTAGCAATTTCACCAAAGAAGCAAAATTGATTATTCAACAAACCCTGGACGTCGTCAGCCAATGGGAAAGCTATTCGCGCACCGCTGAAGTACCCGCAAACCTTACCCACGAGATCCAGAAAAACTTACGCTTGAATTTATAACATCAACTATTGGCAACCAGGCTGAGGGAATCATAAACATGCATATCACCACCATCGTCTTTTTTGCATTGCTAGCGTTTTTTACCTGGCGCGGCTACCAGAAAGGTTTTATCGGTTCTATTACCCGCGTACTCGGTTGGATTGTCGCCTACCCGGCAGCGATCGTGTTTACCAAACCCACTGCAAAATTAATCATGCAACACACAGCGCTGGATGGCTTGCTGGTTTATTTTATCGCAGGCAGTGCTATTTTTCTGCTGGTAAGTTTTTTGGTTAGCCTGTTACTCAATTTGCTCGCCAAATTAATTCCTGAAACAGATGCGACCCAGGTAGGTTCAAGAATCGGTGGCGCCAGCGTGGGGGTATTGATGGGAGCACTCGTGGGTTTACTGGTGGTCTACGCAATAGGTTTGGTACTAACCCCCAAAATACAACCGATGCAATATGAGCAAACCGATAATATCCCCGTTACGGACAGCACAGAGCCTACCAATCGCGCACCGGCAACCGGCGTTCCGCATGTGCGCGACCTTGCAAAAAGTAATGACTCATTTATTGAAGCCAGTGCTAAAAAATTAATGGGGAATGCGGCCGCCACCGCAGTGGATTTGGCACTGGATGATAAAACCACCACACAAATCACCAAAGCATTTGTAGAAAACCCGCAAACTATGCTTACGCATGTACAGCAAGTTGCTAATGACGGGCAAATGAAAAATTTAATGGCGGATGAAAAAATCCAATCCATCCTGACAACAGGCGATACCCACGCATTAATGCGCGATCCTGCATTTAAAGAGCTGATGAACAACCCCAGTGTACAAGCGCTAATGTCGCAGTCCGATGTTAATAGCGAGGCGGGTTCGCAAGCGGCGGCAGAAAAAATGGTGCAGGCATGGAATCGCGTGCAGACGATAAAACATGACCCGCGCGTGATTGCGATTATTAGCGACCCTGAATTTCAGCAGCAATTGAACTCATCCAATAAATTACCCTTGATGATGAATCCGAAATTAAACCAACTGACAGAAATTATTTTTAACAGCGAGGTCGAGCCCGCCAATGGAATGGGGAATTATCAAGTACAGGATATTAATGAGGCAACCACAAATACAGCACCAGCCACACAGAATGCTTCAGGCGAGGATGCAAAACCGGCTACTACAATTTACCGCTGGACAGATGAAAACGGGCAAGTCCACTATTCCGACAAACCCGTGAAGGATAAACAATAAAAAGACAAATAAATCAATAAACCGAAGGCTCGCCTTCCGGGCGAGTTTTAAAGCGTGGCTGCGCCCAAAAATATTGGCCGGGGCATTTTAAAATTTCCTGCTCCATAAATTCATTCACGCGGCGTGCATCAGCAATATCATCACCGGTTGGATAATTTTCAAAGGGGGGATGAATGGTGACTGCATAACCGCTACCATCATCCAACCGGCGCTGGGTAAATGGAATTATTTTAGCGCGCCCCATGCGGGCGAACTGACCAGTCGCTGTCACCGTTGCGGTTTGTACACCAAAAAATGGTACAAATACCGACATTTTTTCACCCAGATCGCGATCGGGCGCATACCAGATCATACGGCCTTTACGTAGCTGGCTCACCATTGCACGCACGTTATCGCGGCTAAATGCCATGCCACCTTTGCAATAAGCTTCGCGCCGTGTTTTTTGAAGATAATCGTAAACTGCATTGGCGTGCGGGCGATACATACCATCGTAGTTCACGTGTTGGCCAAGCATGGCGCTGCCAATATCCAGCGTGGTGAAGTGCAAACTTAACAACAGCGCGCCCTGCCCTTCAGCGCGCGCCTGCTCAACATGCTCAACACCGGTAATGGTAAATAACCTGCGCAAGCGCGATTTGGGCCAAAACCAGGCGATACCGGTTTCAAATACCGCCATAGCGGTAGAAAACAATGTTTCTTTTAATAAGATTTCGCGCTCGGCATCACTTAATTCCGGAAAACACAAACGCAAATTGGTCTGTGCTTGATGCAGACGTTTTTTATTTTTACGCAATAACGGACTAAGTCCACGCGCCATCGCCAACTGTAGGCGATAAGGTAATTGCGCAACTAAAAACCACACCCCAACACCCACCCAAGTGAGCCAGTGGCGAGGGGCTAATAACGCGCGTGAAAAATGAACTGAGGCCATAGCGATCTAAATATATAGGGCAGGAAATCCCTGCGATGGAAAAAATACAGATGTGCAAATTATAACGGTTCACTCGCAAAGCGCCTAACAGGACTTGCCACAATCCCTGTGCAGGAGATGCCTGCAGGCACTTTGCCCCCTTATAAAAAGAAGTGAATTAAAAACTGTAAACCAGATTCACAAAGGTCGTGGTATCGGTTTTTTCTTTGCCCGGAGCTACATCGCTGTCATTGGCAATAGCAAAACCCACTTTCATTTTCATACTGCCGTTGATGGATGTTGCCAGTGAGGTTTCACTTTGGGTACGGGTGTTATCCGAACCCGACTCAACACTGATGATTTGTTTGAATTCTGCATTGCTGGTTATTTTCCATTCCAGCGCAGTTGCGGCGCGAAGCATAGCGCCGCTTTCATCTGTAATACTATCGGGAATAGTATCATCATCACTCCCAATCACTTTTTCACCTTCAAAATAACCCGGACCAGCCTCCACAAACCAGTTAAGTGTAGAGCTGGAGTAGAGCCAGTCACCATAACCCAATGCGATAGTGCTATAGGTGCGATAAGCGCCGAATTTATCGTCGGTATGGGAACCAAAACCAAACAGGTAGGATTTTTCCACGCCTAATAAGTAAGCAAATTTTGCGGAACCAAAATATTTTTCTGCGGTTTTTTCTTTGCTGGTGGTTTCATCGTCCTGCTCAACTTCATCTTCTTTGAACAGTGAATTGAAGACGTATTGGTTTTCCCATTTTTCCAAGTTCTGCTTGGCATCTACTTTAAATTGCAGGCTGGTGGTTTCGGTGTTGCCAGAGGTGGCGATTGCACCTATATCGACTTCCACATCCCAGGGGCGTTTTTTATCATCGGCAAACGCGGTGGTAGAGAGTGCAGTAAGCGCAAGTACAAGAGTCAATTTATGCATAGTGAAATCCTGTTACCTCAAGTTAGGAGAGGTGAACCATAACATAGAAAACCTGACGACCAAATGAAAACGACCGGCACATGGCCGGTCGTTAGCTGTGGCGGGAATCGAGATTAGTCGCGTAACAAGCAGTTAAGCTCATCCACAACTTCAGCCCAATCAGAGTGATCCTGACGAGCTTCACGCAGGAATGCCGCTTGTTCGGCAGTCCAGAAGGGGGCGCTAGCCAGAGGTTCAGCTTGCGGCAGCGGATTGTGTTTTTGGATAAAGGCATCAATCTCAGCGGGAGAGTTGGGTAGACCTAATTTGGCAAAAAGATCATTCAGCGTGTAAAACATGCGGCCCTCCTGTCGGTGTGTACGGACTTACATCTTCACAGTGGATTTGCCATTGTGACCAAGTTCCGCAACTAGGATAACGTCTAGCACACTGACTTTCCTAGCTTAATTTTTCCCGCTGGACTTCATTGACTCAATCAGCTCGTCTTTATTTTGCCAGAGTTGGTTAACCCACTGCTGAAAACCCGCGCGGAACTCAGCATCTCCGGTGTAATCGCCAATCAATTCAGCGGGTATAGGCAACTGGCGAATATTTACCTGAATCTGCTTAACTCTCCCGCAAGCGTAATCCCAGTAGGTAGGAATTCCCTCCGGGTAGTGGATAGTCACATCCAGCATGCGATGCAACTGCCCCCCCATAGCACCCAGGGTAAATGCCAGCCCGCCCGCCTTCGGCATCAGCAGATGGCGATAAGGCGAATTTTGCTGTGCCTGTTTAGCCGGGGTAAAACGCGTGCCTTCGAGGAAATTGATTATCGTAACGGGATGATGACGAAAGCGCTCGCAGGCTTTGCGGGTTTGCTCAACATCCTTACCTTTCAACTCCGGATGGCGTGCCAGTTTGGCTTTGGAATAGCGGCGCATGTGTGGGAAGTCCAGCCCCCAGAGCGCCAAACCCAGAACCGGAACCCACAACAAGCTTTGTTTAAAGAAAAATTTGACGCCCGGGATGCGGGCATTAAAGGCGCGCACCAGCACCAGTATGTCAGTCCAGGATTGGTGGTTGGCAATCAACATGTACCACTCATCCCGGCTCAGATCCCCCAGCCCTTGCACTTCGACCTGGGTTGGCAGCGTGTAGGTCTGTTGCCAGGTGTTGAAAATAATCCACAGGTTGGAGACTGCATCCAGTAACCGGTCAATTGCACGCCGCAGGGCAGGCAAAGGCACCAATAATTTGACCATTGCAAAGGGCACCACCACTAAAGCGACCATACAAATGGTGATAGAAAAAATGGCCGTAACTAACACGCCACGCAAATGATTCAGTATTCGCATCGATCTAACCTGTGAACTTGCCTGTGACCCCAGTGTCATAAAGGCTGCGCATTTTTGTGTATTACTCAGCCCAGATCAACCCGAGGGACAATTGATGAAACATTTTTGGATGGAAAATCGTTCACTCTTTTTATTTTTAGCATTGATGTTCTGTTTCCGCAGCGCCATCGCCGATTGGAATGATGTGCCCAGCGGCTCCATGAAACCTACCTTGATCGAAGGTGACCGCATTGGCCTGAATAAAATGGCTTACGATCTGCGTGTCCCTTTCACCCACATTTCACTGTACAAAATCGCCGATCCCGCCCGCGGTGACATTGCCGTATTCGATTCAAAAGTAGCCGACAAACGCTTGGTCAAACGGGTTATTGGCGTACCAGGTGATACAGTAGCCATGCAAGATAACCGCCTTTACATCAACGGTACCGCAATAACCTATACAGCGGCCACCAATGGCGATTGGCTGGAACACTTGCCAGGCAAACATCATATAGTTCGCCTTGATCCGAATGCTAAAACCTACGCAAACTTTGGCCCGGCCACCGTGCCCGCAAACCAGTATTTAATGCTCGGTGATAACCGCGATAACAGCGCCGATTCACGCGTGATTGGTTTTGTACCACGCAGCGAGTTTGTCGGCCGCTCACGTAGTGTTGTTATGTCGCTCGATTATGAGGATTATTTTTTACCGCGCGCCGAACGTTTTTTTCATGGACTGGAGTAACCATTAATTAGACAAGTGTGCGACTAACGTAAAAAATAGTCGCGCACTTCAAGCCAATCATTAACACGCACCTGCCCCAGCTCCGCCATATTGTGCGGCGCAGAAAATAAAATACCCTGCCCCACAAACCCCTCAAAATGACGCGCGCTGTCATCAATTAAATAATCCGCGTGCACTACATTTTTCTTGCCGCAAAAAATAAAATTCATTGGCGATAAAAACGGCAAATATTTCACCAACCATTCGTATTTAGGTGAAAACGAAGTGGGATGCTCCATGGCCGCCGTGGCGATGACAATCTCGTAGGATTCATATAATTCACGAATCACTTCAATTGCATTGTCATAGGGTGGGATATCGTCAAAAAACGCGGGAATATCAGGGTAAGCACGCACACGCGCAACATGCGCTTCGGGAACTTTGTGGTAAATTTTAGTCGCGTATAAATCGGCTTTGGTGAGGTTTTGTTGGAACTCGGTGTTGTACCAATCGAGGTGGCGAGCCAGGGTGTCGCAGATGGTCTCATCCATATCTATCGCAATACGTTTACGCATTCAGGCTCCGGATAAAAATAAAGATCGATAAAAACAATGGCAGATAAAAAAATCCCCCGCCGAGGCGAGGGACTGTGTAGCGGGGATTAGAAATTCGTCTGCACCAGCGGCGATGTTTCCGCATCGTAATCCACACCATTTAAACCAAAACCGAACAAGCGCAGGAATTCCGCTTTGTATCCCGCAAAGTCGGTCAGTTCAAACAGGTTTTCTTCTGTTACTTGTTCCCAAATTGCTTCTACTTTGGTTTGCACGGAAGGATGCAACTCCAGTTCATCTACACGATAGCGGTTGGCATCATCCAAACGTGGAGTGGCAGAGTACAAACACTCTTTGAACAAACGCTGGATCTGCTCGATACAACCTTCATGGGTGCCCTGCTCTTTCATCACTTTGAACAGGATTGCCAAATACAACGGCATTACCGGAATTGCAGAACTGGCTTGGGTTACAACCGCTTTTAATACCGCGACGCGAGCATTACCACCGTGTTTTGCGCTCAACGCTTTTGCTGCGCGATCCAAATCTTCTTTGGCTTTACCGATAGTCGCCTTGCCATAAATTGGCCAGGTCAGTTTATCGCCGAGATAGGTGTAAGCAACGGTCTGGAAATTGTCGGCCAGCAAATCAGCACCTTTGAGGGCATCAATCCACATTTCCCAGTCTTCACCGCCCATCACTTTGACGGTGTTGGCGATTTCTTCGTCGGACGCTGGCTCGATGGTGACATCAGCAATTTTCAGCGTATCGGTATTAAGATTTTTAGAGATGTACTGTTTGCCGATTGGCTTGAGTACCGAGTTGTAAACCTCACCGGTTTTCGGGTCGGTGCGGCGTGGCGAGGCCAAGCTGTAAATCACCAGATCCACTTTGCCAATCGAGTTTTTTAATTCGTTGATCACCTGATCTTTCAATGCATCAGAAAACGCATCGCCATTGATGGTATGCGCATACAAACCAACGGCTTTGGCAGCATCGTGAAAGGCAGATGTGTTGTAGTAACCCGCAGTGGCTGTTTTGCTCTCACTTGGCTCTTTTTCAAAGCACACGCCCAGAGTATCGGCGCCGCCGCCAAATGCAGCAGTAATACGCGAGGACAACCCAAAACCGGTAGAACAGCCCAGCACCAATACTTTTTTCGGGGCATTGGCCACAGGTCCTTTGGCTTTAGTGAAGGCGATTTGCTCTTGGACGTTAACCGCACAACCTTGCGGATGGGCGTTGGTACAAATAAAACCGCGAACTTTAGGCTTGATAATCATGGATCTACCTTGTAATGGCTGGTTGAGAAAGCTAAGAAAGTGATGCACGCCAGCGGGCCGGCAAACAAAGGCGGCCATTATAGTGCCAGAATCAGCGAATGTCCCCCTGCAGCGATTCGCACTGGCTAGCCCCCGGGAAATACAGCTATAGTGCAAGCGCCTTATAACAATCAGATGAAGGACTAATCCTATGCTCTACCCGCTATTTGCTATGGTGCTAGTTACCTTTGCAGTCGCCGTCTACCTGTTCCGCTTGCGTGTAAAAGCCGTCAAATCGGGTGAAGTCAGGCTCAGCCAATTTCGCCTCAACAATGGTGAAATACCCGAATCCATGGCCCAGGCAGCACGTAATTACACCAACCTGTTTGAAGTTCCAATGCTGTTTTATACCGCAGGGGCAATTGCCATAGCACTCGGGATACAGGTACCGGCGATGATTATTACCGCCTGGATTTTTGTCCTGGCACGCATTGCCCACAGTTGGATCCATCTGACCAGCAACAATGTGATCCATCGCATGCGCGCCTACATGTTGGGGAACATTTGTGTACTGGTGATCTGGGGGATATTGGTCGCCAGCTATGCGACGCGTTAACGCAGAAATGGCGCAAAAAATTGCACTATATGCACTGGCGCACTGAATACTTCATGGCAGCGCGTTATGCTGATGAAGTTTTCACCAACAGAGGTACCTATTATGAACAAACAAATTGCCAGTCTCCTGATGTGTTTCGGTGTGTTGGCAAACCTGCCCGCACAGGCGGACGACCTGGGCATCAATGTAGTGTTGGAAGGTGAAGTCGCACCTGGTGTCTACGGCCGTGTTGAGTTGGGCAAAGACTCACATCCGGACATTTACTATCCACAACCCGTTGTGATAGTTAAAGAGCCGCGTTATTCCAAATACAAACCCGTTTATCTGCACGTGCCGCCCGGCCATGCCAAAAACTGGGGCAAACATTGCCATAAATACCATGCCTGTGAACGGCCAGTATATTTCATCAAATCAATCGAATACGAAGAAAGCTACCAACGCGAACACGAGCATGACCACGAGCATAAAAAATCGAAAGGAAAGGAAAAGGGTAAGAAACACGATAAGCACTAACACCAAAAATCCCTGCCAGATAAACTGGCAGGGATTTTTTATGCAGAAAATAAAACCATTACGTGATTGCAACGACCAGTTAAGCCAATCCATATAAGACGAATGGCCAAGCGTGACTCGCCGCCAAAACGGAACGCATTTAACGACACCAGAGCAAACAAGTTAATTCTCCAGAGAACACTTATAGCTACTTTTCTTTACACTCCCCCAAGCTTGTTTACCCGGCTTTTCAGGTAAAATGCGCGCCTCCGATCAGGTCTGTTTCCCCCACAATATTCACCACAATCCCAGGATAAAAAATGATAACCCACGAACCTAACCCGCTTTACGTCGCTAATCCCGATCGTTACAAAACCATGAAATTCCAGCGCTGTGGTAAAAGCGGCTTGCGTTTGCCACGCTTGTCACTGGGTTTGTGGCAAAACTTCGGAGCAGTAGATTCGCAAGCTAACGCTCGTGCCATGCTACAACGCGCATTTGATTTGGGTATCACCCACTTTGACTTAGCCAATAACTACGGTCCGAACTTTGGTTCGGCAGAGTCCACCTTCGGCGCAATCTTCAAACAGGATTTTGCGCCCTACCGCGATGAATTAATTATCTCCAGCAAAGCCGGTTATGATATGTGGCCAGGCCCCTACGGTATTGGTGGCTCGCGTAAATATTTAGTGAGCAGTTGCGACCAAAGCTTGAAGCGCACCGGCCTTGAATATTTCGATATTTTTTATCATCACTGTATGGACCCGGAAACACCGATTGAAGAAACCATGCAAGCGCTGGATTTTATCGTCCGCTCCGGTCGCGCACTCTATGTGGGAATTTCAAATTATCAACCAGCGCAAACCAAAGAAGCCGTGCGTATTTTACGTGAGCTGGGTACACCCTTGTTAATTCATCAACCACGTTACAACATGTTTGACCGCTGGATTGAGAATGGTTTGACGGATGTATTAAAAGAGGACGGTGTTGGATCCATTGTTTTCTCACCACTCGCTCAAGGCGTATTGACCAACAAATACCTGAACGGTATTCCAGAAGGTTCACGTGCTGCACGCGCGGAACAAATTTATCTGGGTGACAAAGACATCACTCCGGAAAAAATCCAAAAAGTGCAAGCGCTGAATAAAATTGCAGAATCACGCGGCCAGTCACTGGCACAAATGGCGATTGCCTGGACGCTGCATAATGATGCGGTTACCACCTGTTTAATTGGCGCCAGCCGCCCTGCGCAAATCGATGATTCCGTTGCGGCATTAAACAATTTGAACTTCAGTGCTGAAGAACTGGCAAAGATTGAAGCTATTCTGAAGTAAAAATTGAAAAAACGGGGGATTCGTGGTTACAAATCCCCCGTGACTCATTTACATTTAACCAATCACCCGCGCATAATTTTCCTTCAAGTTTTTTTGTGGATAAATGATGGAGTGCGCCTCAACAGCACTACACATAAAAACGCCGACCAAACAAATCCTTCCCAAGATTCCACGCATCCACAGCCAGTAAGTGATTAACCCAAACAGAATCACTGGCAATACCAGTATCAATAGCGAAGCGGCTATTACCCCCATATTAATTCCCACCTTTTTTAGTATTTACCAAAAACGCAACAATACCAACACCCAACAAATCCGCTAATAAATCCCAGCCATCCAAACTGCGTGTTGCAAAAAAGCCTTGCGATAATTCCTCTGCTGCCGCAAAACCAAACACCAGCAAGCTGCCTAGTTGAAACCGTACAGACTTTATTAGCACAACTCGCCGATTGAGCAATAAATTAAGCAACAACGCCAACCCTCCATACAGCCAGACATGCCCTAACTTATCGCCGTAAGGAATTGAATCGGCAGCACTCATCAAAATATTATCTGCACCCCTATCTGCCTCATAGATAATCCACAAAATAAATCCGAAAAAGACAGAAAAGGCGATACATAAGGGTTGGCGGCAATAATTCAAAAAACTCATCGACCTATCACTCCTTTATCGAATCCGCTTTGCCATTCCCCAATGAATACCAATCCACTTTGCGAGTCAGCATCATAAATACGCCAAGCAATACAAAGAGCAGTAGAGAACCCATCAGCAGCGCGTAGTCTTCTGCACTTAACAGTCCGTAGAGCAAGGCATATAAAAAACTCAAACCTGTTGTAAACCCGATACCGCGCCAGATGCTCTGTAATACATGGGAGACATAAAAACCAATCAACATTACACAAGCGATTGACGACAACGCGTAAGCAGAAGCAAAACCTATATGCTCGGCAAGCGATAACAATAACAAGTAGAAAAATGCCAAAGCCATACCCACCAAACCGTATTGCACCGGGTGCACCTGCAAACGTTTAAGCACTTCAAACAAAAAGAAACTGGCAAAGGTTAAGGCGATAAATAACAGTGCATATTTAATGGCGCGATCACTTTTTACATACTGGTTAACAGGATCAATTAAACTCACACCAAACTGGCGCTGCTGGTATTGGTCGCACTCATTACTGCGCACACAGGTGTAAAAGTATTCGGAAAAGTTGGTAGAGAAGTAAGAGGTTTGCCAGCGGGCTGTAAAGCCAGTTTCCGCCACACTGCGCTCCACAGGTAAAAAGTTTCCAATAAATCGCGGATGTGGCCAATCAGAGTGCAGCTCTACGTGTGTCTCTTTTCCGATCGGCGAAAAATGCAACTGCTCTGTACCATCCAAGAGCAAATTAAACGTAAAACCCAATTTTTGACTTTGTTCATTTGCTACCTGCAATACATCCAATGGAAAAGCAGCGTGAACGCCGTCGCCCAGAATTTTAAGTTCTGACCCAGGCTCAAATTCATAGGATTGATTATTTAATTGCAGTTTCAATGAATTTTTAATGCCGCGGATATCGCTGATACCCACTGCGACATAGGGTTTGAGAAACGTGTAGTCAGAAAAATTATTTTTAATACCGTAATCTGCCGGCACCATAAAATGGCCATCTACACGGGTATCTGCGTGATAAAGGCGCGCCGCATATATACCCAGCTTACGCAATTCGGTAGTGATATCTCCATTCACACGAAATAGATCCGGCAAAAACTGCAATTTACCCGAGACTGTACGTTCTTCTACCACCCGTTCACTTTTTTCGTTTACTGTCCAGGTGCGCTCAATCTTGGTGTAGGGCACCACTAGTACCGGCCCAACCAAGGTTTGGCTATGGCTGGAGCTGTTGGCAATATCGCGTATAACTTGCTCGCTGTATGCACGGCGCTCATCGATTGAATTGCCAATCATCCCAATAGGAATCAGCAGCAATAACATCAACAGGCCGATGGCGAGGAATTTGAACAACAAAGGGCGCTTCATGGGTTTCTCCTTAGGGTTTAAGTAGGAGAAATCATGCGCGCCCCAGTTGGAGGATTTATGTGGGGAATATGGAGTTTATGTGGAGTTTTGATGCACTGCAACGGCGAGCATTCGCACTAAAAGCAGAATACCCGACAATCGCACACACAATCGGGGTGATATCACTTAGTGTTCAGATGAGCTGTTGACTGAATTAAACACTACTTGTTTTTTGTAGGGGAACACAGTACGGAATTTTTTAATCAATTCGTCATTAAACTTTTTCATGCGTTTGGATATCAACACATTGCCTGAGGAAAAGGTCGAATTACAAAGCTCGTTATCTCTTTTGCACAAGCCCTCTACTTGAATTGGCGAGGCAAAAAAGTACTGCGCAAAATGCTTTTCAAATTTATCCATATCTGCGGGTGTCAGCAATAATTGTTCATCATCGACTGTTGCAGCAACCATCAAAAATGCCTGACTGGAATCCTTAACAACCGGAGCGCCATTGACTTTTACACTCGCCAAATCAACATTCAGTACCCGCTTGCGCTCAAAATAAGAAACCACAAAACGACCTTCCGTTTGCTTACCCTTCTCCTGATAGATAAAACCATACCAATCGGCTTTGCTGGTTTTAACAATATCCAACTTCGCACCACCCTCTTCTGCGACCCAACTTCCATCCAACTGCTCCATAGACGCCGGAGCTTCCATACCCCCCAGAGGGTTGTTCAGCACGTCTTTGCAGGCCGCAAGGGAAAAGATTAACAGGACAGGAACGAATACTTTCATCAATAACGGCATTCTTGGCTTTACCCTCAAGTTTAGGCATAGTGCAGGAGGTTTTAATCCACCCCAGTGGCCTGGGGCAGAATCAGGGGCGGAGCTTATTTTTTTGTGCTGGTGGAAGATGTAAAAAATTGTACACAAGCAGCCTATACATTAACCTCACCCAAGATTACTAGACAGCACAAGTGGAAAATTCACGACTGCAACCACCCCGTTATGCGTATTGTGCAATTCAAGATTTCCACTATGCAAAGCAACGACTTCCTGCACAAAATTCAACCCTAAACCTGTGCTCTTTTTTCCCGTTGCGGGGCGCGGTAAGGAGAAAAAACGTTCCGTTAAACGCGCAAAGGCAAAATCGGGAATGGGTTCCCCTTGATTGGTTATTGACAAAATTAATTGGTCATTTTCTTTGTGTGTACGCACAGAGATAACACCCGCTCGCGGAGTAAAATCGAGCGCGTTGTCGAGCAGGTTATTAATCGCCTGGCGAAGTAAAAACAATTCGCCGATAACTCTCGCATCTGGAGTGTAATCTTTTTTAATCTGCGTTTGCTGCTGGGCTATACGCGCCATTTGGTTATCGAGCAACTCATCCAGCAGCAGATTAAGATCAATCGGTTTTGGGGCATGCAAGGTTTGCTGTTGCTCGACCAAGGCCAAATTTAACAAGCGCTCAATAAGCTGTTGCAGGCGAAGACTTTCGCTGTCGATATTATTGATAAACCGCTGCCGCTGCTGATCATTCTCCGGTGTTTGCAATAGCGGCGACTGCAATAATTCTGTAGCTGCGCGGATACCTGCAAGCGGGCTTTTTAATTCATGTGCAAGCGTTTGCACATAGCGTTCGATATAGGCTTTGCCATCGAGTTCAGAGCGCATGGATTCCAAAGCTTGCGCGAGCTGGCGCAATTCACCACTGGCAATTTTACTTTCGGGAATTATCGCGCGCTCTCCCTGGCTGACGTTGACGGCGTATTCGCGCAACTTGCGCAGCTCGCGGCTCAACCACCAGGAAAAAATTGCCCCACTCAATAAACCCAATAAGATTAAACCGCCACCCAATATCCCCAAACGACGCTGGGTACGATCAATAAACGGCTGCACACTGCGATTGGGTTTGGCAACTGAGACCACACCGATAATCTCATCCCCCTCTTTTATCGGCGCTGCCACATACATAATGCTGGAGCTTTCATCGCCCTCAATTTCATGGGAGGAGCGCGCACCGTATTTTCCTTGCAGCGTCAGATAGACATCATTCCACTGTGAATAATCCTGTCCAACTGCAATATTTTTTGAATCGAGCAACACAATGCCATTTTTATCAGTGACATAAATCCGGTGATTGACAGCAAATTTATTGACGCCCCAAATACTCGCATTAGGCGTGCGCTGGCCGTAAGCGCGAAAAATATCTGCGTAGAATTCGTTGTTGATTTTATTATTAAGCATAGGCTCGCGCAAAAACTCAGCGAGCAAATTGGCGGTATCAACCAATGTCTCTTCCGTGGATTGGCGTACACCAGGGCGAATTTCTTCCATTACTGTGCGCAAGACAAAATAACTGCAGAGCGCAACAAAGAGCATGTAGATAATAAAAATGCGTAAGCTCAGCGACATTAATGAATTTCCGGCTGATAGCAATAACCAAAACCGCGTTGAGTTTTGATCGGGTCGGCGGCGGCCTTTACCGCGCGCAACTTCGCGCGCAATGTTTTGATATGTCCGTCAATGCTGCGGTCATAGCCCGCATCAGCGGTTGCACCGACGGCAGTCAGCAATTGATCGCGACTGAAGACCCGCCCCGGCTGCTCAACCAATGCTTGCAACAAATAATATTCAAACCGTGTGAGTTGTAGCAATTGTTGGTAGTAATGGATCGTTTTACGTTCACTATCGATTATAAATTCGCGCTGTTTTTCTGGTACAGGTAATAATTCATTGGTTAGGGATAAGTCACTCGCTGCAATAACTGGTCGCACGCGTTTTAAAATGGCTTTCACCCGCGCCGCCACTTCACGTGGACTAAAGGGTTTTACCACGTAGTCATCTGCACCAATCTCCAATCCGACAACACGGTCCAGCTCATCGCCACGGGCGGTTAAAAACATCACCGGCACTTCGGAAAATTTACGCAGTTGTTTGCAGGCTTCAAAACCGGTCATATCAGGCAACCCCACATCCATAACAATCAAGTCCACCGGTTGCGCTTTAATGTAGGCAAGCGCCTTGCTTGCCAGGCTTTCCCAATGGGTACTAAAGCTCTCCGCTTGCAGTACAAAAATCAGGCTCTCGGCAATAGAGGGCTCATCTTCCAGAATTACAATATGAGGCATAGGGAGTTCCAATCACTCTTATTTAGCGTGGCCTGATTCTACAAGAAAGCGGGCTATTTAACGTATTGCAATGCAACAGAATCCGCCCTACCCTCTTGCTATCGCATTAACCGCTTGGCTGAACGCTTATGTCTGTAAAAGATTCTACCCCCGCCGAACCCATTACCATTGTCGGTGGTGGCCCCAAAAAGGTTCTCTACACATTAAAGACCGTTGCGCGTATCGGCTTGCTCAATTCGGCGAAAGCGCTCAATAGCAAAAATACCTGTAAAGCCTGCGGTTTGGGAATGGGCGGCCAACGCGGCGGCATGACCAATGAAAAAGACGAATTCCCCTCAGTCTGTAATAAAAGTATTCAGGCGCAATCGACCGATATACAACAACCCATCCCGACCGACTTATTCAATCACACATTGGATGATTTTAAACAGCTGAGTGCTTACGAACTTGAGCATCTCGGGCGTTTGAATAACCCCTTATTTAAATCCGCCGACGGCAATAAATACTCACCCGTCAGCTGGGAATTTGCGTTGGATAAAATGGCGCGCGCGTTTGCCGCAACCAAATCCGAGCGAAGCTTCTTTTATTCTTCTGGCCGCTCATCTAATGAAGCCGGCTTTGTATTGCAATTGCTCGCGCGTTTGTATGGCACAAACAATGTCAACAATTGTTCCTATTATTGTCACCAAGCAACTGGGGTTGGATTACAGAACGTCATTGGCAGTGGTACCGCAACGGTGTCACTGGAAGATGTCGGCAATTGCGACTGTATTTTTGTGATAGGTGCCAACCCTTCATCCAACCATCCGCGCTTTGTGCACCAATTAAAAAATTGCCGCGAGCGCGGTGGGCAAGTGATTGTGATTAATCCAGCTAAAGAACCCGGACTGGTGCGCTTTGCGGTACCTAAAAGTGCCAAATCCATGCTGAGCGGCGGCACCTGGATTGCATCGGAATATGTGCAACCCAAAATCGGCAGCGACCTTGCATTATTTAAAGGGATCGCTAAAGCGCTGCTGGAATCCAACCAAATTGCAACTGATTACATCGCGCAGTACACGGATCATTTTCAAACATTTAAATCTGATATTGATAATACTGACTGGCAAAAAATTATTGATACTTGCGGTGTCGATAAAGAAAAAATAATCGCACTCGCCAATGCCTATGCACAATCTGAAAAAGCGATTTTTGCCTGGGGTATGGGAATTACTCATCATTTACACGGCGTAGAAAATGTTGAGGCGATTGCTAACTTAGCCTTATTGCGCGGCATGCTTGGCAAACCTGCTGCGGGTTTATTACCGCTACGCGGCCATAGCAATGTACAAGGCATAGGCACTGTGGGTGTTAAACCCATTTTAGCGGAAGATGTGTTACAACAGCTCGAACAGCATCTGGGTGTACAGCTGCCGCGCACCAAAGGCATGGATACACTCGCCTGTTTAACAGCGGCATATGAAGGAAAAATTGACACCGCATTTATCATGGGTGGCAATTTATTTTCGGCCACTCCCAATAGCGGATGGGCACAAGAAGCGCTGGATAAGATCAACTTTAAAGTTTATTTAACCACGACGTTAAACGCGGGCCACATCACCGGTATGGAAACCAGTGAAGCGTTAATTTTACCTGTCACTGCACGCGATGAAGAGTGGCAAGCCACTACGCAAGAATCCATGTTTAATTATGTGCGTTTGAGCGATGGCGGTATTGATCGCTTACATAATGTAAAACCGGAAGTGGAAATTCTGTGCGAGCTGGGTAAACGATTACTGCCAGATTGCCCGCTCGATTTTAACCAACTCAAACAACACAATTCTATTCGCGCCGCGATCGCCGCAACTATTCCCGGATTGAGTGAATTAAAAGATATTGCACAAACCAAACAAGAATTCACCATCAAGAACCGCTTGCTCGACACACCAACATTTAAAACAGAAAACACAAAAGCCCAATTCCAAACCAATCCGCTGCCTACACCAGTAACCAGCGCTGAATATCCTTTTTTACTCGCCAGCATCCGCAGTGAAGGCCAATTCAATTCGATTATTTATGAAGAGAGCGATTCCTATCGCGGCACTGATACTCGTTGGTCAGTTTTGATGAATCCAGCGGACATAGGTGAACTGGGAATTGCGGCGGGAGATTGCGCGAACATCCAATCGCCACAGGGAGTAATGAAAGCCGTAAAAGTGTTTGCGTTTGATTTGCCGCGCGGCAATGCCATGGCCTACTATCCTGAGGCCAACGTGCTGATTGCCACCACACACGATCCGCGCAGTAAAACACCGGCATTTAAGTCAGTGCCAGTGAAAATAACGGCAACAGCACATTGAGGAAATTCATCTTAAATGGATACGCTAATACTGGGTTGGGGAGATCTACGCCTATCTTTACCGGCGCGTGTTTCCAACATGGGAGCGCCTGATTTATTACGCCGGTCTTGTTGCTTGCGGCGCTCTACTCCACCGGGGGGGCCTATTGCATCAAGCCCTGCGGAACGATCGCCTTTCTGGTGCTCATTGGCATAGGCACTAACTGCTGTCGTAGCTGTAGGACGGCTGGGTGCCTTTACCGATACCGGTCGCGGTTGAATGGGGCCTAGATATACCATGGGGATTCCTGTTGCGTCTAAATTCGCACGCTGCAGTCAATTTATCGGCAGAGAATTGGATATCTTTAACCTTAAAACCAATAACAACATATTTCTGGCTCGCAGATCACATTTTGACCAATGCATTAGTGCAAGCCGCAGCTAGAAATCAATGCCGCCGTTGGCGTGTTAGCCAACGTAAAAATACTTGACTGAAATGCTGGGTTTTTCAATAATCCGATTCACGAAGGGGAGTAGTTACCACCGCGCAGGTCGTCAATACGAGTCAAAGCTCCGGTCGCGCGGGCAAGAGAATCTCTTGTAAACGAGACCTTTGTCGCAATGACAAAGGCTTTCGTACATTCCTGATTTGCCCGTCATTGCGTCAATTAAACTGACCTTGATGGAGCTTCCATGATAAACATTTTTACTTTCTCATCTCTTTCCGGTGCCTCGTCCGGGCAAACCCTTACTGATGCCGTACAAACGGCCAATGACGCAACCAGCTCGTTTCAATCTATTGGAACCTGGTGGATGTGGCTGGCATTTTTTGCGATTGTGATAGTTGTGCTCGCGATTGATTTGATTTTTGTCGGCGGAGGAAAACAACACCGTGTCTCGCTAAAAGAAGCTGCCAGTTGGTCGCTGGTATGGGTGGGGCTGGCATTGAGCTTTGGCGCTGGCTTGTGGTTTTATCTGGATGCCAATTACACCCGCGAATTTGCTACCAGCAAAACATTGGAATATCTCACCGGTTACTTGATTGAAAAATCGCTTGCAGTAGACAACGTCTTCGTGTGGCTAATGTTGTTTAATTTTTTTGCAATTCCGTTTGAACTGCAAAAACGTGTGCTCACCTATGGTGTGTTAGGTGCAATTATTTTACGCACCATTATGATTTTCGCTGGCGTCTGGTTGCTCGCACATTTTCATTGGTTGCTCTATGTATTTGGTGCCTTCCTGTTGATCACAGGTATCAAAATGTGGTGGATGGCAGACAAGGAAATGGACCTCAACAACAACCCAATACTCAAGTGGCTAAAACGTCATTTTGCGATCAGCGATCATTTGGATGGTGAACGTTTCTTTGTGATAGTAAATGGGGTGAAATTAATGACCCCCCTATTTCTTGTATTAATCATGGTGGAGATTTCAGACGTTATTTTTGCTGTAGATTCAATCCCCGCCATTTTTGCTATTACGTCTGATCCTTTTATCGTTCTGACATCAAACATTTTTGCAATTCTCGGATTGAGAGCCATGTACTTTTTGCTGGCAGATATGGCCGATAGATTTACCTACATAAAATATGGACTGGCATTGGTGTTGGTATTTATCGGTATTAAAATGTTGTTGATCGATATCTATAAAATTCCGACTGGCATTTCACTCGCGACAGTTGCATTGCTGATCGGCGGTTCTGTGCTTATCTCCTGGATAAAAACCAAACCTTCCAACTCGGCAACACAGTAATAAAAAAGCCTCCCTCGTTGTGCGAGGGAGGCTTTTTATGTCAACTTATTTTTAGGACGGCAGAGCTTACATACCCGGCTTAAACCATTTCAAACTATCATGTAATTTTACAACTTCCCCAACGATAAACAGCGTAGGGGCATGTACATCATTTGCGGCAACCACATCAACAATTGACGCCAAATCCGAAATCAACACACGCTGCTCCTGTGTCGTTCCCTTTTCAATCAAGGCCACAGGTGTCGTCGATGCACGACCATGACTGATCAAGGACTCACAAATCTCTTTTAATCCTACCAAGCCCATGTAAAACACCAGTGTTTGGGTTGGATTGGCTAGCTCAGGCCACTGCAGATTCGTATTGTCAGATTTTAAATGCCCAGTCACAAACCGCACGGATTGCGCGTAATCGCGATGAGTTAGCGGAATGCCTGCGTAAGCCGAGCAACCCGATGCAGCGGTAATTCCGGGCACCACTTGAAACGGAATATTATTTTGCGCGAGTAATTCAATCTCTTCACCGCCGCGCCCAAAAATAAATGGATCTCCCCCTTTTAAGCGCAACACTCGTTTACCTTGTTTGGCGAGATCAACCAACAGTTGGTTGATATTTTCCTGTTCCATCGCATGTTCACTGCGGCGTTTTCCAACATAAATTCGCTCAGCATCGCGGCGCACTAATTCCATCACCCCATCGGACACCAAACGGTCATAGAGCACCACATCAGCTTGCTGCATTAAACGCAATGCGCGCAGCGTTAATAATTCAGGGTCCCCCGGGCCGCCGCCGACTAAATAGACTTCACCTTGCGTGATAGTCTGATCATCTTTAGAAATCTCGGTAGCAATAATTTTTTCCGCAGCGTCTTCCTGACCATTTAATACCAATTCAGCGGCAGGACCTTGCAGAATTTTTTCCCAAAACCGACGGCGACTATCGCCATCATCAAAACGAGACTTGACACGGTCACGCCAGCTGCTGGCAATTTGTGCAAGGCGACCGTAGCTGGCGGGAATAAGTGTTTCGAGCTTTGCACGGATTAAACGCGCGAGCACCGGTGATTCGCCACCGCTGGAAATTGCGATCACTAAAGGTGAACGATCAATAATCGCCGGGGTGATATAAGTGCAGAGTGCGGGACTATCAACCACATTAACGGGCAAGTTGCGCGCTTTGGCATCGGCAGAAATTTGTTCATTGAGCGATTCGATATCCGTTGCCGCGATTGCGATAACACAATTATTTAAATCGTCGGTTTGATATTCACGCTCATGCAACTCACCATTATTTTGCGCAACCAGTTCACGTAATTCTCTGGAAATTTCCGGCGCAACCACACGCAAGCGCGCGCCTGCTTTGGAGAGCAAGCGGCCTTTACGCGTTGCGATATCACCACCACCGACCAACAGGCAGAGGCGGTTTTTTAAATCGAGAAAGACGGGGAAGTATTCCATAAATTTATTGTTTAATACCTAAGGCAAAAAAATAGGGTTCAAAACTTTGCTCAACAACCTCAACCACGAGTTCAATAAAGGGGAGGTAATCGCCTTTTACATGCGCATTATCCAAGGCTTGGTAATAACGCAGCCTTTGCCCAACTGGAATTACAACGGGAGGAAAGCCTGCTTTCATTAGCTCCAGATTCATTAACAAACGCGACGTGCGGCCATTGCCATCTACAAAAGGGTGAATACCCACAAAATCCACATGCACACGCGCCGCAAATTCGACCGGATGAAGCTGTGGATTTAACGAGGCGATAAAACGAACCATTTGCTCTGGCACAAGCAGGTGGTCGGGTGGTGTATGAGTTGCGCCAGAAATCAGTACATTGAGATTACGGTAGCGCCCTGCATTTTGTTCATCGATATTTCTAAGGATCAACTGATGAATATTGCGAATCTGCCACTCTGATAACACTTCACGCTGCTGCACCAATTCTTCTACAAACAAAATGGCATCACGGTGGTTAATCGCCTCAAAATGTTCGCGAAGGCTCTTGCCACCCACGGTAATACCTTCCAGTACCACTTTGGTTTCCATCAAGGTGAGCGTATTACCTTCAATAGCGTTGGAGTTATAAGTCCAGCGCAGCACCAAATCTTCGTGCAGGTTTTTGACCACTGCCTCCGGCAGAGGGCGATGCGCATCGAGAGTTGCTTTTAGGTGGTCGATTTTTGTGAACATCTAATTATCCTTCTCTCAAAAATAAAAGGTGGGTATCGCTCTCGCTCCACCCACCCTACAGATTCACATGCGTGAAAATTCCAATTATTTTTTAACTGGCATCAATACTTCAGTGCCGCCCATGTAGGGACGCAATACTTCTGGAACGACGACACTGCCATCTGCTTGCTGATAATTTTCCATTACGGCGAGCAAGGTGCGGCCAATGGCTAAACCTGAACCATTGAGGGTGTGCAGCAATTCAGGTTTGCCGGTTTCTTTGTTGCGGTAGCGAGCCATCATGCGGCGCGCCTGGAAATCGCGAAAACTGCTGCAGGATGAAATCTCGCGGTATTTATTTTGTGAAGGAACCCACACTTCGATGTCGTAGGTTTTGGCAGAAGAAAAACCAATATCACCGCCACACAATATTACCGTGCGGTGTGGCAAACCGAGTTTCTGCAAAATCGTTTCCGCATGACCAACCAGTGCTTCCAGTGCCGCATCGGATTCTTCTGGACGCACAAACTTAACCAGTTCTACTTTTTCAAACTGGTGTTGGCGAATCATGCCACGAGTATCGCGCCCATAGCTGCCCGCTTCGGAACGGAAGCATGGTGAATGGCAGACCAATTTAATCGGCAGTTGCGCCTCATCGATAATTTCATTGCGATAAATATTGGTAACCGGCACTTCTGCCGTTGGGATCAAATAGAACTCACGGTCATCAGTCAGTTTGAATAAATCTTCTTCGAATTTCGGCAGCTGGCCAGTACCAAAAAGTGAATCGCGATTCACAATAAAAGGGACATTAACTTCTTCGTAGCCATGTTGGTTGATATGCGTATCCAACATAAATTGAGCCAGCGCGCGATGCAGACGTGCAACACCACCGCGCAATACCGCAAAGCGAGTGCCAGTAATTTTGGTGCCGGTTTCAAAATCCAAACCAGCGAGGTTTGCACCTAGATCAACGTGATCAACAATGGGGAATTCGAAGCTGCGTGGCGTGCCCCAAGTGCGCACTTCAACGTTATCGTCTTCGCTTTTTCCGTTCGGCACTTCGTCTGCTGGAATATTAGGAATCGCATTGACAAACTCATCCCACTCAACCTGAACTTTGGCCAACTCTACCTCCGCAGTAGCCAATTCTTGTTTGATGTTTTCTACTGCCTGCATCATAGGAGCAACATCTTCACCGGCTTGTTTGGCTTTGCCGATACCTTTGGAAATAGAGTTGCGTTCACTTTGCAAATTTTCAGTCTTTATTTGAATCGCTTTGCGGGTCTCTTCCAAAGCCTGGATTTTTGCTACATCCAATTCATAGCCACGTTTGGCTAAGCCTTGGGCAACTTGCTCAGTGGCGGTGCGGAGTAATTTTGAATCTAACATGATAATTTTTCGTAGTAAGTTAAAGTTAATGTTTATATACCACAACATTTGCAGCATACGCATTACCAAGCAGAGCTTGGGAGCGAGCGAAATAAAAAATTAAAATAATTTTTGGGTTAATGCCATACCAATAAACGCCATCAATAACCCCAGAACCACCGAACTGCTGGCATACACAAGTGCATTAAACACATGCCCTTCTTGCCACAACTGCAAAATTTCCAGCGAAAAGGCTGAGAAAGTGGTAAATCCACCTAAAATTCCGGTGATAAAAAACAAGCGCCATTCAGCAGGCAAAGTCGTTTTTTCTACCAGGAGTACATAAGCGACACCGATTAAAAACGACCCGGCAATATTCACCACAAACGTGCCAAGCGGAAAGCGGTAATTCAACAGCGGCGTAAAATAACCGACGGCAGCGAATCTAAGCACTGAGCCGAGAGCACCACCTAATGCGATTGCTAACCACTGCATATTATTTTCCGGGCGATTTTTTATAGCGTTTCTTTTTACTTTGTTTATCAAGCTCGCGCAGATGGGCGAGTTTTTCCTGGATTTTTAATTCCAATCCGCGCTCCACCGGTTGGTAATAGCGCGCCTGGGCAATATCTTCCGGCAGATAATTTTCACCCGCAGCATAAGCGCCTGGCTCATCATGCGCGTAACGATATTCGGCGCCGTAATCCATGCTTTTCATCAGCTTGGTCGGGGCATTGCGTAAATGCATGGGAACATCGTAGGCCGGTTGGGTGCGCACATCGGCCATGACTTGATTGAAGGCATTATACACAGCATTACTTTTGGGTGCGCAGGCGAGATACACCACGGCATGGGCGATCGCCAGCTGCCCTTCCGGGCTACCCAACCGCTCTTGCACATCCCATGCGGATAAACACAGCGGCAGCGCGCGCGGATCGGCATTGCCTATATCTTCGCTCGCCATACGCACTACACGGCGGGCGATGTAGAGTGGATCGCAGCCACCATCAAGCATTCTCGCCAGCCAATACAAGGCGCCATCTGGTGAAGAGCCGCGCACAGATTTATGCAGGGCAGAAATTTGCTCGTAGAAAATATCGCCGCCTTTATCGAAGCGACGAACATCAGAGGCCAGCACTTCGGTGATAACTTGCGCGTTGATAACTTTATGGTCACCCTCTTCTTCGGCGAGATCAGCAGAAATTTCCAGCAAGTTAAGCGCTTTGCGTGCATCGCCATCGGCTGCTTGCGCGAGAGTCATCAGCGTATCGGCATCGATACGAATATGGTGTTCGCCCAGGCCGCGCTCTTTATCATCGAGTGCCTGCTGCAATACATCTTTTAATTGTTCTGGTTGCAAGCCGCGCAACACATAAACACGGCAGCGCGAGAGCAGTGCGTTATTTAATTCAAACGAGGGATTTTCGGTAGTCGCACCAATAAAAATGAAAGTACCGTCTTCCACATAAGGTAGGAATGCATCCTGCTGGGATTTATTAAAACGATGCACTTCATCGACAAATAAAATGGTTTTACGACGACTGGAAATTCGCTCCTGTTGTGCGCTAGCAACAGCTGCGCGAATTTCTTTTACACCGGACAACACTGCTGACAGTGATTCAAAACGGGCATTCGCTTGCTCGGCAAATAATTTGGCGAGCGAGGTTTTGCCAACACCCGGTGGCCCCCACAAAATCATGGAGTGCAATTGGCCGCGAGTGATGGCTTCACGCAAAGGTTTTCCGGCGCTCAGCAAATGCTCCTGGCCGATATAATCGTCGAGGTTGCGCGGGCGCATACGCGCCGCGAGTGGTTGGTAAGCTGGTGCAGATGAACCAAAAAGATCCATGACGCGCTTAATCTTTCAAAATTTCGACGCCCTCCGGCGGTTGAAAAAAGAACTTTTCTTCCGGCAGGGTTTTGTTGCGCTGCACATTGGTTAATACGCAGCGGGTAAGTTGTCCGAGGCTATCTTGAATCGCAAACTCGGTAAGCTGATTCGCTTTAAATACCAACGTTAAATGTTGGAACATGCCATCGGTGACTTTGGGAGTCAGCGTATATTTTTCAGCAGACGTGTCTTTTTCATCGCGGGTGACGGTAAAACTTTTGCGCAATTGTTCGATATCAGAACTCAACAATAACGCAGGCGTTTCGCGCAGGTCGTCGGTGAAGGCACGCTCGTTGACAGTTTCCAGATCAGGATCGTAGAGCCAAATGGTTTTGTTGTTGGATACCAACAATTGTTGCATTGGCTCCAGGGTTTTCCAATAAAACTTGCCGGGGCGCATCAGCATAAAATTGCCACTGCTGGTTTCTTGCTCTGCACCTTTTTTATCGTAAGTGGTTTGTACAAAATCGCCCTGCAAGGTATTCATGGCATCAAGTTGTTTGCGCAGTTGCGCGGCGGCTTGGTCGTCGGCAGCATGGACGACAACGGATGCTACTAATAAACAGCTAGTCAAAAAACGGGAAAACATCTTCATAAAAAATCCGGATATGAGTTTTGGTTGTGTGCACTATCGCACTACAGTAGATCCTAGCGAGTGGCGATGAACCTGAGATAAACAGTTCAGTTGATTAAAAATAAAACGCTAATCGCGCCCGCCGCCGACCAATACTTCGCGGTTGCCATTGTGGCCTGCGGAGGAAACCACTCCCGCCGCCTCCATAGTTTCAATCAAGCGCGCGGCACGGTTATAGCCGATGCGCAATTTGCGCTGTACCGACGAAATCGAAGCCTTGCGCGATTCAATCACAAACTGCACCGCCTCATCGTAAAGTGCATCGGTTTCACCATCGCTGTCTTCACCACCTTCGCTAGGTAAGCCAGGTACGGGAATGGAGTTGTTGTCATCATCGGTGATGCCGTCGATGTATTGTGGTGCACCGCGTTTTTTCCAATCGGCCACCACTTTATGCACTTCATGGTCATCCACAAAAGCGCCGTGAACACGGATAGGCACGCTGGTTCCTGATGGCAGATAGAGCATATCGCCATGGCCCAGCAGTTGGTCTGCCCCACCCTGATCGAGGATAGTGCGCGAGTCAATTTTGGACGATACCTGGAACGCTATGCGCGTAGGCACGTTGGCTTTAATCAAACCGGTGATGATGTCCACCGACGGGCGCTGGGTAGCGAGGATTAAGTGGATACCAGCCGCACGGGCTTTTTGTGCGATACGGGCGATCAGCTGCTCCACTTTTTTCTTATCGACAATCATCATCATGTCGGCGAATTCGTCGATCACTACCACAATAAACGGCAGCTCCGCCAAATCCGGCGCAGTCGCCACTTCGGCACCCGGATCAAAATTCTCTTCCGGCTTGAACAATGGATCTTTAATCGGTTCACCCGCCTTGATTGCATCTTCAACCTTGCGGTTGTAACCGGCGAGGTTGCGCACGCCCAGCGCCGACATCAATTTGTAGCGGCGCTCCATCTCACCTACACACCAGCGCAGGCCATTGGACGCATCTTTCATATCGGTGATAACGGGGGTGAGCAAATGTGGGATACCTTCATAGACCGAAAGCTCCAGCATTTTGGGGTCAACCAATATCAGGCGCACTTCTTTAGGCGTTGATTTATACAGCAGACTGAGCAACATCACGTTGACGCCCACGGACTTACCCGAACCGGTCGTACCAGCTACCAGCAAGTGCGGCATTTTGGCGAGGTCGGCAACAATGGGCTCGCCGGAAATATCGTGTCCTAATGCCATGGTCAGTGGCGATTTGGCATTATCGTAGACTTCTGAAGAAAGCACCTCGGACAAACGCACCATTTCGCGATGCGCATTGGGAATTTCAACACCCATTACCGATTTACCGGGGATAACTTCCACTACCCGCACCGAGACTACCGCGAGTGAGCGCGCCAAATCTTTTGCGAGGCCGGAGATGCGGCTGGCTTTAATACCAGGCGCTGGCTGGATTTCAAAACGGGTAACCACCGGGCCAGGCTGTACCGATACCACTTCAATATCGATACCAAAATCCTTGAGCTTCAATTCCAACATGCGCGACATAGCTTCCAACGACTCTTTGGAGTAGCCCTTGTCGCTACGCTTATCAGCCGGATCAAGCAAACTCAACGGCGGTAATTGCCCAACCGCCGGCTCCAGTGATTCAAATAGCGATGGTTGTTTTTCTTTCTCGATACGCGGGCTGGGCGCGGGTTTCTTTTTGACGGGCTCTTCGATAATCACCGGCGCCTGGCGCTTGGCTTCCACCTTAGCATGCTGCACCACCACTTCACGGCGATGCTCTTGGGCTTTGACGGCGATTTGTTTTTCCGCGCGCTCGCGCTTATACACTTGCCATTTTTCCAGCGCGCGCGCGATACCGATACTGGTCCAGCGGCCTATATCTTCCGCGAGCTTTAGCCAAGAAAGATCAGTAAAAATCGTCATGCCCACCAGAAACAGGGTGAGCAGTAACAGGGTTCCACCAGTGTAATTAAACGCACCAAAGACACCATCGGATACCGCAGCGCCCAAAAGCCCACCATTGGAATAAGGTAGTGCCGAGGCGCCGTCACTGTAATGCATGGCCGCGATACCTGCGCCCGCCACCATCACCAGTATTAACCCTACTGCACGCAAACCGAAAAACAACCAATCGATACCACCCTCACGGGTGCGGTCTTTCAATACCAACCAAGCGCGGTAGGCAATCATCACCGGAAACAAATAGGCGAGATAGCCACACAACGAAAAGAACACATCAGCGATCCAGGCACCAAAAGGCCCACCCGCATTTTGGACAATAGTGTTATCGCCAGTTTTGGACCAGCCTGGGTCATTCGGGTCGTAACTGATCATGGCGATCAACAAATAGAGGCACACGGCACCCAAGCCGATAAGTGCACCCTCTTTTAACAGGCGCACCAATAAATTGGAGGTTTGCTCTGAAGCGGGCGCGCGGCGTTGTGGAGTTACTGATTTCAATGGAGTATCCCGAGTCGTTCTTGCATGGTGAAGGGCAAATGAGGGCTATTGTAATTACTGGCGGCAGATTTACCACCGGCAAGATCACTCTGCGGTGAAATGAAGCAAAAAACCCGCTGAGGAGCGGGTTTGCTGGTCGAATTGCGCGCAAGTTTTTATCTAGATGAGTACCTTAAACTTAATGTTGGGTCTCGGCGATAAGGCTTTCCATACCCGGCTTCCAACAGGTGACCTGATTACGGCCGTGCTGTTTGGAGTAATAGAGTGCTTCATCCGCCTGCTGGATCAGTTGGGTCGCCGAACTTGCCCCCATACGAATTGAGGTCACGCCGAAACTGCCGGTCACTTTGATGCCATTGGTATCTTTTGCAGCGATTTTTTCGCGGCAGCGCTCGGCGATCATCTGCGCCTGCTCCAGCGGTGCGCCCGGTAAAATCACGCAAAACTCTTCACCACCAAATCGCGCCACCATATCCATATCGCGCACCACCTCGCGCAGGCTATTGGCAGCCATCTTAATCACTTCATCGCCTGCCGCATGGCCATAGGTATCGTTCACTTTTTTGAAGAAATCGATGTCGGCCATAATACAACTGAACTCGGCATCGGAGGTGCGCGCGCCATCGAACTTGCCATCGAGATGTTCGTAGAGTGCGCGGCGGTTAAAACAATTGGTGAGCGGATCGCGTGTGGCTAAGTAAGTCAGCTCTTTATTTTTGCTTTCAATCGCCACTTGCGTCGCCGCGAGCTGTTGGATCATCTCCTCTAGCAAACGGCTTTTGGTTTCCAATTCGGTAATATCTTCAAACACGGCAATGGTGCCTTGGCTTGACCCTTTGCCATCGAGGATCGGTACGGCATTCACATGAAAAATTTTGTCTTTTTCATCACTGGTCGGCAATAACACTCGCACCCCGGTTTGTTTTACGCCGGTATTAATCGCCGTCAACCAAGGGTAATCACGCGTTTCTTGATTAGGATCGAGAAACCAGCCGAGGTTGCTGGCCTTTTTACCAACCAATGATTGCTCAGTGCGCTGCAAATGCTCCGTCAGCGCAGTGTTGACCAGCACAATCTGCTCACGCCTATCCAGAATCAATACACCTTCGGCAAGAATATTCAACGCGTTGCGCACCCGCGCGGGCACAACTGCACTGGGGTCCAGATGTTTCAGTGCGCGTTTGATGTAAAACCAAAAGCCGACAAAACCACTGAGCGAGACAAATATCACCAGCAGGATAAACGTCGGTATTCCAAAAATCGGATGACTGTCGCTCATCAGCGGTTCAAATGTGATTTCAAACTCGGCACGTTTGGCGCCGTTGATCATGATCGGAAAACGAACGTGGGTAGGTGTGGATTCGTGCGCTTTAGCTTTGGCCCATTTTTGAGCGTGCAATTTGGTTTGTGATACCACAATTCCGTCGTTGCGTCTGACCCCTGCGGATTCAATTTCCGGATTGCGCTCGACCGAGGACTCCAACAAATATTGCAGCAAAATTTCATCACCGCGCATGATCGCAACGCCCACTTGCGATGCCAGCGTTTCTGTCAAACGTTTGCGCACATCCAGTTGTTGCCGCTCAGCACCTGGAGTTAACCCTATCGCTTGCGCGAGGATCAAAATGGAGACGGTCAATACTACCAATCCCAAACTTAACCGAACTGCAGGAGTAAAACCAAACATCGTCTCGCCTTGATTCCTTTTGTGTTTATGATGACCAACTGCGCTAGTTGTGGGTTATGGGCGCGATTCTTTTTTCTGGGCGTGATCAAACAAATAACCCACTTCTTTTGCACTTTTGTCTTCGCGCTCACGATCTTTACGCTGTTGCTCCAACTCTTTTTTCTTTTTGTTAACTTCATCGAGAATTGGCAATGGATCAAGCCCGCGCCAGAGCGGCAGCATCGACATCATGGTTAACAATAGACTGCTCGCGCGCAAAGACCAAACCAGTAAACCGGTTGTCACCGAGAACGTAAGGCCCGCGACAACGGCTTTACGGTCTTGTTCTTCCAACATGGCTTCATCCATTTGCGCGCGCAGGCGGCGCACTTCATTGTCAAAATCAGCCTCTTCCCAAGGAGCAAAACCGGCGTCAGGTGCAATCAGACTGGCCAGATTGGGCGACGCAGTTAGAGTCGTCAGTGGAATATTACCGTCGCTGAGCATCTCTTCAGCACGCTCTATATCGCGGCTGGATTTATCTTTGTAGCCAGTATCAGGGCGCTCGTTATCGCCAGTATCTACCACTAAAGGTTGGTCCGGTATCCCGGGTGGTGTAATTCCTGTGTCACCGTTACCACCCAGGTTGGGTAGCTCACCAGTGTTATTGTCACCGTCATCTGGCACCTCCGCGGTAGGTGGTGCTGGAGGTACTACCGGCGGAACTACGGGTGGAACTACCGGCGGACTGGGCGGCTCTACCGGCGGGGTAACAGGAGGTGGAGTAACTATTTCCGCAGCCGTCACTGTCACTTTAAAACGGGTCTCCACCCAAGCGCCTTCGCCATCTTGCGCGCGCAGGGTTATGGTGGAATCACCACCGGTTTGGGATGAAAACGCCAGTGTCATCATGCCTGTTGCAGGATCAATTTGAACGCTGGTGGCAACTGCACTATTGCTGTTGTCCACCAAAGTCCAGACTAACGCCCTACCGTTTTCAACATCGTTAAACACTGTCTGCAGATTCATCTGCTGGGGAGCGGCGCCTGCCTGAACCCTAATATCGCCAATACCGCTGGATACCGGCACATCGTTTACCGGCGCGATATTGACGCGCACCAAGGTTTCTACCCAGGCACCCTGCTGATCCTGCGCGCGCACCACTAAATCGGCGCTGCCAAATTGGTTGGCGCCATAGCGCAATTGCAGTTGGCCAGTAGCCGGGTCGATGCTAATGGTACTAACCAAACCGGGATTGCTATTGCCAACAACGGAAAACGCCAGATCGCGGCTGACGGTTTCCTGATCGCTAAACGCCGCCCATAAATCGACCTGGTCACCTGCAGCATCTTCCAGATTATTGATCGCCGCGATGCCGGTTGTTTGGGGGGCATCGTTCACTGCGGCTACCATAAGTTGGAATTGCGCCACGGCGGTAGCAACACCATCGCTGGCGACAACCTGAAGTATCAAATTGCCGGTATCCCCCTGCGCAGGGATGCCACTGAACGTGCGGGTCGCGTTGTCAAAACTCAGCCAAGCCGGCAATGCACCTCCGCCGACCAGTTGTGCGCTGTAAGTGAGACTAGCGCCCGGATCTTCATCCGCAAAGGTGTTGCTGTTGAATTGAAAAACGAAGGCGATGTCTTCTGTCGCATTTTGGTTAGGGATTGGGTTAACCAGTTGCGGGGCATCGTTGGTGTTAGTCACGGTAATGGCAAAACTGTCGCTGGCGGAACCGCCATTGCCATCGCTCGCCGTTACCAGCACGGTGATATTGCCCAGGTCGCCCGCCGCAGGTGTGCCACTGAAAGTGCCGCTCGCAGAATCAAAGCTCAGCCATGCAGGCAAAGCGCCCCCACCTGCTAGCTGGGCGGAGTAAATGAGCAAGTCGCCTTCAGGATCGACAAAGGTCGCCGCTGGCAAGGTGAATTGAAAAGGTGAATCTTCAGCAGCAAGCTGATCAGCAAGCGCATTTTGCACAAACGGCGGTGCATTGACCGGCAGATTGCTAATAGTGAGATTAAAACTCTCGGCAATGCTGCCACCATTGCCATCGCTGGCAGTAATTTGAATGGCCAAAGTGCCGGCATCAGCGGCGGCGGGCGTGCCACTGAAGGTGCGCGTCGCTGCATCAAAAAGTAACCATGCTGGTAAAGGTGCGCCACCCACTAACTGGGCGCTGAAGGACAAGGTATCGCCC
The DNA here is from genome assembly GCF_031457055.1 of Cellvibrio fibrivorans. NCBI lineage: Bacteria > Pseudomonadati > Pseudomonadota > Gammaproteobacteria > Cellvibrionales > Cellvibrionaceae > Cellvibrio > Cellvibrio fibrivorans. Next base: position 315,081 of record NZ_JAVDVX010000005.1, on the reverse strand, counting down.
GCGTCCTCGTCAGCAAATACATTGGCGCCAAACGTAAAGCTGAATGCCGTATTTTCCGTGGCGTTTTGGTCGGCAATCGGAAAAGCAACTATGGGAGCATCATTGGAATTGGCAACCACTATGTCGAAGGTCTCCCTAACCGTACCACCCAAACCATCGCTAGCAGTGAGTGCGATGGTGAGTGTACCCAGATCTGAATTGGTCGGTGTACCACTAAATGTGCGGGTTGCGGCATTAAAACTGAGCCAACCAGGTAAAGAGCCCCCACCAGCCATCTGCGCCGAATACGTGAGGCTTGCGCCTGGATCCGCATCAGTAAAGGTATTGGCCGCAAATTGGAAATTAAATACTGCATCTTCTGCTGCATTTTGGTCGGGAATGTTGTTAGCAATGATGGGAGCATCATTGCTATTGGTGATGACGATATCGAAGCTATCGGAAATTGTGCTGCCCGCACCGTCATTGGCAATCACTTCTATGGCGATGGTACCCACATCACCCTCAGCCGGGGTACCGCTGAAAGTACGCGTGGCGCTGTCAAAACTCAACCATGCGGGCAAAGGTGCACCGCCGACCAGTTGAGCGGTATAGGTAAAGCTGGTGCCCACATCCACATCGGCAAAGGTGTTGGCGGCAAATTGGAAATTGAACGCTGTATCTTCTATAGCAGTGCGGTCGGGAATGGGGTTTGCCAAGGTCGGCGCATCGTTGGTATTGGCAACGGTGATCACAAACGTATCAATTACTTCACCGCCAAAACCATCATTAGCAGTGACTTCAACCGTCCAGGTACCCACATCGCCATTGGCTGGTGTGCCACTAAAAGTACGGGTTGTTGCATCAAAACTGAGCCATGGTGGCAAGCCGCCCACTACTGCCAGCTCAGCGCTGTAAGTGAAGGTATTACCCACATCCACATCGCCAAAAGTATTGGCGGCAAATTGGAAGTTTAGGGGTGAGTCTTCGTTCACCAATTGATCAGGGATCGGATTGGCCACTGTAGGTGCAGTGTTGGTGTTGATGACTTCAATATCAAAGAAAGTCGACGTAGAGGCACCGTGGTTGTCAGTCGCGATCAGCTCCACCGTCATGGTGCCCGCCTGATGCCAGTGTGGTGTACCAGCGAAGGTGTTGGTGGCTTCGTTAAACGTCAACCAACCAAGGCTGCCGCCACCTGCCAATTGTGCGCGATAACTGATGGTGTCGTTGGCGTCCGGGTCAGAAAATGTATTCGCGGGCACTACCAGGTTGAATGGCACTTCGGCATCCAGAGTCTGGTCGGCGATGGGGTTATCCGCCACCGGCGCACCGTTACTTCCATCATCTTTGGCGACTTTAAAAGCCAGATCCCAACCGGCGGCATCGGGTACACCGTTTTCAATCATTGTACCGTCGGCAAAGGTATTACCGGCAATGCGCGATACGATCACCAAATCATCACTGCCGGTGCTGCTGACCTGAATAACATAGGTCTGCTGGTCATTGAGTGCCACATCGGCAAAGCTGAAGGTATGCCAATCAAAACCATCGCGGCTGATTTGCGAAGAAAGAATCGAGTCGCTCGCTAAAATGGCACCATTCCACGCATCGCGCAGTTCAACCGTGATAGTTTGCAGCACTGCAGCATCGTAACGCGCGAGGTAAAGGCTAACTTCATTGACAGTGTAAGTCGCACCAACACTGTTATAAGAAAAAGACTGACCAGCCAGGTTGCCGGTGGATACAGGCACAAATGCCCCGCCACTTCCCGTATCGATATATTCAGTATCGGGCAAGCTGTTGACGGTGAGTGTAAAAGTATCGGTAACCGTACCACCATTGCCATCGCTGGCGGTGACATCAATCGTCAATACCCCCACATCGCCGGTGGCCGGAACACCGCTAAAAGTGCGCGTTGCTGCATCGAAGGTGAGCCAGGCGGGCAGTGCTCCACCACCATTCAATTGGGTGGAATAAGTGAGCGTATCGCCCGTATCTACATCAGCAAAAACACCCGGACCAAATTGGAAATTAAAGGCCACACCATCGGCTGCAGTTTGGTTGGCGATAGGGGCGGCCACGGTGGGTGCATCATTGCTGTTGGCGATGACGATGTTGAAGGTATCGGTAACCGTTCCCCCATTGCCATCATCTGCCGTGACATCAATAGATACAGTTCCAACATCGCCATTTACCGGAGTGCCGCTAAACGTGCGCGTCGCTGCATCAAAACTTAACCACGTGGGCAATGCACCACCACCCGCTAGCTGTGCGCTATACGTCAGCGCATTTAAATCCGCATCCGCAAACGCACCCGCAGCAAATTGAAAGCTAAAAGCAGCATCCTCAGTCGCGTTCTGGTTGGGAATGGGTGTGGCGACGGTGGGCGCATCATTAGCGGCATTGACGGTGATATTAATATTATCGGAGTCGGTGAGAGTGCCTCCGGTACCTGTATTACCTAGATCGCTGGTGGTGATAGTCAGTACGGCAGCACCGTTAAAATTTGCCGCGGGATTGAAAGTTAACGTTGCCAATGCCGCATTAATATTGGCTTGGGTTCCGCGAAATACCAAACTGCTGTCAGCGGTTCCATCACCCGTAGTAAATGTCAAACCAGCCACACCCGCGAGCGTTAATGTGCCATTGGTAACCGAGAGTGTGACCTCCAAATCGCTGGCGCCCGCATCAAGATCAGCTATCTGGATTTGGTTGCCATTACCGGCACTAAACACCAGCGCAGTATCTTCATTGGTCGCTTGCGCACCGGGTACGGTATTGGCAGGGCCGTCATTTACTGCCGTGATGTTAATTGTCGCCGTATCATTGCCCGAGAGGCTGCCGTCGCTCGCGCTTATGGTAAGTGTATCGCTTGCAACCGGGGTATTACCCGAGAGCCTGTAAGTAAGCGTGCTGCCGTTATTTCCCGCAAATAAATCATTGAGTTGCGCTGCTGTGCCGCTGAGGATCAGGGTATTGGTATTGACGCCCGATACAACAACAACGCCCGTCGTTCCAACAGTTGCTGCAAGGTTGCTATTAGAGTGTATTCCGGTAAGCGTGATGGTTAACGCATCACCATCCAAATCAGCCACACTGATACCTGTGCCGTGCAAATTAATGGCGACCTGTTCAATGGCGTTGTAATCCGTAGGGGTGATAACCACGGTGGGCGCATCGTTTGCGTTTGCCACTACAACATCAAAGGTCTCGGTCACAGTGCCGCCGTTGCCATCATTCGCGATCACATCAATCGAGAGAGTTCCCACATCGCCATTCGCGGGCGTACCGCTAAAGGTGCGCGTTGCAGAATCAAAACTTAACCACGCCGGCAGTGCGCCGCCACCAGCAAGATGTGCGGAATAACTCAGGGGGTTGCCATCACTATCGGAAAAAGTATTGGCGGCAAATTGAAAATTAAACGCAACATTTTGTGTAGCATTTTGATCGCCAATAACATTATCGACTGTAGGTGCGTCGTTGGTATTGGCCACCACAATTGCAAAGGTTTCTGTCACTGAACCACCGTTGCCATCACTTGCAATGACATCAATCGATACAGTGCCAACATGGGCATTTAACGGTGTGCCGCTAAACGTGCGGGTCGCCGAATCAAAACTTAACCACGCAGGCAGTGCGCCGCCGCCAGCAAGTTGTGCGCTGTAAGTCAGCGTATTACCCGAGTCTTGATCGGCAAAGGTATTGGCGGCAAAGGTAAAATTAAATGCAGAATCTTCCGTCGCATTTTGATCAGCAATGGCATTGGCGATTGTTGGTGCATCGTTTGTATTGGCGACAACAATATCAAACGTATCCGAAGCCACCGCACCACCATCATTATCAGCGGCGGTCACTCTAATGGAAATTGTTCCTACATCACCATTTGCCGGGGTACCGGAAAACGTGCGGGTTACCGGATCAAAACTCAACCATGGCAAGAGTGCACTACCATCAGCCATAGTCGCGGCATAGGTGAGCGTATCGCCAACATCAGGGTCATCAAACGTATTGATGTCAAATTGAAAATTAAAGGCAGCATCTTCCGTGGCATTTTGATTGGGGATAGGTGTAACCAAAAACGGTGACTGATCTGTATTACCAATAGCAATATCAAAAAAATCAGAGACGCTGAGACTGCCATCACTGGCGATGAGTTCGATAGTGATGTTGCCCACATCACCATTAGCGGGCGTCCCACTAAATGTGCGTGTCGCTGAATCAAAACTCAACCATCCCGGAAGTGCGCCACCACCTGGCAATTGCGCGCTGTAGGTGAGTGAATCACCCGTGTCTTGATCATTAAATGTATTGACCGCAAACGAGAAATTAAATAACACATTTTCGGTCGCATTTTGATTGGGAATCGGGTTGGCAACCGTTGGCGCATCGTTAGTGTTGGCGATGGCAATATCAAAGGTATCAGACACTGTGCCGCCGAGGCCGTCACTTGCTGTCACGCGGACCGATAGTGTGCCGACATCGCCATTGGCCGGCGTGCCACTAAAAGTGCGCGTTGCATCGTTAAAGGTTAACCATGCAGGCAAGGCGCCACCACCCGCCAATTGCGCACTGTAAGTCAGGCTCGCGCCTGCATCCTGATCTGCGAAGGTGTTGGCAGCAAATTGAAAATTAAAAGCCGCATCTTCCGTTGCATTTTGATTGGGAATGGCATTGGCGACCGTGGGTGCATCATTGCTATTGGCGACCACTATATCGAAGGTATCGGTCACTGTGCCGCCGCTGCCATCGCTTGCGATCACATCGATGGATACTGTGCCAACATTGGCATTCAAGGGGGTGCCACTAAACGTACGTGTGGCCGCATTAAAACTTAACCAGCTCGGCAGTGCACCGCCGCCGGCAAGTTGCGCTGAATAGACCAGCGTGGTGGCCGCATCGATATCATTAAACGTATTGGCCGCAAATTGAAAATTAAACGCGGCATCTTCGGTGGCATTTTGGTTGGCAATCGCATTCGCAACTGTGGGTGCATCATTGGCGGCATTGATGGTGATGTTGACCGTATCAGAATCCGTCAAGGTGCCACCTGAACCGGTATTGCCCAGGTCGCTGGTAGTCAGCGAGAGCACCGCCCCACCGTTGTAGTTGGCAGTGGGGTTAAAAATCAGGGTTGCCAGGGCCGCGTTAATATCTGTGCGGGTACCGGTAAAAACCAGGGTGCTGTCGGCAGTGCCATCGCCGGTGGTAAAGCCAAGCCCTGTGGTTCCTGCCAAAGTCAAAGTGCCGTTAGTCACCGAGAGTGTAACTTGCAGATTGCTGCCACCGGCGTCCGTATCGTTAATTTGGATTTGGTTGCCATTGCCCGCGCTGAACACCAGCGCGGTATCTTCGGTTCCGGTCTGTGCCCCCGGCACCGTATTCACCGGCGCGTCGTTAACTGCATTAACCGTAATAGCAACGGTGTCACTATCGCTTCTTGCACCACCGGTGCCTGAGTTACCCAAATCATTGGTCACGATACTCAAGGTATCGGCGCCGTTGTAGTTGGAAGTCGGTGTATAAGTGAGTGTGGCGAGCGCGGTATTGATGTTGGCGATTGTGCCGGTAAATACCAGGGTCGCGTCATTGTTTCCATCGCCCGTAGTGAACGACAATCCTGCCGTACCACCCAGGGTCAGCACACCATTCGTCACACTTAGCGTCACCTGCACACTGGCAGAAAGTGCATCGGCATCAGCGATTTGGATGCGGTTGCCATTGGCTAGGTTAAATACCAACGCAGTGTCTTCATTGGTCGATTGCGCACCCGGAACAGTGTTGACAGGGGCGTCGTTGGCGGTTGCCGAGATAACTATGTTGAATTGATCAGGCGTTACCGATTCAAGGCCCGTGTTGTCAGTGCCATACAGCTTGATGGTGACAGTGCCCGCATCACCATTGGTCGGAGTACCGCTGAAGGTGCGGCTGGCCGAATCAAAACTCAGCCAACCAGGCAAGGGGCTGCCATCGGCCAGAGTGGCGCGATAGCTGACCACTGAACCGCCCACATCTGGATCGGCAAATATCGGCGAGGCCTCGTTGAAGGCCGGGAATTGATAACTAAATGGGGTAAAACCGGAGGCCACTTGATCGGCAATCGGGTTGACGACAAAAGGTGCTTCAGCGAGGTTATTGACCGTTAAGTCAAAATCATCAAAGACAGCCTGGCCATTACCATCGGAAGCGGTCACGCGGATACTGAGGGTGCCCACATTGCCGTCATCGGCGGTGCCACTGAATGTGCGGGTTGCCTGATTGAATTGCAGCCACGCTGGTAAAGGATCACCGTTGGTGAGCTTGGCGGTGTAGCTCAGGTTGTCGCCATCGGAATCATTAAAGGTATTGCTGGGAAAACTGTAATTGAGTGCAGTCCCTTCGGTCACACTCTGGTTGGGAATGGTATTGGCAACGGTAGGCGCAGCGTTAATGCCATCGCTATTGGCAACCCGCAAGGCCAGCTCCCGCCCAGCATCACCATTGCCGTTTTCCAGGTATACGCCATTGTTAAAGGTGTTGCCTATTTCGTAAGCCGCCTTTACCAGCCCATCGGTACCGGTTGAGCTGATGCGAATCCAATAGGTGGTGAAGGTGGTTAAGTTGGTCTCGGCAAAATTAAAATTGACCCATTGGAAGGTATCGGTAAGACCGGCAGACGAAATGCTGGCGGAGGCGATCACACCGCCGTTCCAATCATTGCGCAGCTCCACAGTAATAGTTTGTAGCGCCGCACTTGGATCTTTCAGCAACTGGATGCCAATTTGGTCAACCGTGTAGTTACCGCCACCATATTGAAATGACTGGCCAACATTGTTAGTACTGCTAATTGTCGCCTGGTTATTGGCAGCGGCAATACTGACGTAAACGACATCCGCCAAAGCGCCCTGCCATTCCATCGGCTCGTTAGCTGCAAACAGCGACTGGGTTTCAACAACACCAACTTTTTCTTCCAACACCCAATCCGCATCTACGCGGCTATTGCCGGTCAAATCATTACTGGCGGCGACATCAGCGCCAGTCAAATCACTTAACTGGCGTAAAAAATTCAGACCACTCTGGTTTGCAGCCAGATCACAACCATACAACAAGATATCGGCGTCTTCGCCCAATGCTGCTTTCCAGGCCGCGATTTGCCCGGCGTATTGCGCAATATTTTGTTCGTTGACTACTGCACTGCCGAGCTGGAGGCTGCCGGCCACGCCGTGCGAAATCACATGGATGGCACTAATGCCCGAAGCGCCAGCGAGGTAATCGCTGATCTGACCGATACCGTCTTTGGTGGAATCCAGATACACGATGGCGACAGAACCATCATCAACACGCGCACGAATATCATCGACCAGGGTTTCGTAGTCATCTACGGCCGTATCGACAAATACTACCGTGGTGGTAGCAGGGTTTTCGCTTAGAGGAAGGTCAGCCTGGGGCTCAATATCGGTCGTCTGGCTTTCCAAGTGGAGTGGTTCAGACGGCATATATATGCTGACTAAATCTACTTGGTCAGCGGCATTCGCCAAATACTGGCCATCGGAAGCCCCGTCATCGAAAACGGCAATATCCGCCGTAGCGGAGAAAAGTAATCTCGGCTCTAAGGCTTCGATTAACGGGCGGCGATGACGCGGCGGTCTGGGCATGAATCTCGAATATTTCGTTTGGGTTTAAGGACTGGTGAATAACCAATGCATCCTTGTGATTTATGCGCATCCGCCAAACCCTAGCGGTACTTACCTCTGCATAAACCTGATTTAACGCAACACCTTGATAAACCAAGCAGGTAATTCAGGTATCGGTAAACCGTCTTTCTCTATTATTAAATTCGCTATTTATGCATAGCCTCTGTCGGGCAGAGCACAGAGCTGCTCAAAAAACACTCTAATTAGTTATTTTGGCACATTTTTCGACAATACTGCAGCTCATACAAAAATAATCTATATCCCAACCAAATAGCAGAATTTGGTTTTAATAGCCTTAAGGCAAACTACGGGCATCCAGCAAATTCAAGGTAACTCCGTCAAAACTGACCCTACACTTCAAACCACTCGGCAGGCGATTATTGGGATTGGGAAATGACAGACGAATTCCGAAGGTATTGCTCGGCCCATCAATTACCTGATCAACCAGGACCACTTCAGCGGAATAGCTCCGGTCGGCAATACCCAGCTCCGGTAAAACACTCGCCTTCATACCGGCTTTAACTTTGCCGTAGAGGCTTGCAGGCGCAAACACTTCCACACGCAGGGGATCCAACTGCGCCAATTTGAGTACCGGCTCAAAATCAATATGCTCACCCGGTTCTTTCAAGCGCTCAACCACAACACCATCGATAGGGCTAACCAGTGTGCGCCGCTGCAAGTCGGCCAGCGCACGCTTATGCTCCAACTCAGCCTGCCGCTTACGATCAAGCGCCTGTTGCAGCTGTTGCTGTGCAATTGCATGCTCGGTTTTGAGTTTGTCCAGCTCGGAAAAAGACGCGGCTTTCTTCTCGTACAAGTCTTTTACCCGAGTCAAGGCTCGCTCGCTAAACTCAACAGCCAATTGTTGGGCCTGAACATCACTGGTCAACTCAGATTGTACGCGGCGTAATTCTGCGGTCGCCGCTTCCAACCCCGCATCCAGGCGCGCAACCACATCACCTTTTTTGACTACATCATTTTTATCGACCAATACCTCGCTGATAACCCCTTCAACAGCGCTACTCATTTCCACCACGACGGAGGGCTCAATGCGGCAATTAAGCTGCGCAGGCTCCTGAGTCTGCGCAAATGCCTCACTGCCCAACAAGGCAATCAGTAGTGAAAAACCGGGAAATTTATACATGCTACATCCGTCTAAAAAATATTAAGGCGCTATAAAAATACATATTGCTTATTACTATAGTGCAAAAAAACAGGTTACGAAAAATGGCGTATGAAAAGTTGCTGCAATGCGCGGTACCACTGCGCAGCCAGAGGTTCCGCCGGATGCTGGAAGCGCACATAGGCGCGTTCGCCATAACGACCGGACTGTACAAAATCATTCAGGGCCAGATCCAGCAAAAACACCTCTTCTTTTACGCGAGTGCCGGAAGGATGGGTTGAGTCCACCGCTAATCGCCCACCACCCTGTGCGCCCAATACCTGGCTGGGTAACTCCCGGGTTGCAACCGGAATATCCTGTGCCATTTCCGCCTTAATACTCTGCAGCGGATTGCTGGCAAATTTGATACTAACTCCCGCTGTGGCTTGGCGAACCAAGCCTATTTCATCTTGCAAGAGCGCAGCGCGAACACGCACGCTATCGGGCTTTTCGATCAGCGCAAACTCATCGCCCTGCCGCAAGAAACTACCAGGCAGATGATACTGGCGGGTAATCCGGAAAATGCCACTGGAAGGGCTGCGCACCACCAGATTAACTACGCGGGATTGCAATAATTCGATTTCAGCTTTAATGGCATTGATGTCCTGCTCAAACAATTGCGCTTGGGCGCGGTCTTCAACCCATGCCTGCTGATAGCGGGCTTCATACTCACGCAGATGAGCTTGTTGTACGGCCAAATTCGCCATTAGTACCGGATTATGTAAGCGCACCAGCTCCTGCCCTTGCTCTACAGTAGTGCCATCTACAACTAACAATTGCGCTACTTCGCCGCTGGACTCCACTTTTACCCGCGCCTCATCCGGCAACCACAGCACAGCTTCAACGGACGTTGACATTGGCATAGGGACAGCGACCAACAACAAAATCGCCAGCGCTACACCCGCCCCGGTCACACCCAGAGCACGTGCACGTTTACTGGCTATTTGTTTATCGCTCATTAAATAATTGAGTGCTTTGAGTGCAGGCCACAACAATTGAAAAAACAACAACCAACAGCCAATCACTAACCCTAGTGTCGGAAAATAATTCGCCACTAACAAAATAATAAAAAACAACATAAATAAGCGATACGCAAACGCCGCCACACTGTAGCCCGTGAGCAGCACCGCTTCGCGATAATTCACTGCCGGTGAAAACACACCACTCAAACCATAGGCATAGCGGCGCAATAAATAACTGAACTGCTGATTCGCGCGGGTGGCAAGATTGGGTAAATCGAATGCATCCGTTAGCAGATGATAGCCATCAAAACGCATGAGCGGATTGCCATTAAAAAATAGCGTGGATACACCGCCGAGAATAATGATGTTGTATAAAAAATCGCGCAGAAAACCATTGGGTAATTGCAGCCACAGCAAGAGTGCGAGTGCCGCTAAAAATAATTCCACCGCCATGCCCGCCGCCCCCACCATCAGCCGCTGGCGTTTGGATTGAAAACCTGTCGCTGCGCTCGCATCGACATACGGCAAGGGTGTGCCTACAACAAACACCAAACCACAGTCATTGACTTGCCCGCCCCAGACTTTGGTAAATAAACCGTGTCCCAATTCATGCAACACTTTAAAACAGGGATAGGTTAACCAGAGCAAAAATAAATTCGACGGCGATAACACGCGATCCAAATGCCCTTGGGTGAGCTGTGTCCAATGCACGCCCACTTGCAAGAGCGCATAGCCAACCACGAGCAGCCACACAATCCCCATAGGGCGCGATGCGAGCAAACGTGCGACCGGCATTAATTTATCGAGCAACCGATCAGGGTTGCCGAGCGGGATATTCCAGGTGAGAGGATTCATCAACAACCGCAGCCAGCGCTGTTGTTTTTTTTGCTCGCGCCGCGCAAATAATTCCTGCGTATTCGGTGGCAGATCGCACACCAACAAATCCGCAACATGCAAATATTGCAGCAGATGAATTAAATCATCGCGCGTGGGAATTTCATCTTCCGCCGCATAAAATTCCGCGTGCGCCGCTGAGGCAAGCACTTGGCTCAACGAATTGCGCCCATCCATCGCACTGATCAAGCGCCAGGCAGAAGGTGTGAGGCGATGGAAGCGGCCATTGCTTTTATCTTGCAGGATGTACCAGCGCTCGCCGTTGTAATCGCGCCGCTGGATATGGATGTGGCGCGGCAGTGATGGCCGCAGCGATTCCAGCCGCTGCCAGACGGGATTGCTGTTAGACGCTTGGGATTCAGTCATAAGCGGATCACCAGAGCGTCAACCGCAACCAATGCCACAGATCGTGGAACCAGATCCAGCCCAATGCGCGGCGGCCAGCGGTTAATTTGCCAGTGCCGGTCATACCCGGGCGCAACACATCCAATTCCTGAATTAATTCAGCATCCACACGGAAATAATTGCGTCCCTCACGCACTTCGCTGATGGGTGTAACGCTTTTTACACGCACGGCAAAAACATCACCGGGCAAACTGGAAAATTTCACCTGCCCTTCCTGGCCGGATTGCACAGCGGCAATATCGCGCTCATCAACAAATAACTGCACCAGAAAACCCTGCGCAGCGGCGATTTCAAATAACACATCACCCTGTTTTACGGGCGCGCCCTGGGTTTGCGAAATATCGTCAGAAACGATAATGCCGTCCATGGGGGCAATTAATTGTGTGCGCCCCAACTGCTGGTCAATCAACCGCAATTGGATGCTGGCTTGATCCATTTGTGCATCGGCAATGGCAGCGTCTACACGATCGGAATTGGCGAGCGCTGTGTCGTAAGCCTGACGATACTGCTGCACCTGGCTCGCCAATTTTTGGCGTTCAAGGCGCAAGTCCTCATCATTTAATTGTGCCAGTGCTGCACCTTTTTTTACGCTGTCGCCCGGGCGCGCAGTGATTTTTCCTAAATAGCCATCCTGTGGTGATACCACCAAATATTTTTCGGTGGTTTGCAAAGTCGCGTCGGCAGATACGCGATAGTCGAGCGGCACAAACAGTGCGACAACCAATATCAGCAGCAAGGTCGCGATAATTTTTCCACGCCAGGAATCTTCACCAAACCAGCGCTCCAGCCGCTGTGCAGTGCGCTGCTTTAACCCTTGCCACACACTCGCACCCGCCTGCTGGCGCAACGCGATAATCGTTCCGGCAAAATGCAAAGCTTGCTGCACAAAGCTGCGCTGGTCATTCGTCAGCGCCGCCTGTTTATCCAGCTCGATGGTGAGCACACCAATAATCACATCGCCATTACGCACCAGTAAACTGTGCACGGATTGCAGTTGCTGTTGCTGCTGTAATTGCTGGTGCGCGTGTTTGATCAACACCGGTAAGGTCGATTCAGAATCAGGCGCAGGTTCGGCAATGTGTGCAGGAGGAAAATCAATTGCAGCACCCTGCTCCAGCGCCTCCGCCATGGCTTCACTAATGGCCTGCATCGCCTGGGTGCGTTTATCAAAGTTGGCGGAAAATGAAATTGCCTCTAGCGCAATATTGTTTGCGTCGCGCACGCCCAAGCTAACACGCGTTGCTTGCAAAAACCCGGCGAGCAAATTCACCAAGCTGATTGCAGTCTCTTGCAGCGAGTTTTCTTTTAATAAACTGGCACTGAGTTGCAACAGCGCCGGACTGGCAGAGTTTTTATCAATGATGGGTACAACAGCTGGAGGCGGAGCCTCGTCGGGCTGTTGCAATAAAAATTGCAACCAGTATTGGCCGAGTTTGAGATTCTTTAATACGGCAGGTAATTCTTTTTTATCTTTTAATTGCAGATGCAGGAGCAACACGCCCCAGGGTTCACCGTCAATTACCAGTGGCTGACCAAGAATAAAATGGCCATCACCATCCGGTTCCAGATGCAGGCGTTTTTTATCCAATACCTGCGCGAGCGCCTCACGCAAAGCGGCATTATTTGCCGCTGCATTGGGCCATTTGGCGACAATTTTGGGGGAAACGCCAAACGTGGTTTGCACCAACATGGCAGCACTGACGCCACCGAGCATTTGGCATTGCATGCTGAGCCAGAGTTTGAGCGATGCTGTAAAAGACTGCATGGGCGTTCTACTGGTGTGTTTGGTCCTAAGTCTTGGACAAATGCTCCAAGGTATCGAACAGTTTGTTATTGTTGTTGGCTCACAAGTTAACGATATAAGTTCTCATCAACAAAGTCAGGCATTCAGGGCAAGTCTAGTTCTAATGGCGAAAAGTTGTATAACAAAATCGCTGCTATTTTTATCGTGGCGAAGAATAAACGAATGCGAAATCCGGTGCCAGTTACTTATCAGCACCATGGCCCCCTACATCAGGCCTGTGTCGTGCTTGCGACCTGCGTACGGCCACCTGAGTCAGGATCTGTATTTTTGCCTCATTATCCACAACGCTCCAACGAGTAATTTCCTCCAGGGTGCGAAAACAGCCCACGCAAATATCGGCCTCATTCAAGCAGCAATTGCGTACACAAGGGGATTCTACGATTGTGCTCACCCGTTTCTCCATCTGCTGTTATTACCCAACATTATAACCAATACAAATCACTAATTATTTTCTGCGAAAAATAGCTTTTTAAGAGTATTTATCAATTGCTCATCTACACTCTTGTCTGTTAGTGCTTTCCCTCGCGTCGCCAAACTCCAGTAGCAACATGGTTGGAGGGAATATTTCTCAGGGGCTATGGATTGAACGAGACATGCACCGAATTACGTTTTTTGGTTATAGCTATCCTTTACCGCCAATATTAATCTCAGGCTTTTTACTTGCACTGGGCATTGGTGTGCTAATTACCTGGCACGCCCCATATACGTTGTCGTCTATATACCCCTACGCAACACTCATGACCTATAACACGGCGATAGGTATTATCACTTGTGGTTTGGGTTTATACGCCATACTGCGTTCAAGACCTGTGTTTTTGTTCATATGCTGCTTCGTTTTGTTCGCTCTCGGCGCGCTCACGTTATTAGATTTGATCGCCGGTATGCCATTCGATACGACTAACTGGTTTATCGTTTTACTCAGCGAACCACCCGCTCATACCCAGCCCATGTCACCCGTTACTAGCGCCGCATTTTTGCTTGCATCATTCACCTTGTTCTTTGGGTCATACACAGAAGGTGCACGCAGCATAATAGCCACCCTGTTAAGTCTGCTGATTTTTTTCACTGCAGTGTCCACCGTATTCAGCCAGGAGTTTGGGCTTTTCCCCAGTTTTATCTGGATGGGGATAAAAATGTCACCACAAACCGCAGTGAGCCTGGTTGGTTTCGCGATAGGTATTTTTGTTCTTCGTTACTCAGCGGCTATTGAAGCATTTAATCGGCTGAATTTTTTTAATCGCTTGGTGACCGGTTTTATTTTTATGAGTTTGCTATTTATTGGTATTGGTTCGATCGGGTTATTGCAAATCAATAATGTTGCACAGATCTCACAAAAGTTGTACCAAGGACCACTCCAAGCGAGCAATGCATCACTGCGCATTAAAAATGATATTGGTAACCTTAACCGTATTATTAAAGATGTGGCAATTAACCCGGACCTGATTAAGAAAAAAAATATTCCCGCCATACTGTTAGAAATTGAATTAAAAATTACCAATGAACTAGTGCTCATTGAGCGCGAACAGCTGGCAGCAAATGATATTGTCCAGTTTAAGACCCTGTTTAATGATTGGAAAATCGTTATCCACAATATTCACCAGCAATTGGAAGCCGGGGATATTGAGGGTTATAGAAACATTGCCCTTAGCCAAATCCAGAATACAACAGTTATTTTGGAAAATTTATGTGACCGCATGATCGCCGAGGCGCAGGAGCAAATGCGTCTACTGAATGAGCAGGCTATCCTGACCAAAAACCACTCCGCGAATTTAATGCTGGTGGTGATTGTCGGATTTTTGCTCGTGGGGATTTTAGTTGCAGCATTGATCACCCGCAGCCTGAGTTGGCAGCTGGAAAAAATTCGCCAAGCCATGCTGACGATTGCAAATGGCGATACGCAAATCGCGATTCCGTTTAATGACCATCCCCACGAAATTGGTGATATGGCCAAAACGCTCAAGGTGTTTGCGCACAACATCGATGAACGTAAAAAATCTGCACAGCTTCTGGAACAGCATCAACGAGAACTGGAGAAATCCAATCAGCGGCTGGAACAGACCAATAAAGAGTTGGAAACTTTTGCCTATGTCGCATCACACGATTTGAAATCACCCCTGCGCGGCATTGCACAACTGTCTAACTGGATCGATGAAGACTTGGCAGAAAAGGAATTTGCAGAAGTGGGGAAACACACCCAGATGCTGCGCAACCGCATTCAGCGAATGGAAAAATTACTCGATGATATGTTGGTTTTTTACCGAGCAGGCAAGATCGATGGCAACATCACCCGTATCGATCTGGCCCATATGGCAAAAGAATTATTTGAAATCCAAAACACCAAAGCAGGCCTTCATTTGGAGCTGGGCGACAACTTACCGGTATTCGATAGCCTGAGCACACCCTTCGAGCAAATCCTGCGTAATTTATTTTCCAACGCCATCAAGCACCATGATTTGGATGAGGGGATTATTCGTATTGAAGGTCGACGACTCAATAATGATTTTTATGAGATCAGTGTTAGCGACGACGGCCCTGGAATTCCCACCAAATTCCAGGAGCGGGTGTTCGGCATGTTCCAAACATTAAGGCCGCGCGATGAACTGGAAGGCAGCGGCATGGGGCTGGCGCTGATCAGAAAAATTGTGGAAACCTACGGCGGCAAGATCAGTGTACATTCAGAGGGGCGCGGCTGCCGTTTTACCTTCACTTGGCCACAGACGATCGAAAGGAAACCGGACCATGATTGATAAAATTCACCCGCTCGTTAACCAGGAATTCAAAACCGTCAGTTTGCTGATTATCGATGATGACGATATAGATGCAACCGCACTAAGGCGCGCGCTCCATAAACTCAAATTGCTCAACCCACTCTACCGCGCTAAAGACGGCATGGAAGCGCTTGAAATATTGCGTAATGGCGAAGTGCCCAGCCCTTACATTATATTGTTGGATATCAACATGCCGCGCATGAACGGCCTGGAGTTTTTGGAAGCGCTGCGCGCTGATCCGGAATTAACCCACGCGGTGGTGTTCGTCCTGACCACCTCCAAGTCGGACGAAGACATTATTGCAGCCTACCGCGAGCATGTTGCCGGCTACTTGCTAAAACAGCGAATGGACAGCGATTTTATGCAAGTTGTGAGTTTGCTGGATCACTACTGGCGCGTTATTGAACTGCCCATCAACGAAAAATAATGGCGGTTGACCAAGTACATTTAGGCGGAGAGGTATCCTGCATGAAGCTATTGCTCATCGACGACAACGAACTTGACCGGCAAGCCATTATTCGCACATTCAAAAAAACGGAATGGGATATCACTATTGCCCAGGCCTGCTCCGCTAGTGAAGGTCTTGCCCAATTTGACAGCAATGATTTTGATGCAGTGTTGCTCGACTATCGCCTGCCCGACATTGATGGCATGGAGGTTTTGCAACTCCTCAATAAACATCCCCACCATCACGCCGCCATTATTATTCTCACTGGCGCCAGTGCCGATGATGATCTGGAGCGCGAATTTATTGAAGCTGGCGCGCAGGATGTCTTGTTCAAATCCGAAATTGCCCATAAGCATTTAACCCGCGCCATCACCCACGCGCGTGCACGCCATGTGCTAGAGCGGCAACTGCAAGAGAGCCATCAGCGGTTACGCGCATTGGCCGAAAATGATTCGCTCACTGGCCTCGCCAATCGTTACTACTTTGATGAGAGCTTGCGCGCTGCCATCCAGCGCGCTAAACGCCACAATGAACAACTCGCACTATTATTTCTCGATCTCGATAACTTTAAATTTATTAACGATGGCCTCGGCCATGTTATTGGTGACCAGGTATTAAAAGAAGTCGCAACGCGTTTGCTTCACGTGGTACGTGCAGGCGACATTGTCTGCCGTTTGGGTGGCGATGAATTTGCAATTCTCGCACATAATTTTGATTCGCAAGAATCCGTAAGCCAACTTGCACAGCGAATTCTCGATGATTTGCGCCGCCCGATTTTGATCGGCAGCAACGAGCATTCCATTTCAACCAGTATTGGTATTGCGGCTTACCCGGATGCAGGTGAAAACGCCAGCGATCTACTCAAAGCGGCCGATATGGCTATGTATCGCGCCAAGCAAGATGGCCGCGCTAACTTCCAATTTTTTTCTTCGCTGATGCAAGCGCAAATGCAAGAGCGCCTGCGCCTTGAAAAAGAATTGCGCGCATTGATTCCCACCGATCACTTTATTTTGTTTTACCAACCCATCGTGGATGCACAAACCTTTGAAATTTGCGGCGCAGAAGGTTTAATTCGCTGGGACCATCCAGAGCGCGGCATTTTGCCACCTAGTGAATTTATTACCCTCGCTGAAGAGATTGGATTAATCAGTGAGATAGATTCGAAAAGCCGCTTTAACGCTTGCAAACAATTGGCCAACTGGCGCACACAGGGATTGGTTGATGATAACTTCAATATGAAATTTAACGTCTGCGCCCAGCTGCTCACCGATGAAGATTTATACCAAGGCATTATTGATGACCTCGCCAGTACCGGTGTACCCGGTCGCTGCGTAAGCCTCGAAATCACCGAGTCGGTATTGATTGAGAATTTGGAGCGCACCGCAAAGAGCCTGCAAAAAATTCAGGACTATGGTGTAGAAATTGCCGTCGATGATTTTGGTACTGGCTATTCTTCAATGGCCTACCTGAAAGAATTACCAGCGCGCACGCTCAAAATTGATCGAAAATTTATTCAGGGTGTGCCCGATAACGCGGCCGACTGCCGCATCCTGCGCGCCATGATCGTGTTTGCCAAAAGCCTGGACTTAACCGTAGTGGTTGAAGGAGTTGAAACCCGCGAGCAAGCGCGTGTCTGCCGTGATTATGGCGCGGATTTGTTACAAGGTTATTTATTTTCCAAACCCCTTTCGCCCTCGGCATTTGAGCAATTGCTAAAGAGCCACAATGCACAGGAATGGGGTAACCGCCTGTCTACACTCGGCACCAAAGCGGGTTAATAGCCCCCAAGTGGTATTTTGTCGATCAAGAAACAAACACATAGCCAAACCCAATACCGCGCATTGAGCCATACAATTTTGCACGGCTATTGCGATTCGCCTATCATGCCCCCACATTGGCAAAACCCCTTTGCAACCTTCCTATTTATTGCATCAAGTTCAAGGATCTCCTATGAGTGACGTACAACACCATCGCCTGATTATCCTCGGCTCCGGCCCCGCTGGTTATACCGCCGCTATTTACGCCGCGCGCGCCAACCTCAAACCCGTAGTGATTACCGGTATGCAACAAGGCGGTCAATTGACCACCACCACCGAAGTAGAAAACTGGCCCGGTGGCGTACACGATCTGCAGGGCCCGGACTTGATGGTGCAAATGCAAGAACACGCCGAGCGTTTTGACACCCAGATTATTTTTGACCACATTCACGAAACTGTATTGACCGAACGTCCATTCAAATTGATTGGCTCCAATACTTATACTTGCGATGCGCTAATTATTTCCACTGGCGCCTCTGCGCAGTATTTAGGTCTGCCGTCAGAAGAAGCCTATATGGGCAAAGGCGTGAGTGCCTGTGCCACCTGTGATGGTTTCTTCTATCGCGACCAAAAAGTTGCCGTTGTTGGCGGCGGTAATACTGCCGTGGAAGAAGCACTGTATTTGTCCAACATCGCCAGCGAAGTCACTCTGATTCACCGTCGCGACAAGCTGAAATCAGAAAAGATTTTGCAAGACAAACTCATGGCAAAAGTGGCTAACGGCAATATCAAAGTGATTTGGAATCACCAGTTGGATGAAGTGCTGGGCAATGATTCCGGTGTGACCGGTTTGCGCCTGAAAAGTACCCAAGATGGTGCAACCCAGGAGATTGATGTCGCCGGTGTATTTATCGCGATTGGCCACAAACCCAATACCGATATTTTTGAAGGCCAGCTCACTATGAAAGATGGTTACATCAAAGTAAAAAGTGGCTTGGAAGGCAACGCCACCCAAACCAGCATTGAAGGTGTATTTGCAGCAGGTGATGTGGCTGACCACATTTATCGCCAGGCGATTACTTCATCAGGCTCAGGTTGTATGGCGGCGCTCGATGCGGAAAAATATCTCGACGATTTGAAATAATCACCAGATTTTTTTGCACAAAAAAAAGAGGAAAAGCCGCAAAGGTTTTCCTCTTTTTTATCGACTCAGCTTCAATTCGCAGAATTAAGCGAAATACCATTGCAGCGATTAACGGCCCGACGCTTTATCTAACTCTTCGCGCAATTTACTCATCCAATGGTTAAACGCCAAGCGCACTTGTACATTATTGGTCACACGATTATTTTCTTCCCAAATCCGCCCCAGATCACGCTGGTCGGTAATAATCGCCAAAGGCTTTCCTGAAACAGAATCGTAAAGCGAAATTTCCAACGTCATAGTGCCCATGCCTTCACTGTAAACCTTCACATTGGTTGGGCGCCCTTTCATATCATCTTTACTCCCCAGAGGAGCAATCTCCACGACTTTGGCCGATACCGTTAGCACGTCGGGACCCGCTTGCATTGCCGTGGCGTAGGTGCCATCAGCAATTAAATTATTCATCAACGCTTCGGTATATCGTTCTTGATAATAACGACGGTCTGCATCATTCAACTCCCATGGCGTATCGTCGGTGAGGTTACTGGATGATAGCTTGCGGATTTTTACCTCGTTCAGGTTTAACTGCTCAACAAACAGTTTTTTGTATTGCGAAAACTGCGCGCCGGGCGCAATAAACGTGCCGTCAAAACGGGATTTTTCAACCGCCGCAAGACCTGCTTTATCGGCTTTAACCTGGGCGTCTTTTTCATGCTTTTTTGTTATGGAGCAACCGGCAACCAAACTGGTAGCCAGTGCAAGGAACACGAGGTTGGATGCAGTGCGTTTCAATAGCGTATTCATGGCTTACCTACCTGTATATCAATTCAAACATTCAGCGGATTAGCCCGCAGGCTTTTATAAGACGTTATTCGTAATTCAGGGTTCAGCGGATGCCTACCGGGCATCGCGGTTGGCAGACCATAACAAAGCTGCCAAAAGAATGTAAGTTATTGAAGCACAAAAACAAACCGGGAGGCTAAAGCCTCCCGGTTATGTTTGTAATATTTTGTAGACTAGATGCGATAACCCTCAGGCTACCCCACAAACACCCGCGCGTTGCGGAACAAACGCAACCAGGCACCATCATCTTTCCAATCGTCCGGCTTCCATGAATTGCTTACTGCGCGGAACACACGCTCAGGGTGCGGCATCATGATAGTGGTGCGACCATCTTTACTGCTCACGCTGGTAATCCCCAAGGGAGAACCGTTCGGGTTGGCAGGATAGGTTTCAGTAGCATTGAGATTGTTATCGATAAAACGCATCGCCACAGTGCCACTCTCATTACATACTTTCAGTGCATCAGCATTGGCAAATTCGGCATAACCTTCACCGTGCGCAACCGCCACAGGCATATGCGAACCGGCCATACCTTTGAACAATACTGACGACGATTCCTGTACCTGTACCAAGCTGAAACGCGCTTCAAATTGCTCAGACAGGTTGCGCACAAAACGCGGCCAGTGATCAGCGCCGGGAATGATATTTTTCAAATTTGCCATCATCTGGCAACCGTTACACACACCCAGGCTGAAGGTATCGTTGCGGTGGAAGAAACGCTCGAATTCATCGCGTACTTTGTTGTTAAACAAAATGGTTTTTGACCAACCCTCACCTGCGCCAAGCACGTCACCGTAGGAGAAACCACCGCAAGCCACCAAGCCTTTGAAGGTTTCCAACGATACACGGCCAGAGAGTAAATCACTCATGTGCACATCAACGGCATTGAAGCCTGCGCGATCAAACGCCGCAGCCATTTCAACATGGCCATTTACGCCTTGCTCACGCAACACTGCGATGGATGGGCGCACGCCAGTGTTAATAAACGATGCTGCAACGTTTTCATTGATGTCGTAGCTTAGTTTTACGCTCAAGCCCGGATCTGCTTTCAAGATGCCGTCGAATTCTGATTTGGCGCAGGCCGGATTATCGCGCAAGGCTTGCAGGCGATAGCTGGTTTCTGCCCAAAGCGATTGCAGTTGCGCACGCGGTTGATTGAACAAGACATTCGCACCTTGGTTGATAACCAAAGTATCGTCTGTATTCAAGCCACCGATTGCTTTCACACTTACACCTGCAGCAACAAAACGCGCTTGCACTGCAGCAGAATTTGCGCGTGTTACTTGTACAACGGCACCGGCTTCTTCGTTAAACAGAACAGCCAAGGCATCAGCACCCAAACCATCCAGGTTGACACTAACACCTGTATGTCCGGCAAACGCCATTTCAGCAAGCGTGGTAAATAAACCACCGTCGCTGCGGTCGTGATAAGCGAGCAATTCATTTGCGGCAAGGCTCGCTTGCATCGCATTAAAGAAGCCTTTGAGTTGCGCACCCGAATCCAGATCGGCAGGAACATCACCCAGTTGGTTATAAACCTGTGCCAGAATTGATCCGCCCAAACGATTTTTACCATTACCCAAATCGAGCAGCAGCAATTCAGTATCGCCTTTGTCGGTTCTGAGTTGCGGCGTCAGAGTTTGGCGAACATCCACTACCGGTGCGAACGCAGAAATTACCAGCGACAAAGGCGCGGTTACGGCTTTGTCTTCGCCACCGTCTTTCCAGGCCGTGCGCATGGACATGGAATCTTTACCCACCGGGATGGTGATGCCGAGTTCAGGGCAGAGTTCCATACCCACAGCTTGCACTGTGCGGTAAAGTTTTTCGTCTTCGCCTTTGTGGCCAGCAGCGCACATCCAGTTGGCGGAGAGTTTTACATCGGACAATTTTTCAATGCGGGTCGCAGCGATATTGGTAATGGCTTCAGCAATCGCCATGCGGCCAGATGCGGGGGCATCGAGCAGTGCCAGCGGCGTGCGCTCGCCCATACTCATAGCCTCGCCTTTGATACTGTCATAACTCACCGTGGTCACCGCAACGTCAGCAACCGGTACCTGCCATGGGCCAACCATTTGATCGCGCGCCACCATGCCGGTAACCGAGCGGTCACCGATGGTGATGAGGAAGTTTTTGCTTGCTACGGCCGGGTGTTTGAGCACACGCTCAACCGCATCATTTAACGCGATACCATCGGTCGTAAACGCATGAGTAGCTGCTTGGTGTTTATCGGCACTGCGGTGCATTTTGGGCGGTTTGCCAAACAGTACAGACATAGGCAGATCGACCGGTTTTGCATCGAAATGTTTGTCGTTAACCAATAAATGTTTCTCGTCGGTCGCCTCACCCACTACCGCATAGGCTGCGCGTTCGCGTTGGCAGATGGCTTCAAAACGCGGCAGATCCGCAGGCTTAATCGCCAATACGTAGCGCTCTTGCGATTCATTACACCAGATCGCCAGTGGGCTCATGCTCGGCTCATCGTTGGGCACATTGCGCAGCTCGAACTTGCCGCCGGTACCGCCATCTTTCACCAATTCAGGGAAGGCGTTGGATAAACCACCTGCGCCCACATCGTGGATAAAGGCGATCGGGTTTTTGTCACCCAATTGCCAGCAGGCGTCGATCACTTCCTGGCAACGGCGCTCCATTTCCGGGTTTTGACGCTGTACCGAGGCGAAATCCAGATCTTCTGAAGACGAGCCGGAAGCCATAGACGATGCAGCACCACCACCCAAACCGATCAACATGGCTGGGCCGCCGAGCACGACTAATTTGGAACCCGCTGCAAAAGGCGGTTTTTCGATGTGTTCGGCTTTGATATTGCCGTAGCCACCGGCCAGCATAATTGGCTTGTGATAACCGCGACGTTCGCCGTCAAAGTTCTCTTCAAAGGTACGGAAGTAGCCGCAGATATTGGGGCGACCGAATTCGTTATTGAACGCCGCACCGCCGATAGGGCCGTCGAGCATGATATCGAGCGCGGTCACAATGCGGCCCGGCTTGCCATAGTTCTGTTCCCAAGGCTGGACGAAATCAGGGATTTGCAGGTTGGAAACGGTAAACCCGTTCAAGCCCACTTTGGGTTTGGAACCGCGCCCTACTGCACCTTCATCGCGAATCTCACCGCCAGCGCCAGTACCGGCACCCGAGAAAGGGGAAATCGCCGTTGGGTGGTTATGGGTCTCAACCTTCATTAATAGATGAATCGGTTGCTGGGTGTATTCGTAGGCCTTGGTATCCGGGTTGGGATAAAAGCGCCCTGCTTCGTGACCAACAACAACCGCAGCGTTATCGGCATAGGCCGAGAGCACGTCTTCGCCGCCCACTTCGTTGGTGTTTTTGATCATCTTGAACAGGCTGCGCTCTTGTTCTACGCCGTCGATAGTCCAGGACGCATTGAAAATTTTGTGGCGGCAGTGTTCGGAGTTGGCCTGGGCAAACATCATCAATTCAACATCGATGGGATTGCGACCGAGGGTTTTAAAGGCGTCAACCAGATAGTCGATTTCGTCGTCGGCCAAGGCCAGACCGAGGGATTTGTTGGCGGCGACCAACGCATCACGACCGCCGCCGAGGATGTCTACCGAAGTTTGCGGAGCCGGAGCTTGGGATACAAATAATTGCTCTGCGGCTTCAAGGCGATCAAATACGGTTTCGACCATACGGTCATGTAATAGCGCGGTAATTGCAGCGCGATCGGCAGCTGAAATCGCTCCCGTTACATAATAAGCAACGCCGCGCTCAATGCGGCGCACAGGCTCAAGGCCAGTATTTTTGGCGATGTCAGTCGCTTTGGATGCCCAGGGAGAAATAGTCCCAAGGCGCGGCACTACCAAAAAGAGTTCACCTTCATGGCTCACTTCGCCCTCGACTTTGGGGCCATAGGTAAGCAGTTGCTGCAATACTTGCTGCTGCTCAGCACTTAAAGGGGCGGCAACATTAGCGAAATGTACAAACTCGGAACTAACACCGGTCACAGTAGGAACGCGCAGTTGCAGGTTGGCCAGAAGTTTTTGGGTACGAAAACTGGAAAGAGCGGGAGCGCCACGCAGGATTAACATAGTGGGAAGAGCCTCGGCATGGGGTAATGACAAAAAGAAAGGCGCGCATTGTACTGGATTTACGCCCTCCCCGAGAGGTTTTTTGCGCCTTCGACAGTAAATAGCTTCTCGCTATTTCCCTGACCGCCTACTCAGGTGGACGATCCATCAAAAAACCCACACGCCTGCGAATCCTGCTTAGTGCCACAGGGGTAATACCAAGATACCGCGCTATATCATTTTGCGATAAACGCCCGAGCAACCCGGCCTCGCGCTCACAAAATAACAAGTAGCGCTCTTCTGGCGACATGCACAAGAGCTCGTACTCACGCCGTTCTTTTTTCATTGCCAACTTGAGCAGCATGGAATTTAAAACATCAGTTAAGCCTGGATTATCAGTAACCAAATTCAATACTGCTTGTTTAGGTATATCAATTACCACCGAATCTTCGAGACTCAACACAGTAAATGAATTCGGATTCCCCGCAACTGTGGCTTGCATACTGGCAATAAACTCACCGCCTGTAACGAATGACTTTATAAATTCCTTTCCATCGAGCGTTTCATAATAGGCTTTCACCAATCCACTCTGAATAAAAAATAAATTGCCACCACTATCGCCCTGCCTGAACAAAAATGCTCCTTTAGGGAAATGGCGAACATTACCTAATTTTTTCAATTGCTCGTTCAAAAATAACTCCCACCAAAAATACGGACTTTACATCAAGTCTCTTTTATTAAAGAACCACACCTTAATTGGCATTTTAATTATTGTCAAAATTTGAGACGACAATTTCAAATTGGAACATTGGCGTCATTTCTAACAATTAAGTTAACCGGAGTTAATGATTAATAATTTTTTGCAACCATACAATTCGCCACCCTTAAGTCTTTATACAGGATTGCATGGAAATATGAATTTACAGGACAAAACATTACTCATAACGGGTGGCACCTCAGGCATCGGATACGCACTGGTAAAACAGTTATCGTCTACCAGTAAAAGCATTGTTGTTATTGCCCGCAACCCCGTGCATCTTGAAAAACTAAAGAACGAATTCCCCAATGTGCACATTTACAAATGTGCCCTTGCAAACAAAATAGATCTGGAAAAAACATTCAGTGAAATCATTAACAACCACCCTGATATTTCTGTGGTCATTAATAATGCTGGAATTCAAGCAACGCCAACATTCTTGGATAAAGATTTTAATTTTGACAGCATCGAGAATGAAATCAGTGTAAACCTTATGGCACCCATCAGGATCTGTGCACTCATGCTGGGCCCTTTACTTAACTTGAAAGCACCAGCCGCCATAGTCAACATCACATCAGGCTTGGGGCTTTACCCCAAAAAAAATTCCGCTGTGTACTGCGCCACTAAAGCGGGCCTGCGCAATTTCACCCAAAGCTTTCGCTACCAACTGGAAGAAACTCCCATAAAAGTCTTTGAGGCGATAATGCCATTAGTTGATACACCTATGACTCATGGAAGAGGTAAGGGAAAAATATCACCCGACAGCGCAGCCGAAGCCATTATCAAAGGCATTGAAAATGACGATGAAGAAATTTTTGTAGGGAAAGCAAAACTAATTCCATTGGTGGCGCGAATTAGCCCCACCCTAATGGCAGCCATTATGAAAGCCGGATAACGGAGCCAACTATGAAACAACTGATAACAATCGCGCTTATATTAGCAGCCATATTTGCGTCCACATTTATTGTGATAAAAGCCACTGGCATCTTAACCATCGAGGACGTTAGAACATGGCTGACGATGGCTTCAGAAATAAATCCCGTATATGTGGCAATAGCCGTAATTATTTTATTGTTCTCCGATCTTTTTATTGCAGTCCCCAACTTAACAATTTGTATCTTGTCAGGATATTTTCTGGGATGGTTAGGGGGTGGTCTTGCATCAATGACCGGAATGATGCTGGCAGGTATAGTCGGGTATTGGATTTGCTGGGCGATCGGCCCGAAAATCCTCATAAAAATTTACAAAGACGAAAATAAACTTGCGGAAATGCAACATATTTTTTCCGAGCACAGTGCCAGCATAATATTAATGTGTCGCGCGCTGCCAATTTTACCGGAAGTTGTCGCTTGCTTAGCAGGTGCAAACAAAATGTCATTTTTCCGCTTTATGGTGTACTACAGCATATCAACCGTCCCTTATTCGTTTATCGCCGCCTATGCCGGCTCGAAAAGTTCGCTAGCCAACCCGACACCGGCCATTCTCGCAGCGATAGGCATTTCTTTAACCTTATGGTTTTCATGGTTTATATTTTTGCGCCGAAATTATCCTAAATCAGATCAAAAACCAATTTGAAAAAAATCAATTTTTACAAAAAAGGAAGTTAATTAACGCCAACTGCTCTTGAATAAAATTTTTGACCATATGAGGTATACATAATGGACGTTATTGATTCGGTTACCACCAAAACCAGTTGCACCCGCTTCGACACCATTCTTGATATCCCCGAACACCAATGGGATGCAGTAGTACCGCGAGCCACAGGCCTAAAGCACAACGTACTGCAAACGTTTGAGTTGTCGGGCGTGAATAACTTAAATTGTCACTACCTGACATTTGAGCAAGGCAACCACTACATCGGCAAAGCTAATCTTTACGAAGTATCAATGGATTTTGCATCCCTCGATAAAAACCTCTCCCCCCACGCACGCCGCCTGATAAAAAGTTGGATACCGGATTATCTGTATTTATCCATGGCGGAGTGCGGTTTATTTGCCATGAATGGCGATGGAATAGCGGTAAAAGATGTACATCATCTAGCGCAAGTAATTCCATTGATTCACAACGAATTACAAACTATTGCCACCGAGAAAAATTTGGACTTGCTGGTATTTCGCGATGTACCGCTGGAACAGTACAGCATTTACGAAAAAATCCTGGTGCCCCTGGGGTATGCCCCCTCTGCTGGATTCACCAATGCCGTTATCGACATTCGCTGGGATTCAATAGAAAGCTATTTGGAAAGTTTAAACAGTAAAGACAGATACAAACTCAAAACCGCATTAAAGATAGAAGAAGATTTTGGTATACGCGTTGAAATAACGTCTGACTACAAACATCTGGCCAAGCAAATGGCAGACCTATGGCGCAATGTGAATGCATCTTCAGACGATTACAACCGTGAGCAGCTGGATGAAGAATTTTTTTACGAAGCGGGCTTGCGCCTGGAAAATAACAGTGAAGTTATTTTATTTTATGCAGGAGAAAAACTCGTGGCTTTTATGTGGAGCCTGATTGGGACTGAAGACTACCACATGGCAGATTGGGGGGTGGATTACGATTATCCACAATACCGTGAGGCCAATTTTTATCGCGCTGCATCGATGATTTCATTAAAGCGTGCAATTGCGCTTGGTAAGCAACGCATGCAATTAGGAATGACCAATTATACGCCTAAAAAATTATTAGGCGCACAAATGCAACCATTGGTGTACTTCATCAAACATCAAAAAAATTCGCACTTCACCACTGTTGTAAATCGCATGATTACCGATGCTATTGAGCAGCCGCCTGAACTAAATTATTACGCTGCTGGTAGCTGGCCGTTGGACACTATGACCGCCGATGAATACAAATCGATATTCACACAAAAACTGGTTGACTACACCACCAATGATGCCTTTGCCAAAGTAGAAGTTAATTACGATATAGATATTCTTAAGTTGGGAGGACTATATGGATTTTATCCTGATACGGAAACCGTAAACTTCCCGCTGAGCAGTGGCATTTTTGTTAACTACAGTCAGCACCCCGACGTTATCAACGCAGCGAATAACGCTTGGCTACGCACCAAAGCAACCTATAACGGAGCACCTTTTTTTAGTGGTGAATCTGATGTTACACGCGCATTGCAATTTAAAATTTCCCAAGCGGTGCAACAACAAGCAGTACAACTACTACCAAATGGAAATTTAATTCACCAGACAGCACTCGCGCCACTGCTCGATTCATCTTGCCTGGTATTGCTGGATGAACAAACCAGTCCCGGCATATGGGAAGCGGTTGGTCCTGCCGGCTGTGAAATAAAAACCTTCGCGCATCAAGACCTTTCAAATCTGGAAGCAATCCTTACCGAAAATACAGGCCGGAAAATCCTGATCATTGCTGAAACTGCATTTCCATTGTTCGGTGACCAAACTGATATAGCAGCTCTGGTGCAACTAAAACAGCAATACGGTGCGCGGCTTTATGTCGATGAATCACTCACCCTTGGTTTATGCGGAAAACATTCACCTAACGCGCACTATCGTTTAGGCCTAAGCGCCCAACAGGGTGTTAGCGACCAGATTGATGTGATTGTTGCTTCTACGTTATCCGGTGTTGGTATCGATGCAGGGTTTGTTGCTGCATCAACCAAAGTGATCGAACACATCCGCCATCAGGCGACCAGCTTATTATTTGCGGGCAGTTTATCGGCGGCGCAACTTGCAGCCTTATCCACCGCACTGGATCTGACCGCAAACCGCCTGTCGGCTGGTTCCGAACTATTTGCCAAAGCTGAATTTTTTACTGGAAAGTTAATTGAGCAAGGATTTAATGCTGCGCTTTATCAGAGTCCGGTCATCAATCTTATTTTCACAGATTTTATGATCAGTCTGGCCGTTCAGAAAAAATTGCTGCAACTCGGTGTTGCTGTGGCGGCAATTGGCCAACCACTG
Source organism: Cellvibrio fibrivorans (assembly GCF_031457055.1). Taxonomy (NCBI): domain Bacteria; kingdom Pseudomonadati; phylum Pseudomonadota; class Gammaproteobacteria; order Cellvibrionales; family Cellvibrionaceae; genus Cellvibrio; species Cellvibrio fibrivorans. The sequence continues at coordinate 286,510 of NZ_JAVDVX010000005.1, read as the reverse complement.
TTGCCACCAGAAATGTCGGTAATTCATCTGAATTTATATGAAGACATCACCTGGGAAGACCTCGAAAAGTTAGTAGATATTTTTGCCAGCATTGCAATCAGTATTCAAATCACTGCTTAAACATCGCATCGGGAAATGACTGCGCCTTAATAGGAGAAGTAATAATGACGCACAAAAATAGTCCATCACTCGCCATTGTCGGAATTGGTTGTCGCTATCCAGGCGGCATTAGTTCAGCCGATACATTCTGGGACGTCATCAGCAAGGGGACAGATGCAATCGTTGACGTCCCATCTAACCGCTGGGATTACCGCAAATTTTTTGATGCCAATGATAAACGCCCGGGTAAATCGCGCGTTAAACAAGGCGGATACTTACACCAATCACTGGATCAATTTGATCCGTTATTTTTTGGCATTTCCCCACGCGAAGCCGCTTATACAGATCCACAGCAGCGCCTGCTGCTGGAAGTGACCTGGGAAGCATTCGAAGATGCCGGTATCACCGAAGAGCGTTTACGCGGCTCTGATACCGGTGTGTTTATCGGCGCATTTAACCTGGATAACTTATTGCTCCAATTGGGTCGCGATAATGTGGAAACCATCAGCGCTTCCACCGCGGCCAGCGTAACCATGACCATGCTGTCCAATCGTTTGTCTTATACATTCGATTTAACAGGCCCGAGCGTCACTATGGATACCGCCTGTTCTTCATCCATGGTGGCAATGCATTACGCGTGTCAAAGCATTATCAATGGTGATTGCTCCATCGCTATCGCGGGGGGAGTCAACGTTATCTCGCGCCCTGAATATATGGTTTCAATGAGCAAGGGCGGCTTCCTTTCTGCCCATGGCCGCTGTAAATCCTTTGATAAAGACGCGGCCGGTTATGTGCGCGGTGAGGGAGCGGGCATCATCATTATCAAAACATTGGAGCAGGCCATTGCCGACAAGGATGAAATTTATGCAGTGATTCGCAACACCGGCGTGAACCAGGATGGCCATACCCAGAACGGTATTTCCTTCCCGAGCGCAGAAGCACAGCAGCGTCTGATCGAAAAACTGTACCGTGAAGCGGCGATTAATCCGCTGGATGTTGGGTATATCGAGGCACATGGCACAGGCACCCAGGCGGGAGACCCCATCGAAATTTCATCACTCTCCGCTGTGTTTACTCCGGGTCGCCCGGTGGAAACCCCCTGCTTCGTCGGCTCGGTAAAATCCAATTTCGGCCACACTGAATCGGCCGCAGGTGTGGCCGGGATCATCAAGGCATCACTCTCCATTAAAAACGGGGCAATCCTGCCCAACCTGCATTTCAATAATCCCAATCCCAATATTGATTTCGCCGGTGGACGCATTGCGGTCCCCACCAGCCAACGTATCTGGAATGAGGGCGAACGCACCCGCCTGGCTTCGGTTAACTCCTTCGGTTATGGCGGAACTAATGGCCACGTTATCCTGGAGGAATTTAAATCACCCATTTCTGCTCAGCCGACGCTCGATCAGGCAGGACATTATTTGCTGCCATTGAGTGCAAAAAACCGCAAAGCATTGAACGCACGCTGCAGCAAGTTACTCGACTATTTGCAAAGCCCTCAAGGGCAAAACGTTTCGTTGAACGATTTGAATTACAGCTTGGCCTATCGCCAATCTGGCCTTGAAGAGCGCTTGAGTCTGGTCGTTAAAAACAAAACGGATCTTGAGGAAAAACTGCGCAGCCTCGTACAGGGCGATCACCCTGAAGGTAGCGTACAAGCCGCCGTTGATGTATCGGGCAATCGCCGCCTCGCCTTTGTATTTACCGGCATGGGTCCGCAATGGTGGGCGATGGGCCGCGAACTTTATGCGCGCGAACCCGTCTTCCAGCAAGTCATTGACCAATGCGATGAGCTGTTCAGCAAAGTAGCAGGCTGGTCAATCAAAGCAGAACTGCTTGCACCGGAAGCGGATTCCAAAATGGCTAAAACAGCCATTGCCCAACCCGCGAATTTCTTGATACAGGCGGGTTTACTCGCACTTTATCGCTCTTGGGGAGTTACCCCGGCAGCGGTAGTTGGCCATAGTGTGGGTGAAGTAGCCTCCGTCTATGCATGCGGTGCATTAACTCTGGAAGATGCAATCACCGTCAGTTATCAACGCAGCCGTTTACAACAAACCCTGGCTGGCGGTGGCGGCATGCTCGCCATTGGCATGGGCGGCGATGCTGCATTTGAATTGACCAGCTTATATGACCAGGTGTCTGTTGCTGCCGTTAACAGTGCTACCAGCGTAACCCTTGCAGGTAATCAGGAGCAGTTGGAAGAGATATCCCAATTGCTGGAAGCGCAAGGCATTTTCAACCGCATGCTGCAAGTGGAAGTGGCTTATCACAGCTACCAAATGGATCCGATCAAAGACGAGATCCACCGTGTGCTGGCGGACATCCACCCCCATCCGGAAAGTATTCCGGTGTATTCGACAGCCTTGGGAAGTCGAAGTAGTGGCAGCGCGTTCACTGCCGATTACTGGTGGCAAAACGTCCGCCAACCAGTGAGCTTTGAGCGCGCTATTACCCAAATGATTGAAGATGGCTACACCCATTTTATTGAAGTGGGCCCGCATCCGGTAACCCGCAACTTCCTCAATGAATGCCTTGCCGACAAACAGATCCAGGGGCGTGTTATCGCCAGCCTGGTACGTAAAAAAGATGAATCTGTCGCCTTTCTCGAATCCCTTGGCCAATTGTTCAACGCCGGATACCACTTGCGCTGGCCTGAGGCCATCCAGCAAGCCAACTTCATCCGCCTGCCGACTTATCCCTGGCAGCGCGAACGCTACTGGAACGAGTCCAACCTATCGCGCAACTACTTGTTAGGTAGCGGTGAAGAACATCCCTTTTTCTTTGAAAAGCTGATGACCCCAGAACCCACATGGCAGGTGGAGCTAAACGAAAACTATTTCCCCTTCCTGCCAGATCATCGCATTTCCGGGCGCGTAGTCTTTCCTGGAGCGGGTTATGTAGAAGCGGGATTGGCGCTGCAGCATTACCAAAAAGAACGCCGCGGTGCGGTTAGCCTGGAACAACTCAAGTTCCACCGCATGCTGATGGTAGATGCAGATAAAACCCAGCAGTTGCGCATTGTTGAAGATAAAAGCCAAAACAGGTTTGCGGTCTACTCCAGCGAGGTCAACAACAATAACTGGACATTACACGCGACTGGCAAGTTGGTAGGAGCCGTTTTGCGCCGCACACCAGCCAAAATCGACCTCGATCAACTGAAGAAAAAATGCGCGACCGCCCTGAATATACCAACGCTCTATCGCAGTTTTGATGAGCGCGGCCTTGGCTACGGCGCGCAATTCCAGACGATTGAGCAGCTCTTTACCGGTAAGCGCGCCTTGCTAGCGAGAATTTCTGCCCCGTTAATGGCCGAAGATGCTCATTCAAAGAGTTATTTAAGCTACCCCAGCTTATTGGATGGCGCCTTCCAAAGCCTGATTGCCCTCAGTGACAGCCAGCAGACAGCCCCCATGGTTCCAGTCGAAGTAGGCGAAGTTACCGTCTATCAAAACATCCCGAGCCATTTTTGGTGCTATGGCGAAATACTGGAGCAAACCGCAACAGGCATTCTGTGCGATTTGAAATTGCTTGATGACCAAGGCAATACCTTGGCGGAGTTACGCTCACTGGAATGCACACTGCTAGCGGGTGAAACCGATGAGGCCGCAGTCAATACACTGGATGGCGCGTTTTATCATTACCAATGGACTCCAAGACAACTGGCCCTTTCAGATAGAGAAGTCACTGGATCTGATGCCTGGTTAATTCTTGCCTCCGAACAGACCCTGCCATCAATCAAGCCTTTTGTTGCCCACCTCGAAGGTCGCGGGATCAGCCCGAAATTGCTGACAACTAGCAATGTGCCCGACGACGAAAAAGCAATAACGGCATTTAAACAGGCGCTGGAAGAAAATCTGGCTGCCGGGGCTAATCACTTGATCTACTTTGCCGGAGATCTGGAAGGTGAACAGCAGCTGCCTGAATTCACCGATGTCATTAACCCTTGCTTACCCTTGATTGCGTTGGCACAAAGCCTGAATAACCCAGCCCTTGCAACCCTCAAGGCATGGATAAAGGAACCGGAGTTCCAGCTCAACCTGAACATAGTCACTCGCGGCGCCCATACTATTGGCGGCAAACCGACCAATCCGGCATTACAACCTGCCGCATCACTGGCACATTTGTTGGCCAACGAGCTTAGCGCTATCACACCGCGCCATATAGATCTCGCGCTGGGCTCGGCGGCTGTCACTGATGCTGAGTTGCAAATGCTGGTCAATGAGCTGTTGGATGGTCAGGAAGAGGATATCGCCCTCCAGGGTGAAATGCGTTTTATTCGGGAATTGACCACCACCAATATTGATGCCGGCGAACAGCGTGTTGTGCATCAGATACCAGCCAATGATCCGCTCAATCCGGTGCAATTGCGCAAGTCTGCCGAGGGTAGCCTCGAGTTCCAACGTATCGCACCTGCGACCTTGCGCCCCGATGACGTGCAAGTGCAGATAGAGCGCTTACTGATCGACAAACCGGATATTGATGCCCTGTTACAGGGCCGTCGTAAAACCCATCAACCCCCTCGCTTGGCGTTGGGTTGGATTGTGGCAACCGGTGCGGATTGCGACGAGTTTGCACTGGGAGATGAAGTGCTGGTGCTGGTGAATGAGTCGGCGATCACCAACCAGTACACCCTGAACCATCGCCTCTGCCTCAAACGCCCTGCCGGCTTGCCGGAAAATCTTTATCCAGACCTCGCGTTTTACGCGGCAGCACTTTATATGCTGGATGATGTTGCCGGTGGTACCAGCGGTAAAGTCTTTATCCAAAACGCCGCATCTCCGCTGGGTCTTGCCCTGGGTCAGTTAGCGCTGGCCCGCAAACTCACGGTCTTTGCCACCATCAGCCAGGAGGCGCAACGCCAACCACTGCAAGCAATGGGTGTTCACAGGATCCTGAACAATAAGGATCTTACCTACACCACTGACCTGGTAGACCTGCTGGGGGAAAGCCGCCTGGATTTGGTCGTAAATGATTTGGGTAATGAGCACGCCACGCAGCTGTTCAAACTACTCGCTCCTGGCAAACACTTTATCCAACTCCCCGCAGTGGATGGGCAGGAACTGGCAGCAACGCCCGCCCTGACAAATTACCGCTATGCCTACCTCGATATCTTCCAGAGCTTTACCAGTCAACCAGGGCTGTTCGCCCAGTGGATCGAGCGAGCAAAAGAGACAGCGATTAGCGATAGTTTACCGCCATTGCCGAAAGGAGTAGCTAACGCTTGCAACACCACAGAGCTGTTGAATTATTTTGTGCTCAGCGATGAAACAGGCCAGGCGGTCATCGAGTTTACCGATGCCAGCGTTACAGTAAGCGAGACCCTTGCAGTGCCGTCAATTGATCGCAGTGGAAGCTATCTGATCACCGGCGGAACCAGCGGCCTTGGATTGCAAATCGCCAAGTGGCTGTTAGCGCAGGGAGTTGACTCTATTGCATTGGTTAGCCGAAATGGCAGCAACCGCCCGGAGGCGCGCGAATTTGTTCAATCGGCTCAGGGTAAACAAGTGCGCTTGTTTGACGTAGATATCACCGATCTGAAACCCACCCAAAGCCTGGTCCAGAACATTAATAAGGAAATGCGCCCACTTGCCGGGATCATCCATTGCGCAATGGTGCTGGACGATGATCTCGCCGTTCGCATGACGCCGGAGCGGATGAAGAGGGTAATGCAACCCAAAGTACAGGGCACTATTAACCTGCATAAAGCGACACTCGATTTATCTCTGCGCCAATTTATCTGCATTTCCTCGATTTCCTCCCTGATTGGCAACGTCGGCCAAGCCAACTACGTGGCTGCCAATGCCTTCCTCGACGGGTTTGCCCATTACCGCCAGGCTGCGGGTTTACCTGCCACCACGATTAACCTGGGCGTACTGCAGGAGATAGGTGTGGTTGCACGGGATGAAAACCTTGCCATGGTACTGGATGCAAAAGGCATTCAAGGCCTGCTCACAGCCGATGTGCTCCGGGCGCTGGGTTACATCATGAACAACGAACCAGCCCAGATAGGTTTATTCAATGTGGATTGGGCGGTGTGGGCGCAGCAATCACCCAAAAGTGCAGCATCCAGTCGCTTTAGCAGCCTGGTGCAAAAAGCCCGCGCACGGCAAGACATACCGCCGGCACTGGCTGCGTTGCTCAGTGAGCTGGAGCATCAGGAACAATATTTTGCGCGCTTACTGGAAATCCTGTCGGGCGAATTGGCGCAGATCGTCAAAGTCCCGCTTAGTGAAATCAAACAGGATCGAAGCATCAGTGATTTGGGCATCGATTCGATTATGAGCGTCGAACTCTCACGCGGCCTTCGCAGCAAATATGGGCTTGAAGTGACTTCCATGGAGCTACTCAGTGGACCGTCGTTGGATCAGTTGACCGAGCAATTGGTCAATCAGCTCACTGAAAAAACCTGCTAGGCCTTATCCATCAACAAGGACATTTGAAGAGAATTGACTATGCAAAGCACCAACATTAAAACCAGCGAACAGCGTCGCCACGACGCTATGGCACTGTTAGCCCGGCAGTCGGGCGCTGCCAAACCTGCGGGCAGCAAAGCCATCCAACGCCCGCCCTTTAAACTGGAGTTCGATATACGCGATTTCTCCACTTATCCGGAGATTCGCGCTTTTGACCAGCACAAGTCCATCATTGAGCGCGCCGGTGTGGAAAACCCTTACTTTCGCAGCAATGAAGGTACTACCGGCCGCCATACCCGTATTAATGGGAAGGAGCTGATCAGTTTCTCCGGTTACAACTACCTGGGGTTTTCTGGTCATCCCCATGTCAATGAACAGGCCAAAACCGCCATCGACCAATACGGCACCTCACCATCGGCGAGCCGTTTGGTCACTGGCGAAAAACCTGTCCATCGCGAACTGGAAGCAGCCTTGGCGGGATTTCTGGGGACTGAATCGGCGCTGGTATTTCCCAGCGGCCACGCCACCAACGTGACTGTCATCGGACATTTCTTTAACAGCGAAGACCTGATTCTCTATGACGAGCTGAGCCACAACAGCCTCGTGGAAGGGTGCCTCTTGTCTGGTGCCCGACGCATCGCGTTCAAGCACAACAATGTCGAACACTGCGAGCGATTAATCGCCGAAAACCTGCACAAGTATCAGAAAATTCTGGTGGCAGTAGAGGGGGCCTACAGCATGGATGGCGATTTGGCGCCCTTGCGGGACTTTGTCCGTTTGCGCCAGCAGTATCCGGTGCTCCTGTTTGTCGATGAGGCTCATTCCCTGGGTACCGTAGGCTCAACCGGCCGCGGTATCAGCGAATATGCTGGCGTATCCCCCAACGATGTGGATTTTTGGATGGGAACACTGAGCAAAGCACTTGCGAGCAATGGTGGTTACATTGCCGGAAAGAAAGCCCTGATTGACTACCTTAAATACACCACACCCGGTTTTGTCTATTCCGCAGGCATCACTCCGGCCAATGCTGCAGCAGCACTGGCCAGTCTGGAATTACTCGTTCAAAGCAACCAACCGGTATTACGTCTGCAAAACAATGCCGATTACTTCCGCCAACTGGCATTGGATCGCAAGCTCAACATCGGCCCCAGCCTTGATACACCCATAGTGCCCATCATCCTAGGCGACAGCGAGAAAACCATCCGGGTTGCCGATCAGCTATTCCGGGCGGGAATCAACGTACACCCCATGTTTTACCCTTCGGTCCCACAAGGAGAGGCGCGGCTGCGCTTTTTTATTAGCAGCGAACACCGGAAGGAAGACATGGTTTACACCCTGGATACCTTGGCATCTGCTCTCTGATTCCAGTTACCACAACACTATTAGCGCCACCGGCCCACAACGCTGGTAAGGCGCGGCATACCGTGAACAGCCATAAGGAATAATCATGAGTTTCACTGAACAACAATACCTTGTTATCAAAACGCTGGCCGATGGGGTATGCCCCGGACTCGGCCCTATTCCACCTTCATCAACCCTGCCGGTTGCAGACATGTTTGTCGGTATTGCGGAAACTTGGGCTCCAGCGGTGCTTCAGGCTACCGCCAACGCCTTGGATATTATCAACAGCATCGCACTTTCTATTTTTGGTCAGCCGATCCAAACCCTTGACCAGTCAGGTATCGCTACCGTTACCGAAATAGTGGCTAGCAACACTGACCTCAAACCTTTTTGGGAGCCATTCCGCATTTTAATCGCACTCAATTATTACGCATTGCCGCCGGTATACAGCGCTATAGGCCTGCCCGGCCCAACCATTGATGCTGGTGGATTAACTGCTGAAGGCTATCCGGTCTAGGAGAACAGGAAATGACTGCTATGGAAAATTTCGACGCTATTGTTGTAGGCGCTGGTGCAACCGGAGCCGTTTATGCCCATGAACTTACCAGGGCCGGACTGAATGTACTCTGCATTGAAAAGGGTAGATTCTTTCAAAACCACCGCACCGATTTTGTAGAAAACGAATTGGAAACTTTCCGCCTGGTGTGGGATTACAGTGACTATGAAATCACCGGCAACGCTTTTGATGGCGGCCCCAACTTGGGTGCCAACGTCGGCGGAGGAACACTCGCCTGGACTGCAACTGCATTGCGAATGTTTGAACACGATTTCCGTTTCCGCTCAACGTTCGGCGCTGTGCAGGGTGCCAACCTTGCCGATTGGCCTATCAGCAAAAAAATGCTCCAGCCCTACTACACCCTGGCCGAACAACAAATGGGCGTTTCAGGTAGCGCAACCTGGTGGGATGAATTAGCCACACCGCTTCCGCCAAATCCCCCTATTCCGCTCTATCCTGCATCGCGCGCCATACAACGTGGGTTTGATCAACTAGGGTTGCGTTCCAGCCCCGGTCGGTTGGCGACTAATTCTCAAACCTATCAGGGACGTTCGGCGTGCCTTAACTGTGGGTATTGCCGCTCCGGTTGTAGAGTCGATGCCAAATATCAAGCCGATGAAGTGTTGATCAAACCTGCCCTGGCTACTGGTCGCCTGGAGCTGGCCACCCGCTCCGTGGTGACCCGCATCGATACCGACAGAAGCGGAACCGAAGCCCGCTCGGTTAGCTACACCAACCTGGATACCGGTAGAGAAAGCTCTGCGCGGGCTCGTTTTATCATCCTGTGCAATAACCCCTTTGAAATTCCGCGTTTACTGCTGGCCTCAACCAGCCGTCGTCACCCCAATGGTATCGGCAATCACTACGACCAAATCGGACGCAACTTCTATTCACATGCGACCTGTTTGGGTATGGGCATATCCAACGACGACCATCGCACTTACGTTGGTCATAACATGTGTAACGTCATGTCACTGGACACTTGCGTGAACCGCGAGCGCGATGACTACGTGGGAGGTTTTTCCATGCTCTCGCTGAACGGCGCTGGTGCGGGTTCACTCGCGGCATTTCCATTGCACAAATTGCACGGCATCGATCTGCAACAACGCATGACGCAATACAACAACAGCATGGTGTTAATTACCTTTATCGATGGCATGCCGGTTTACGATAATCGCGTTGGTATTAATCGTAAAAAGACCGATGCATTGGGTATGCCGGTACCTACGATTCATTACAACTGGCACGAGAATGACCGCCGTGCATTTGCTCACGCACGCGAAAAAATTGCGCAGGTATTTGAAGCTGCTGGTGCTTACGAAAGTTTTACCTCCGACATTTTCGAAAGCCATCCAATGGGTACCATGCGCATGGGCAATAACCCTAAAACCTCGGCAACAGATCGCTTCTGCCGCGTGCACGGCGTTCATAACTTGTTTGTCGCAGGCGGCTGCCTATATCCCACTGGCAGTTCCGTCAATCCAACTTTAACGATGCATGCGCTGGCATTGAGATCGGCACGTAAAATTATTAAACAATGTCGCAATCCTCTCTTGAGTTCACTGGCGGAGGTTGAATAATGGAGGAACTTCCATCAAAAAAAGCCATTGTGATCGGAGCCGGCCTCGCCGGCCTGGTGAGCGCACTAAGCCTGCAAAAAGCAGGAATAACGGTCACCTTAATCGATCAGCGCAAACAGGTAGGCGGACTGTGCGGCACGTTCAGACTGGACAACCGTGAGTTTGTTATCGCGTGCAATGATTTCGGCAAAGGGCTGGTGAAATTGTTGCGCGAGCTTGGCGTAAATTTTCCATTTAATAACAAAAAATCGTCAGTGTTTTATCGCGGCCAATGGTTCAACGCTGCACCAGATTTAAAAATGTTGTGGCAATTACGCAGTGAGTGGCGCAATGTTTTTTCGTTGCTGGGGGGAATTATTGCCCAACAATTCCCTCACCGCACACCTCAATCTATTGAAAAGTTTGCCAATCGCCTAACCAGTGCTGGCGCGGTTAATGATCTCAGCAAATTAATCTCCTATTTTATGGGTGTGCACCCAAGCGATATCCAAACCTCTTTCTTTGGACTGGATGGAAAGTACAATTATGGTTACACGACTATGGCTTGCCCAATAGGTGGACCACAAGCTATGGCCGATGCTATTGCCGATGTGTTCTTACAACAGGGTGGCAAGCTATTGCTCAATACTCGCTACACGAAACACAACAAACAAGGGAATCATTTTTACGCAGAAATCAACGATGGTGAATCGCGCATTGTGGAAGCCGATTATATTGTTGACACGCGTGAACAACGCTCGCTATATCCCGCTGACAGCAAACGTGGGTTACCGCTTTCCATGTTATGTTTGGCGGTAAAAAATGAGTTTCCTTATCCGGAAAACACCCATACGCTCACCTACTTTGAGCCCGATGTTTCACACTGGTTTGGGAAATTAGACCAAGGGATTCAACCTGAACATTTTGGTTTTCATGTATTCAAGAGCGATCTGGTTCCAAATACGGATAACACTTACACGCTTAACCTCTATTTCTATCTACCACGCGGTGTTAACCAACTCGAAGACGGTAAACGCACTATCTACAGCGAATACTTACTTAATCGTCTGGAAAAACTGTTGCCCGGCATCAATAACCATTTGGCATACAGACGCCTGCTCACACCAGATGATTTTGTTGCGTTGCATGGTTTATCCAGCCGGGTAATGCCATTTATTGTATCCCGCGAAAAACCGCACAACTCAAGCAGTGAAGCAGGCTACTTTTATGCAGGCCACAGTGTATATCCGCCTGGAGAGCATGCGGGGGCAGCAGCATTGTCCGGTGCGCTGGTAGCACAAAAAATCATTTCCGAAAAAACTTTATTCAATACTGAAACTTCAGTTGGAGGTCATCATGAAAATGCACATCAACAGGCGTAATTTTTTACTTGGTACATTAAGCACTACGGCGCTCACTGTAGCTCCATTCAAAGTGACAGCGAATACAGACATCAATCAACAACTCAAAAAAAACTACATCCAGTGTGGAAAAATAAATTCAACTGATTTGCGTCATTTTTATTACGCAGGAACAAATACTAGGGATAACTAAGGCGTTATTCCTATCATCATTCGCATTGAGGAAATCAATCAAATTTAAAATACAAATGGAAAGAGCGATGAAATATTGTTTATACGCGTTGTTACTTATTCAATCTATGGCCGCAGCGATGGAAGAACCCAGCACTATGAATTGGAAAACATTAACACTTCATATTACCGATATTGACCTTAAACGCCCCGGTGAAATTGTAGTTATGGTATTTCAAGAAGATGGTTTTCCCAAAGATCATCAGAAGGCCATAAAAAAATACTCGATTGACCCGTTAGAATCCCATCACCAACTCAGCATTCAAGTTCCGGATGGAAAATTTGCATTAAAAATTCACCATGATGAAGATAAAAGTGGAACCATGACAAAAAACTGGACAGGTATTATTCCTGCTGAAGGAGTTGGATTTTCTTCAGGTGCAAAAGTGAAATTTGGTCCCCCATCTTTCAAAGCTGCACAAATGGAATTACCAGAATCAGGTGAAACAAATATTTCCATTATTTATCCCTGATCCAGTAATTAATTTATTCCCAATGCAAAGCTCCCTACTGAGTTTTCAGTGTGTGGAGCTTTTTTTAAATATTCGAAACCCCGAATAGCTCCACTCCCAATTTGCTGCTTATAACTAAAAAGTCTCAATTTTGGCGTATTTTTGTGCAGAGTTTTAACAAAAACTTACGTTTTCCCACGCATTTGCGCCCTGATTTGGGACGCCCAAGGCGTCAAATGTCACATTTTTCAGCATTTTTTTGACCGTTTGTCGGCTTTTTTTGAGCGCCTGAAAATCGCCGTATCCCTTGTGGCTCGGGGGATACAAGCAAAAATGGTCAAATAATCACCAAATGGCTAGCCCATGTGTGCTCAAAAAACAAGCTAGGCACACAAAAAAAGTGCCTATACCATGGCGATGTATTTGCACGGGTCATTAATGGATTTGGATTCGGCATGAATGCGCACACACGAAGAGAACAGCCTTTCGGGCGTTGCAGTTCAGCAACCGGAGTAACCCCTTATGGAAATTCGCAAACCATCAGTGTTAGTGATTAAGTCCATCCTGACGAGCCTCATTATCAGTTCGTTACTTGTTGCCAGCAGCGTGCTGCTGGTCCGTAGCACTCCTCCGACTCAGTTGGAACAGGTGCTTGAAGCAGGCGAATTGCGGGTTCTATCCAGCAATGGCCCTACTACCTACTACGAAGGCTCCAATGGCCTGACGGGTTTTGAATATAGCTTGGTGAAAGGCTTTGCGGATTCGCTTGGCCTGAAATTGGTCATTGAAGATGAGTCTGACCTCGACAAAATGCTTAACAGCGTTGCCGGGCGGCAAGTCCATTTTGCCGCCGCAGGCTTAACAGCGCTGGAAAGCCGCGCGAACAAAGTCACCTTTGCCGCACCATTTATGCAAGTTACGCAGCAGTTGGTTTACAACAGCCGCCTGCCCCAACCTGCCAGCGTTGCGGACTTGAACGGCAAAGAAGTGCTGGTGGTTGCCAACTCTTCCCATGCGGAGCGATTCAAAGCGCTGCAAGCCGAATTCCCGGAACTGCAGTGGCGTGCCGTAATCAACGCCGAAATGATCGACCTGCTTGAAATGATCAACAAAGGCGAAGCAGATTACGCCGTTATCGACTCCAGCGCCTACGATCTGAACCGCTATTCCTATCCCAAAGCCCAGTTAGCATTTGATGTCAGTGATCCACAACCCTTGGCATGGGCATTCCCTACCCAACGCGATACCAGCCTGTTTGATGCCGCACAACAATATCTGAACAGCATTAAAGCAGATGGCACACTTGCGAAAGTGACTGAAGAATTTTTTGACCGCCATATAGAAGAAGTAACTACTGGCGAAGCTATGGCGTTTACCTATCGCCTCGAGCAGCGTTTGCCACAATGGATTGATGATATGAAAGCGGCAGCAGCAGAGTTTGGCCTGGATTGGCAAATGCTGGCGGCGATTAGTTATCAGGAATCCCACTGGAAAGCCGATGCGCGGTCCCACACCGGCGTACGCGGTTTGATGATGCTGACCAAAAATACCGCCAAGGCGATGGGCATTCAGGATCGTGAAGATCCAAAACAAAGCATTCGCGGCGGCGCCAAGTACCTGAGCATAGTATTGGAGCGGTTACCCAAACGCATTCAGGGTGAAGACAGGCTAAATATGGCACTGGCCGCATACAACCAGGGACTTGGCCATGTAGAAGATGCGCGAGTACTGACCGAGCGCATGGGCGGTGACCCAACCAAGTGGGAAGATGTGCGCAAGTACATGCCGCTGCTAGCCAAGCAGCAATATTACAGCCGCGCCAAGCACGGTTATATGCGCGGTTGGGAGCCAGTAGGGTTTGTTGATAACGTGCGCAACTATCACAAGATTATTGCCTGGCATCAACAGCAAGAAGAATTTCGGATCGCCACTACCAATACCGGCAATCGTTTGTCAGCCAATACCCGTCAGGTTGATAGTGAGCAAGCCAACACCGACAGCGAAAAGCTTGAACACGCGTCAGGTGCAGTATCGGTACTTTGAATCAACGTTGTGTTTATAAGCGAATTATCGCCCCCCCAAACTGCCGCTTTTGCGGCAGTTTTTGTTTGTAGGCATAAAAATAGCGCGCATAAAAAACCCCCGATTTTGCAATCAGGGGTGAACACAAGATCCAATGAGGAGATAAGCCTAACTACTTAAAAGCTGCCGCGAATACCCAAGGTCGCGGTGTAACCGGGATCGTAGAAAGTAAATGTTGCATTGTCGTACTGATAGGTTGTACGTAGTGGTTCACCGGTCAGGTTGCTGATATTCAAGGTCAGCATTGGTTCGGTGACAACACCCTCAAATTGGTAACTGGCCGACAAATCCCACTGACCGCGCTCATCTGCTTTTAACTGCGCAAACGAGATGCCGTTCTGGTTCGGGCCAGAAATAACTTGTGCGTCATACCAGGTGTAAGACAAACGTAACGATGCGCCGTAGTTTTCCCAATAACCGGTGAAATTATACGTCTGTGGTGATACACCAATCGCCTGCGCAGGAGCACCTTGGCCCTCGCCTTTCTGGTCGATCTTGGTGAAGTTGGCGTTAAAGCCCAGGCCTTCGACGATCATATCCAACGGTTGTACCCAGGTAATTTCCTGACCGCGCAATTCAAGATTGCCCGGCGCGTTGACTTGCTGTTGCACCGTCACAGTTGCCACATTTGGGCCACCACGGCTGTCGATTGCACCGCGCTGCAAATCCGTCAGCGTATCGTAGGGGACGCCCAACTGCAGGAAAGGAATCGTGTTAGTACCCAACACGGTAAAGCCTGTGACTTGCTTATTAAAGAAGGTCACACCCACATAACCTTCATCACCGGTATACCACTCGCCACCGATATCAAAGTTGGTGGACAAATACGGGCTCAGATTCGGATTGCCCTGAGTCGCTTGCTGGGCCGATGGATCGCTGAACTGAGTCGCTGGCAACATTGCACTGGGATTGGCACGGGTGAGCGTACGCGATGCCGACAGGCGCAGCTTCACATCATCCATCACATCCAGAGTGGAGTTAAATGATGGCAGGAAGGCGTCATAGCTTGTATCCAGATTTTGATACTCGCGCACGCCACCGATAGTAACCGGACCAGAAATTAACTGGTCAGTGGTGATATAGCGTGTGCCCATGTTGAACGTAAGGGGGCGGGCTGCAACCTCGGTTGCACCATTAATTTCAAGGTAAGCACCGAGGGTTTCTTCATCCACGCCACCCGTGCTTGCGCCCGTGGGTGAGCTGTTGTTTTCCGGCGCATTCTTGCTCAGCTCGTGATAGTTGGTGTCCGCCATAAAGCGATCAAAATCAACGGTGATAAATCCGTAGGGGCCGGGCTTGAGATAAGACGCCAACTCTGATTGCGGAATCCCGGAATTGGGGTTCAACCCATTACAAGGCAAACGCCCCGTTGCCGGGCTATTGCCATCGGCATCCAAACCATTGCGACACACCACATCCTCCCATCGCGCGCTGTTATCGCGGGCGGAAATACTGCGTGAAATTTCATCGTATGCCAGACCAAAACGGATATTTTGCACGTCGTCGCCGAAGCGATAATCCACATGTGCGCCGTCTGTTTCCGTGATACGTTTTTCGTTGGCAATATTCAAACGGCCGCCGGCAAACACCCAACCGGCATTAGGGTCATTGAGATCGACATTGGTCGTCACTTGCGGATAATCACCGCCCGTATTCTCATAATTTACTACTGTGCCTTGCCCCATCGGCGTATTGATCAATACGGTAGGCGACTCGCGGAAAAACTCGCTGCGACTGGAATTGATTTGCACATCCAGCTGATGCTCACTACCAAACTCAAAATGGGCGCCCGGATTGACGTTATAAAAATCCACATCCTCCGAATAGGGGCGAGCTTCCAGGAAGAACTGGGCGTTAGCAAACGTCCCCTTGGTGACGACATTGTTTTCATCCACTTCCATATTCAGCGGAATCAACGAACCAAAACGACCAATCCAGTTCACATCCAAACGATCAAACTCGCGTGATGCATCTGCCCACATCGCATCGAAATAGAATTGGGTTTCATCGGACGGGCGATATTCGAGTGATAGCAAACCGGATACCCGGTCACGGGTGCCATCAATATAGGAAGGACGACTCAGGCGCGGCAGCAAACCATCACCGATTTGTTGCAAAGTCACATTTGGGTTATTTGCCTGCAGAAAAGCGGCATCCACCACCGTACCGGCAACTAAACCC
This sequence comes from Cellvibrio fibrivorans, assembly GCF_031457055.1. NCBI lineage: Bacteria > Pseudomonadati > Pseudomonadota > Gammaproteobacteria > Cellvibrionales > Cellvibrionaceae > Cellvibrio > Cellvibrio fibrivorans. The sequence continues at coordinate 270,232 of NZ_JAVDVX010000005.1, read as the reverse complement.
GCACCAGCACCAGCAGGAACCGTTGCTGGTACGTTGATGTTGTTGCCGCCAATCGTATCGCAGGGCGCCGCCGTCGCTGTACCACATTGGGCGGCCGACAAATTCATATTGGACCAACCAATAGTTTCATAACCTTCAGTAGTCGATTTGCTATTCACTCCAGCAAGACCAAACAACACACCGAAATTCTCATTGCGCCAACTGGTAGTGAACGCCGCACGCGGGCTGGTTTCTTCATTGATCTCGGTGTAAGCCAATTGCCCTTGATAGGTGCTGTGAAAACCTTCATCTTTGCTATCGAACGGTCGCGCGCTGCGCATATTCACCACACCCGCGAGACCACCTTCCAGTGTACTGGCCACTGGTGTTTTGGACACATCGATGCGAGTAAACAACTCGGTGGGAAACAGGTTGAGGTCAACTTCGCGGTTTTGGTTTTGCGAATCAACACTGCCACCCGATGCCACCGCAATCTGCGAACCATTGAGCAGCACCTTGGTAAAATTGGTACCCAGGCCGCGGATGGCGATTTGCAAACCATCGCCATTGATATCGCGGGTCAGTTGAATACCAGGAATACGGCCAATCGATTCAGCGACGTTCAAATCGGGGAATTTACCGATATCTTCCGCAAAAACGGATTCAACCAAACTGGTAGAGGCGCGTTTGGCATTGGTTGCGCTTTGCAAACTCGCCTTATAACCCGTGACAACTATCTCTTCGACTTCTTCTTTCTGAGCGGGTTGTTGCGCATGGGCAACACTGGATGCAATCGCCAAACTGAGCAGGCTTAGGGCAAATAATGGACGTGTGTGTGTCGTTCTCATAATCGATTCCCATAGGTTTATTGTTAGATGTCTACTTGTATACATGTGCACAAACGGAGCGATGCTAGTACTTGTACACTAGTGTGTCAATATTCACAAAAAACTGGACTAGCGACGGGATCAACGGCGGGTAATGCGGTAACGAAAAAGATCACTAATGGATCTCAGCGCGTATAAGGATTACACCTTAGATCAGGACATTAGATGGGCAAGGGAGTAGAATGCCGCCCATGAATAGCTGCTGATTTGTGATACTCCATGATTCCACGCATAGACCAAACCTCCCCTGTGCAAGCCCTGTACCTGAACTTTATCAACGCCTTGCGCGAACAGGGTTTTAGCGGTGACCTGAACCCGGACTACGCCAACCGCACGGTGTTGGCAACGGATAACTCCATCTATCAGGTGCTGCCACAAGGTGTGCTCTACCCGCGCGACACTGCTGATCTGGTAAAAATTGCGCGCCTTAGCCAAGAGCCGAAATTTCAATCGGTTGTGCTCAGCCCACGCGGTGGCGGTACGGGCACCAACGGCCAATCGCTCACCGATGGTTTGGTGGTAGACACATCCAAGTACATGAACCAGATTTTGGAGATCAACGTCGAAGAGCGTTGGGTGCGCGTGCAATGTGGCGTGGTCAAAGACCAACTCAATGCCGCCATCAAGCCGCACGGATTATTTTTTGCACCAGAACTCTCTACCAGTAACCGCGCAACCATCGGCGGCATGATCAATACCGATGCATCTGGCCAGGGGTCTTGCCGCTATGGCAAAACCCGCGATCACGTATTGGAATTAAAAACTGTACTGCTTGATGGCACCGAGTGGACCTCTGCGCCGATCGATGAAAGCGAACTGGAAAATTTATGGAAGCGCGATGACCGCGTCGGCGAAGTGCATCGCGTCATCGATGCTATCCAACGCGAGCATCACGCGCTGATCGACGCAAAGTTTCCCAAATTAAACCGCTGCCTCACCGGTTATGATTTGGCGCATATTCGCGATGAACAAGGTCGCTTTAACCTCAACAATATTTTGTGTGGCAGTGAAGGTACGCTCGGTTTTATCACCGAAGCTAAAATCAATTTATTGCCTATCCCCAAATTCAGCGCGCTAATTAACGTCAACTATCGCGATTTCAACGTCGCCCTGCGCGATGCCACCCAGTTAATGACAGCAGAGCCAACCTCGATTGAAACCGTCGATTCAAAAGTATTGAATCTGGCGATGAATGATATCGTGTGGCACAGCGTGGCGGAGTTTTTTCCTGCACCCGAAAGCGGTGAAAAAATCCAAGGCATCAATCTGGTTGAATACACGGCCAATTCCGACGATGAATTAAAAGCGGATATAAAAAAACTGACTGACTTGCTCGATCGCGCAGCGCAGGATACCAACACCGGTCGCATCAGCTACTCCATTGCCTGGGGCAACGACGCTGTCAATAAAATCTGGGGCATGCGAAAAAAAGCCGTAGGTTTACTCGGCAACGTAGAAGGCGAAATTCGCCCGGTTCCCTTTGTCGAAGACACTGCAGTTCCGCCAGAAAATCTTGCAGATTTTATTTTTGAATTCCGCGCAGTGCTCGACGAGTACAAGTTGACTTACGGTATGTTCGGCCATGTCGACGCAGGCGTGTTGCATGTGCGCCCCGCGCTGGACATGAAAGATCCTGCGCAAGAAAAAATGGTGCGCATCATCACCGACCGCGTTGTCGCACTCACACAGAAATACAATGGCCTTTTGTGGGGTGAACACGGTAAAGGGGTTCGCTCTGAATATGCACCGGCTTTTTTTGGTGAGCTGTATCCGCAGATCCAACGCATTAAAGCGGCGTTTGATCCGCGCAACCAATTAAACCCAGGCAAAATCGCAACGCCCGCTGCCGATATCAAATTGCTAAAAATCGATGAAGTGGCTACGCGTGGCCAGCAAGATAGAAAAATTCCTGTGCAGGTTTGGGAAGGTTATAGCGAAGGCATGCACTGCAACGGCAACGGTCTCTGTTACAACTGGAATCCTAACGATGCCATGTGCCCCAGCTGGAAAGGCACGCGCGAGCGTAAACACTCGCCTAAAGGCCGTGCATCATTAATGCGCGAATGGCTCAAACAAATGAGCGAACGCGGTGTTAATGCGATTGACGAAAGCAAAAAATTAAAACGTGCGAGCTTCTTGTTCAATTTACCTGGCCGCGTCATCAACACCCTGGGCAAACGCAACGGCGAATATGATTTCTCCCATGAAGTGCATGAATCCATGGTTGGCTGCCTCGCGTGTAAATCCTGTGTGGGGCAATGCCCGATTAAAGTCGATGTGCCTGAATTCCGCGCGAAATTTTTAGAACTGTATTACAGCCGCTATCTGCGTCCACTCAAGGATTATTTTATCGGCGGCTTGGAATTTATGATTCCAACACTCGCTAAGATGCCGTGGGCCTACAACCTGATGATGAAGCCGCAGTTTATGCAGAAATTTATGGCGCGCTTTATCGGCATGGTTGATAGCCCACTGCTCACCGGCATAAGTCTGCACAAAGCGGCTGAAAAACTCGGCGTCAATTATGCGACTCTGGAAAATATTGCGCAGCTAACACCCGCCGAAAAAACCAAGGCTGTGATTTTGGTGCAAGATGCCTTCACCAGTTATTTCGAAACACCGCTGGTAATCGACACCCTCAAACTGCTGCAAAAACTCGGCTTTGTACCAATGCTCGCGCCTTTCAAACCCAATGGCAAACCGCTGCAGGTTCACGGCTTTCTCAAAGCCTTTGCCAAAGCAGCTGATACCAACGCAACCCAGCTGAATGGCCTTGCCTCATCCGGCATTCCGTTAATGGGTATTGAACCGGCAATGACACTGGCCTATCGCGCAGAATACAAAAAAGTGCTGGGCGATAACGCACCAAAAGTGCAATTAATCCAGGAGTGGCTCGCGCAACAGAGCGAGCAACTTGCGGGCAAGACGCGCGAGTTCAAAGCAGCGGAATTTTCACTGCTCGCGCATTGCACCGAAAAAACTAACGCAGTGAGTTCGGTCAAAGATTGGCAAACTGTTTTTGCTAAACTCGGTCAACAACTAAAAGTGATCGAAACCGGCTGTTGCGGTATGGCCGGAACCTACGGCCATGAGAGCAGCAATGTAGAAACCTCTAAAAAAATCTACTCGCTCTCCTGGTCACAAGTTGTTAACAATCCAACTAATGCAGGCAAGTTAACGGCCACCGGCTATTCCTGCCGCAGCCAGACTAAACGGATCGACAATGTAAAACTGCCGCACCCGGTACAAATTTTATTGCAACAATTGATTTAACAAACCCACTACCCTCACTGACTGACGAGCCACGACTATGAAACTTTTACGCAAATTGTTTGGTGCCAAACCTAAAGTTGAACCCACCAAAGTAGTACCCATTCCGGTCGCTGAAATAAAGCCGCCAAAACCGGTTATTACGCTGGATATCGTTGAACAAACCAGCGACGAGGGCGAGCTGTTAAAACTCGCCAGCGATGGTGCGACCAGCCAATTGCGTCAGGCTGCTGCGGAAAAGATTCACAGCCGTGAAATTCTGGAACAACTTGCTAAAGCAGTGAAAACCAAAGACAAAAACGTATTCAAAATTGTCAAAACGAAGTTGGATTTGTTCAAGGCAGAAGATGCAAAACTGGCAGAGCTGGAAGCCAGTGCCTTGCGTATTTGCGAGAAATTGGAGCGCCACTCCCATTTTGAAGCAGATTCACTCTTCAAAGCAAAACTGACCGTGTTACAAAACGAATGGGATGCGCTGGGACAAGTATCCATTATGGCTCAGTCACGCTTCCAAAGTGCTCTCGCCGCCTGCGAAGCTAAAATCAACGCGCGCGCACAAGCCATCGCCGATGAAGAAGAAAAACTCTCGCTTGACCAACAGGCATTGCAGTTGGCTGAAGAAGCCTATGCAAGCCTCAAACAACTCGCTGGCGAGGTGTACCGCGCAAGCCATGTCGAGGAACTGGTCAATGCAAACTACGAATTAAAAATTCAGGAGCTAGCAAATGCAGTGCGTTTGGCGGCGAATCGCCAGTTGCCGCTGGATAAGCTAACCAAAGAATTCGAACACCGTAAACAACAAACCTTGAATTTAATCGACCAAATCAAAACCTCCGGCACCGTCAAACAATTAGCAGAAAAACTTGATCAAGTTGAAGATTCAGATGCGGTTAAAAACGCACAGCAAAAACTGCAACAACTCATTAAGTCCGCAAAAGAATTCGGCGATGAGCTGCCGGAAACCCTAAGTGAGGCCAAAGCAAAACTGGATGCAATCTGGGCCCAGCGCCACCAGACCGAGCAGGCAGCTAAAAATGCTCTGCGCGATTTCAGTGAACTCGCACGCAAAGGCCTGTGGGCAGCAGAGCAAGGTTTTGTACGCAAAGCCCGCGCTATCCAAAAAGAATTGCAGGAAAAGCGCGCGCAATTGAGCGAAATCCCTAAAGGTATACAAGCCAAACTCGATGACTTTGAAGCACAGCTAGCGAAGCTTGGTGATTGGCACGAGTTTGCAGTGACTCCAAAAAAAGAAGCATTGATTAGCCAGATGCAAGCGCTTGCGACCAGTAGCATCAACCCTGAAAACCTCGCCACCAAAATCCACGAGTTGCAAGACAGCTGGAAAGAAGTGAGCAAAGGCGTACAACAACAAGACGATGAACTCTGGCAACAATTCCAACAAGCTTCCGCTGTAGCCTACGCCCCTTGTAAAGAATTTTTTGAAGCGCAGGCAGCAGAGCGCGAAAACAACCTCAACAAGCGCCGCGAATTAGTCAGCCAATTGCAACAATATCTACAAGGTTACGATTTTGCTAATGCCGTATGGAAAGATGTTGAGCAAACCTTAAAAACCGCGCGTGCCGAATGGCAAACCTACTGGCCAGTGCCACGTAAAGCGGGCAATGACCTGCAAAAAGAATTTGAAAATCTGATGGAGCAGTTATTTGGCAAAATCACCAGTGAATATGAGAGCAACAAAACGGCCAAGCAAAGCTTGATCGAACAAGCGCAAGCTCTGCTCAGTGCGGTTGATACGCGCGCAGCCACTGAAACCATCAAGCAATTGCAAGCGCAGTGGAAATTGATAGGCAAAAGCTGGCACAAAGAAGACCAACAACTCTGGCAAGAATTCCGCAAACACTGCGATGCGGTATTTGCCTTGCGCAATCAGGCATTTGAAGCGGCAAAAGAACAGCGTCAGGCGATTACAGCACAAGCCGAGCGATTGATCGAACAGCTTAATCAATTCGCCGCTCAATCACTTGAACAACTCAACGCGGCAAAGGCAGAAATCGAATCACTAAAAACAGAATTTTCCGCACTGGACTTACCCAAAGAAGCGAGCAAGGCATTGCAGAATAAGTTCAATGCCAGCATTGCCGCTATCGCTAACAAACGCGACAGTGCGCGGAGTCAGGCAGAAGAGCAGAGCTGGACCGATTTGTTTAATGCACTCAATGCGCTGCGCGAATACGAATTGGCAGTCATCGCGCAGACAGCCAGTGAAACCCTGGCTACTCAAAAAAACAATCTGGAAACACTTATTGCCAATACACCGCGCTGGCCTACCGGCACATTGAGCTTGGTGCAACAGCGCTTGGCTAAAGCTGATGCTATCACCAGTGCCAATCAAGCTGCCAACACCGAGCTGTTGCACACACTGGCGATTCGCGCCGAAATTTTGGCGGGGAAAGAAAGCCCGGCAGAGGACAAACAAGCGCGTATGGCCTATCAAGTCAAACAGATGCAACAGGCCTTTGGGCAACGCGATAGCAGTTTTGAATCATTAGTCTTGGAATGGGTTGCATTGGGCGGAGTTGCGACACAAGCCTACACATCATTATTGACACGTTTTAATAGCAGCCGAGCGCAGGGAATAAAAAGCTAAACACACATCAAGAATAGCCATTATACAAAGCGAGCCGGGATAACACCCTGCTCGCTTTTTTATTGCCAACTGAAATAATTCATACTAATAACTGACAATAAAAAAGCAGCCGCTGGTATCCAGTGGCTGCTGTAAGGGAGAGGTCAAACAACTATACAAAGGAGAACTTTACAAAGAACTACTCTGAATAACAGCTCGATGTAAAGGCGTTCGCAATACCAACGATAAGCTTAAAAAAACTGGCGGAAAAAATCCGCCAGAAGAAGGTCAAACACAACCCCTGTCCACTACCCTGTCGAAAGTGCAGTGGACATTGACTGAATCCTACCCCTTGCATACTAGTGGGTCAAGCTTTTTGTCAAAATGACTTTATGATACCAAAAACCCATTCCATCAATGGATTTTTTTTCACCAATAACTAATCCTGCCCTAGAATTGGCACAAAAATCCTTTTGCCGGACACAGAAGGCGCGCGTAAACTGATATGGCATAGCGGCGCATAACAAGGCACAATCCATCTTTACGCCCGCACTTGCCGATTACAGTGGGGTGAATTTTCCAGAGGAGATAGAGAGTGGCGAAACAGCCTTTGATTAGTATGCGCCCGGAAGCAAGAGGACTGTCATATGACCGCCCAGCGGCCAGCCAGATATTTGGTTTTATTCGCGATGCCATTATTAGTATGGAACTCTTACCCGGCCAAATGATTTCAGAAACAGCACTGGCACAGCAATTTGGCGTCAGCCGCACGCCGGTGCGCGAGGCGCTGATTCAATTATCCAATATTGGTTTTGTCGAAGTTCTGCCCCAGCGCGGGACTTATGTGTCCAAATTCAGTTTGGAGAAAATCCTGGAAGCACGTTTTATCCGCGAAGCATTGGAAGTTGCGGTGGTCACCCAGCTCGCCACTAATTCAGATGAAGCTATTCGCCTGGAGGCCGTCGAGGCCTGTGAAAAAATTATTGCCGACCAAAAAGCAGCAGCAGCTGAAGATGATGCACTTACCTTTCAAAATCTTGATGACCACTTTCACCAAACTCTGGCCAGTTTTACCCAATACCCGCGCGTTGCTTCATTCATTGAAGCAGAAAAAGCCCACATGGACCGCGTGCGCAACTTGAGCTTACATGTCAGTGGCCAATACAAGCGTGTACTTAACCAACACGCAGCGATTATTAAGGCAATTAAGGCGGGCTCTGCAGATAAATCAGCAGCGGCTATGAGTGTGCACCTAAAAGATGTTTACAATATTTTGGAAGTGATCCCGCAGGAACATCCAGAATATTTTGTTTAGCTAAAAAAACCTCATCGACAAAAGAACCGAGCCGTCTTACCCGGGCGGCTCTGTTTAGCAAGTCTTCTAAGCAATTGAATTTAAAGACGCATTTTTCAAAACACTGGCTATACTCCAAAGCATGCTGCCGACAACCATTACGCAAACATGCCTCATAACCAATTCCCAACACCACATCTACTGGAGCTGACTCGTGCTCCGGCCTGAACGCAGTTACTTCCGCACAAACATGCCAGGGAAAGTCAAAGTGTGCTTACGCACAGCTGTTTTGCGAAAATCTGTGTTAATGGTATTTCTGTTTTCGTTCTTTGTATCGGCTGATATAGATCCGCATAAAATGCAACAAGTTATGCAGACACGCTACGGTAACGATGGCCTTGTGTTACTGGAATCATGGAGGCGCATGTTGAATAGCGCCAACAATGCAACTCCTGAAACAAAAATCATCGAGGTAAATCAGTTTTTTAATCGTAATGTTCGTTACACAGAGGACATTATGTTGTGGAAAAAAAGCGATTACTGGGCGACTCCCCTGGAAGTGATGGGTGCACGCGCAGGTGATTGCGAAGACTACACCATCGCAAAATATCTCAGCTTGTTACAGTTAGGCGTTGCCAATGAGCAGTTGCGCCTGATCTACGTTAAAGCACAAATTGGCGGCCCGCAGAGTAAAATATTCCAAGCCCATATGGTGCTGGGATATTACCCTACACCCAATGCGATCCCACTGATTCTCGACAGTTTGCTCGACACCATTGAACCCGCCAATAAACGCCCGGATTTGCGCCCGGTATTTAGTTTCAACAGCGAAGGTCTATGGGTAGGCAACCAATCAACAACAGCTGACCCCACCGCGCGTTTATCGCGCTGGCGCGACCTGTTGGCACGTGTGAATGAAGAGGGATTTTAATAATGGATACCAAATGTTTTCTAACAACACCAAAACAATGAATGCGAAAGGCCATAACAATGTCACTAATTAAACAATTATGGATTGGAATTATTGTGCTCTTGCTGCTGGTCCTCGCTGGCAATTTTGTGATCAGCACTATTACTGCCAAAACCTATTTGCAAGAGCAGCTGCGTTTAAAAAATATTGATAATGCCAACTCCTTGGCGCTATCGATATCACAAATGCCGGATAAGGATCCGGTTACCTTGGAGCTATTAATCACTGCACAATTTGATGCAGGCCATTACGAATATATTATTTTCCAAGATGCCGATGAAAAACCCATAGTCGCGCGCAATTTTGATGACACAAAACCGGAGAATAATGCTGTACCTAAATGGTTCGCCGAGCGCGTGAAATTCAACGTAGCACCCGGCATTGCACAAGTACAAGACGGTTGGCAGCAAGCGGGAACTCTGGTGGTAAAAAGCCACTCGCGCTATGCACTGGAAGCGCTCTGGCAAAATACCCGTGATTTATTGGACTGGTTTATCTGCGCAACCCTGCTGAGCGGTTTAATCGGCAGTTTTATTTTGAAATACATATCGCGCCCGCTGGACTTAGTGGTAAATCAAGCAGAAGCCATCGGTGAGCGCCGTTTTATTATATCGGAAGAACCCAAAACCAAGGAGTTTCAACGCTTGGTGCGCGCGATGAATACGCTTTCACAAGGCGTTAAACAAATGCTGGATAAAGAAGCTCGTCAGCTTGAGCTGCTGCGCCGCGAATCGCAAACCGACTCACTCACCGGGCTTGCCAATCGTACGCATTTTTTAAATTTACTCGACACCCAGCTCACACGTGAAGATGCTCAGGAGCGCGGCATTATTGTGTTAGCACGCGCAATGAATTTGAATGAACTTAACAATCAATTAGGTCATCAACAAGTCGACCAGTTATTGCGCGCGATTGCCGGCGTATTCAGTGATCTTCAGGATAAATATCCCAATAGTTATGCTGGCCGCTTGAACGGCAGTGATTTTACCTTGCTGATTCCCACTGACACCCCCATAGATATTCTCAGTGCCGATGTATCACAGAAATTGAATTTCCAATTAATTGCTGGCGGTTTCGACAAAATCGCCCTGCCATTGGCACTATGCAGCTTTAACAGCAGCGACAAACGCAATGAGCTGTTGCATAAACTTGATGGCGCATTAGCACAAGCAGAGTTAAAAGGTAACCGCGCCGTTATCGCACTTGCTGATGATCAATTGGATTATGTACAACATAATTTGACGGAGTGGCGCAATGCTATTACCGAGTCATTAAGCACACAGGGCATTGCCTTGGCAAAATTCCCCGTACGCAATACCAATGGGGATTTACTCCACAACGAGACGGCAGTGCGCCTGGAATTGGATGGTGAACTCAAACCAGCTGGTTATTTTATGCCTTGGGCAGTGCGCTTGGGGTTGATGCCGGATGTCGATCTGGCGGTGCTGAAATTAGCGCTGACGCAACTTGGCCGTTCACCCGGCCCACTGGCAATCAATATCTCCGCTGCCGCGCTTTGTAGCGCTAACTTTCGCGAACAAGTTCTCGCTCTCTTGCTGAATGAATCGCAGCAGGCTAAACACTTATGGATCGAATTTCCTGAAATTTGTATGCTGCGTCATCTGGAAGAACTGCGTGCATTTTCCACGCGGCTGCGCAGTTTGGGTTGCCGGGTTGGCTTGGAACATGTCGGATTGGAGTTCACCCAGTTTGGCAATTTGCAGTCGATGGGTTTGGGGTATTTAAAAATAGACAGCGCCATTATTCGCGATATCCATAACAACCTCAGCAGCCAGACCTTTGTGCAAAGCCTTTGCACGCTGGGGCATTCGCTAGGAATTGTGATGATTGCGGAAGGTGTGCTTAGTGATGCGGAACAACAAACATTGATGAAAATTGGTGTGGATGGTCTTACCGGCCCAAACATCACCTAAACCCGGGCCCATAAAAAACGGCGCAGATTAAGCTGCACCGTTTTTTCAGTAAGATCACGTAGCAAGCAAACCACTCGCAACAATCTGCACACGAATTACAAATGCAAATTGTCGCCATCATCCAACAAATAAATCCCTTGGCGTTTACCGCGCAATTCACGCCGGTTGAGCAACTTGTGTTGCGCTGCATCGGGCAAATCGGTAAAGCGAATCACACCCTGCTCCACCAACAAATTCACTACATCTTCGAGTACCCGCGCCATGGTTTGGTCGGTCTGCTCCAGCGCCAACTGTTCGGCAGTTTTTTCCTGTTGGATAAACGCCAACAATTCCTGTGCATCATCAGCAACGGCTTCAACAAAATCACTCCCGGCAATTTTACTGATAGCAATTAATTCGCCTGCCTCATTGCGTTTGATGTACATGCTCTCCCCCCCTCACAAAAAATCGATATGCCAAGGAAAAAATCCCGCACCTGAACCACAGACCAAGCGCGGGAATTTTACCTTTAACAACAATGTATTAATCGGTAATTAATTTATTGTTGTTTAGCAGCTGCGTAATAATTTGTTGGTCTGTTGTTGCGCCGCTGTAAAGGCTTTGCAGATTGACTCCCGTCAACGTAATTTTTTGTGTCTCTGCCGAGCCAGTATAGCCTGCACCTACAGTGTGGGTATCTCCGCTGAAGCCTCCGGTGTGGCTAATGTGGACAATGGTATTCGCACCAGAAATCTCAAAGTGCAGATAATCAGCCAGATTGCCAGCACCATTACTTGCGCCAACATGCTCACCCTGGAGCAAATCGCGCAGATCGAGTACATCGCCACCATTGGTATTACCGCCCGCCGCGGTGGTTACAAAATTGTTGATGGTGTCTTCTGCCGGAGCACCTGCCGCACCTTGGTCACCCAAGCCCCAGACGAACACATCCACAAAGTTATCCGCAAAACCGCTCATGGTATCGTTGCCAGCACCACCACTGATACGGTCAGTGCCAACGCCGCTACTTATGGTGTCGTTACCACTTCCACCAAAAATGACGTCATTGCCTGAACCAGAGGTAATAGTGTCATTGCCATCACCACCAGAAACCACATTATTGCCGTTGGCAGCACTGATCGTATTATTGCCACTACCACCCTGAATATATTCATTAGCGGAATTACCGGTGTAATTGCCACTTTCAGTCGTTGTAATGTCTACGGTTGTGTAGTCCGCCCTTAACGCCACAGTAGTAGAAGTAGATGCTGTAAACCCGCCAGTGGATTCAGTAGCAGTGACTTGTACCGTCAGGCTAGTGTTCGTTGTGGTGTAGCTGCCAGGAAGATTCAAGGTGAGATTAGGCAAATCGGCGGTGGTAAATTGCCACACCCCGCCACCCAGATTGGTTCCACTATTAAAACTAAGACCTGTTGGAACACCACTGATTTTTATGGACAAGGTTTCAGAGCCGTCGGTATCCACCAGGGAAGTCATGATCGGAAACTTCACGCTGGTGCCGCCCGTACCATGTGCCAAGGCCACTACGGATTTCAATACCGCAACCGAAGGTGCTGAGGCGGCCCCGACATTGACTGTTACCGAACCGTTGCTGCTGTTGCCCAAAGGATCGCGGACAGTGTAGGTAAAGCTGGCAGGTCCCTCATAGTTGGCTGTTGGAGTAAAGACAACATTATTACCAGAGACTGCCACAGTTCCATTGACAGCGCCTTGTACACTGACAAAGCTGATAACTTCACCCTCTGGATCGCTGTCATTGGACAACAACGTAGCTATAGGGATACTCAAGCTGCCATTACTAGCGGCAACGCCGGAATCGGCCACGGTTGTAGGAGCATCATTCACTGGCGCCACCACCAGATTCACCGTTGCTGTGTCGGTTCCGCCTTTGCCATCACTGATCGTGTAGGTGAAACTCGCCGGGCCACTATAATTCGCGGCCGGAGTAAACACGATGCTGCCAGCCACCAGGTTAACCGACCCATTTACTGCACCTTGTACGCTCTGGATAACCAAGGTATCACCATCAGCATCGGTATCATTGCCCAGCAAGGAACTGGCTGGGATGGCAAGTGCAGTGTCTTCAACCGCCGAGAAAATGACATTTTTATAAGTGGGAATAGACGAGAGGAGGTCATAACTTGTCCCGGCATCATCACTCAATTCCAGTTTCAGACGCGCTGAAATCCCCTGGTCCCAATAGATAACTTCAACAGTATGCAAACCGCTAGTAGTTAACGTAAATAGATTGTGGATGGTCGTTTTGACCGTCTGATTCTGGTTAACCTCTGCCACCACTACCCCATCAACCCGGATTTGGTAACCGTCATCAGCGGTGACTTTGAAATTGTAGGTGCCTGCACCCAGCTCAACAAAACCACGCATACGGATAATTGCATCGGTTGTGGTAGCGGGGTCAGCACTCAGGCTGGCTGCATCACTGCCCAGAAATGACTGCAGGTTAGTACCGTTACCCAGACCGTTATTAAATGCAGTATTTCCATAGTCGAACGTTTTGGCTACAAAAGTCGCATCAGGTGTACGACCATTGATGAACGTATTGATCTGTTGGAGATTCGTGAGGTTTGAACCGTTGGCCGGATCGCTGTAACCGAAGTATTCCGACACCAAACCAATATTGCCCGAGCCAGTAGATGCTGCCGCATCGTCATTTGCATCAGGCGCGGTATTGGGTTTCACTACGGTGATATCCACGCTGGCAGTAGAGCTTCCACCTTTGCCGTCACTAATGGTGTAAGTGAAAGACGCCGGACCGGAATACCCAGCAGTAGGGACAAACACCACGTTGCCAGCGACGAGTGAAACATTACCATTCACCGCACCTTGAACTGAATCAATCGTCAGGATATCGCCGTCAGGATCAGTATCGTTGCCCAGTAAATCGGCTGGTGCAAAGGTCAAGGCTGTATTGCGCAGGGTTGTACCGCTATCCGCAACCGCCGTTGGGCCATCGTTAGTGCCTGCGACAGTAATCACTACTGAGCTGGTGGTGCCGTCAATACTCTTGACGGTGAATATCTCGGTTTTGGTCTCGCCTTCCTTAAGTTGTTGGACGTTTGTCTTGCTGTTGTCGATGTTATAAGTCCAGTTACCTGTGCTGGTAATGGAGAAACTGCCATAGGTTCCGGCGGTATTGGTCTGCACCTCAAAGCCTGCCTCACCTGCATCCGGATCTGTGATGGAGAGGGTTCCTGCCGCAGTGGATTGGGCTGGAGTATCCTCTTTTACTGTGCCAGCACCGCTGCCTACTACGGCGACATCTGCTACAGGATTGACGCTAATGTTCACTGTGGCTGGGGTCGAATCGTCCAGGCCCTTGTCATCGCGCGCAGCGTAGTTGAACTGACTGGCACCATTCCAGTCAGCATCGGGTTTGAAGTAGACAGGCCCGCTGACCAGATCATCAACCGCAATCAGGGTGGTCATAGCGGCATCGCTGTATAGCAGACCATTCGTTGGCAGGGACTTAATGACATAGCCTGCGACCGAACCATCGCTATCACTGCCAGCCAGATTGATGGTAATCAGAGTGTCCTCATCGCCGGAGACATTGAGCACGTTGGTTTCTGGCGCTTGGTTAGGCGCGGCCACCACGTTGATATTGACCCTGCCTGAGTCAACTCCACCTTTATCATCCGTCACTATGTAGGTAAAACTGGCAACGCCTGTGAAACCGGGGGTAGGCGTAAACACCAGGTTTCCACCAACGACCTGGAGAGTGCCATTGGATTCAGAGGTCACGGTGGTAACCCGCAACGTATCGTTGTCCACATCTGTGTCATTGGCGACCAGAATCGACAAGGGCAGGGGCAGCGACAGCGTGGTATTCGTGGTAATCGTAAATGTGTCGTCTACCGCTACGGGCGCATCATTCACTGGGGTAAGCGTGATATTCAGGTCTGCGCTCGCACCAGTGTCGGTGGTGTAGGTCACCGTCGGCACGGCACCATTAAAGTTGTTATCAATCGGCTCAAAGGTATAGTCGCCATTTGCGAGCAAGGTAAATTGGCCCACTCCCGGCAAGGTCACACTGTCATTGGCATTGTAGGTAGTGCCATTGATCACAAAGCTGGCAACCTGCGGGTTAGAATCCGGATCAACATCATTGGTCAACACATTTCCGGTTGCGTTGCTGCCTTCGGCGACGGTTTTAAAGTCATCAATCGCCTGTGTTGGATCATTAACCGCCACCACGTTGATAAACACAGTGCCTTTATCCACTCCACCCTTGTCGTCGGTAATGCGGTAATCAAAGCTCGCTGTGCCGCTGAACTCAGCGTTTGGCGTGAATACCAGATTTCCTGAAACAACGCTCAATGTGCCATTAACGGCATTCTCCAAGATAACAACCCTTACTGAATCGCCATCCGGATCAGAGTCATTGGTGACAAGATCCGACACCGGCAGAGGCATGCTCCAAACATCGTCTTCATTGATGGTATAGAAATCGTCCACAGCAACGGGAGCATCATTCACTGGCGTAACGGTGATATCCAGGGTACTGGAGAAACCCGTATTTGTTGTGTAGGTAACTTGGGGGACGGCGCCATTCCAATCGGCCACCGGATCAAAGACGTAGGAACCGTCGGTATTCACCACCAGACTTCCGACACCGGCGATAAGCGCCGTCTGGCCAGCGGTGAAGCTACCCAGTCCTGAAATCTGGAAACTCGCGACTGTCAGGGTGTCATCTGAGTCAGTGTCGTTGGTGAGCACATTACCGGTGACATCGTTATCTTCAGGGGCGGAATCGAGGTCTTGCACAAGCACGCTCGGGGCATTGGCTTTGACCACAACATTGACTGTGGCGGTGGCGGTCACACCTGATGGGTCTTGAACGGTATAAGTGAAGCTGTCGTTGCCTGAAAAACCGGTGTTCGGGGTATAAACCGGATTTCCGGTAACCGCATCGATAACAACCGAGCCATTGGCGCCTTGGCTGACAGATGCCACAGTCAGAACACCGCCCTCGGGATCGGAATCGTTAGTACGCACCGCCACCATGACCGAGCTACCTTCGTCAACATTGGCTGTGTCGTTTACGGCTATCGGGGCATCATTGACCGGGGTAATCGCGATTTGTACCGTAACGATATTGCCATTGTTGGTGCCATCGTTAGCGCGGTAGGTAAAGCTATCGCTGGTGGTTTCACTGCCGTTGTGGGTGTAGCTAAAGGTACCGTTCGCGTTCAGCGTCAGCGTGCCGTGCGCGGGTCCGGAAACCAGAATCGCCGACAGCGGGCTGTTTTCAGCATCCGAATCGTTAGCCAATACACTGGTGGCACCCGACTCTAGCAGCGTCGCAGTGCCGCCTTCATTGACAGTGATACTGTCAGCAACGGTGACTGGCGCGTCGTTAACTGGCGTGACATTTATATTGACGGTGACCGTATTTCCGTCTTCGGTTCCATCGTTAACCTTGTAGGTGAAGCTATCGGTAGTCGTCTCAGAGCCGTCGTGCAGGTAACTGAAGGTACCATCGGCATTCAATGTAAGAGTGCCATTGGCCGGACCAGTGACCAAGACTGCGGTAAGCGCATCCAGATCAGCATCGGTATCGTTGGCCAACACGCTGGTTGCTCCGCCTACCAGAGTGGTGGCAACACCACCCTCCGCCACATTAATGCTATCGGCATTGGCAACAGGCGCATCATTAACCGGGTTCACGCCGATGGTCACCGTGCTGGTAGTGGAGCCACCATTGCCATCACTGACGATGACCACAAAGCTATCGCTGCCGTTGTAGCCCGCATTGGGCGTGTAAGTAAAAGTGCCGGTCACAGGATTCAGCACCACTGTGCCCTGCGCCGGGTTTCCGGTAACCGTGTAGGACAGCGCATCGCCATCAGGGTCATTAGCACTGATAGCTCCATTCACCGGAGCATTTTCATCGGTTGTCAGGTTCAGATCGGCCGCCGTGGGCGCGTCGTTATCCGGGGTGACGACAATCACGACGTTACTGGTCGTGGTGCCTCCATTGCCATCGCTGATGGTAACTACAAAGCTGTCACTGCCGTTGTAATTGGCATTGGGCGTATAAACAAATGTACCGGTTGCGGGATTCAGCACCACAGTACCGTTGGCAGGATTACCCGTCACGCTGTATGACAGGGGATCACTCTCAGCGTCAGTGGCACTGATGGCACCGTTGACAGCGGTATCCTCCGCCGTTGTCAGGTTCAGGTCGCTGGCTACCGGGTCGTCATTGAGTGAGTTAACGCCAATAGTGACCGTGCTGGTCGCCACGCCGCCTTTACCATCGCTCACGCTCACCACAAAGCTGTCGCTGCCGCCGTATCCGGCGTTGGGCGTGTAGGTAAAGGTGCCAGTTGCAGGGTTCAACACCACAGTGCCACTGGCTGGGTTACCCGTGACGGTGTAAGACAAGGTATCACCATCGGGATCATTCGCACTAATGGCGCCGTTGACGGGCACGTCCTCATCGGTGGTCAGATTCAGATTACCTGCAGTAGGCACGTCGTTTACCGGTGTTACACCGATATTCACACGGCTGGTGGTAGTACCACCATTGCCATCGCTAATAGTGACAACAAAACTATCGCTGCCGTTGTAACCCGCATTGGGGGTATAGACAAAACTGCCGGTCGCAGCATTCAGGGTGACCGAACCGTTGGCCGGTGAGCCGGAAATAAGGTAGCCCAGTGCGCCACCATCGATATCAGAAGCACTGATTTGGCCATTGATGGGAGTATCTTCCGGGGTGCTGAGGTTTTGATTGTTCGATACAGGGGCATCATTTACGGGTGTTACACCGATATTGATGCGGCTGGTAGTAGCTCCCCCTTTGCCGTCACTGATAGTGACGATAAAGCTGTCGCTGCCGTTGTAGTTGGCATTCGGTGTGTACACAAAACTGCCGGTGGCAGGATTGAGGGAGACACTGCCGTTGGTAGGCTGACCGGATACCGCATAGCCAAGTGTATCGCCCTCAATATCGCTGGCAACGACTTGGCCAGACAATGACGTATCTTCCAGTGTAGTCAGGTTCTGGTCGCTGGAAACTGGCGCATCGTTGATCGGCGTTACACCGATATTGATGAGACTGGTAGTCGTACCGCCATTGCCATCGCTGATGGTGACGACAAAGCTGTCACTGCCGTTGTAGTTGTTGCCGGGAGTGTAGACAAAACTGCCCGTCACAGGATCAAGCGCAACTGTGCCATTGGCTGGCTGGCCAGATACCACATAGGCCAGCGTATCCCCTTCGATATCGGTCGCCACCACTTGACCAGGCAAAGGGGTATCTTCTGGCGTAGTAAGATTTTGATCATTGCTTACTGGCGCATCGTTGACCGGTGTTACACCGATGTTGACGCGGCTAGTGGTAGTGCCGCCATTACCATCGCTGATGGTGACCACAAAGCTGTCGCTGCCGTTGTAGTTGGCGTTCGGGGTATACACAAAGCCGCCAGTTGCTGGATTAAGCGTAACTGTGCCGTTAGTTGGCTGGCCGGATACCGCATAACCCAGTGTATCGCCATCGATATCAGTGGCGGTAACTTGGCCACTAATCGGCGTGTCTTCCGGCGTACTCAGATTTTGGTCGCTGCTGACTGGTGCATCGTTAACCGGGTTGACTCCAATCGTAATGGTACTGGTGGTTGTACCGCCCTTCCCGTCGCTGATGGTGACGACAAAATTATCCCCGCCGTTGTAGTTAGCGTTGGGTGTATAGACAAAACTGCCAGTCACAGGATTGAGCACCACCGTGCCATTGGTAGGGACACCGGACACTGTATAGCCAAGGGTATCACCATCGATATCGCTGGCGACTACCTGGCCGCTAACCGGCACGTCTTCATCGGTCACCAGGCTTTGGTCATTGCTCACCGGGGTATCGTTAACGGGGTTAACACCAATGGTGACAGTGCTGGTGGTGGTACCACCATTGCCATCACTAACCGTTACGACAAAACTGTCGCTGCCGTTGTAATTGGCATTCGGGGTATAAACAAAAGTACCTGTGGCCGGATCAAGAACCACTGTGCCGTTAACAGGCTGACCAGATACAACATAGCTAAGCGTGTCATTCTCGATATCCTGCGCAACTACCTGACCATTGACCGGCACATCTTCATCGGTCGTGAGGTTGATATCGCTAGTGGTTGGTGCATCGTTAACCGGTGCGATATTGAGTGTAATGCTGGTGTTCGTGGAGTTGCCGCGGCTATCGGTCACGGTCACGACAAAACCGTCTGTGCCGTTGTAATTCGCATTGGGGGTAAAAGTAAATTGGCCGGTGACAGGGTCAATTACCAACACACCATTAACGGGAGGAGTAGCGACGGTGAAGGTCAGGGCATCATCTTCAATATCGTCGGCAATGATTTGGCCAGTGACGGCTTCGTCTTCATTGGACACGATGACCTGATCGGTAACCAAAGGTGCGCGATTAATGTAGTTTGCGTCGTTCTCGAACGCTATCTGGCCAGATTGAGAGGCCGAGGTATAGTCAAATGCTTGTGAATCTGTACTTTCAATGACTCGGGTGAGCTGCACAAAATTGTGCCCTTCACTGCTGCCACCACCACCGGCATCACCCGCAGCAGTTTCCTCCAACTCTTCCAAAAGGTCGCCGCCCTGTTCCAACACTGTCAGCGCTTCTTGCACGCTGGCGTCACTCAGTAAGGCTTCATCAGGGCCAGTTGCTGTATCGGCGAGAAAGTCACGGCTCATGCCGACTTCCGCACCACCATTGACAACTAGCGGTTCTCCACTACCCACATCCAACTCAACGCGGGCGCCCTCTGCGGTTACCAAAATTTCATCGTCATTGAGCGTACTGCCCACTGTCAGGGCACGCAGTGTACCATCCGGGGCTTTCGCCCAAGCTTGACCTTGAAGAAACGAAACTTTGGCAACGGCATTACTCATAGATGACTCCACGTCATTTAAAAATGTGATGCAGCTCACGGAGTGAGTGCGATGATGTGGAGTCTAGTTACTGAGGAAAATTGCGCCATTGGACTAAAGGACAATAAGCAGAGTTTTTTTACTTCTATAAAAGAATAATGAATAGAAAGTGGGGATTTTCAACAAAAATGTTTTAAGCGCCAGACTTATTGGAGAACATGAGCACCAATTGCAGGCGGTCGCGCACCTGTAGCTTTTCAAAGGCGGAGCCGAGGTGAGCTTTCACCGTGCGCTCGGTAATGTCCAGATCGCGCGCGACTTCTTTATTGCTTTTACCGGCTGCGACTAATTCAGCAACGGCCTTTTCGCGGCTGGTAAGGAGCGACAGATCCGCCTGTGGAGCAGATGTCGCGGGAAGGATACGCGCCGTCGCCAACACCAGTTGCCGCATTAAATCCGCCCCCAACCACATACCACCGGCAGATACTACTTGTGCAACCTGCTCAAGCACCTGTGGAATCGCCAGATAATGCACATAACCACTCGCACCCGCTTCAAGCGCACGACGCGCCTCCTGCGTATTTTCAATCGCCGTCATCGCAATCACACGTGCACCCGCAGCACTCAAGCTTTGAATTTGGATAAAGCTCAGCTCATCACGCAGCAGCAACCACACAAACTCATCGGCATTAACATGCGGAACAGCATTGCTAATTCGCGCAGCAGGAAACGCCTGCTGCCAGCGCGGTGATTGTATTTCAGCGGGCGAAAAAAACAGGTGTTGGCTCATCGTTCAGTCATGGCATTTTGTTGCGCGCGCAGCACAGGTTTTAACAAATAGGCGAGCACGGTTTTTTTGCCGGTAAGTATGTCTACCTGCGTCATCATGCCTGGCATAATGGGCAAGCTTGGATCAAATCCAGCGCGCTCGGTGCGTACACGCACAATGTAAAAAGTGCGCTCTTTTTCGTCGGTAATCGTATCGGGGCTGATGTGTTCGACTTTACCCTTTAAACCACCATAAACGACAAAATCGTAAGCGGTGAATTTTACAATCGCTTCCTGCCCCGGATGTAAAAACGCAATATCTTTGGGCGATACTTTCGCTTCAATTAATAATTGGTCATCGAGCGGTACCATCTCCACCACTTCATGCCCCGGCTGTACCACACCACCAACCGTATTGGTAAATACGCGCTGCACAGTACCGCGCACGGGTGATCGAATTTCAGCGTATTTAATTTTGTCTGCAAGACCGGTGCTAGTCTCCGACAGCGATGCAATTTTGCTCAGCACTTCCGATAACTCATTGCGCCATTTATTGCTGGCGAGCAATTCAGTCTCGCGCAACTTTCCCTCTGACTCTTGCACAGCCAAAACCAAACGCGACTCTTGTGATAAGGCCTGCTCGCGCTCACCGCGCGCGTTGGACACATCGCCTTCCAAGCGCAAAATTTCCACTTCAGAAATTGCCCCGCTGGCGAGTAGAGGTTTGGTGACATTTAATTCTTGCGTTGATAATTCCAATGCGCGCGTCACCTGCGTTAATTTCGCACGCACTTCATTCAACTCTTCCGAACGCTGATCCAACTGGCTGCGCGCAATACTCAACTGTTCATCCAACTCTTTGCGATTGGATTCATACAGACTGCGTTCGTGGTTGACGATATCCGGTGCATCGGCCAGCAAATCATCGGCAAATACCAGCGCCGTATTCGATGTCAATGCTTGCAGGCGTGCCGCACGGGCTTGCAGCGATAAATATTCGGCGCGGTTTTCGCGAAATGTAGAAATAAATCGTGTGGGATCGATACGCAGCAACAAATCGCCTTTCTCCACTACCTGCCCTTCACGCACTAATACCTCTTGCACCACACCGCCATCAAAGGACTGGATAATTTGTAATTGCGATGAAGGAATGACTTTGCCCTCGCCGCGCGCTACTTCATCCAATGGCGCAAATGCCGCCCAGACAATGAGCAAAAAGATGATCAGGGCAATTACACGCAATAATGCGCGCGCGCGCACTGGCTCCTGCTGCAACTTCGCCCAATCAGAATCCGTAACCCAATCTTTGGGTTGCTCATGCAAAGGGTCGAGCCAGCGGGCGTAGGCTTTATCAATATAACGGGTTGCGGGCAGGCCTAATTTATCTAACCAGCGTCCAATTCGTTCAAACCAGATTTTATCGCGCGTGGCCGTCATTAGGATGCCCTCCCAATCCGGCCTTGGCGCAGCGCTTCAACAACCTGTTCTTTCGGTCCATCAGCAACAATTTTTCCACCGTCGATCACAATAATGCGATTGACTAATTCAAGCAGCGATGTGCGATGGGTAATTACCAATAAGGTTTTGCGCGCAGCAAATTGCACCAGATTGCGTTTGAACTCTTCTTCGCTGGTGTGATCCATTGCGCCGGTTGGTTCATCCATTAATAAAATCGGCGGATCACTCAAGAGCGCACGCGCAATACTGACCGATTGGCGCTGCCCACCGGAAAGTAATTGCCCCTGCTCGCCCACTGGCATCGCCAAGCCCATCGGATGCTGGTTTACAAAATCAGTGAGTCCACTCAAGCGCACAGCTTCAAGAATTGCATCATCACTCGCATGGGGTGCGCCCATGGCAATATTGTCGCGCAGTGAACCAAAAAATAAATTCACATCTTGTGATACATAACCCATATTACGGCGCAATTCAGCGGGGTCGAGCTGGCGGATATCAATACCATCGAGCAAAACTGTGCCCGCCGTCGGTTCATATAAACCGGCGATTAATTTTTCAATAGTGGTTTTGCCCGAACCATTGCGCCCGAGGATTGCTACACGCTCACCGGGATTAATTTTAAATGCAACATCGCGTAATACTTCACGTTCATCTTGCGGATATTTAAATGCTACTTTTTTAAATTCAATTCCACCTTGCAAGTGCGGACGGCTAATCCAATTTGCATCGAGTGGCCGCTCAACTGGTTTTTGCATAATCGCATCCAATGCCGTCAATGCGGTGGCGGCACTGTGGTATTGCATCAACAAACCCGCAGTTTGTCCCACCGGTGCCATAATGCGGGACGACAACATATACGCAGCGATTAACCCGCCCTGGCTTAAATTACCCTCAATAATTTGGTAAACACCAACGATGATAATAACGACTGATACCGCCTGCTGAATCCACATGGTAGTAGTGCCAACCGAGCCAGACAGCAAACGCATTTTTACACCCACACGCGATACCAGTAGCGTAGTTTTTTCCCACACTGCTTGCATGCGTCCTTCCGCACCGAGGGTTTTTACAGTTTCCAATGCGCTCAGGCTTTCAACCAAGGTGGCATTGCGTTGCGCCGATGCCTGCATGGAATTTTCTGATAACAAATGCATTTTGTGTTGTACCGCTGCGGTGTAAATCATCACCAATGCAACCCCCACTAAAATCGGGAATACCAGCGGCCAGGAAATTAATAACACGACAATTAAAAACAACAATACGAAGGGTAAATCTACCAGCGCCAAAATAGTCGCAGAAGAGATAAAACTGCGGATAGCTTCAAAGGATTGCAAACCGGAGGTAAATGATCCAACTGATGCAGGCCGCTCGGACAATTTCATTCCCAGCACCCGCTCCATGATGCTTGCAGAGAGAGTGACATCCACTCTACTTGCCGCGAGATCAACAAACCAGGCACGCATCATGCGAAGCACAAAATCGGCGCTAATGGCAATCAACATTCCAATCGACAAAACCCAGAGTGTGTCAGTGGCGTGATTAGGTACTACGCGGTCATACACATTCATCACAAACAGCGGCGATACCAGTGCAAAAAAATTAATCAACAGTGCAGTAAGCAATACATCGCGATATAAATATTTGTGGTCGGCAATAACACCCCAAAACCAATGCGCAGCGCGATTTTTTGCATTGGTTGTTTTACCAATTTCAGCCGTGCGCGCATCAAAACGTTCCTGCGGACGCACGTAGATCGCACGACCTGTGTAATGGTTTGTCAGCTCAGCGAGAGGGACGTTTACGACTGCATCGCCAAGCTCTGGATAAAGTACTTGCGCAATATCGGTTTTCACAGCCAACAAAACGCACGCTTGATTATTATTCAATAAGAGTACTGCAGGAAAAAGAGCACTATTTAGCTCGGGCAAATCACGTTGCACGATCTTGCTAGTGAGGCCAGCGCGTTTGGCGGCGCGGGTAAATAAAGAGGGTGTAAGTTGCTGTGCGTCCAATGGCAACCCTGCCAACAGTGTTTCGCGAGTACTCGTGATCTGGTGCGCACGCGCAATGAGCAATAAGCACTCAAGCAGTGGCCCGCCGGCACTGGCAGCCAAGGAAACATCCGTGGAAAGTTGAACATCAAGGGTCATTGTGGCTCCGGGAGCGGCAAGCGGGCAAAACCCACCAATAGCAAAATGTATCGCTAGTCAGATCAAAAGCCTCTGTAATATAGATGGCCATTGCAGCACACGCAATTTGATTGCAAAACATCTGCGGTGCGCGCATAAAAAAACGCATCAAATTACCGGAATTTGATGCGTTCTTGGCAGCGCTAAAACAAGTACCTGACTATTCGCTACGCGTCACTGTGACATCAACACGGCGATTAGCGGCTTTACCAACAACGCTGGTATTGTCGGCCACCGGGCGAGTTGCGCCAAAACCGTCAACGGTCATAGGAATTGTCTCCAATCCATTCAATACGAAATAATCACGTACACGCTGCGCACGCGCTTTTGATAGTGGAATATTGAGCGCATCAGTACCAGTATTATCGGTGTGGCCTTCAATACTGATTTGCACAACCTTGGCGGTCGCTTTGATATCAGCAATCAGTTGATCCAGTTTTTGTGCTGCACCCGCTTTTAATTGCGAACTGCCCACATCAAATAATGCATCACCTGCGAGTGGCGTTAACTCGCTGATCAAATCGTCACGCCCCAGCGCTTCAGGCGCAACATCCGGACAAGCAGATTCAGAAATATTCAGCGAATCATTAACCTTGGTTTCATGCAGAATGCCCAGACCATCACGCACTATACCCAATGCTGGCAACAAGCTTCCCATCGCGGCCAATGAACGTGCGTAAGCAATTTCCAAATCACCGTTAGCGATAATCAACGCGCGGCTCGCTTGGAAATATTCATTTTCGGCATCAAGCAAATCAAGCAAAGTACGCTGACCAATATTGAATTGCTCGGAGTAGGCAGCACGCACTTTATCGCTAGAAATTCGGTGTTGTTGCAATGAGGTGAGTTGCTCACGAATACGCTGGGCGTCGTTGTAGGCAATTTGGGTGTTCTGGCGTAAATCAACACAGGCTTGATCGCGCAAATCTTTTGCCTGATTTACTTGCTCCAATGAACGACGCACTGCAGCGCGGTTGGCGCCGCCGCTGTACAGATTATAAGTAAGGGCCAATTCGACTGCACTTTCATCACCATAGCTATCGGGATCGGTGCGATTATCGAAACCGTTTTGGTTGCGGCTGGTCACTTGGCGCGCGCGCAATTCTGCTTTGGGATAATAGCCAGCGCGCTCAACTTTTACGGCGGCCTGCGCAGCGCTGATATTTTTAATCGCCGCATGGAAACCGGGGTTACCTTGATAGGCGAGCGTTAATGCCGAGCGAATATTTTCCGGCAATTTTTTCTGGGTCAAATCAACTTCCGCCAGATCTTCCGCAGGCAATTGCCCAACTACACGCAAATAGCGCGCAGTGACATCGTGCAAATTGGACGCTTCGGTTAACAAATTGGATTCCGCTAATGCCAGGCGACCCGCAACTTGCTCCAGATCGACCCGACGACCAACACCGGACGTTGCGCGCTCTTCGATTTGGCCAAACACCTCTTGATGTTTCACATAATTGTTACGCGCCAAATTAACCAACTCGCGATTACGTTTCACATCCTCATAAGCGCGTACAGCCTCAAGTGCAGTGGTTTCTATGGTATTCAGTAATTCGTAGTAACGTACCAAACGCGCGCTGTCAAAACGATCGACTTCACCCGAAGTGCGGAATCCATCAAACAGCATTTGGCTGAGCGTGACTTGGGCCTGATTATTGGTATAGCTAGCTCGGCCGTCGTAATCGCGATTAGTTTTTCCTGTCGATACACCTATATCGACGCTAGGCAGATAGCCAGCGCGCGCAACGCGCACATCATGTGTAGACGCACTAAATTCATGCCAGCTCGCTTGTACATCGGGGTTGGATTCTATCGCTTGCAGGGCGGCATCTTTTACATTGTTTGCGGCGGTGCTTTGTGCAGCCGCCTGGCCAGTGAACGCAAATACCGACATTAATACTAATGAATGGGAAATCAGTGATATGCGTTTTAAAAGCGCGATGCGATCAAAAAGAGAAAGTGCCATTAGAATTTTCCACATGGGTTGCACGTAACAGTTATCAACAAATAATAAGTAGGTATCAGACTGACAAATAGCTTGGGCGAATCGTTTCGCACAGGATGCGAGTTCATTAACTGAACTCAGGGAGGCAAGAAAATCCCTATTGCAGAAGCCAAACCACCGCATCCGGACAACAAAATCCAGGAACTTTGGTATAACTTTATAGTAGATAGCGTTGGGAATAAAAACAGGGTTTTTAGATCAGCCACCGCGTTTGTGGCACAAAAAACATCCAAACCAACGTTTTCATCATAACTCATCGATGCTTTATGCCACAACAGTATTTGCATTTGTGACTCAAATCACATTTTTTTAATTACCTCACGCACGTTAGACCCTTGGGAAAATAGAAAAATGATCAATTTTTGCTATATACATTGATCGTAAAGTCCAAAGTATCCCGCAACTCACTGGCGAGTATCGAATCCCGCAGCTCCGGTGCTAACCGCCAGGCAAATGGAGTCATGGCTAAAAGTGCTGCGCAGATGTCCGGCTCGTTCACGCGCAAATTGCTCCCCAAACGATGATGCTCTACTACTGCGAAACCTTCGGGTGTCATTGGCTGAGGATGCGGGCGCACCTCCTTGTATATTCGCGCGCGTAAACCCAGCAGATGATTTTCGCCGGGCGCCACTATAACTAACTTGCCGCCCGGTTTTATTACACGACATAACTCGGCGTCTTTGCTGGGGGCATAAATTCGGGTGACCACATCCATAGAGTTATCGGCCAGAGGCAAATCAAAACTCGATGCCACGCAGTATGTCAGCCCGGTTTTATCCTTCGCCGTTTTTGCCGCGAGCCGCACACCCGCTTTGGCGATATCAATTCCATAGATCTGCGCTTGGGGTAAGGCATCAGAAAATCCCGCCGTGAAATAACCTTCACCACAACCTATATCAAGCAAAGTTGACGTTGTTGCTGGCAATAACTCTTGCAGCCGCATTTTGAGTGGATCAAAAAATCCCGCCTGCAAAAATTGGCGGCGCGCCTGCAACTGTTCTTTGGCATCGCCAGGTTCACGCGAATGTTTATTTTGTACGGGCAATAAATTGAAGTAACCCTCTTTCGCGCGATCAAATTGATGGCGATTTGCACAAGCCAAGCCTTGGGTATTTTGTAGCAGAGGTTGACAGCAAAGCGGGCAGCGCAAATCTTTCATAATAATTATCAGAAAAAGTGACGATCACGAAAAGGAAAAAGCGCGCAGGATGACGACTCACTGATCATTTAGCAAGTCAAATAGAGATGACAAGCGCACGCAACTAATTACGATAGTTAGTTGCGTGCCTTGAGGTTGATTAATC
The DNA here is from genome assembly GCF_031457055.1 of Cellvibrio fibrivorans. Classification (NCBI taxonomy): domain Bacteria; kingdom Pseudomonadati; phylum Pseudomonadota; class Gammaproteobacteria; order Cellvibrionales; family Cellvibrionaceae; genus Cellvibrio; species Cellvibrio fibrivorans. Next base: position 242,689 of record NZ_JAVDVX010000005.1, on the reverse strand, counting down.
TTCGTCAGTCACTTCGTAACGGTCGATAATATCGCGCACCAAACCACTGCGCACTATATCTTCGCGTTCAAACTCATGAATATAGACGTTAGACAAACCGTCCAACAAATTGACTGCATCCTCCAAGCCGTTGGGGCCGCGAATATCACTCTGTTTAATATCGCCGTTGATGACGACCTTGCAATCTTCGCCTATCCTGGTCAGAAACATTTTCATCTGCGCCGGGCTAGCGTTTTGCGCTTCATCGAAAATCACAAAGGTTTTGCTATTAAAGGTTTTACCACGCATAAAGGCGAGCGGGGCTGCAACTATACGGCCATGACGCAAACAATATTCCACAGTTCCAGCGCCGAGGCGTTCGTTTAAAATATCGCGGAAGGCATCAATATACACAGAAAATTTTTCGTCGAGATCGCCCGGTAAAAAACCGAGATTCTCACCAGACTCCACCGCTGGGCGCGTGAGGATTATGCGCTCAATACGCCCCGATTCCAGCGCCTCTGCTGCCAAGGCACCAGCACAATAACTTTTACCGGTACCGGCAGGGCCGATACCAAAAGTCAGCATGTGGCTGTTGATAGCATTAATGTACTGCTGCTGGGATTTTGTTTTAGCGCGAAGTGGTTGGGGGGAGCGAGGGGGAGAGTAAGCTGTTTCGACTTGCTGCGAGCGGGATTTTATTTCGACAATGTTGTCATCACTGCGTTGATTCTTTCGCGATTTATGTCGCGACGCTGGGTAGCTGGTATCATCGTATGAGTGATGGTTTGCACTACGTCTGGCATGCGTTTTTCTTGCCATAAAGAATAATCCCCTTCAGGTCTGAAAATAATACGGGCGATGTTGCAAAAGCCCAATATCGTGAAGTTACCCGAGAACGCAATTTTCTATGGAATGATGTCTGTGTCATTTACCCCCTTCTATTACTCATTGATCAGTTGATAATTCAAAATTCAACGCTGATTAAAAAACAATAAAACATATCGAGTAAAGCACTTGCAGTAAAACACATCTACTAAAACAAAAGTCTGTGACAGATAGATTACGCTGGCACTAGCCAGAAATCTACTTTGGGAACGCACATGAAGCTGTTATCACTCGACGACAAACTTCACATACTGATGAGGCGGCTACTGGTTAATTTCACCACCTTTGACTTGATACTAGGCTTATTTTAAAAAGCGGTCAATCACTTAATTGAAATAAAATTGACATGACTATAACGCATAAGCAGGGGCGCAAGCGCGACCCCCTTACTCGTCATTATCATCAATCTGTTTGGTGATTTTCTTTTTCGGTGGAGCGAAACCATCAACTGCAGCAACCACCTTCAGTGCAGTAGGTACACGGCGATTACCGATATTTTTCTTGTCGCGCTCACGCACCTTCACTTTAGGGGCTTTGGTATCGTCTTTTTTATCTTTTGCTGTTGTTTTCTTTTTCGTACCAACCGACTTGCCAGACGATTTGGTTTTATCCGGGCCTTGATATTTGCCCTTCAAACCCGGCATAGTAATTAGCTCGAAGGTTGCGCCCAGATAACGTTCGATTCCTTTGGTGAGATTCCACTCTTTCGCATCCACCAAAGACACCGCCCTGCCCTCGTTATCGGCGCGACCAGTCCGGCCGATGCGATGTAAATATTCATCGCCCGAATACGCCATATCCATATTCACTACCAGTTCAACGCCGGGGATATCCAAACCGCGCGCTGCCACATCGGTTGCGACCAAAACCGTCGTTCTGCCCTGACGAAAATGATCGAGCGTAATCTTGCGCTGGTCTTGCGTTATATCACCGTGCAAAGTGCCGACGCGAAATTTGTTATAACGCAGTAAATTATCCAGCTGCGAGGCTTTGAGCTTGGTATTGGTAAAAATAATGACTTTTTCAAACGTCGATTTTTGCAGTAGTGCAACCAACAATTTTTCTTTGTGCTTGTAATCATCGGCCAATAGCATTTGCTGGGTGATAGCGTTGGGCTTTTCGTCGATATAAATTTCTTCGGCTGCACCCAAAATCACTTGTTTAATCAAATGGCGTAGACCTTTTTGCTCCATAGTGGCAGAGAACAGAAACGTCTGGCGCTCGGGGCGGCAGGTGTTGGTGATTTTCAGCACGTCATCGCTCAACCCCATATCGAGCATGCGATCCGCTTCATCTAATACCAAAAATTCCAAACCGGAAAAATCTGTGGATTTATGAGAGATATGCTCACCTAATCGCCCGGGCGTGCCCACTACGATTTCCGGGTTTTTACGCAACATGGCCTTTTGATACTTTAATTCCTCACCGCCGCATACCATTCCCACTTTCAAGCTAGTGAACTTGAGAAGCTGTTCCGCGTTTTTCACAATTTGGCGAGCGAGTTCACGTGTAGGAGTAAGGATGAGAATGCGGGTTGAGCTCGGGTTCACCGGAGGCCTGGCCAAAATCGCCTGAATCGCAGGTAGCAAAAATGCTGCTGTTTTGCCGCTGCCAGTCTTGGAACTGACAATAAGATTCTCGCCTGCCACTGCCGCCGGAATCGCTTTGAGCTGAACCGGTGTGGGCTGTTCGTAACCCAATACATCAATCGCTTTGCGCAATTGGCTATCGCTAATCAGGTCGTGAAAAACAGGCTGAGTCATTAAGAACCTCGATATTCAGTAAAAAAGATGGGTTTTACCCGCAAAAGGCCGCGCAATCTACGCAGGGTTGAACAAATTATCAACCAAAACCGGCTAAAATGCTGGCCTTTGAATGAACCAGAGCAAGTCTATGCGCATTATGTTGGCCCCGATGGAGGGCGTTGTTGAACATCATGTACGCGACATACTATCGCGGATTGGTGGATTGGATGGCTGTGTGACCGAGTTTATCCGCGTTACTGACCAAAAACTGCCTTACAAAGTCTTTTATAAGTACGCGCAAGAGCTCGAAAGCGAATGCAAAACGCCAAACGGTACGCCAGTGCGTGTGCAATTGCTCGGCAGCAAACCTGAACCAATGGCAATCAATGCATTAGAACTTGTCCGCTATGGCGCCAAGGCAATCGATTTGAACTTTGGCTGCCCCGCTAAAACAGTCAACGCCCATGAGGGCGGCGCGTGTCTGCTGCGGACACCTGACCGCGTTTACTCCATTATTAAAGCCGTACGCGATGCCGTGCCGCGCAACATCCCTGTCACCGCCAAAATTCGCTTGGGTTACGAAGATCGCAGCAGCTATCTGGATAACGCCCGCGCCGTAGAAGCCGCTGGCGCCGACGAACTAACAGTGCACGCCCGCTCCAAAGTGGATGGCTACAAACCGCCCGCCTATTGGAGTTATATCGCCGATATCCGCGCTGAATTGAAAATTCCCGTTATCGCGAATGGAGAAATTTGGTCAGTAGAGGATTACCTGCGCTGCCGTGAACAATCGAACGGTGCTGATGTGATGCTCGGGCGTGGTTTGCTTGCCTGCCCGGATCTCGCACGCCAGATCAAAGCGCATATTAAAGGTGAAGATTACACGCCACTGACCTGGAACCAGATCTGCAACATGCTTTACGAATACTACAAACTCACCACGCCGCTTTATTGCGAGCGCAATTGCGGCAACCGCGTTAAGCAGTGGTTGATGTATTTGAGCCGCGAATACCCGCAAGCGACAGTTTTTTTTGACGCGATCAAGCGCAAAACAACGCCACAAGAAATTGATGAATGTTTTGCTGATGCGTTACAAGCCTGCCACTAATTTATCTCAGCAAAAATAATTTATCGCCCATAAAAAAGCCCGTGATCAACACGGGCCTTGCTCTCTCACCGTCGATTATTGTCTTTAACATTTAATGCAATAATTCATCGAATCCGCCAATCAAGTCTTTGGTTTCGTCAATTCGTTCTATTAATTTCACCAGATTAATACCCAGTTTGATCGCTACATCATTGGGAAAGTTCTCCACCAAGGTTGCACCGCCATCTTTCTCGTTCTCGTGGACTATATAGTCCGCAAGATTGATTAGCGCCGCAAACCGTGAGAATTCCGGCGCATCCAATGGATTTAGCTGATGGCGAATACCCTCAACTATCGCATCAGGAAACTTCCAGCGATTCGCCAACTCAGCACCCGCTTCAGGGAAATTAAAACCCAGCACATTCTTTTCGATATCTGAATTGCGCGCGCCGCGATCGACAATTTTTTGGATCTCTTTGCACTCGTCCGGCAGAATGATATGGATAAGCAATTCACCGATATTGTGGATCATGCCGCAGGTGAAGGCGGTCTCCACATCATCTTTGGAAAACTTCGCTAACCATTTACAGGTACTTGCGACCGCAAAACTGTTATGCCAAAACGCGGGTAAATCAAAGCCATCCGGCGCCTTAAAAGCACCCGTCATGCCGGACGCAAGAACCAACGTACGAACTGCATTAAATCCCAAAATAAATACAGCATCACTCACTGAGCCTACTTTGCGGTTGCCGCCATAGTGGGCTGAGTTAGCTGCACGCAAGACTTTAGCAGTCAGTACCTGGTCAGCACTGATTTTTTTTGCGATAGCCTCATTATTAATATTTTCATCGCCAAAACTCTCTATTAACTCTTGGACCACTTTGGGAATATTTGGCAACTTCTGTGCGTTATCGATTAAGTTTTTTAAATCCACAATACCCTCTCTCATATAGAAATCTTATAGACGTTAGTAAATGCCAGCGAAAACGCTTTACCTGAATTGGGTATAGCAAAGGATGAATGGATAGCAACAGCCAAAATAAAGATTTGGAATTTAATGACGAAGATTTAACACAGGAGGAAGTCTAAAAACGAAAAAGCCCGTCATTTCTGACGGGCTTTTTTATATGGTGCACTCAGGAGGATTCGAACCTCCGACCGCTCGGTTCGTAGCCGAGTACTCTATCCAGCTGAGCTATGAGTGCGTTGTTGAGGCGCGCATTTTATTGATCGGGGTTCAGTGAGTCAAGCGTTTATTTGATTTTCTTTTCTAAGACTCTCAAATTAATGCTTTATAAATCAATGAAATACAATTTTCGATCAACCTGTACAACGAGCGAACTAACTGCTGTTATGCACGGAACTGTACAGTAAAACTTTATTCAAAAATGGCGGTGAGAGAGGGAGTCGAACCCTCGATACCTTGCGGTATACACACTTTCCAGGCGTGCTCCTTCGGCCACTCGGACATCTCACCGTTTTTACCGCACTAATTTACCTGCGGGCTCCGCCGAAAACACCATCCAAAGTACCCCCTGCGAAGGCGCGCTAATGTACACAAGCAAGCTTGCAAACGCAATCTTATTCCTGCGGCCATGCGCTAAAAAAGTCAGCGGGATTTTGTTCGCGCGGTGCGTGTGGTGGGACCGTGGGTGTGCCCATATAAATGAAGCCAATAATTTCTTCACCTTCGATTAACCCCAGCCCCTCTTTCACTGCCGGGTCATAAGCCATATCTCCCGTGCGCCACACCGCGCCGACATTCGTTGCAAAGGCAGCGTTGAGAAGATTTTGGGTGGCGGCGCCAGCGGCGATGATTTGTTCGATCTGCGGCACTTTGGGATTGGGCCGGCACTTGGCGATGGAGATGATAATCATAGGCGCTCGCTGCGTCATAGCGTGGCAGCGATCCAACTCTGACTGCGTGACCTCTGGATTCCTGGCGGTAGCAACTTTGGCAAACAATTCACCAAGCCTGACTAACCCCTCCCCCTCCACAATTAAAAATCGCCATGGATGCATGTTGCCGTGGTCGGCCGCCCGCAGTGCCGCTTTGAACAATACGGTTAATTGCTGCAGTGTGGGTGCCGGCGCCGTGAGCCGCGGGGTCGATACTCGCTGGTGTAGTGCTGTTATTGCATCCATAAAACCACAAACCTCATTTATAAATCATTAAATACGCAGACCAGATTGACGTCTAAAGTATAGACAAGTCGAATATTGGCTGAATCTGTACCATACTTTCAGGCAGATATGCTAGTCAGCGATTATAGAGTCGATTGCGGCAATAAGGTTGCTGTGTATCTGTTCATTATCAATCCTTGCGGCCGACAATAATATGCAAGTCCCAACCCTTGTGCTCGCAGTAGCCTTAGAGATTTATCTGCTGTTACTTATTGCAACCGCAGTACTGATTTTTTATGCACTAAAACAAAAGAAGCTCATTCGCCGGCAACAAGACAAATTGCGCGAATTAATTGAGACAATTAAAACTGAAAGCCCCACCCCTGCTCCTGCCGGGAAATCCTACAAGCAACTCATCTATGAGCAACTGGAACTAACCCAGGAGCGTTTTGCCCTGATTGCCCCGCGCAGCGATATTAGCGAAGCGCAACCGGCCGACTTGCCTATTAATCAACGCATAGTCGCATTGCGCTACGCTTTCCTGCGCGCTGAGGAATTGGGCACTACCGAAGTACCCGGCAGTGAAGGTTATTGGAATGTCTTTCGCCAGACTTTAGAACCACTCCTGCATTCGACAACCGATACCGCCCTTGATTTACCCCTGGATACATCACTCGATACCGCCAGTAATGAAGAGTTGGAGATGTATAAAAAGCGGGTCGAGAATCTGGAAAAATTCAAAAAGCTGTTTTTTGATTTGGAGAAGCGCTGGAACGAAGCACAAGCCAATGCCCAAGGTTACTACAATGAACTCTATGCGATGGCCAATGGTGTCGAGGATCGCGAAAGATACGAAATGCTATTAGGGCAATATGGCAACAGTTACAACGAAATAACCCACTACATGCATTCGACTAACGCCGCAATTACAGGGCAGCCAGTTGAAAATAAGACAATTAATATCATCCGTCAGGATCCGCGCGCTGCAGAAGAAATTATGAAACTGCGCAATGTGGCTGCAGATCAATATCGGGTCATCAGCAATCTACAGCGTAAACTGGAAGAAGCGGTGACCGCCGAAGAGAAGGATTTGGTTATTAAAGAATTAGAACAGCAGTTGCAACGGCAAGTGCGCTTTGTGCAGGAGTCCGACACCTGCGTCCAATTACTGGAAGAGGAGCTCAACAAGGCTAACGAGAAAATTGCTGAGCAGGAAGGCATTATTGAACACGAACACGAGCTCGAAGAAGAAAATCAACGCATTAAGGAAACACTGCACAACTTTACCCATGAGAGCAAAGAGCTGCTAGGCAACCTGGAAGATCTGGAACGCGAAAATGATCAGCTCAAAAATAGCCTCGAGCACAGCGTTTCAGAGCCAGATGTAAGCCCGGCAAATCTGCAACAAATCCAGTCTGAATTTGCTGAATTGCGTAAGCAATATACCGAATTGGAAGAAAAATACCTGGAATTGAAGTTTAAATAATAAGCAACCAGAAAAGTCGCTTAGGTTTCCACCAACAAGTAGACATTTCCAACAAAAACCCGTTTAATTCACTCGCTTGGGCAAGCGGCACCACATTTTATAGGGATTGACTTACTGACCAAATAACAACAAGGTTTTCGTCCAATGAACAGTAAGACCGACAGTCAACAGCTGCAAACTGAATCCCCAATACAGCAGTACTATTTCCGTGCTCTTATCTGCTTTGCCGCTTCTGGTACGCTGGCCTCCTTTATTGATTGGAATCATCCCAGCCTCGCCCACATGGGTGTTATTGTATTTTTACTGATCTACGCTTACGCCACTTACCATTTCACCCGCAAACAAATTCCCGAACAAATGAGCCGCATTAATCGCTGGTTATCCCATGTGGATGCTGCGCTTATCGGTGTTGTACTGAGTCTGACGGACTTTAGCATCCTGCCCTGTGTAATGTTTCTGACCATGATTCAATTTAACGCGCTGATTAGCGGCGGCGTACGTAAATTGATGGAAGACAATAGCGCATTTGGAGTCGGCGTGATCTTGAGCCTGATTATCCACAAGCCGCAGCTGGTACTGTCCAGCAGTATCGAAATCAGTGCCGCCAGTTTGATTGGTGTAGCCACCTATTTTTTAGTCTACGCCATTTATATGCACCAACGTTTTCACAAATTAATGATCAGTCAAAAGCAGCTGGAAAACGAACAAAAATGGCACAAAATCCGCGTTTATAAATTATCCCGCTACCTACCACCAACCGTATGGCAAGCGATTAATCGCGGCGATGATAAAAACCTGCAAGCAGAACGCAAACGCATCAGCGTGTTTTTTTCGGACATCAAAGATTTCAGTCAGCTGTCAGAAGAAATTGAAGCAGAAGCCTTGACCGAATTGCTCAACCACTACCTCACTGAAATGTCCAAAATTGTTGCCCACTACGGCGGCACTATCGATAAATTTATGGGCGACGGCATTATGGTGCTGTTTGGCGATAGCAATAGCAAAGGCGTAAAAGATGATGCCACCCGTTGCGTCGCCATGGCCATTGCTATGAAAAAGCGCATCAAGTCAATGCAAGTAGAATGGTTTAACCAAGGCATTAAAAAGCCACTGCAGGTACGCATGGGCATCAATACCGGCTATTGCACAGTAGGTACATTCGGTACATCCAATCACTTGGATTACACCGTGCTAGGGACGCAAGTTAACCTCGCAAGCCGTCTTGAATCTGCTGCAGAGCCTGATGAAATTTTAATCTCGCACGAAACTTGGTCACTGGTAAAAGACACAGTCATGTGCCGCGATAAAGGTGAAATTCAGGTCAAAGGCTTCTCATTGCCTGTGAAAGTTTATCAAGTCGCAGACTTGCGCAAAGAGATGGGTAAAAACCAAAGCTATTTTGAAGATCGCGCGGAGGGTTTCTCCATGTATCTGGACATGGATAAAGTGCGCAACTACGATAAACAAAAAGTGATCGAATCACTTGAGAAAGCAGCAAGCCGTTTGAAAGACAAAGTCATCGTATAAAATTACCAGTAGTGCTGAAGCACTACTGGCGAATCAAACGCAGCAACTCGGGTTTTGTGTTTGGGTTGCTGGAGCGAAACGGGTTGATATCCAACCCACCGCGCCGCGTATAACGTGCATACACAACCAATTCCTCAGGCTTACAAACCCGCGCAATATCACTGAAAATTCTCTCTACGCAATGTTCGTGAAAATCCTGATGCTCACGAAATGAAATAATGTAGCGCAGCAAACTCTCCCGCTGGATTTTATTGCCCTTGTAGCGAATCACAAGACTCGCCCAATCCGGCTGGCCGGTAACAGGGCAATTGGTTTTTAGCAGGTGACTGACCAAACATTCATCTGCGATCCCCAGCTCAGTAGTAAGCAACTCGGGCGCCGGATGATAGCAATCAACAGCCACTGTCAAATCATCCAATAACTCGCCTTCCACCTCGGCAATCTCCGCCAGGTGATGTTCAGGACGCACCGACGCTGTTAACGGAATAATAGTCGCACGGACATCGGCATTGGTAATGCGCGCAAGATCTTTGGCAAGCAGCAATTCCACTTCTGCAACATTTTCAAAACGGGTTTGATTCAACGAATTCAAATACAACTTGAAGGATTTTGACTCCACAATAAATTCACTGGTACAGGGAATAAAAAACTCGGCAATAGCAACAACCGGCTTCCCCAATGCGTCAAGCCAGGACAATTCATACCCCGTCCATATATCCATTCCATAAAAAGGCAATGTATCGCCTATTCCCAATAGTGCACGCGACTCGGCGCGCGGAATAGGAAATAATAAATGCGGAGCATAAACAGATACATAGTCTGTTTGGCGACCAAGTGGATTATGGTTCATACAGTTTCCAATAATTTTAATTACACCGCATCCGCATCATGCGCGCAGACGTTTTCCGGTTTTTAATAAATGCAAAGCAATCACAAACAGTATGACCACAAACACCGTAAGCCCCACCAATGCCATACCTATATGCAAATCACTAATACCCAACATGCCGTAGCGAAATGCATTCACCATGTGCAAAATGGGATTGAGAACTGACACTTGCTGCCAAAACTCAGGCAGCAAATTGATCGAATAAAAAACTCCACCAAAATAGGTTAACGGAGTTAATACAAAGGTGGGAATGATCGATACATCGTCAAATGTGTTAGCGTAAATTGCATTGATAAACCCGGCTATGGAAAACAGTATCGAGGTCATCAATACAATAAATAAAGTAGTAAACCAATGGTGTATATGCAGATCCGCAAAAAACAACGACATGATGGTGACAATCAAACCCACCGCAACGCCACGGGCCACACCGCCCATAACATAACCCAATAAAATAATGTAATTGGGAGTCGGTGAAACTAGCAACTCTTCAATACTGCGCTGGAATTTTGCGCTGAAAAATGAAGAAGATACATTGGCATAAGCATTGGTGATTACCGCCATCATAATCAACCCTGGCGCCACAAACTCGATATAGCTGAAACCACCCATATCGCCAATACGGCTGCCAATTAATTTGCCAAAAATCACAAAATATAAAATCATTGTGATTGCCGGTGGCAATAAGGTTTGAATCCAGATTCGGGTAAACCGCTTTATTTCCTTATGCAAAATAGTAAGAAACGCAATCCACTGTTCTTGTAAACTCATGATCGCACCTCTTGTTGCGCAGCGCCTGCCAGATCTTTATTCGCATTAACCATAGCCACAAACAATTCTTCCAGACGGTTGGATTTATTGCGCATACTGACAATTTCAAATCCCTGCGTAGTCAACTGGGTAAATACTGCATTGAGTGACTGCCCCTTATCCACCTCTACTTCAAATGAATGCTCATCAATTTGTGCAACGCGATGGCCATTTAAATGTGGCAGCGATTGTAAATTACCCGCCACATCAAAAATAAACGTTTCCTTATTAAGTTGCTGCAATAAACTTTTAACGCTGGTGTTTTTAACAATGACACCTTGGTCAATTATCGCCACATTACGGCACAAGCTTTCCGCCTCTTCCAAATAGTGCGTGGTGAGAATAATGGTTGTACCTGCCGCATTAATCTCGCGCAAAAACTCCCACATGGAGCGGCGCAGTTCTATATCAACACCTGCTGTAGGCTCATCAAGGATCAGTAATTGCGGTTCATGCACTAACGCGCGTGCAATCATCAAGCGTCGTTTCATACCACCCGACAGCATCCGGGCGGGAGTATGGCGCTTATCCCATAAGCTCAATTGTTTTAAATATTTTTCGGTTTGTACTAATGCTTGCTTACGGGGCAAACCATAGTAGCCCGCTTGCTGCAGCACTATGTCCTCCACCTTTTCAAACATACTGAAATTGAATTCTTGTGGAACTACACCCAAGTATTTTTTGGCGATAGAAAAATCGGTATCGATATTTTTGCCAAACACCTCAACTGTGCCTGCAGTTTTACGCACGAGTGAGCTGATGATCCCTATAGTGGTTGATTTTCCCGCACCATTAGGGCCGAGCATGGCGAAAAAATCACCCGGCATCACATCGAGTGAAATACCTTTTAGAGCTTCGAATTTTTCGTTGTAAACTTTACGCAGGTTTCTCAGTGAGAGTGCCGGAGTCATAACCCCTCGCAGAAATGAATGAAAGTCAGAAAATCTACCACCAGATCAGGGCGCAGCATGTCGATTTCAAGTTCGGAACCATCTATTTACGATCAAGAGTATTACACATATCACCTGGAGTTACTCGCCGCCTTTAGCGCGCAGATCCAGCAATTACCACCATTTAACGCTGAATTCCCAAACGAGGAAGACCAGGAATTTCTCGTCGCGCTTGCACAATTGCAGCAACAACCGCAAGGCGTCAGCTTCCTGGAACAAGGGCAGATATTGATGTGTCGTATTGTCGGCACTTATCCACACTTGATGCCACTGCTTTATCGCGACCTGCTGTGGTTTTTTGGTGGCGACTGCCTGCATTACATGCCGGATGATGAGATCGCCGTTTTCCAGCAGTTGGATGAACAGCGCGAAGATGCCAAACAGCAACAGATACCTTTCAGCTATAAGGAAGCGCGCGCAAAATCAATGGGGATGCATTAACAACAATCTAAACGCAAAGGAATGCGTTATGCCCAAGCGGGCAAATACTATTACTGGAAGACTACGAGGAAATAAATGCTACGAAGTGGACTGCGTAAAACTGGAGCGGGAAACGAGACTCGAACTCGCGACCCTAACCTTGGCAAGGTTATGCTCTACCAACTGAGCTATTCCCGCTAAATGTGGCGTCCCCTAGGGGACTCGAACCCCTGTTACCGCCGTGAAAGGGCGGTGTCCTAGGCCACTAGACGAAGGGGACATTTTGAAAGTTGCCTAGGTGACAACGATAAAACGTACTTCACTAACAGATCAAAACGTCAATCTTTACTGCATTAACTTCCCTTGGTAGGAGAAGTTGGAGCGGGAAACGAGACTCGAACTCGCGACCCTAACCTTGGCAAGGTTATGCTCTACCAACTGAGCTATTCCCGCTAAACGTGGCGTCCCCTAGGGGACTCGAACCCCTGTTACCGCCGTGAAAGGGCGGTGTCCTAGGCCACTAGACGAAGGGGACCCGGACCATCTCACGTTTAATCTGCTCTTTCAAGCCGATGTCTGCGTCAGAAGTGGGGCGCATTCTAGGGACAGGTGCCGCCTGTGTCAACACTTTTAATTCTTTTTTTATCGGAGTGGAAACAAGCACTTAGCGATTTTATACACCAGTCAAAATACAAATTCTGGCGCCATTTTTTTCGGTGCTATACTTGAAGCATCAATGCTGCCCAGCATTTAACCGATAAGGTTCTAAAACCATCATGTCTGCCTATGTTATTGCCACAATATTTCTCCTATTAATTCTACTGGCAGGATATTTATTTTTATCGCACTCCATTGAAAAACGGCGAGTACAACGTCAACGCTTAATTACTGCCCTGCGCGCTAGACGCAATTCCTTTCGCGATCTCGCCACCGGCTTCCCCACAGGGTTTTTATCCAACGACCTAACTGCCCTGCTCTACCGCGCACTGGTCGATTGTTGCGATCAGTTATCGCGCCTTGAACCCAAAGATCCGACTCATGCCGAGCAATTCAACCTCTACACAAACCTGCTCGCCACCCAAAAAGACAACAACCAACAAACGCGGGTGCGCCTTGAGAACCCACAGCAAATTAAAGAGGCGCACAGCTTATTACAAGAGCTCCATCGATTTGTCATGCAGCAATCGGCCCTACACCTGATAAACCAAGTACAAACCGAGGCCTATATCGATCAAATTAATCGCTTGGTATTGCAAATGTCGGTTGATGGACACGTATTCAATGCACGTCAGTCCCAACAAGTAGGCAAGGTGCGCCTGGCCGTTCACTATTACACCTTGGCCCGCAAAGCATTGGCCGCTGAAAATGCAAGCCATGGTTTTGACAAACAAATCGCGCAACTGGATGCGATGATTGCAAAACTGCAAGAAAAAGCAGAGGCAACACCAGAAGGTGCAGAGCAACCAGCAGCAACATCCAACACAAAACCCGCTGCAACGACTGATGGATCATCAAGCAAAGAATGGAAAAATTTCGATGAAGAAAATGCAAAATGGAAGAAAAAGCAAATTTATGATTGATGTGCGAAGCAAAAAATATTGTAGGTAGGTACGTACCAAACGTGGCTATCGGCAAGTCATACGCATTAATAAGGACAGCCTTCCAAACCAGCTTTTTTAGCAATGGGGCAACCGCTATACACTATCTACAAGGTTTGCAGTAGCGATAAATATTACAAATGCAAATATTTATCAACCCTGATCTATCAAGTATTTACATCCTCGTTAATTATCCCCAACTGCCCCCCCATCGAACCTCTACCGAAAGCCTATGTGGGGCAACATACAGAACAACATTGATAGTCGTGATTAAAATTTGGTATCTCCTCTACCCCAAAATGGTCATTCTATGAATGATGATCCTAGCCCTACAAAAACCACGACTGCCCCATCTTTTTCAGAAGAGAAACTCAACGCTATTGAGTTAACACAATCCCATCCCGCAACACATAAATTGCGCATACTCACTTTGAACATGCACAAAGGTTTCACTGTGTTTAACCGTCAATTTGTTCTACCTGAATTGCGCGAAGCCGTACGATCCCTCTCAACCGAACTGGTATTTCTACAAGAAGTGCACGGAAGCCATAAACAACATGCAAAGCGCCACAGCAATTGGCCAACCACATCCCAATACGAATTTTTAGCCGACACCATGTGGCCAGAATTTTCCTACGGACGAAATGCGGTGTATCCCGAGGGGGATCACGGTAATGCCATACTGTCCAAATATCCTATTATTCGTTTTCAAAACCTGGATATCTCTATTGGGCGAATCGAACAACGCGGGCTTTTACACAGCGTAGTGAAAGTTCCAGGGTATAAGGAAGTTCACGCAATCTGCGTGCATTTAGGTCTCCGCGAAAGTCATCGCAAACGACAGCTTTTTTTATTACGCGATTTGGTTGAAAGCCTTCCATTATCAGCCCCCGTTATCATTGCCGGTGACTTTAACGATTGGCGAAAACGTGCAGACACCATCCTTGCAACCTGCAATATGCGGGAAGCTTTTGTAAATGAATATGGCAAACCGGCAAAAAGTTTTCCGGCACGCTGGCCGATACTTTCTCTCGACAGAGTCTATGTGCGTAACGCGTCTACGCAAAACCCCCAAGTGTTATTACAACGCCCTTGGTCCCATCTTTCAGATCATGCACCCTTAGCCGTGGAGATTTTTATATGAAGGACAACTGGCGAGATGGTAATGAAGTAAAGCTTCTTATTAACGGTGAAGAGTTTTTTCCTAGCGTATTCGAATGCATTCGCAATGCAAAAGAAGAAATCCTACTGGAGACATTTATCGTCTACGAAGATGAAATAGGCAATCAACTTCAACAAGAGTTAATTGCCGCGGCGCAACGTGGTGTCAGCATTGATATCACTGTTGATGATTACGGCACATGGGATTTGAGCCAGGAGTTTACCGATGCCCTCACCGCGGCAGGAGTGCGCCTGCATATTTTTGACCCGCAGCCCAAACTTTGGGGCGTGCGCCTGAATATATTTCGCCGCTTGCATCGTAAACTTGCTGTTATTGATCGGCATATCGCTTTCGTAGGTGGGATTAATTTTTCCGCCGACCATCTGATTAGCTCGGGAGAAAAAGCCAAGCAAGATTATGCCGTAAAAGTGCGGGGCCCAGTGGTAGCGGATATCCACCAAACCTGTATGCTCTTATTGTTGCGAGCATCCAGCCGTAAGGAGCGGAGCAAGTATATTCAGACCGCGAGAGCAGCGGAACCACCTGTTGCCGGAGAGGTGCGAGCATTGATGGTTGAAAGAGACAACGGCGCGCACTCCCGGGATATAGAACGACAATACCTCCTGGCCGCCCGGCTAGCCCAACAACGTCTAATTATTGCCAATGCATATTTTTTTCCCGGATATCGTCTGCTGCGCGAATTACGTCGCGCAGCACAGCGTAATGTGGAAGTGATATTAATTCTGCAAGGTCAGCCCGACATGGCGTGGGTCACCGCCTTATCGCGTTTACTTTACAATTATTTATTGCGCTCGGGCGTAAAAATTTATGAGTATTGCCAGCGCCCCTTACATGGGAAAGTCGCGCTCATGGACGATAAATGGGCTACGGTAGGATCGAGCAATTTGGACCCGCTAAGCTTGTCATTAAACTTGGAGGCGAATGTTTTTATCGATAATGAAGCATTCAATCAGCAACTTTATGAGCATTTTAATCAGCTTGTAAATAATCACTGCAAAAAATTAAACATTAAAACCGCGCTACGCGGTCTATGGTGGCGTGCGCCCATAATATTTTTGAGCTTCCATTTTTTACGAAAATTTCCCACTATTATGGGGTGGCTACCAGCGCATACACACGAACTAAAATTGGTGACACCTTCGAAAGACTTTACCGATAGCGAAAAAAATCACATAACGCAAACAGCAGGAGAATCCATTGAGGTAACCAATGCTATATTCAAAAATAAACAAGGTTACGAAAAATATAGCTTTGCTAAAAATAAATCCTTGAACGAAAGTTACAAGAAAAAAGGCTTATCCAAGGAATCTATATCATGAGCCATTCAGGCTCATCGAGCGCTGCGGTAGATTCTCCAGCAAAGATGCGCGCACCCAATAAAAAGTGGCAATGGGCCAAGAGGATACTCACAATCGCCTTTTTTATTCTGGTTCCCGTACTGCTATTGATGTTAATTAAAAATATCGAATGGGAAGAAGTAGAACAAGCGTTACGAAGTTACAGCGCCAATACCTTATTAATCGGTACCAGCATTGCACTTTTCAGTTATCTGGTTTTCGCAAGCTACGATTTGGTGGGAAGAAAATATACAGGTCATTCTTTGCCCGCACGACAGGTATTACCTCTGGCATTTGTATGCTATGCGTTTACGTTGAATTTAACTGCCTGGGTTGGCGGCATTGCGTTGCGCTTCCGTTTATATTCACGCCTTGGGCTTGATCCAGGAACAATTACTAAAATACTCAGCATGAGCCTTATCACCAATTGGCTCGGCTATATCATTCTGGCAGGTATCTTATTTTCTTTCCGTTGGGTAGATTTACCGGATAAAGCGAAAATAGGTGGCACTGCACTACAGCTGGTTGGGTTTATTTTACTCGCGATAGCGGCTATCTATTTTTGGGCATGCCGCTTCTCCAAGCGCCGATCCTTCCATTTTCGTGGCCATAAATTTACCTTGCCAAAACTACAACTTGCCCTGATACAAGCTGGGCTGGCAATGACTAACTGGTTGCTGATGGGTTTGATTATTTATACCTTTATGCCGGATAAGGTCACTTATCAAACAGTGCTGGGAATTTTGTTAATCAGCAGCATCGCCGGTGTGGTCGCGCATATTCCTGCGGGGCTTGGTGTACTGGAAACCATTTTTATTGCAATGCTTCACCATCAATTGTCTAAAGGAAGTATCCTGGCGGCATTGATTGGTTACAGAGTTGTCTATTTTTTACTGCCACTGACCATCGCGTGTATTGTCTACCTTGTCATAGAATCACGCGCGAAAAGAATGTCGCAGAAAAATCAAAGTGAATAACTAGAGTATTTCAGCACATCCGCAATACCGTCTAAAAATTACAACTACTTTTTATCTAGCAAGTTTTTCAAATCCGCAAAGGGATTGTGCGTTGCAGGGGCAATTTTCTTTTCCGTCGTTGAGCCATACAAAACATGCTCATGGAATTTTGTATGTTCATGATCGTGGCAATACAGGCAAAGCAATTCCCAGTTACTGCCGTCAGCAGGATTGTTATCGTGATTATGATCGCGGTGATGAACCGTGAGTTCGCGAATATTCTTGGAGTTGAACTCGCGCGCACAACGCCCACAAATCCAGGGATACATTTTTAGCGCTTTTTCGCGGTAGCCCTGCTCCTTTTGGAGATAGCTACTGGTGCGACCAAGATTATCGGAAGTCATAAAAAAAGTTCCAGACAGTCAGAAATTAAGAATTATTATGGGTAGGCCAACACAGTTTTAATTTGCTCGATATTGTCGGCAAGCCAATGCCGATTGACCACTCCCCAGCTCACAATACGATAAGTACCATTGGTATTTTCCATTTCGATATCCAATTCATGGATCGCTGCAAGCGTATCTTGCGCCGTGCGACGCGGCATACCGGTTGCTTCAATAATTCTTGGCACCGTGTTACTACCTTGCTCAATCAACCAGGCAACATATAGCCGGCGATAAAAACTGGTTTTGGTTTTGCTGTGTTCGCTCATTCTATCAACCACTATTAAAAACCATGAATAAAATCAAAAGAGTCAGAATGGGCGAACCCTTTTGATTTATCCAAGGTTAGATTAATCAGCCATCGCAGGATAATCAGTATAACCTACAGAATCCGCCGTATAAAATGTGGATGAGTCAGCCGCATTTAATGACGCACCCAGTTTAAAACGTGCAGGTAAATCCGGATTCGCGAGGAAGGGGACACCGAATGCTACCGCATCCAATTTTCCAGCAGCTATAGCTTCTGCTGCTTCATCCGCTGAATAACCCATGTTGCCAACCAACACTCCTTTGTAATGTTCGCGCGCTGATGTCATCACATCGCCTTGCTGCACCTGAAAAAAATCGCTGCGCATTAAGTGCAAATAAGCGAGATCAAAATCATTCAAGCGTTTTGCCACCCAAGTGATAAGCGCGATGGGGTCGCTATCGATCATACTGTTGTAGCTGTTGAGGGGCGATAACCGCAAACCAACCTGCTTGCTGTCCCATACTTCGCACACAGCGGCGATTACCTCCAGCATCAAGCGCGCACGATTGTCAATCGGACCACCATAAGCGCCGCTGCGTTTATTAGAGCCATCGCGCAGAAATTGGTCCAATAAGTAGCCATTCGCGCCGT
Source organism: Cellvibrio fibrivorans (assembly GCF_031457055.1). NCBI lineage: Bacteria > Pseudomonadati > Pseudomonadota > Gammaproteobacteria > Cellvibrionales > Cellvibrionaceae > Cellvibrio > Cellvibrio fibrivorans. The sequence continues at coordinate 224,366 of NZ_JAVDVX010000005.1, read as the reverse complement.
GAACCTCTACACCGTCAAAACCGGCTGCTTTTGCATTAATAGCGGCTTGTTTAAAACCGGCGACTATACCTGGCAACTCGTCATCATTTAATGCACGCGGTTCGGTATAGGGTAGTTTGCCTTCCGGTGTATGCACCTCATCGATAATCGCGATGGCACTAGGCGCAACCGGTTGTTTGCCCGCATTTAATGCGGGATGGCAAGCGCGGCCGCCGTGCCATATTTGCAAGAAAATTCTGCCGCCCTTTGCATGGACGGCATCTGTCACTTTGCGCCAGCCATCGACTTGCGCCTGCGAGTGAATTCCCGGCTCTTTCCAAAATGCCGAGTTTCCCTCCATCGCCATAGTCGCTTCGGCTATGATTAAACCGGCGCTGGCGCGCTGGGCGTAATATTCAGCCATAAGTGCATTGGGTAGATGTTCAAGTCCTGCACGGCAACGGGTAAGTGGAGCCATCCAGATACGGTTAGGTACGGCGAGGTTGCCGATCTTTAAGGGACGAAAAAGGATTTCTGTTGTGCTCATATAAACTCCGGTTCGCGATACTGCTAAATAAGTTACGGGCAATTTGCTACGCTTAGGCCACTGGAAACGATCAATCCACGTTTATTCACGGTTTTTATCATTTAATTGTTTTATGATTCAGGCAGCACGGATAACACTGACAATACATTAGCATCACCTTAACACCCAATCCTCACTTCACGCATTTTTTTACGGAGCTTTGCCTATGCTGATCAACTGTGTCGCTTATCAGGAGGGGAAAAAACTCTGCAGTATTCCAGTCGAAGAAATAAGTGACTATGTGAAAAAACCAGACTGTTTTGTATGGGTTGCATTAAAGGATGCAGAACCTACCGAACTGGCACAAATGCAACACGAGTTTTGCCTACATGAATTAGCAGTGGAGGATGCGCACGTCGGCCACCAGCGTCCCAAAATTGAAGAGTATGGCGATTCCTTGTTTGCGGTGATGCACACGGTTGAGTTTGTGGATGGTGAATTAAATATCGGCGAAGTAGATGTATTTGTGGGAGAAAATTATGTGCTCTCTACGCGCAACCGCACCCAGCAAGGTTTTCTCGGCGTGCGCGCACGCTGCGAGCGCGAGCCGCATCATTTAATGCAGGGTTCTGCTTTTGTATTTTATGCATTGATGGATGCCGTTGTAGATCGTTACTTTCCCGTCGTAGTCGCCTTTGAAACGGAATTGGAAACCATCGAAGACCAAATATTTACCAAAGGTTCGCAGCGTGCAAACATTGAGCGGCTCTATGAATTAAAACGCAAAGTGACATTACTCAAACACGCCGTTGCGCCCTTGCTGGAAGCAGTCGGAAAATTGGATGGTGGGCGTGTGCCACCGATTGTTGCCGACACCAAAGATTATTTCCGCGATGTACACGACCATCTCTATCGCATCAACACCTCTATCGATTCCATTCGTGACACCATAGGCACAGCAATTCAGGTGAATCTATCGATGGTAAGTATCGATGAAAGTGAAGTGAATAAACGGCTCGCGGCGTGGGCTGCAATCTTTGCTGTCGCCACAGCCTTTGTCGGTATTTGGGGAATGAATTTTGAACATATGCCGGAATTAAAATGGAAATACGGTTATCCGGTATCCTTGGGGATTGTTTCGGTTATTTGTGTTTATCTATATTATCGTTTTAAAAAATCGGGTTGGCTTTAATAAAAAATCACCGCTCATAGCGGTGATTTTTCAACAGTTAAGATTGGATTTTATACAAGCGCATCCTGCAAATTTTTTGTTGCCTCCACTGCAAAACATTCAATGTGTTCACCCTGCTCTATTACACCGATAGATTTTTTGAGCGGTACACGGCGCGGAGTAAATTTAAATAAGTCACTACGCTCTGCATAGTGTCGTACCTTGTGACTAACCAGTACTTCGCCGGGCTCAGCCGCCGCTTCCATACGCGCTGCCATGCTAACGGCCACACCTTCCAAGTCGGCAATATCAGTTACCTCATTGTGGATAACCGCCACTTCACCCAGCTCGACGCCGATACGCAATTCAAAACCTGCTGCCCTTAAAACATTGCGCATCATACAGGCGCAAGACAAACCCGCAGTCGCATTGGTAAAGGTTACGCGCAGGGAATCACCTTCCATATTGGGGTGACCCGCTGCCCATTTTTTGAGGATGGGTTTTACCAAGCCGCGAAACAGCGATAGTTTTTCCGACAGTTCGTCATCGCGCCATTTGGAAAACCCTTTTAAATCCATAAATAAAATGGTGAGGTTGCGCACCTGATCTTTTTCATGGTCGGCAGCCAACTCCAATAAACGCGGCCAAAATTCTTCGCGGATAGCACCCACCTTTTCTTTCAATTGCAAATGCAACTGGGTATTGGTGCGCAACATTAATTGCGCCAGCTGGATACGTTCAGCCTCAGCTTGTAACTGGTTTTTTAATTCAGTGGGGTTGTGGCTGCCCACCTCTTCCACCACAAATTTGACCAGCGCACCCCCAGCGACATCGCTGATGGATTTCAACCGTAAAATAGTGCCCCAATGCACTGCCGCCAAATGCTCTATAAAAATCGGCAGTGTTGCTAATTCATGGTCAGCCAAGCGATAGGGATACCGCAATTCGATAGTGATGGCCTCGGCAAAAATCCGCTCGAATTCGTGGTTGCGATAGATAGTTTTTTCTTTGCCGGATTTATCCCAGTACGCATAAGTACATTCGATATTGGCGATAGCCCAACCGGCAGTGGTGATTTTCCATAACTTCGCACCAGTAATATTGGCACCAGCTAATTTTGTTTTAGTGAGATTAGCGTTGCGCAAATCGCAATGGCTTAAATTGGCTGCGGTAAAATCCGCTTTGTGTAAATCCATTCCATTTAAATCGACACCACTTAAATTGGCCGATTTAAAAATAGCGCCGGATAAAGTGGCACCGCGCAGGTCGGCATTGGTGAGGTTGGCACCGGTAAATAAAGTGTTGGCTAAATCTGCGCCTTGCAAATTCACGCCGGAAAGATTGGAATTGCTGAGATCAACGCGAGAGAGTTGCTGCCCTTCAAGATTACTGCCCGCTAGCGATACATCGCGCAGCATCAAACCGCTGATATCGTGCCCGCGGAAATCAATATTTTCGAGCCGTGCATTGCGCGTATTGGCGGTGAGCATATTGGCGAGAAACAACACTGAGCCGCTGAGGTCACAATTGCCGAGATTGGCGGCGATCAATTTTGCATGGGAAAAATCATTGTTTTGCAATTCGGAATATTGCAGGTTTGCCAAAATCAGATCGGCATATTTAAAACTGCAGCGGGTAACGCGCGCGTTGCGCAGTGAGACTTTTGATAAATCGTATTCATCAAAATTGACACCGTCCAGCGCTATGCCATCGAGATTAATCTCCCCTATTGCATGGCGCTTGCGCCAATTATTCCAGGACGCAGCGCCCTTTTTAAGTTCCTGAAGTATCCGTTCTTTGTCCATTTTGGTAGTGCTCTCTCAGTTAATACCTACTTATAACGCTTACTTACAAGAAAATTATCTTTGTAGCCCGCCGGCAGTATTTTTTGTTTTTTTAAGATAAGTAATATTACTATCACTCAGAGGGAGATTCGAGAGGACGGGCTTCTATTTAGCGGTGAGCACCTGGGGTTTTCGCCTGCAATTACAATTCTTCACAATTAGGCAATCGAGTTGCTATCGATTTTTCGAATCAACAATAGCGGATGCCCCAACTCAATGGCCCCCTCAAAAAACTCCTGCCCAATCAAATGCGGGGCAACATTTTTCCAACCATAGCTGCCCTGGCCGCAGGCGGATGTTACTTTGCCCAAGGCTAAATCCCCTGCCCGAATCACGTCGCCATCGTCAACTTTGCGATAACCCTGCGGAAAAGGATGCATAACTATTTACTGCCTTTTGGTGGTTTGCGCAAAGTATATAGCCTGTAACTGGCGATTCATAAACCTAAAAAAATAGGCAAAAAAAAGCCCCTAAAAAGGGGCTCAAGAACTTACACCATTTCCTTGCTAATCATTAGCCGCTTTTGTTGAAAAATTACATATTGAACTGAACCCAGGCGGTATCGACTGCACCAACAGCTTGACCGATGGTGTAGAAGTAACGAATGACTGCACCGGCAGGAACGCCGCTCAAGGTATACACGTTGGTGTTGTCCGCATTGTGCGTCATGCGGATATTCTGTTGCGCACCACCATTAACGGTGTAATGAATGTCCGTCCAGGGTGAATTGTTTGCATAAAATCTCACGCTGGTTGCGCTCAGTTTGGTATAGCCGTAAGTAGCGACAGAACTTGCCACAGAACTTCTTACCGAGCTTGCAACTGAGCTTTTAACAGAACTGGCCACTGAACTTTTAACTGAGCTCGCTACCGAACTTTTCACTGAACTTGCAGAGCTGCTAACCATTGGCAAATTAAATTGTGCCCATGCCGTATCTATCGCACCTACTGCCTGGCCAATGGTGTAACTGTATTTCACCAGCGCACCAGCAGGAATTCCCGTAACGGTTAATGTATTGGAATTATCGGCATTGTGCGTCAGACGAATATTTTGTTGCGGGCCATTATTGATGGTGTAGTGAATATCTGCCCAAGCGGCATTGTTAACAAAAAACTTTACGCTGGTGCTGGACAACACAGTGTGACCATTCGTGCTAGCGGCAACCGATGAGCTACTCGGCGCTAGTGAAGAACTTGAACGGCTTGATGGTGCAACACTGGAAGGTGTGCTCGACCGGCTTGAAGGAGCAACGCTGCTGGGTGTGCTTGAACGACTGGACGGTGCAACACTTGATGGCGTGCTTGAACGGCTTGAAGGCGCAACACTGGATGGCACCGATGAAGACGATACTGCTGCCTGGCAATCCGCGCTGGCACCACACTCCCAAATAACATCATCAATCGCCATTTCAAAATTGCTGGTTGGCAGAGCGCCATCAACACTGGCGATGCTAAACAAGGTTGACATGGATTGCAGTGCAACCAAACTGCCGCGCAGTGCAGAAACGGGAACTGTTGCCTGCGCCCAATCACCGTTGCGAACCAAACCATAGGTCGTGGTGTTGGCTGGGAAGGTCAACCAATTTTGATTAGTGTAGGTATCTTGCACACCAATTTTGAACGCAACATTCGCGGGGATTTTGATACGGAATTTCATATTGCCGTTCACAAACTTGCTCATGTCACGCGCTTGACGCGATGCAATGCCACCACCAAACCATTGCGGTGCAGTGTATTTCCAAGCAATTACATTAGTGCCTTCATAAGCTGCTGTAGTACCAGCTGTAGTCGATGCGGTATTCCAGATCCAGATATCCGAACTCGCACCCGCAACTTGCTTGTTAGTAGTTGCAGTATTGTCAGTGAATACGCCGAAGGTGCCGGTTTCAGGTTTAACCTGGTTGCCCAGTTTCACTTCGCCTTTGCCATCCAATTGATAGACGCGCACATAGTCAACGTACATTTTGCCCGGCAATGGCGCAGTCACCTGACCTGCATTGGCAGCATCGGTAAAGTTGCCACCTACAGCCAAATTAAAGAGCAGGTAAAAGGGAGCCTGGAATTCTGAAGACTCTTCATTTACCGGAATAGGATTTTGGTACAGATCCGTTTCAACACCGTTATCGATTACGGTGAAACGAATTTGGCTATCCGTCCAATACAAGCGGTATTTTACAAAACGGTTAGTAAGCGGAGTGTTTGCGACATAAGCATTGTCGGTTTGCCACGCAGTGGATGCAGCACAAGTCGGGTTTGCAGGAACACAGGCAGCACTTGCGTAGAAGATAGCATTGGAGCCGACATAGCTATTGATATCAGCACCAAGGAAACCTGCATCGGCCATTGCCTGCGCGCGGTGGCCCATTTCCATAATGTCGATTTCACCTTTCGCTGGCCAGGTCGCGAGACTGGTACCGAGCATCCAGGCGGCTGGCCACAAACCCACACCCACTTGCGGTGTGCTCATACGAATTTCGATCATGCCGTATTTAATTTGCAGTTTGTTTTCGGTGGTGATTTTGCCAGAGGTAAAACTACTGCCACCAAAAGCTTCACGTTTGGCTTGAATCGCCAAGGCTTTGGTCGCAGGTTCAAAGGGAACGTTTTCGATCGCTAGGTTGTTCGCGCGATAGTATTGCAACTCCTGGTTGCCCCACCCGCACAGACCGATTGCGCAGCCATCGCCTTCGATGGAGTTCCATACAGACGAGTCGAGGGTATTGAAGTTTTCTTCGTACAAGAGACTTCCGATAGTCGGATTTAACACATCAGCCATGACCGGCGCAGCAGCGAACAATAGAGTTCCCATTGCTGCGGTTAATTTGGCTTTGAGGCCGACATTATTATTGATATTCATTTTGTAACCTTTTGGATGATTATTTTTATTGATTCGCAGGTGATGCAGAAAACATTGCCGATCATTGAGACGCGCGCTGAATGTACAGTGATGAGCTAGACTTTTCGTCCCAGGTTGAGGATTGATGCAAGGTGGTTTGTTTCAGCTTGCGCTACGCAAAATGGGACTCACTTCTTGGCGCTTTCCATAAAAGCGGCCGCACCACAATCGCAGGGCGCTATAAAATTATCCAGATAGCGGGTTTTAACGCGGGTTTTTAATCCCAACTGAAATAATGCTTCCATGTGGGCGGGATCAAAGTTCAATGGATCGGCATTCACTTTCGCCGGAATTACCGCATATCCAAAAGTCGCACCGTGGCGCTGCGCAAAAGCGGTCGAGATAATCAGGTGCGCGCGTAAATTCGCACGACTCATGGAATCAAACGAACGTCCGACTATCGCCATAGTGCCGCCGATCAAAGGGGCGGCAGTGATATCGGTTTGGCCGTTGATAATCACATACAACTGTTCAGGTTTAAGGCGCGGGCTGCTGATCTGCGCCGCCGCAAGTGATTCGGGCAACAATAAAAATGGCGCATTGATACCGCCGTCGGCATGCACCTCAGTATTTTTACCATCGGTAATCACCACCGGAGGGAATATGCCCGGCACACTGGCGGATGCGGTTAACACCGCGCGAAATAGCGCGAGCGCATTGCCGTTATCGTCCGGATGTTCTGCGGAAATGGCGATGCTGCCCATATCCCATACCATCGTTTCCTGGGTGTCCAAATCGGTGGTGACGACCAATAACCGGCGCCCGGCGCGATGGCCACTGGCAATCGCTTTAAGCAAATCGGCGTTGATGTAACGCGCAACCAACGCGGCCAATGGTTTGCCACTGTAAAGTGACGGGCGATAAAAAAAGCCGCCGCCCCAGCGCGTCAGTTTTGCTGCCTGCGGATCGTGATAAGCAGCAGTTAGGGTTTCATCCCAACTTGGACCTGCAAACGCAAAGGGGGCAATTAACGAACCCGTACTAATTCCGGTCACCATATCAAACACCGGGCGATCCTTATCCTGGCTCCACCCCACCAGCATTCCCGCACCAAATGCGCCGTTGGCTCCACCGCCAGAAATCGCCAGCGCACGCATTCCACCGGTGCGATTAAAGTAGCGGTCCTGATCCAGATTCTGCATAAACGAAAGCACACCTTGCGGATCAGTCGCTACAAACCGAAAACGATCAAACGGGGAAAAAGTCGCCGATGGTTTAAGCGTGGGCGAAAAATAGGTGGGCACGCGCGACACATAACCGCAAGCCGACAGGGAAAATACAACTAGGAGCAAGACTATCTGCCCAAGATATTGAGTAAAAGGTACTGGGGTCACGGCGAATAATTCCTCTTCTTCCCGGAGTTGGCGCCCGGAAGTTATAGCAAGAGGCTGCCACACTTGCAGCAAATTATTTAGCTTCCAACCGCTATAACTCACCCATAGCAAAAGTAATGGGCACCGACAGCTCCAGTTCCGCCACCTCCAGCCCGGCAGGTAAAGGCGCAAAGGGGGCGGCACTGCGCACTGCCGCTAACGCAGCTTTGTTAAGCATCACAAATTCCAGCTCTTCAATCGGCGCAACAGTTTTGAGCTGGCCCGCCGCATCTATCACCACAGAGAGCCTCACGGTTCCCATTTGACGCAACTGCTGTGCGCGCCGCGGGTAATCGACGTGGGTGTTTATTTTTTTAAATACATCGGCCATATAAAACTGTTTTGCCAAAAGCGCTTGTGCCTTGCTCAACCCCGGCTCCGGATTCGCAGTGGCTAGCACTGGATTTTGTTCAGCAGCAGATACTGTGGGAGTTGATTCGGGAATGGGTGAAGCGGTTTTGAGCGCTACAGGAACCGGTGGGGAAACCTCAGGTTTGGCAACGGCGGGTTTCTCTGCCGTCAGGATTTTGGGTTCAGTTACCGCCGTCGCGACTGGCGCTGCGGCGGGTGTTGCAAGGGCGACAGGCGATTCGGGTTCATCAAGCTCTTTCTGCGGAGGCGCAACCACTGGCAGCCAACTCTTGGCCACCTCAATCCTGGCGTTGCGCGGATACATCGCATTAAAGCGGTTAACGAGAGCAGTATCCGCTGTGTTGGCTTTTAATAAATCGTCACGAAAAGCGGTTGAAGATGGAACAGAGCCAATCCATGAGCGCAGCAATAAGGTGAAAAAAGCATCGTCCCCGACGTGACCGAGCACGACTGAATTGAGGCTTACATCCACGCCCGTCATAGGCGCATAGGCAATCACCAAATGATCATTAGATTCCAGCCGATCGCGCACCAGCTCCTCAAAATAGACCATGTTCTCCGCTTGGGCGATAAGCGCATCGCGGGTGTTATTGATCGCCACTGACTCGCGCCATATCCGGCTGAACTGCCGCTGGGTAATACCCTGCTTGGCGAGGATTTTTAGCTCCATCCGTTTGGGATAACTGCCGTTGATCAACTCCTGCGCATTGGTGCCTGTTTGGCCAGCGAAGAGCGCCGCCATAAATAACTCGTTACCCAACTCGGAGTAGGCCGCTACACCGTTTAAATCTGCTTCCGCCCGCAGGCTATTGCTCACTAACAGCAATAAAGCCGCACAAAACACCCAAGACTTCACTAGCACTTTGTCGCTCCCATAGCATTTGTTGGAGCGCAGCCTAACGGGAAAATAAGTCAGATATACGACAAGGGCTCAAATTCTGCACCAAGGAAACAGATACTTGCGCCGACGGGATCGGCAATGGGCAATGAATGCTGCTTTCCCTTCCTGAAGGCATTCTTTATAGTACGCCCGCTGAAAAAATTCCCTGTCATTGGCGGTAGGTTGATCCCTTCCCCACCGCCTGCACCACGAGGTTAAGCCCCATGGCTCAATACGTATTTAGCATGCATAGGCTCGGCAAGATTGTGCCGCCCAAGCGTGAAATCCTGAAAGATATCTCCCTCTCCTTCTTCCCCGGCGCCAAGATCGGTGTACTCGGTTTGAACGGCTCGGGTAAATCCACCCTCTTGCGCATCATGGCTGGCGTGGATCAGGATTTTAACGGCGAAGCCCGCCCCATGCCGAACCTGAAAATCGGCTATCTGCCGCAGGAACCGCAACTCGATCCCGCCAAAGATGTGCTGGGCAACGTGCAAGACGGTGTGCGTGAAGCGGTTGATGCGCTGGCTGAGTTGGACCAAATCTACGCCGCCTACGCCGAACCCGACGCCGACTTTGACGAGCTGGCAAAAAAACAAGCCAAATGTGAAGACATCATCCAGGCTTGGGATGCGCACAACCTGCAACATACCTTGGAAGTTGCCGCCGATGCCTTGCGCCTGCCGCCGTGGGATGCAGACGTAACCGTGCTGTCTGGTGGTGAACGCCGCCGTGTGGCGCTTTGCCGCTTGCTGTTGTCACGCCCCGATATGCTATTGCTCGACGAACCGACCAACCACTTGGATGCTGAGTCCGTATATTGGCTGGAACAATTCCTCCACAACTTCACCGGCACCGTAGTGGCGATTACCCATGATCGCTACTTCCTCGATAACGCCGCCGGTTGGATTCTGGAACTCGACCGCGGCCACGGTATTCCGTACGAAGGTAACTACACCAGCTGGCTGGAACAGAAAGATGCGCGCTTGGAGCAAGAGCAACGCACTGAAGCAGCACACCAGAAAGCATTGAAAACCGAATTGGAATGGGTGCGTCAGAACCCTAAAGGCCGCCAAGCCAAGAGCAAGGCGCGTCTCGCTCGCTTTGATGAATTGCAATCGCAAGAATTCCAGGCGCGCAACGAAACCAACGAGATCTACATTCCGCCGGGCGAGCGCCTGGGCGATAAAGTCATCGTGTTGGAAAACGTCAATAAGGGTTATGGCGATCGCCTGTTGATCGACAACCTGTCACTGAGCATTCCTAAAGGTGCAGTGGTGGGTATTGTCGGCGGTAACGGCGCCGGTAAATCAACGCTGTTCCGCATGATCTCCGGCACTGAGAAACCCGATAGCGGTACTGTTACTTTGGGCGATACCGTAAAAGTCGCCTACGTTGAACAGAGCCGCGAAAATCTGGACGATAAGAAATCCGTGTGGGAAGCAGTATCCGACGGTTTGGATATTTTGAAAATCGGCAACTACGAAGTTAGCTCGCGCTCTTACCTGGGTCGCTTTAACTTCAAAGGCGGTGATCAGCAAAAACGTGTGGGCGAACTCTCTGGTGGTGAGCGCGGCCGCTTACATTTGGCCAACACCTTGAAGCAAGGCGCCAACGTACTCTTACTCGACGAACCGTCAAACGATTTGGACATTGAAACCCTGCGCGCATTGGAAGATGCAATCCTCGCCTTCCCCGGCTGTGTATTGGTGATCTCGCATGACCGCTGGTTCCTCGACCGTATCGCAACCCACATACTCGCGTATGAAGGCGACTCCGATATTGTTTTCTTTGAAGGCAACTACACGGAATATCACGAGGATTTCGTCAAACGTAAGGGGCAAGATTCTCAACCGAAGCGCATGAAGTACAAACCGCTGAAGGCTTAAGATAAGAAATGTAATGAAACTGAAAAGGCAGCTCCCACGAGCTGCCTTTTTTGTTTATGCGGCCCACAATGTTCAAACCACTCTATAAAAAACAAAAACTCAACCAAGTCACAAGGAGACACCATGCCACAAAAATTCCTGAGATTGATCTTGCCGCTTCTGGGTCTGTGCTTCAGCAATAACACCTTTGCTGCAGACGGACTCGATCTCACCAACACCGCTGCCGGTTGGTTTTGCGTAGGCCTATTTGTTATCGCCTATGCCTTTGTGATGCTTGAAGAAAAACTGCATCTGCGCAAATCCAAACCGGTGCTCGCAGCAGCGGGAATTATCTGGGTCATCATTGGTTGGATTTACACGCAGCACGAACAATCGGCGCTAGCGGAACAAGCGTTTCGCCATACACTGCTTGAATTCGCTGAGCTGATGTTATTTTTGCTGGTCGCCATGACCTACATTAATGCGATGGATGAACGCGGATTATTTAACGCACTGCGCGGGTGGTTAATCAAAAAAGGCTTTAGCTACCGCCAATTATTTTGGATAACCGGTTTGATGGCATTTTTTATTTCACCCATCGCCGACAACCTCACTACCGCATTATTGATGTGTGCCGTTGTATTAAAAATTGCTGAAGATGAGAAAGCCTTTATCAATATGTGTTGCGTCAACATTATCGTTGCGGCCAACGCGGGCGGTGCATTTAGCCCGTTCGGAGATATTACGACGCTGATGGTATGGCAAGCAGGCAAGGTCGATTTTTTCACCTTCTTCCATTTATTTATTCCTTCACTAGTAAACTTTTTGGTGCCTGCAGCGATTATGAGTTTCTTTATAAAAAATCGCCCCTCGCACAAAGACGCCGAAGATTTATTCCTTGAAACACTCACCTACAAAGAAGGCGCCTTCCCCATCCTGTTTTTGTTCCTCGCCACTATCGCCAGCGCCGTTCTCGGCCACGTACTCATCCATATGCCACCAGTATTGGGCATGATGTTAGGCCTTGCCTATTTGCATCTGTACGGCTTTTACTTACGCAAAAAAGGTATTGTGGATTTAAAACACGCAACGCAAACCACGTCCGATTTTATCCCCAAAAAAGACGAAAACCCCATCACCAAAGTTCCCCTGCCCTTTGATGTTTTCCAACCACTTGCGCGCTTGGAGTGGGATACGTTGTTATTTTTCTACGGTGTAATTATGTGTGTAGGCGGGCTAGGTTTTATGGGTTATCTCACGCTGCTATCAGAATCGCTCTACGGTAATTTTAGCGCGACTATTTCGAATATCAGCTTGGGATTAATTTCCGCAGTGATCGATAATATTCCCGTGATGTATGCCGTGCTCACCATGGCTCCGGATTTCTCACAAGGCCAATGGCTGCTGATTACCTTAACAACGGGTGTGGGCGGCAGTATGTTATCGATTGGTTCAGCAGCAGGTGTTGCTCTGATGGGGCAAGCGCGTGGCTATTACAGTTTCCTCGGCCATTTAAAATGGACGCCAGTAGTTGCGTTGGGATATTTCGCGAGTGTGTATGCTCACTTGTGGTTGAATGCGGCGATGATGTAAAAATTTACTCAATAAAAAAGCGCAGATTGCCAAACAACATCTGCGCTTTTTTTATTAACCCATTGCCGCAATATCAACACAGTAATTTTTACCGCATCAACACTAGTAATTATTTTTAATATCCTGATAAATACCAGGATAGTTAGCCTGCAATTCTTTCGCTTTGGTAGCGGCGATATCATCCCAGGTAAATGAGGTATTAGCCCAGCGCGAATCAGTGCGAGGTACGTTGGCGTTGGCCTGATCCATGATCAAACTATCATTGCGGGTTTTAAAACTGGCAGAACCAAAATTCGATTGCTCCAGCACCATGCGATATTGGGTATTGCGTTCATGGCGGGTGCGCTCATTGGAATCCCAGTTCGCTAATGCGCGATAGTGGCTAATAATATTCGGTGCAAAAAATTCACCCCAGTTACCCTGAAATTCCACCTTGGCTTTATCAGTTGCGCTGGCAAAACGAAACGCGTGCGTTCTTATACCGTCTTTGTGGTACACCACCAGCGGATGGCCGTTGTGTTGTTGCAAACCACTCATTGCGCGAGTATCAAAATTACCATGAGCACTGGTGGAGACATGGCTGATAAGTTCTTGTCCATTCCCCTTCAGAGTCCACACAATAACGGTCTCTACGTCATGGCGATGACCACCTAAAAAGGTCAGATTGACGGCCTGATCTTTTTCAAAATACAACTCATAAAAATGTGCGCAGCGTTCCAAACCATCTGTGCCCGCTTTGCATAATTGTCTGTGAATGGTGTTGGAGATATTCGCCCAACCCGCATCGCGGCAACCGCCGTAGTAGCTAGAGGTTGCACCCAAACCCGGATTCTGCCGCAGATTTTCATTGCGATGAAAAGGTGTTCCTGGATAGCAACCATCGGAATCAAAATCAAACAGTGGGTGAAATTTCCTAACAAGTCCTTCGTTATATGCGGTAATCCCTGCATCCCATGTAGGAAATTCATCAGCACTTGCAATACTGACATTGAGCAGCGTTAACAAAACAAAAAAACTTTTTAAAATCTTCGCACTGGTTATGCTTATTCTGTTTAACACGAGTCGGACCTCCAATTGATGGTGATTGTTTTAAACCGACCTCACTCATCATGGAGAGCGAAATCAGAAGCAGGAGTCTAAGGTTCGATAAATGACAGGATGAGGTGATCACAAAATTTAATGGGATTGTCACAAAGGGAAAAACCGGCGCGGAGTTTGTGCTGCGGTTAGAGTAGATGAAATAAAAAAGCCCTCGCTGGCGAGGGCTTTGGGAGGGAAAGTAAAGTTTTTACAAATGGATTACAATTTAAATACTTTATTCAAGAAGGCAATCATATCCGTCACCGCAGGTTCGGAAAGATCTTTGTAGCAGCCGTTGTTGTAATCATTGCAACCTGAATCCAAAAAGCCGTGGTTTTTGCCTTCATATATTTTAAAGCTCACTGGTTTCCCCAATTTTTTCAAATTATCCACATAGGCTTTTGCAACTGTAGGAGTAGTAAGGCCATCCAAAGCTCCCACATGGACAAATTGTTTGGGCAAAGCCAATTCTTTAGCGCTCACCAAATATTGTTGTGGGGATACTGCCTCGTAATATTCGGGATTATCATTCACATTTATTTTATCGCCAAACAGACCACGCGGCTTTGCATTTGCCCATTTCCAGAATTGATTTCCCTCAGCTTCAAAACCACTTTTCGCAACCGCCACCATATCAAAGGCGGCATAGCTCAATATGACAGCCTGAATTTTCAAACCATCTTTAGCGGCAACTTGCTCAGCGCTTACGCCTTTAGGTAAATAAGTCGGTTTAAAACCCAGCGGCTTTTTATCAAACCCATCGCTATCCAAATTGCGCCTGGCAACTGTCGCCATCACGGCTAAATGCCCACCTGCACTATCACCCGTTACCGCTACTTTGCCCGGGTCACCGCCGTAATTTTTGATATTGTCCTTCACCCACAGCACTGCGCCCATTGCATCTTCAATAAGTTCATTGGTCGTAGTGGTGTTATTAACATCGGCGAGCAACCGGTAATTTATATTGACGGTAATAATGTCGGTGCGGCTGGCAATACTATCCGCCAAATCCACCATGCCGGATTTACTACCCAGCAACCAACCTCCTCCATGAATAATCACCAGCACCGGTTTCGCTTTTGTTTTGGTTTCAGGCACGGTGATGTCAAGTGTCAAATCAAACCCCTTGGGACTCGCCCAAGTGATATCGCGAAAATGCTTTATTTCATGCGCAGCAAAAGCCGAGGCGCACAGTGACATAAAAAATAGCGTAAAGATCGAATAGAGACTAAAGCGACGCATCATTATTTTTTCCCAGAGTTATTAGTGCCGATGTTATTTTTTCTGATGGATACAAGATGTTTTCAGTCTGCAGCCAATGACCGCACGACTTTTTGTCAATAATACTATAAGATAATTGGTAAACCATAGCCAAACAATTGAGTAATTGGGTAAAGATTGGAAAAAATGGTGGGGTAACAACTATCGAATCGGCTTCAGATGGTTTTTTTCAATCGCGCAGCATTAATCCGAATAAAAATATCCAAGCGTCAGCCGCTTTGCCGGTGGGAAGCTATTTTCTGGCTGCATATCAATCCAGCTTTTGGGTATTCCGTTTCGGCTTGAACGATACGCTACTGGTAAAAGTGTCATTTTCCTTGCGCAGCACAGAGTCGCTTTTAGCTGCGTGATTTCTCCATAACATAGCTGCAATGCAACAAACGGTTACAAATAGAAATCCGCCTATCCACCACATATTTTCCTGAAAGAAAACCATGGTTTTTCTCCCCCCCAATATTTTCTTCATTACCGATAATTCAAGACGCCATTTCACGGCAGCTCTCTGCACATTTCGTACAGGCCGTTACACAATCGGCCATATCGCCAATATTTGCACAATCTTCTGCACAGGCTTCGCAAATTTCTGCGCATAGCGAACACATATGAAAGCTGAACGATGAATTGCTCATCTGCAACGTTGCACAGGTTTCACAGACCTTTGCGCAGTTAAGCATCAATGTAAAATGCCCCGGTGCAACATGCCTACCACCCGCTTCCAAACAATGATTTACAGCTGTGGAGTAACAAATTTGGCTGCAAGCCAAACAATGTTCAATGCAATCTGAAGTTAAATGGTTAAAAGACATAGAATCCCCCTCAGTGTAAACAACGAAATCATTCAGGCAACTCTACTTTCAGTGCCACATAGAATTTCAGCCAATGCGGTTGCCCTATAAATAATCCTGACGTTTTAACGTTTATTCCGTTCGCTTCCGCACCAATAAAATCAATTTTAAATCAGCTAACTTTTTACTGCGCTTGTGTGAGATTGCGAACAGAAAAACAGACCTATCGAAATTATTGTCAATTTAGCCATTGTGGCTTAGTGGTTTAACTTATCGATGACGAGGTATTTATGAACTATGAACTGCGAGACACTTATGGAATTTATAAATCCAACCCCACACGTGACAACAGCAAGGGGCCCGGCCCCCGCTTGATGGGTGCAGACACGTTAATTGGAAATGACGTTTATAATCGCGCTGACGAGGATCTCGGCGATATCAAAGAAATTATGCTGGATATGGCTAGTGGCAAAATCAGCTACGCGGTTTTGTCATTCGGGTCTTTTTTGGGGATGGGAGAAAAGTTATTTGCTGTACCCTGGAGCGCGTTAACTTTGGATACCGTGAATAAACGCTTCATTCTGGATATCGATAAAAAGCGGCTGGAAAGTGCACCCGGTTTCGATAAGGACGATTGGCCGGACATGGCCGATGAGACTTGGGCAAAAGGCATCCATAATTATTATGGTAGCCAATATCAGGATCGAACAATCAAGAATTAATGCATTAGGATAAATATTTATAGCAGGTCAAATCACACCTAAGCCTTCACAACCTGACTGTCTTTTACTTTTGGCTGATTATGCAAAAACAACACTAAATTTTTTACGGTGGTCACTTTATTCCAATAGGGATTCGCTTCCGGATTTTCAGTACTGATCCCTAATTTCTGTGCGATGTCTAAATAAATGTCATTCAGTTCATCGGAGTCCATTTTATAAATTTCATCAAAACAATCATCTGCTTCAACAGGAAAGCGCCGACTCTTCAAGGAGCACGCCAAAAACGTTTAATTTTGCTCTAACCCCAATTTTTTTAAGGCAAGGATAATTTTGAATGACAGAGCAAGGCTCACAAGCGCGGGGCTCATAAGCCAAATCCAACCAACCAGTTGGTTGACCTATGAAAGCTCCATGTAGTCTTTTCTTGCCCCCTCGTAACCACCTTGCAAAATATCGCGTTCATCGCTGCTTTCGTCATCACTGGTAACAACGCCATCATCCTCTTGCTGGAAAGGTTCGGATGCATGAACCGCTGGGTCAGTCTTTTCTTGATAATTGTGAATACTTTTTGATTTGCCAACCTGGGTATCAATCCGTTTCAACAAATTAGTACCTTTTTTTCGATGATCCTTTGCCGCCGCGCCCTTTTCCGCTGTATCCGGCCAATCCACGCTGTAATAGATGGGTACATCCTGACCAAATATACTCGTGTCACTCAATTTATTAGCACCACGACAATTCTGGTTGTCAGGCCCGCAAGCTTCCCTTTCGGTGTATACCCAATCCACGGAGATTACGTGCTGCGCCTGCAGCAATTTAATAACATCTTTTATCGCACCCTCGGAATGTGTCGTTCCATCCTGGCTGCCGCGCGTGATGTAAACGGTCATAATCTTGCCGTTAACTTTATGGGTCAGTGTGACTTTGGCTGTTGCGTAATTGTATCCGCTGTATTTGCCTTTCTCATGCCTCTCCTGTCGCTCGCTGCGCGCAAATCGCGCTTTTGTACTGCCATATCTCACGCGGATTTGGCGGGGTTTATTCAGCCTGTAGGTCTTGCCTGTGCTCGATCCTATTTTACGGCTCTTCAAACCGACCTGATTCTCCAGTCTGGTAAAGTAACGCCGTTGCCCTATGCTGAGTTTTGCAAGATCGACATCTTTTTTCAGCTTTGCGTTTTCGCCTGTTATTTTGTTGTAATACGTCAGTGCATCCTCCAATTTAAGCTGGATAGTATCTTTACGCTGAACCATAGGTTTCGACAACTGCCAGGTCCGCGGCACCAGTTTTTTTTGCACGACGATATCCGCTTGCGTTGGCGCGTTGGTTGCACCAGCCAATTCTTTTGAAGCTTGCAAGCGAGAATTCGTATGCGCTGCCATCATGGCCTGCATGGATTTAAGCTGGCCCGTAGGCTGTCCATCTCTAGCTATAGATTGCAAGCGCACCTGTGAATGGGTAACTGGCCTATTATCTTCAAAGAGGAACTTGGTTGCGTCATGCCGAAGTTGCGCCGGATCTGCTTGTTGGTTTGAGTGTTGGGGTGGCACGTGGGTTTGCATCGCGATACTTCACCTCGCCAAATAAAAGAATCTCTATTTACCTGAGCAATTTTGCTTTTCACGGCACTTGGCCAAACATCAATCGCCGGAGCCATCTAAGTTTGACTGCCACTAACAATGGGGGGGGGTTACACCGCCTTATCACGGCGCACGCCAATAGCGGACGTTTAATTTTGCTCCGACCCCAATTGTCAAAAAACTAACTATTCAACAGCAATATGTCTTGTAAAAACTTTTTTACAAGACATATTTTCTAACCCGATTGAGCTTGTTGTTGTTCAAAGGTAATCACTATAAATTCTGCAGGATGAACGACCGCCACCATGATCGACACACGCATAAAACCATTTAACAGATCATCTGCAGTCATGGTTGAACCCAAACCAACATCAACTTGAAACGCATCAGCCGCAGAGGCACCTTGTAAGCCACCTTCTTTCCAAACGCCAGTCAAAAAGCTGCTAATCATGCTTTTCACTGCGCTCCAGGTATTGGCATCATTGGGTTCAAACACATAAGCGCGCGCGGCCAACTTTACCGATTGCTCAATAAACGTCATAGTTCTGCGCACGGAAATATAACGCCAATCCTGACTATTTCCATCGAGTGTTCTTGCCCCCCAAACTAAAATTCCCTGGCCATTAAAAAAACGAATCGCATTTATTGATTTGCCCGAAACAGCATCAACATTCAAATTTTCTTGCTGTGAATCGGATAAACGAATCGGCAATGCTGCCGCGCCCACAATGCTAGTGTTAGCCGGTGCATTCCATACCCCACTCATATTGTCGTTAAGGGTATAAACACCGGCCATTGCGCCGCTGGAAGGTAAAATGTTGGCGTTACTCAACACGTGATTAACAATTTGGTTGTAAGTTTGGCTGGAGGCAAGCAATGCGGCCTGTAACTGGCTATTAGACATTGAATTAGGTGGCGGAGCCTGAATTGTTGCGAGAATTTGCGCTGCAACCGGGTTAGGTGCACTCGGTGGATTCAACAAGGGTTCAAGCTGTTTAGTATCCCCGCCAAATAAATTGGTAAAGTCAATGTCGCTTGGCTGCATAACAGTTGTGCAGATAAACGGATAATAACTCACACCATAACTCAAGCCGGAATTACCCGTGTTGTTACGAAATGCCTGAATGTCATTGGTATACAAAATAGGGTCAGGGCAAGCTCCGCCAATCACATCAAATATGCACACAGCTGTTTGCATAGTTTGCGCTTGTAACAACATGCTTTGCATCAAGGTGCCATTGTCAGCAATCGATAATAACGTTGCCTCCGGGCAGATATACATTGTCGGCTCGGGCTCATTTTGCAGAAGTGCCAAACCCGTTTGTAAGTCAGTTAATGTAACGTTGGGATTAACCACCTGCGCAGCAGGATCAGCCAATGGTTGTTTATTGGCAGGGCCATAACCACCCACCGAAACTATATACGCAGCACCGCCTCCATTTTGATAAAACAAACGCACACTGTTGTACAAATAATAAATAGTACTGGGATCCGGCAGAATAGAATAATAAGTGCCGGCCAACATCATGTAATCCCCTCTGGTTGGCATAGCTTGTTGAGCAATCAGATAATATTCAGGATTATATTGTTTGGCTGCATCCGCTGGAGGTGGGGGATTATCCAGCATAAAAATTGCCTGGAATTCCGCAAACGAATTTATTTTTTGCGGTTTATTGTAGTAAGACTTGCCCTGATATTCTGCTTTCGGTGTATAGCCAACAAACGCCGGGACGGCGGTAGCTACAGGGGCAACAGAATTAGGAAATGCGTTAAGTTCATCAACATAAACCCCGGGAGTTGAAAGAGTTGCCATATTTATATCACCCTAATTTCCTGATTTGGTAATGTTAACTGGACTTTATTTCATCACCACAAAGTTCGATGGCAAGCCCAGGGTTCGCACTTACCGTAGGTTGCCGGTGAGGAACGAACCGCAACATGACATTGCTTCCGCTTGCGGATTGAAAGTATCCACGCGCGAGTTTCAGTAATTGTTAGGCTTTATTTAGCCTTAAAATTCAAAACCTCAAAATACCAATATTGATCAGTAAATTCAGTTTTAGGCTCTACTGAATAATAGGATATGAATTTATATTCAGGGTTTAATTTGATTTCAGATTGGAACACGCCGTCACGCTCTTGCTTTTGTACGGATGAAATTAGTTCGTGAATTCTATGCCCTTCACATTTGCTTTTTTTCCAAGGCTGCTTTTTGCCATAAACACTTTGAGCGCGCGCAGTGCAGGTGCCTTTACGAACAGTTATTTTTTCAATCGTGTAGCCGAAAACGCCACCATGTCGCAGTGTATAGCTATAGGATTTTGGTTCATTTAAAAGCCAGCTACTTTTTAGGTCGGCAAGCTGATCTTCGGAATATTCAGAAGCCCAACTAAAAGAACTAAACAGTAATAAAGCGAAAATGGTGAGTTTCATAATTTCCTAACACATTTCATGAGCTGTCCTTCTTAACTCGCAGGTTTGCTCTGGTGTAAACCGTCGATAATTTAGAAGCCACCCGTAGAGCGTATAAACGATGCTATTTAAAGTCAGTTAACGGCCATTTTCGGACATTGGAAAAGGTATCGAAACACTAGATTACTCGAATTGAATTTTCCATAGTTCGATCTGAATCTACTCTTTCTCGACTACTACTTTCTCGATACGATCCTTTAACCAACCGCCAAATACAACCGGCCTCCATTCAGCACCGAATTTTGAACCCACATCAGCGAGATATCCAATAGCACCACCCGCAATCCCTCCGATAATTTGAGCCGATGGATCAGCAACAGCTGCGCCCAAAAAAGAGCCAGCCGTTCCAGCACCAATAGCGCCAAACATGCTTAAAAATTTCCGAGCACCGGTAGTAAATCCAGACTCTTTTGCTACTTCGGTGTGATAAGCAATAATTGCATCTCTATCACGGCCATTTTCTTGCTGCAACCAATATCTAAATTTTTTAGATTTTTCTCTAATTAACAGCACATCCCTAAGAGATAATTTTCCAGAGTTGACTAAAAATCTAATATCGGGAAATTCAACCTTTTCCTTTAATCCCTCAATAATATCTCCTGATTTCGTTAAACGTTTCTTAGATTCATATAGCTTATCACCTACTAACGTGCTCATAGGTTGCGGCAAATAGAGATCTAAGCCCAATGATGACGCTGACCAAATGAGTCGATTAGAGTGTGCAGCGGCCGTTAGTGGTGATCCATTATTAAACCCGACTTCGTGACCAATCAAATTATTTAAATACTCAAAGCTGATATTGAATGAAATTGTTTGCTTAAGTCCATCGGGATCAGTATTAATTATTGTTTTTATCTCAGGAGGTCGGCCTAAATTTTTTACTCTATATATTTCGTCAACAAAAGCTTGAAGAATAATACTGTTGCGCCTTGGATCTTTAAAGTCAAATCTTGCATTTTCAATCGCCCGTTCAAATTCACCGGCTTTTGATTCAATAACATTCCCATTGAATGCAGAATAAAGATATCTTCGGTGTCTCGCCTTGGGAAATAAGGCTTCAATAGAATCACTATATAGAAACCGTTTCTCAAAGGAGTCTTTTTCAACTTGAAAGACATCTTGAATATTGTAAATCGAATATTCACCATTTTTTTCTATTGCTGAACTTGCGAAAGAATATTCATAAAATTTAACGCATCCTTCTTTCAACAACATATAAAAATCGTTGAGCGCGCCCTGCTTTATAAACCAATTTATGAAGGCAGCCAGCTGAGGCTGATTGGAAGGGTTCACATAAACCGTGTCATAGTATATGAGCGCCTCAGCAAACAAGCCGATATCTATTGTTTGTCCAGATGAAATTAGCTCAGGAGATGCATATGCCCATGATTCTATTGGCACCAAAGTGCAGCTGTTTTTCGTCATTGAAACTCCTATATTCATTGAGCTTTAAAATTTTTAAATGGCGGGCCTCTGGAGTTTGCTCTCTTAAGTTATAACTCCTGTTAATTAAACCTAAGTACCGAGCACGGCACAAACGAGGGCCTGAGCGCATTGAAAATTAAATCAGAAAAATTACATCGCTTACCGGCCAAGAGCAGACTTTGGGGGCAGGATGCTCAGCAAGTGAAAGTAATAATTTTAATGTAGTATTTTACCTGTTTTTGCCACAGTTGCTTGTTAGGCTTTAAATTTATGCGCAGATAACACTTAATAAGTTTTGAACTAAAACAAAACCCAAAAAAGCGAATGCGAGCACGTAACATAGAAAGCAGATTGCTCGAATTTTACTTTTTGCTACGTTAGCGTTGTTCCATGTAAACCAAAATGCAGCTCCTTTTTTAGCTTCTTCTAGGGAGAGATTTTCGAGAATATAGTCAAAAACAGCGAGCTGAACTCCACGGTCGGCAAGCAGGACCTCTTTGCTTTCACTTTTAAACTCATATAAGGCTTCTTGTATATAACCATCAACCGGGTGTGTATCTGTTGCGCCCTTTCTCCGCTCAATCAAACGTTTAGCAGCATCTAGGGCATCATTTCCGGTGAAAACTCTATAAAGCTGAAATAGGCTTTGATATTGATCTAATAGCTGCGGCACGTTCAAGCCAGTATGATCCATATATTTCTGAGGATATTGAAAATGTTTGTAAGCTTCTGAGATTATGAAACTTGAATCCTGGTGACTCTCCAAGAAGTCTTTGAATGTGGGGTATTCTTTTACAATTTTTGGACAAAATATTTGATAAATAATAGTCCCACATGCAAAAAGTAGAGATGAAAAATATAGGGCTTTCCAGCTAAAAGGAAGAATTAAAGTTAAGTTGAATACTTGATTGAAAATATGTAATTCAACCTCTGGGGCAATATTCTCAAGAACTTTTGCAGCGACCGGTATTACTATCATCCAGATATATGATGACCTAACTAATTTGCTTTGACCTAAATTAGATAGCAATCTCCAGTTTGTATTTAATGGATTTTTTATATTCATTTATCCTTTCCGATAATACAGCCTAACGTTTGGTTAAGGGCCGGGCTTTAGCCCGCCCCAACGAGCGAAGCGAGTGATTTGAACCATTTGTTATGTGAATTGTTCCAGTATTCCGTATAAACCAACAAACCTTATATTTAAATTTTTATTATGCCTTAGCACTATTTCTAATTCGTGTTTCTGGTACATGATCGGGCTAGCTTGCACGGAACCAGTCCATGATTTCATAAGTAATATAGCGGAGCTTTCTACATCTATTTCCCACCAGCTCTCAATGTACTTATTTAAAAAATTAACCAGTGACTTTATAGCGATTAGAGCGTCTTCTGCTGAGTATTGACTTGGGTCAAGTGACATTTTGGTTACTTTGCACTTCTCATTTGAGTTGTCCTGAAGTGCTTTATGGTAGTAAGCGATACTCTCATCGCCTAAAGCGGTAACCACATCTTGCTGGACTGTTTTTACTTTAGGATGAACTAATTCGTTTCTTTGATCGATTAGTTTTTGAATTATCTGGGTTTCTCTTTCTCCGCGTGGCAATGATTTGTCCTTATGCCACTGAAGAACAAGTTCGAATTTATCTAGGGTGGAGAATTTGTCAATATTGCTTTTTAACTTAGAGGTTATCTCGATCGATGTAATGAACGAATTAGCGGCAGCTTCTAAAGCGTAATTTACAGATAAAATGCTAGATTTTGCCAATGTGTTTTGCGTGTATTTATCGGTTTCCGATGATGCAAGCTCATAAAGCAATACAGCATCTGAGAAAATAGAGAAAAATGTATTTTCTGTTATTTCCACTGAGTGACTCATAGTGCTCCGTGATCGCATAATGTTCGGCTCAACCGCTTGTTAGGCATTTATTGCACCAACTATATAACCTGCAGAAAGTTATTCCAACTAATTTGGTGTAGTGCTGTATAACTCCAAAAAAGTGGTTGAACCTTCAATCGATTTAGTTCGTGCTAAATTAAAGGGTTGACTATCACTCCAATTTATTATGGAGCTATACGGCACAAACAATCTCAATTAGTTGTCTCGTTCATTTGGCTGACTGTCCGCTTTGGGCACATTACTGTCCTTCAAACTGTTGCGGTTCGTAAACTCAGTCTACGCGACCCGCCCCAACCTACAGCCACCAAGTTACCCCAACAAAAAACCAATTAAAGACTATCCCACAAGTAAGCGCCAACCAAAATTACACCTTATTACCACCCTACCCATTCACGCCCCTCAAAAAAAATGGCAAAAAAAAGCCCGGCGCATTGGCCGGGCAAACCTGAGGGACAAACAAAACAACGTTAAAACTGACTAATAAATAAGAGCGCTATTTTTATCACTGTTGTCTTCGCCTCACGGCAATTAGAACCGATTAAAGAAGTTCCATGCGCCGGAGCTGTAGAACGACGGTTGAGAATGCCCGCCGTTGAACGAACACCAGACAACAGGTTTACCTGCTGAACAGTTTTGGTACTCCACACAGGGAGATGGCTGCACAGGCACAGTTGTGTTAGAGCAACCGTTAGCTCTGACATAAGCATCGCGGGCTTGAGCACCAGAGCTTTGGCTTACTACAGTGTCGTTATTGCCGTGCGCAATCCAGGCTGCAGTCGCTGAACCGCTATCCACATGAGGCGTCAAGAAGGCACCTGATACAGGCGCGATAGCACGGAAGGTGGTTGGCAACTCGCGGCCCACTGCAAATGACATCATGCCACCGTAACTCCAACCGGTAGAGAAGATACGGCTTTCGTCGATACACAGGGATGACTTCAGTTGGGTTAGCATCGACTGCAAGAAAGCGATGTCGCGGCCATTGGCATTTGTCCATCCGTCGGTGCCGGCGGCACGATCAGGCGCCACGAAAATCGCAGTGTTATTAGAAAGGCTTTTCATACCGTAGTAGCCTTGACCTACAACATCGTTCGCACTACCACCACGCCAGTGCCAACCGAAGACCAACTTGTAAGGATTGTTCTGGTTGTAGTTGCTCGGGATATCCAACACGTATTCGCGGTTCAAACCATTAACGCTAATGGTACGACGGCCATTCGTTAATTTAGCCGCGGCACCACAGCCAGTAGAACCGGCACGCGATGACGAACTGCTAGAGACCGAAAATGTGCTCGACGCGACAGAACTGCTTGAACGAGGCTCGCCAGTGACGCTACCGAAATTGATGTAACCTTCGCAATGCAACCATTCGCTGGGCGCACCACCACCGCAACGGTTATTCCCCCAAGCGCCAGTATTTTCTGCCTGCGCTTCTGCTTGACGGGTTACACCGTTAACGTTGACGTAATCGATACGTACATCGGCATTGCCGCCATCATCATTGGCAAAGGCCACAACCACGTCGCCAACCAGAGCCGTTTCTACCGTGTAATTATTCATGACGGTGCTCAACGTCCAGGACTGTACTTCAGTACCACCTACGCTGAGAGTGATGGATTCAGTCGCTGTTGTGCCAAGTGCACGCACAGTAATTGCGTTACGAGCACCTGTCGGAACAGATGAAGCAACGCGTGATGATGAACTTAATGCAACGGAAGAACTGATTCTTGATGACGAAACAACAGCAACGGATGAGCTGGAGCGCGAAGAACTTACAACAGGTGTACTGCTTGCCGCTGAACTTGCCGGTGCGGCTGAACACAGGGTGCCATTAATTTGCGGGCGCTCGGCGGTGCCGCCATTTTTTACCCCTTGAAAACCGAACGACACAGTCTGCCCTGCGGCAATGTTGCCATTCCAGGAGACATTGGTTGCAGTGTAAGGATTGCTGCCCGACAGGTTTGCATTCCAACTACTGGTCACGCGATTGTTGGTGTACTGCCAATTCACACTCCAATTATTGACTGACGCCGCTGTATCATTTTTTATTAGGATACTGGCGACGAAACCATTGCTCCATTCGTTATCTAATTGGTAAGTACAAGCAGCCGATGCAGTCTGAGCCGCTGCAGCCAGTGCAGTCGCCATACCGATAAATGCAAGTGGTCGTTTTAAATGTTGCAGCCGCTGATGTGCGCTGGATTTACATGCGTTCATGGTTTTATTCCTTCATAAAAGGTACTAGAAAATCGCGAGTGCCGAACAATAATTCGCGATACCGAAGTAGGGTTGGCTGACGATAGTAAATTTTTATTTTTTTATTCTGATCGTTATTGTTGTTCGTTGATGAATACTAACAAACACAGTCATTGTCGGTATTTGTGGGAACCGAACCCCCGCTTTGGGGTTTACCAAAGCGGGGAAAAGCTTACCGGGTAGCCGCAAACATTATTTCTTTAAACGCAACAAACCCAGTTTGTATGGAATGGTGTTGTAATTACCGTCTGGGCTAGGACCTGCTTCGCCTTGATATAGGAATTCTAAATTACAAGGATCAACAGTCAGACGCTCGTCGTAACCTGAACGAATCAACTCACCATGGCTAATACCGTTAGCCCATTTTCCACCAGGCCATTCCACGTTGCGATTACCTGCAAACGGATTCGCATCGGTATCAGCAAGTGCTGTCCATGGGCCATCCAAACTGGATGATGTCCATGAGCGGAACATGCGTGGACCACTTGGCCATGCCTCAACCATCAACAAATATTTATTTTGACCATCGAGTTTGTAAACGTTTGGTGCTTCAAATAAATACTGATTGCCATTGCCGCGATGATCTTCCATCACGATGGTATAACCCGAGAAATTGGGGAAATTGCCGATGGTGGTTTTAGACATGTAGAGCACGCCGTCATCACGTGAGAAATACAAGTAGCAGTGAGTCGCGTTACAAATCACCCAGAAATCCAACGAGTTTGCAGGTTCGCCTTGCAGCAATTTCTTTTTAGCAGACCAGTTAGGTCTACTAATATCATCAGTCGTTGAGTAAGCACCGCCCCACTGGGTAATCAAATACCACTTGTTATGCGGACGGAAGAAAAACACTTGTGGTGCAACAGTATTACCGACGGTGGTACCGTTCATGGAAATATGTGGCGCAGCCTGAGCGTTATTCCAATCGGTGAAGCTGGTGTACATCGATTTGTAGGCTGTGTCGTAGTAGGTCGCGTACACATGGTAAGTGCCGTTATATTTCACCACCGAAGGATCTTTAATGGATTTCCAGTTTGCATTTTTCGGGCTAATCAACGGCCCGGTAGAAGTCCATTGCAGTGGTGCTTTTAATTCACAGGTTTGCGACGGTGTGCTTGACGAAGAACTGCTTGAAGAACTGGAAGCAGGCGCTTGACCACCAATAGAAAAATCATCGGCGTAGTAGCTGATGGTTGCATCAGTCGCTTCGATAATGAAATGTTGGAATCCAGTCGAACCTGATTGAGTGTAATAACCTTGCAGCAAACGCCACTCGGTAGACGATGCAGTTGCAGTCGCCACTTGTGTGTATTCGTTGTAAGTAGAGCTATCGCTATCTTCCTGACGTTTAGCGGTGAGTTGCACGACGCTGTCCGGTGTACCTGGGGCGAGTTTTACCCACACAGCAACATCGTATTGGCTACCGTTAACCAGTGAACCTGTAGCGAAAGTTAAACCGTTCCAGCTGCCGGTGCGACCAGTAATTAATGCGCTGGCAGAACCACTGCGTTTATCGGCCGTTGAGCGAGCGACAGTACCGGCTGTTGTTGACCAGTTAGTCAAACCATTTTCCACTCCACCATTTTGCGCAAAATTATTTGCTGGAACAGTGTAGCCTGCAGACGAGGATGAACGACTGCTCGCGATAACGGGTTGTGAACTGGGCGCGACGCTTGAGCGCGGCACAGAACTGGGTGCAACACTGGAACGGGCAACTGAACTAGGCGCAACGCTGGAGCGAGGCACAGAGGACGCAGCAGCGCCACACGCAGTTCCATTTACCGTTGGACGCTCAGCAGCGCCACCGTTTTTGTTGCCCTGAAAACCAAATGACACTGACTGGCCTACAGCAATATTGCCATTCCAGGAAACGTTGGATGCGGTATAGGGATTTGATCCGGAAACGGTTGCATTCCAGGTACCGCTAATACGGTTAGCAGAATAACCCCAATTCACACTCCAATTATTAATGGGTGCAGCGGTATCATTTTTGATGGTGATATTGGCAACAAAACCGTTGCTCCACTCACTTTCAATTGTATAAGTACAGGCTGCTGAAGCCAGGTTGGTCATCGCCAACAGGCTTGCACCCAAGCCAATTACCGCGCAACGGTTTTTAACCAGTTGCGCTAATAATCTGGCGGAGTTTTTTTGCTTATTCATCATTAGTCTCCGTTAATTGCGAAAGTTCTTTATAAAAAAGTTCTTTGTAAAAAAGTTCTTTGTAAAAAGTTCTCTAGTGAAAGCACTGCATAAACACTTTCTGTTAGACCGCATTTCTGATTGTGATCAGATATTGTTATTGACCGAACCGATATTTTTATGGACTGACTCGACGCGTTTTATGGGCTAATGCGATAGTAGTCAAAATCCACATAACCGCCCGTAGACTGGGTAGCGTAGTTAAACAGCGCAAATCTGTACCCCATAAAATGCTTGAGGTCGTAAGTCATGCGCAGGGTGTTGCCGATTGCCACCCAATTATTGCCATCCAGACTGTAATAAAATTTCGCTTGATCCGTTTGGTTGACAAAATTCATATCGATGCGGAAATACACGCGATCCTGGAACAAACCTATGCGTGTAATTTCTTGCGGTGTACCGGATGTGGTATCCACCATCACAATCGATTTGGTACCGTTGGATTTATTAACGCCTACAAATCCATAACGTGTTTGCAGCGCGCCTAAACCAGCGTAATCACCGTCTTTCATCGCCGCAGTTTCCAGTGCAATGCGCGCTGAACTTTGCGGACCAAAGGTGCGTTGGGTGAGCGAGTTGCGCGCAACTTCAAAATTACTGGCTGTGCGTTTGTTGGTGAGCCGCATAAAGCCGGGGCGAGCCAGTAGTGACCAGGCCGAATTATCCGGGTTGTGATTCCATTGCCATTGCAATGGCAACACAGAAGAACTCTGCACACCCTGATTAAATTCATCGCTAGTCACAATTCCTGCCAGACCTTTATTTTCTACAGTGAAGCCCAGCTTTTGTGGGACCTTGCCACCGACGCCCATCACCGGCCAACCGTCTTGCCAGCTCACAGGAACCAAATAAGGAATGCGCCCTACTGCACCGGAATCGCGGAATAAATAGGCGTACCAATTACCGGTAGGCGTATCAATTAATCCACCCTGGGCTATACCTTGGTCTTGCAAGGCAACACGCCCTTCATAAGGCCCGGTCAAATTGTTTGCGCGGAAAATTAATTGCGTGCGCGATTTTCCGGAAGGCCAGGTGATCAAGGATACGTAATAGCGGCCATTGATTTTTTGCAGGTGCGTGCCCTCGGGGCGCACAATAAAATTGGTGCCCGCTACCGCCGAGGATTTGGAAATAATGGTTTGATTTAAACCACCGGATTTAATCGCAGAAGCATCGGCGGTGAGTTCGATAATTTTTATGTCATCGATACCGTACGCGAGAAACGCGCGACCGTTTTCAAAAAATAATGAACAGTCGTGATACAACCCATTTAACACAGACGTTGTCCAGGGACCCCGCTCAATATTGGTGGTTTTGTAGATATAAGTTTTGTTGGTAGTGTAGGAAAAGGTGCTGACATAATAGATTCCATCCACATGGCGAATACTGCTCGCCCAGGAACCTTTGCCATAGGCATTTTGACCATTTTCCAAATTGAGTGCGTTGGTATTATCCAAGGTGTTGTAGGCGTAATTCACCAGCGACCAATTCACCAGATCGGTGGACTTCATGATCGGCACACCGGGGCTCATGTGCATAGTGGTGCTGCTCATGTAATAGGTATTGCCGACGCGAATCACCGATGGGTCAGGTACATCCGCCCAAATATTGGGATTACTGGCTTCAATCAAACCTGCCGCAGACGATGAGCTGACGCTTTTTGACGAGGCCGCCAAACTGCTGGCCGGTTTTGAACTCGCTATTACAACGGAGGATGCAAGCGAAGACACTGCAACCGATGCTGTTGATGAGCGCAGGGAAGACACAGCCACAGAAGATGGGCGTACCGACGAGCGCGCGGACGATACCGGCGTTACGCCGCCACAGGGAGCGCCACTAAGGGTGGGGATTTCTGCATTCGCTGCCCCCTTGGTGCCCTGAAAACCAAACTCCACTGTTTGGTTTGGAGAAATGCTGCCATTCCAACTCAATTGAGTTGCAGAATAAGGATTGCTACCCGAGACGTTGGCATTCCAACTATTGCTAATTCGGTTATCACTGGAGTACTGCCAATTGACCGACCAACCGTTGATTGCTGTTGTCGTGTTATTGGTTATTTTGATCGCCGCCGTAAAACCATTATTCCATTGGTTGGTAACCTGGTATTGGCAACTGGCGTTGGCGTTCCAGGCCAACAGCAAGGCCAGGCAGCTACCGGATATTTTGGCAAATTGCGCGGCATAGCGAACGCTTGCGTTAATATTTTCACGCATGGGAATTCTCCCTAATTATTTTTTAAAGGTGGGGTGTGTTTGAACAATATTGCGATTCATAAAAATCCTTTTTTATGAATCGCAAGTTAAACGGACTGATTACTGCTTATTGATGTAGTTGTTTAGTAACCAGGTCATTGCAGGGCGTGGAGTGCCGTTATCCTGAATCAAGCCGGAGCCTTCAATCCAGGTTCTGCCATTCACATAACCCCAAATGGTGATGCCTTTAACGTGCGGGTGATCCCAGAACACAGGGAAATGCGCTTGGAAGTTTTGCAGTTGCACTTGGTCATTGGTATCACCGATATCGTATTCAGAAATGTAGATAGGCTTGCCTACTTGATTCCAAATATTATCGATTGCGGTTTTCACTTGTGCAGCAGTTAAACCTTTCAACTCATGCGCTTGCAGACCAACTGCATCAATGTAATTACCTTGTGCTTTTGCAAGCGCAATAAACTCATTGTGCTGCCAACGGATATTGTTGTAATCGTTCAGGATCAGGATTGAATTAGGGCAATATTGGCGAGCCAATTGGAATACACGTTGAATCCAGTTATTACCGAATGCCTTCTGCGCGTAAGCCGCTGGCTGATGGCCAACTACCGCTTCGTTAACTACGTCGATCATTGCAGTATCCGGGTAGCGTGCGCAGTAATCGCGAATCCACTCTTCAATTTCAGCTGCAGTATCGGCAGCGCTCAAATTATTAATCCATGAAGGTGATTGCGCACCCCACACAAAGGTATGTGCTTTTACAGGGATATTATTTGCACGCGCGTAAGCATAAATACGATCGACCGGTGCCCAGTTATAGACATCACGAGTACCTTCAACTGAACCCCATTTGCCTTCATTTTCTGGCGTAATTTGATTCCAGTAACGAGTGAAATCTGATCTCACTGCACCGGAAGTCGTAATGTTACCAATGAATTTTTTAGCAGCTGGAGCACTGCTTGAAGCGCGCGATGATGATGAACTGCTGGACGCAGGAGCCTGACCACCAATAGAAAAATCATCGGCGTAGTAGCTGATGGTTGCATCAGTTGCTTCGATAATGAAATGTTGGAATGCAGTCGAACCTGATTGGGTGTAATAACCTTGCAGCAAACGCCACTCGGTAGACGATGCAGTTGCAGTCGCTACTTGGGTGTATTCGTTGTAGGTAGAAGTGTCGCTATCTTCCTGACGTTTTGCGGTGAGTTGCACAACGCTATCCGGAGTACCCGGTGCAAGTTTTACCCACACAGCAACATCATATTGGCTACCGCTAACCAGTGAACCTGTAGCGAAAGTCAAACCGTTCCAGCTGCCAGTGCGACCAGTAATTAATGCGCTGGCAGAACCACTGCGTTTATCCGCAGTTGAGCGAGCAACAGTACCGGCTGTTGTTGACCAGTTAGTCAAACCATTTTCAACACCGCCATTTTGCGCAAAGTTATTGGCGGGCACGGTATAACCGCTGGATGAAGAAGAGCGGCTTGAAACAACAGGTTGCGAACTTGGTGCTACGCTTGAGCGCGGTACTGAACTGGGAGCGACACTGGAGCGCGGAGCAGAACTCGCAGCAACACTGCTTGCAACGCCACCACCACAGGCAGCCCCACTTACAGTAGGACGCTCAGCAGTTGCACCGTTTTTGTTGCCTTGGAAACCAAAGGTGACCGATTGCCCAACGGGAATATTGCCGTTCCAGGAAACGTTAGATGCGGTGTAAGGATTTGATCCAGAAAAATTCGCATTCCAGGTTCCACTGATGCGGTTATTGGAGTAACCCCAATTTACGCTCCAGTTATTGATTGGCGCACCTGTATCATTTTTGATGGTGATATTGGCAACAAAACCGTTGCTCCATTCACTTTCAACGTTATAAGTACAGGCTGCGAGCGCAGACTGAGACGAGACCGCGAGGGCGGCACTGACACCAACCAAGCCACAGGTGCGTTTCAGCACCTGCGCAAGAATAGTGTGAGAGGATTTTGGTTTAAGCATGGTGTAAATCTCCGTTTATGGTTATTGGAAAAGTCGTAGTGGTACTGCAAGTTTAAAAACACCCGATCCGAAGATCGGGTAAAGCAGGGGTGGTTAAACGAAATCAACTGTTGTTATTTGCAAACACTGCCCGTCACAGCCGGGACTTGTGCTGCACCATTATTTTTTATTCCCTGAAAACCAAATTCAGCCGTTTGGCCAGGTTGGATACTGGAATTCCAACTCAAGCCGGTTGCAGAATAAGGATTTGTGCCGGAGAGAGTGGCGTTCCAACTGTTACTAATGCGCGTTCCGTCGCTATAACTCCAATTCACATTCCAATTATTAATTGCACTGGTGCCGTTATTTTTTATGCGAATAGCAGCGGTATAACCACTACCCCAATCATTGGTCACCACATAACTACAACTGGCATTTGCATTACCATTTGCAACAGATGAACTGCTACTAGAGCGAATGAAACTTGATGCAACTGAACTGCGAGGTGTAGAACTTGGGGCCACTGAGCTGCGCGGCACAGAACTCGGGGCAACGGAACTTCTTGATATAGAACTCGGCGCGACAGAACTTCTGGAGGATGAACTGGAGGAAGTGGCAGCGGTGCCCTCGCTTACAAACGTAGCGATACTTTTTGGTTCCACATAAAAACTGGTGGCACCGTTGGTGACTTGATAAGTTCCACCGTAGGCAACATTTAAACTGTCAGAGGTGCTGTATTTAACAAAGTTGCCGACGCTGCCATTTTGTAAATTGACATTCAAATTGCGCGAGCCGGTGCCGTTATTAACAACCACCATTACAATTTTATTGTCCGGGCCTTTGTAAGCCGTTACCAATACATCGGAATAGGGTTTTTCGGTCGCGCCTATACGTTTGTAGCCGGGGCGAACAAAACGCGCGTATTGCGACATGATGTAGCCGCGCTTACTCACTTGACCATTTTCGCTCAACAAGCCATAAGAGCGACGGATGTACCACCAGATATACGCGTTAAAATTAGCCGCCATCGATTGATGTAACTCAGTCCCCACATCCAATGCTAAAGGCCACACATTCGCATCACTTTTACTGTCGGTGTAATGCTCCGTCATCCACACTTCCTTGCCCTTGCTACGCGCCAAAGGATAATCCTGGGGCACAGCGCCGTAGAGGTGCCCGGCAATAATGTCGGCATGTTGCACAGCAGTCGGGCTATTTAAAACAGGATCGGTAAAGCGTTTTGCAAAGCCCACAGCTTCACCGACCGTAACTTTCAAGTTGGAACCAAAGCGCGAGCCCTGCGAATTCAAAAAGCTTACAAAATCATCGCCACTCCAATCACAAGACTCATAATCCGGATGCCAGTCGGGCTCGTTTTGCACCGACACTGTATAAAGCGGTGCGCCGTTGGTAGACATGAAATTGGCGAAATCCAATAAGTGCGTGGCGTACTCATCGTAATATTCCGGTTTTAATTTACCGCCATTAATCAAACTGTTATTGGTCTTCATGAAAGCCGGAGGAGACCAGGGAGTTGCGAGTAGAATTGCACCGAGCTGCCGTGCGCGAACTGCCGCCGAAACCTGTTGGCGCCAATTGGCTGAATTGGGATCAATACGCATACGCATGATCGACAAACCCAACTGCCCTTGTTCACTGCCATATGCGGTATCAATTTGTGCGGGTGTTAAATCGGCAATCCAACCGGGAGCATTCATTCCACCAAAACCGCGGATAGTTTGGTATTCCGTCGCCGGATTGAGCGTAACGGATTGTGCCAATACGTGTGAGCATGCAAAGCAGACACCGGCAATCGACAGGAGCAAAGCGCTGTAGCAGCTTTTTTTATCATTTTTGTTCATGGGGTTAGACCTTGGTTTAATCGGTATTATTCGAATAGGTCACGAGGCCTGTTGCTGGCAATCCAAGCTTCGCTGGGTGCGAGATTAAGGAAACCCATGGATTAAAAATTGCAGTTTTGAAAGGTTTTTTATAAAACTGTAGAAAGTTGAAGAGTTGCTGTGATTATTTTAATGCAGTTTTAAGCGATAACTTGCAAAATGAGAACTGATTCGCTACCACCAAAATACAAAAATGACAGAGGCGTTGACCTCGGGCACTGAAGGTTTACACGGATAAATTGCTTAAAATATTTATTATGCGGAAAATTAACT
Source organism: Cellvibrio fibrivorans (assembly GCF_031457055.1). Taxonomy (NCBI): domain Bacteria; kingdom Pseudomonadati; phylum Pseudomonadota; class Gammaproteobacteria; order Cellvibrionales; family Cellvibrionaceae; genus Cellvibrio; species Cellvibrio fibrivorans. Next base: position 189,804 of record NZ_JAVDVX010000005.1, on the reverse strand, counting down.
GTTATGAATCCAGCAAAAAATAACCGTTAAACTCACTGGAAACCAATAGATTTTTTACTATTAAAAATTTCAGGTGGGATCTTTAAGCGGATATAAAACTTTGAAGGTTTTGGGAACACATCCGTATTCGGTTTTAAATAATTTATTGAAGTAAGACACATTGTTGTAGCCAACTGAATAGGCAATTTCAGATACGTTTGCCTCTTCATTTTCTGAAAGCAGCCGCGCCGCTTCCGTTAAGCGCAATTTATTTAAATAGGTACTAAAAGTGAGACCTAATTCCTCTTTTAGTATGTCATTAATTTTTGTCCGATTGACCCCTAGCTCCGCTGCCGCCATTTCCAGACTCAATTCCGGATTAGCGTATTCAGTTGCCATAAAGCGCAACACCGCACTTTTTTCTTTATCTTTTTGCGGCTCAATCGATAATTTTTTATAGGCCATTAACGGCTGATCCTGCTTCACCTTTTCCCTGATATCGACCGTCAAAACGGTCACATAACGGCGGAACAACCACACAAAAAATACAACCCATAACATCAGGCTTAACGCCGCTGCCGAATATAAATATCGATGATCCGTACCCAGTAATTTCACATCGGTTAATTTCACATGGGACGGTGTATTGAGTGGACTCTGTAAAGAATTGACCCAGGCAAACCCCATGGTTTTATTCAGTTGGTACCCGGTATCGCTAAATTCATATCCGTACCGGCCTAACCACCAGTGGGGCGTATCCAGATCAGCCAGATTAATGGTGATCTCCGACCAATTTTTATCGCAAGAAAACGCTGTGGAAGAGACACGACGAGTCGCCATATTATTCAAATTAGTCACTTTGTCGTCAAAACTGAATAGCACTAACATGAGTACATTTTTGGGGTCACATTGGATTTTGAAAGAGATTTCCGAAAAGCGACGCAGGTCCGCTTGCACAAACGATTGGATCGGATCGACGAAATAAATTGAGTAATGGGTATACGGAAAAGGCTTTTCCGGGTCCAGAAAAAAGTCATATTCCACCGTACCCACTTCGTTCTTTAGTGTTAATTGCGTTTTGCCATCAGGCTTTTTAGGCTCTATTGCTGAAGCCCAAAGGAAATCGGCATCACGCCCGGGAAACAGGGACGCATTTACGTTGGATTTCATAATCCCCAGGTAGACCACCAGCGCGGTGAGCACCAGGATCGCAACAAATGCAGCAAGAGCATTCCGGTAAAACGTTAACATTTTTGAAATAACCACTCAGGCTTAGACGAATAACCCATTCAGTTTGAAAGATTTGGATCTATCCAGCAGTGTGCGTCACTACTTTTTGCTATACGCAAACATTTTTCAGCCACAGGATTTATGGCGGGTTCAATAGCAAAGGCAACATAGCTGCCATAAGGAAGTTACACTGCCAACGCCAGACCGATATTTTTGCCGAGCAGATGCCACAAGCCCTGAACGCGAAGGTTCAAACCTACATCTACTACTCAATGGGAAATGCCGAACAAAGCCAACCGATATCGATTAATTATTATGAGCCCTGAATTAGCACAAGAGCTTTATCAATGATTGCGCTGACATAATGTCATACAATCTTATCTAATGGCAATGGAGTAACGCTAACTTGTACCGATTAATATCTAAAATGAGAAGTGAGGCGCCATTAAAAAGTAAAGCATTTCCACTCTTCAACCCCAACACACAGCGCCCATATTTTCATTGAAGAAATTATATTCATAAGCAAACAGCATCTAGCATCTTCATCTGGAGCCAGATCCACCAGATTGGTCACTGTGCCTGAGATAAAACCTTCTCTACATCAACCCCAAATACCATTACTCCTAGCGGCTCAAATTTCTCTTCGGTGTAAAGAGGGACACTCAAATGTAGCTGGAAACGTTTGGTGGATTCATCGTAATTAATATCGCCAAAATGCATGGTGTTGGCAGGCTGGGAAAATACGGCAGTAAATTTTTCTTCGTCACCTTGCCAGTAATCCGATGTCATATCGCTGATTGCCACATTTAATCCACGTGCGTCGGTGACAATAATTTCAGTGATAACATCTTGCGATTGTTTTTTTATTTCACGCAAATGAGCAGATAATTCCTGATCTACAAGCTCGATTGAATAGGAAAAATCATCCTGCATAAAGGCCTGCGCCCATTTTTTATCGCGCTCAGCGATTTCCTGTTTACTAAAACGACGCGTTTTTAGGTTACGTTCCTTTAGCACCGCTTCCAATTTTGGCAAACGTTTCCAGCGCTCTATTTTGCGCATCAGCAGCTCTTTTATTTGTTGACGCTCGTAATCAGACACCGAAAAACGCGCTGTAGCACAACCGGTAATCAGCTGATTAAAACGGGCTAAAAAATCTGGATTATGATTGAGGAATTGCTCGTTGAAATAAACACCCAATGGAACATAGCGAAAAAAACGGGACTGGAAATTATTGGCGTCAATTTTTAATTCTTTGGCTGCCTGCACAAAGTGTTCGCGGTCAGCCAGAATGACATCAATACGCTTGCTTTGTAACAATTTGATTAATTGCGGTAAATTATTCGCGCTCATATCCACTTTATAACCCGCCTCACCCAACCAGGTTTCCTGTTGGCTACCTAATATTGAGCCCAGTTTATAACCTTCACGCCAGGATTCAGGGGCAATGGTATCGACGCGCCAAAACCAATACCAGCTTTCCAATACAAGTGGCGATGATAAGACGGCATAGGGATCAACCTGACGCATCGGAACTGCAGTGAAGAAACCATCGATACGATTACTTTTTACATCCTGATACGCACGGCGCCAGGGTATTACATGCACGCTGTAGTCCCGCTGCATTTGTTTAAAAATGCATTGCAGATGCGGTAATAAATTTTGTGTGTTGCCTGAAGGTAAATCGGATGTAAACGCAGATGAAATATTGGTTGCCAGATTGACAGCATGATTTTCCATTGCGGACTCAGCCTCTGCTGCGCCATCAACTTGCGCCAACCCGTTGCCACTACAGAACATTATTATCAGCAGAATCAACCGCATAAAGGCGCTCCTTAAGTTGCCTTTGCCATATGGGATAATCAGTCTTATGGGGAAAACAGGAAAAGTATAGGCATAAAACGAATTTCTGCCGAATCAGGTCTAGAGTAGATACTAGTTAGCCGCAAAACTGCTGGAAGAATTCAGGTATTAAGGCGTTCTCGGTAGCCATAGCCAAACGTTCGATAGATATTTCACGTTGATGGTTGATATCCAGTGCTTGCGCATTCGCTAAACCCACCCAGGCTAATATTTCAGCCAATGCCTCGGGCTCATCAAACAAACCATGAATATAAGTTCCCAGAATAAGCCCATCACTACTCACTGCGCCTTCAGGTTCCAAACCTTGTGCACCCTGCAAATAACACGCGGGTAAATTAAGTGCTGCACCATGGCTAATACCACAATGAATTTCATAGCCATAAACTGCGCTGTTTTTATTCCACAAAAATCCAGTGCGCTGCTGCAATACTTTATGCGGCTCCAGAGTTGTCTGCAGCGCAAACAACCCTAACCCATGCGAACTTCCCGGAGTAGATTCCAATCCGTGTGGATCGTGGATCACCTCACCCAGCATTTGGAAACCACCACAAATGCCGATTAATTTTCCACCGTAGCGCAGGTGCTTTTGGATCTGGACATTCCAACCCTGCTCATACAAAAATTGCAAATCCGCGCGGGTATTCTTACTACCGGGAATAATTAATAAATCACACGGCGGAATAGTTTGATTCGGGCCCACCCATTGGAAATGAATTTGCGGATGCAAGCGCAGCGGATCAAAATCGGTATGATTGGAAATACGCGGTAGCGCCAAAACCGCCACACGACATTTTGCATCTTGCTTTTGCGCATCCTGAGTCAGTGCATCTTCTGCATCCAGATATAAACCCTGAAGATAGGGAATCACACCCAACACTGGCTTACCGGTTTTTTGCTCCAGCCAGTCCAGACCCGACTGCAACAAACCTATATCGCCGCGAAATCGATTGATAACAAATCCAATCACCCGCTTGCGCTCAGACTCGCTCAATAATTCCAGGGTGCCAATCAAATGCGCAAACACACCACCGCGATCAATATCCGCAATTAAAATAACTGGGCAATCCACTGCCTCAGCAAAACCCATATTGGCGATATCGCGGTCGCGCAAATTAATTTCAGCGGGGCTACCCGCCCCCTCAACCAAAATCACATCATACTCGTGTTGCAAACGCGCATAAGAGCCCAACACAAAACCCATCGCCTGGGTTTTGTAATCGTGATACACCGCCGCATCCATATCAGTAATTGCGCGCCCCTGCACAATAATTTGTGCACGTGTATCGCTGGTGGGTTTAATCAGGATGGGATTCATATCCGTATGGGGCTGCAAACCAGCCGCCTGTGCTTGCAGCGCTTGTGCCCGGCCAATCTCGCCGCCATCAACAGTGACAGCAGAATTGAGAGCCATATTTTGCGGCTTGAAAGGCACAACCGAAATGCCGCGATTTTTTAAAATACGGCAGAGGGCAGCGACCAAAGTGGTTTTACCCGCATCAGAGGTGGTGCCTTGTATCATTAAGGTTTTAGCATTTTTTTTAGCGAGACTTACCACTCAATCCCCTTCTGCGCTTTCACACCCGCGTTAAACGCATGCTTGACAGATTTCACTTCGCTAAACGTATCGGCCAAATCTTCCAGATATTTTTTAGCGCCGCGCCCGGTAATAATCACGTTTTGATTGCGTGGACGATTTTGAATTGCTGCGACCACCTTTTCTTTATCGAGATATTTGTAATTGAGCATGTAGGTCAGCTCATCGAGCAGAACTAAATGAATATCGGGATCGCGAAATACATGTTCACATTCAGCCCAGACTTTTTCAGCGGCTTCTTTATCTTGCTCAGCACTTTGGGTTTCCCAGGTAAAGCCGGTGCCCATCACAAAATATTCGAGTTGTGGGCTGGCGCCGCGAAAAATGCTTTCGGTTAAAAAGTTTTTTTCACCGCATTCCCAAGTGCCTTTAATAAATTGCACTATGGCGACTTTGTAGCCGTGGCCAAGGCAGCGCAGAGCAGTACCAAAACCCGACGAGCTTTTCCCTTTGCCATCGCCGGTTAATACAATCACCACACCGCGCTCTTCGTCGGCGCGTGCGATTGCCGCATCGACAATTTCTTTGCGCTGTTGCATGCGCTCTTGGTGGCGCTTGGCTTTTTCATCGCTCTGGCTATGGTCGTCGGTCATGGCAACTCTCTTTGATCTATTGGTTTTTGATTTTTGATGATTGGTGGGTATCGCTTGCGCTCCACCCACCATACTCAGGATTGATTAAAAACGATAGGTGATGCTTGCTTCGTAATTGCGCTCCGGTTGTGGATATTGGTAATAACCTGCCGTTGGCGAAACACCTTGAAGGCCAGCGTAACGTTCGTTAGTCAGGTTTTTAATGCGCCCCGTCACTTCAACGCCTTGGTATTCCCAAGTCACATTCAAATTGAACAATACCAGTGGATCTACTTTAGCCCAAGCATTCGCATCATCACCCGAGCGATAGCGCGCACCTGTGTAACTTGAATCCAAATACACAATTAACTGCTCCACTGGAGTGAAAACAACGGCGATATTTGCGCGGTTTTCGGCTACGTAAGGCACTTTATTACCGGGAAAGCTACCGCTGGTGAGTTCGGCATCGGTATAGGTGTAATTTGCCCGCAGGCTAACCTCATCACTCAAAGTGAGTTGCCCATCAATTGCAACGCCTTGGCGACGCGATGAATCCAAATTCACGTTAGCACCATGTCCATTCCATGAATTGGTATTTGCAATAACAGCATCATAAATGAGCTCGTTATCGAGATCCATGCGATATAGAGACCATTGCACAGCGGCACGCTCACCGCGCCACTCTGTACCCAACTCACCAGAGCGGCTGGTTTGCACCTCCAAAAATTCTACACCCGGTAATACCAATCCATTTTCATCGGCATTGGCAAAACGGAAACCATCAGCATAGCGGCCAAACACTCGCCAACCATTATCCAATTGATAACTTAAACCCAACTCACTCGCGGTGACATCATCGTCGTGGCGAGTTTTGCTTGCATGATTGATATCTTCAACCGAGGAGCTGCGTGCGCCAGCAGTCAGACTTAGTTGCTGCGTCAGCGGGTAAACCACTTGCGCATATAATGCATCAATTGTTTGCTCAATATTCGTGCCCCAATCAGGCACGGTATATTCTGAATCAACCTGATCATAACCAATGGTTACCAAGGTATTTCCGTTGCTGCCCGGCAAGGTTCCCACAACGCGCGGCGTCAAATTTTTTACGCGCATATTGCCCAGCGTTGGTGAACCATATCCGTAATAGGATTCAGTATCTTCATCGCGGTCAGCAAATTCTGCCAATAATTCCCAGTGTTCGCCCAGACCAATACCGCCGCCAACACGGGCGAGATCCGTTTTCTGGTTCGCGTAATCAGTCAGTGTACGCGCTTGGCGCGGATCAACTGCAGCTTGCGAATCCAACAAGTAACCAGCGAGATTTAATTCATCATCAATATTTTGCGCTTCAGCGAACACAAAGCCTTTTGCAAAATCGTAGCGCAAATTACCCAGCACATTTTCATAGGCCGATTGGTTATTATCGCGATAATTATCCGCATTGCGCTTTTGCGCAGATACGCTGTAACTCAAACCATTTTCAAAGCCTTGGCGAACACTGGCGGTGTAATCTTCCAGATTATCAGTGCCGCTAGTTGCACTCGCTGAACCATTGATTTCACCTGCAACAGCGCGACGGGTGATGACATTGATCACGCCGCCAACCGCTTGATCGCCATAGAGCACACCCGCACTGCCCTGCACAATTTCAATGCGCTCTACATCTTTTAATGAGACGGTATTTAACGCAGGTGCGGCCAATGATGGGTTATTTAATTTACGGCCATCAACCAACACCAACACGTTATTAGTGCCCGACAATCCGCGCATGGAAGCAGTCACATTGCGCGCGCCGCTACCGTCGGAATCGGTGAGCTGGATTCCCGCCTGGGTGCGCAACACTTCCGACAATAACTTTGCACCACTTACGCGAATTTCTTCCTCAGTGATAACTTTAATTTGTGTCGCAACCGGCATCTGCGCGGTTTCGCTGCGTGTTGCACTTACATAAACGGTTTCAAGTTTTTTCTCTGCCGCAAACGTCGTTGGAGCGATAATGGAAACAATGGCAGCACTGAGGCCACCGAGTAAAAACGCACGTGACTGGGTAGTGGACTTGCTAAACATGAGATTCCTCAATCCTAAAAGGGATGAGGGAGGGAAAGCGGAAAAAGAGGTATGGGTACAGCCCAAAATACACACAGATTTCCACCGATGTTGCCCTCCGCGACATCGTGAACAAGTAAGGAGCTATTGCTCCGTGTATGAGGCTGGTATCGGACTCATGCTGCGAGCAGCATTTACCGTTGCGGGGGCAGTGTCGGGATTGCATCGCCTTTACTTACTATTGGCGAACACGCACCGACTTCCCATTGACTCTGATCCTGGCGCTCTCGTTATAGAGAATAATTGCCCATCAGACACCTCGGGCGCGCAAGTTACGAGGTTACTTAGGGCGAGTCAAGCGCCAATAACCCAACTCGATTTTATCTACTCTGGCACCTGACTATTAATAATTAAAAAGTCTATTTCGATATAACTGATAGAACCGTCAACGTCGAAATGTTTTACAGTGCACATAATTATTGCTTGATCTTTCACCTCAAAACCCTTGCGCACCAAGCCAAAGCATAAATTGGCCTCTTTTTTGCTCTACCTTTTTCAGCAATCCTTTTTAGAGCACCATAATAAAAAGATTGCTTTTCTGATTCTTCCCTAGTTCATGTTGTTCCCCATATTTTTTAAGGGAATAAACAAAACACACCGGGACGTATATTTAAATTCTAAAGTTTAGGAGAACTTTACTATGTCAAACTTTCTCACCAAATCACTGCTGGCATTAACTGCATGCTCTGCGCTCTTGTCTTCTGTTGCTTTTGCCGTACCAGTTACAGATGTTCAAGAATATGCAAATAACACCGCTACCGAATATTTTGTTGACCAAGACGCTAACAAATACAACTCACCCTATTACAGAGGCGCTCAGGAAGATTGGGGTTGGAACCACGCTGCTATCGCAGGTACCTTCACTTCAATCGTTTTGGATATTTCTGCCTTCGACGTAGATGAATTTGCTCCAGGCTGGCAAGGTGAAATCGACATGATTTATGTGTTCGATGGCAGCAGCTGGTTAGGTATGGGCAATCTGGATGGCGCAAATGATATTTGGGCTTTCACTTCTATCGATTTGACTTCATACAGCTGGGCACAAGCTCAGGTTAATGCTGGCTTGCAAGTCAAAATGGATATCGATTTGAATCAAGAAGGTTGGTACGTCACTTTGGGTAAAGCAACCCTGACTGTTGACGGCGGCAACCAACAATGCGTACCAACTCCAGGTGTTCCTTGTACTCCAGTGTCTGAGCCTACCTCTCTCGGTCTGCTTGGCTTGGCATTGGCTACCCTTGGTCTTGGCTTGAGACGCAGAAAAGCAAAAATCGCTGCTTAATAGCAATAGCGGTTTAGCTTTCCCCCCACAAAGCCCCATCCACAAGATGGGGCTTTGCTGTTTTTATAGCTTACATTTTCCTCAAATTACCCACCGAATAAATACTTAAAAACTCCCCCCGCCACCTTTGTTGCCCTTAAATACGTTATAGTATAACATCACCAAAAATTCAAACGCTGGTCGGCCTGACCGGTAAATCTGTTTGCTGTTGGATGTGGAGAGAAAGATGTTGGTTACTAAGAAAAACATGACGAGGTCCTTGCTATGTCTAGCGATAGTCGCCGCCAGCCATTCGGCACTGGCGCAAGTACAAGGCGTGGTGCGCGATGAACAGGGGCAACCAATTGCCAACGCCAGTCTGGATGTGGTGGGCTCCAACCTGCAGATACGCACCAACGCACGCGGCGAATTCAGCCTTCCTGTCCAAACCGGTAAAGATGTCGAGCTACATGTAAAAGCCCCGGCATTTATGCACAAAACCTTTCATCTTGCGCAGGGCGATCAACCAGCCGAGCTGGTACTGAGCAGCACCGCAATGGAAGTGGTGAATGTGGTTGGCCTGCCTTGGCACGCATCCAATATGGAATCGGCACAACCAGTGACTGTGCTGGGTGGCGAGCAATTGCGCGACCGCCAGGCAGCTACGTTAGGTGAGACGTTAAAAAATGAAGTCGGCGTGCACTCCAATTATTACGGCCCAGTGGCGAGCAGCCCGATTATCCGCGGCCTTGAAGGTCCGCGCGTCTTGATAACCCAGAATGGATTGGACGCTGGCGATGCCTCACGCGTTGGCCCCGACCACGCCGTGGCGACAGAAGCCTCAACCGCGCGCCAGATAGAAATCCTGCGCGGCCCTGCCACTTTGTTTTATGGCAGCGGTGCGATTGGCGGTGTGGTGAATATTGTCGATGATCGCATTCCGCAAGGCACCGATACCTACGGCGAGTGGCGCTTGGAGCGCGATTCCGTTGCCAATGACAAACTTGTCGCCGCCAGTGGCAATACCGGTGTGGCCAATGTGGGTTTACATCTGGATGGATTCTGGCGTGAAGCAGACGATTACAAAATCCCCGGCGCTGCAGAAATCGAAACCCATGAAGAGCACGAAGAAGAAAATCACGCAGAGCACAACGAAGATCGTTTAGCCAACTCATCCACTAAAGCAAAAGGGTTTAACCTGGGCACCAGTTACATTTTGGATGAAGGTTTTGTCGGTCTCTCCTACGGCCATCTTGAACGCCAATACGGCATTCCCGGTCACGGCCACGAAGGCGAAGCGGTCGATGTGTACGCCGATTTAAAACAGGACCGCTTGCAATTCCTGAGTGAACTCTCGCTTGACGACGACTGGTTCAGCGCAATCAATACCCGTTTTGGTTTTACCGATTACGAACACAGCGAAATTGAAAATGGTGCGATTGGAACGACGTTTAACAACGAGAGCCAGGAAGCGCGTATCGATTTATTCCACCATCCACTCGCGGATTGGCGCGGTGCAGTGAGTGTGCACTACAAACACGCCGATTTTTCGGCGATTGGTGAAGAGGCATTCACACCGCCCAGCGATACCAGCACGCTCGCGATTGCATTGATGGAGGAGCGTCACTTTGGCGATGTGCTGGTGCAATTAGGAGCGCGCATCGAACAAGTCAAAGTATCTGCAGACAATATGCGTGTCGATTTAAATGAACATCACCATGAAGATGAAGGCGATCACCACGACGAATACTTAAGCGTATTTTCTATCGATACCGAATCAACACCGTTTAGTGCCTCCGCTGGATTGGTGTGGGATTTCACCCCCGGCTACAACCTCGCCTTTTCTTACACCCATGCAGAGCGCTCACCTTCTGCAGCAGAATTATTTTCATTCGGCCCACACATTGGCTCAGGCTTGTATGAAGTGGGCGCACTGCTACAAGTCGTGGAAGATGAAGCGGGTGAATTTCATTTTGATTTGACGCGTGCGGATATTGAGTTGGAAACCTCCAACAATATCGACCTTTCGCTGCGCAAATTTGAAGGCGATTTTGGTTTTATCCTCAACGCGTTTTATAACAGCATCAACAATTATTACTACCTGACTGATACAGGTATGACGCTCGAAGGTGCGCATGACCATGCGAGTGAAAGCGGCGAAGATGAACACGAAAACAGCAGCGAATTACCGGTATTTATTTATCAGGCACACGATGCAAATCTCTATGGTTTTGAAGGCGAAATTATTTGGCAGATGAGCACGCCCTTAAAACTCAGTATCACCAGTGACTATATTCGCGCACAACTGGATGAAGGGGGCGATTTACCGCGCATACCACCCTTGCGCATAGGCGCGCGTGGCGAATATGAAATTGGCAACTGGCGCGCCGAGTTAAGCGGTCAACATTATTTTGAACAAGACCAAACCGCCGCCTTTGAAACCAACACCGACGGCTACACGCTCATTGATGCTCAGGTGAGTTACTTGCTCAGTGAAGATCTAAAAATTTATCTCAAAGGCCACAACCTCACCGACGAATACGCGCGCGTGCACGCCTCCTTCCTAAAGGATAAAGCTCCCCTGCCCGCACGTTCATTTGCTATAGGTGTTAGCGGCAATTTTTAGCCCTTAATTTATTGTAATCCACTAGGCACTAGTCTTGCCCGCGCATGCGGGTATCCATAACTATTGCCTGAAATAAGCAATACTCAAAAGGTAATCGAGAAATGAAAACAAGTGTGCTACCGAGCCTTACATTATTATTTGTGGCCGCGCTTCTCAGTGGTTGCGGCGGAAGCGATACCAAAATTGTTGAACGCGAACCCGTCCCTATTGAAGACGACCATGATCACGATGATGAAGTGACAACACAGGGACGCTTGTTAATTTCCGCCAAAGACCAGGCTAAAGTCAGTGTGGTTGATATCAATGAAAAAAGCGTGTTACATGAAGTGGCGGTTAGTGAAGCGCCCAACGCACTTTATGCAAGCCCCAATCACCGCTACGGTTTTGTGGTACAGCGCACGGCTGACCGCGTAGACGTCATTGATGGAGGCCTCTGGCAGGAAGACCATGGCGATCATCTAGATGATTACGACCAACCCCCAAAACAAATGTTGTTCAGTATCAATAAAACGCGACCAACACACTTCACCGGCACTGATGAACAATCTGTGATTTTTTTTGATGGCAATGGCGAGACTGCCGCACCCGCAAGTGTGGGGGTATTTACTGAAACAGATATTGCCAACAACACTGCAGGTACAGTGCTGGAGTACTCTACGCATATGCACGGTGCGGCTCAGGGTCGCGGGGATTATTTAATTTCCACGGTACGCGATGCCGCAGCCACTAGCACGTTGCCCGACCGGGTTGCGGTTTATCGCGCGCACAACGGTTACTTCGTGGATGAAACTATTTTCAGTGAAAACTGCCCCGGCCTGCACGGTAGTGCGCAAAATGAAAAACAAATTGCGTTTGGCTGCACGGATGGAGTCTTGGTTATCACCCAAACCGATACGACGTTCACCGCGAAAAAAATTACCAACCCCCCAAGTTTCACTGGCACTACCCGCATAGGTACAGTACTCGGCGATAATGCTGTTGATGAATTTATCGGTATAGCTGCAGGGCAATTTTATGCAATCAATACCAGTACCAATACCATCACACCTGTTAACTGGGTTGACGCCAGTATCTCACCCGCCCCTACAGCTAGCAGTTATGGCTTTGCCGACGATGGAGAATTTTTTGTGATTTTGGATAATCAAGGCAAGCTGACTATTTTACACAGCGACGACTGGAGCCTTAAAGCGCGCGTGCAAGCCATTACCAGCAATATCACAGCACTGCCTACCGGCAGCAAATTTGAACTAGCCTTAACACCAGGCCACTTTGCGTACGTGAGCGATCCGATTACAAACCAGATCAAACAAATACATCTGGATGAAGCAAAAGTGAACACCACAATCCAATTGGATTTTGTACCCAATAAACTGACCTGGTTGGGTATTGCAGAACCGACAGCAGGAGAACACTCGCACTAACCAAGGAAAATTTATTGTTTATTTGTGGCAGGCGGCTTAATCGGTAGCGGCTGGAGTGTAATCACCCGCCGCTGGTGTTTTTTCAGTAATTCCATTCCCCATTGGTAGCGTGGAATACTGTTAAACAATTGATCAAAACTACCATCTCTCTGTGCAATTTTTAAACCCGTTTCAAGCCGCTTGGCCAAGTCGGTATTATTTTTATTGACGAAAAAATACACTTCATTGGGATAACTCAGCATTAATTCCTGCTCAATCTGTAATTCCAACTCAGGATAAAAATTTACTTCGGACTGAATTTGATACACGCCACGGGAAAAATAATCAAACCGTTTTGCAGCCAACATTTTAAATAACTTTCCATAACCGACCGCCTTCACTAACGGCAATCGGTTGTATTCCATAATGCTGGCATCTGTCCATTGTGCGCCCATCCCACCTCTGAGTTTACGCAGATCATCAATTGACCGAACTGCAGAGAACGCCGGCTGTTCATTTTTGCGGATTAACAAGAGGCGATAATTATTCAGTTCTTTTAGCAGCGATATGCGCACCGGTAACATCTGCCGCTCAAAGTCGGCACTGGTCGGCGACCAAAGCACATCAACACCTCCCTGCATCAACGCGCTACGTAAGCGTTTATCTTCTGGCCGGTAGGGCAATTGGCTTATCTGCACAGCGCCCCATTGTGCATCGGTTTTATTCAGGGCTAATTCCAGGACCCGATAAAAGTAATAATCTTCATTGACGATATCGGTGATATTGGACTGACGAATAACAACGCTACTAGTTGCCGATGCACTAGCCCAAACAACACCCGCACAACAAAGCAATAATACTAATGCTGTCCGCTGCACGCACAGGACAACCAGCCTCGACATAATGAACACCCTGATTATGGATTTTATGTCTGGCAGTATAGAAGCTAAATGGATGATTCACCAAAACAGGGCATTAGCTATATGCGCCTTTGCCCGACGCTTTGCGCGCACGCAATTCTGCCAACATATCGCGCTCTGTCATGTTAGCGGCCCACACTGGCCGCAGTTGATAGTGGGGTTGGTCAACAATGGTTTTCCAATTGCCGCCCCATTCCAGACCTAACTCCATCCCCAATACCCCCACCGCTTTGTATTTGGGAGAATCCCCCAGATATTTGGCCCCCTCAAAAACACCTATATCAAATGCAATACCAAAATTGTGATTGGAAAACCCACCCTTTGCATTAGTAACTTTATTACCCGGCGCGGTTCGGCCCTGCGCATACAACGCATCTTGCTCTTCATAGGTACGCAAACCGCTCAGGATTTTTATCGTCATGCCATTCGCACTGGCCTTCTGCACCAGCGCACGCGCAAAGGGTTGGACCTCTGGCAAGAGGGTTGCGATAGTTTTTTCACTGCGCGCATCCACGGGTTCCAAAGCGCCCACCACTTGCACCATTTCAGCTTGAGTGACCTTACAGATTTTTTTATAAATCGCCCCCCATGTTTCCGGCCCGGCTTTACCATCCACACCTATACCCAACTCTTGTTGTACTGCGGCAATCATTTCATCAATACGCATGCTGCTCTCCTTAAAACTCACGCGGTTAAACATCGGGCTTTTAGCGCACACAAAGAATTAAAAATATTCTGTTACTAGAGCAAAGACATACGAATGGGTAAACGCTTTCAATTAGCACAAAAACGAATAATCAAAAAACTGCATAGCATTAGTTGATAATACATGTCTGGCCTACAAAAAAAAGCGAATACAGATTCTGAATATACTGGATTACCCATAGAATTATTTAGTTAGGCAAGAGAGTAAATCAGGGAACTACAATAGCTTTTGATATGATTGGAAAAGGAAACATGGATTATATGAAATCACTCAAGCAGGCAACTACTGACCAGATTATTTGCACCGCACCACAAAAAAATGCCGCAACACTGGCAAGCGATGAAGCTGAAGCAATCGCCAAACACTTTTCCAATTATTTAAAACCGCAACTGGCCAAATCCGAAGCGCTAAAAAAGGAAGTGTATAAACTGCGCTATCAAGTTTATTGCGAAGAATTGCATTTTGAAGAAACTAACCATCACCATATCGAACAAGATGAATTTGATCAGCGCTCAATCCACTGTTTTATTCGCCACGCAAGTTCCGGTGCACTCGCTGGCACACTACGATTAATTGCCACACGCAATAGTGATGAACTCTTGCCTATGGAAAAATTCTGTCCGCAGGCAATTACCGATGAGCAATTGCGCCCGCGCCATTTTTTACCGCACCAGATTTGTGAAATATCACGCCTCGCTGTACCACTCGCGTTTAGAAAACGGCAAGTAGACCAATTTGCCGGTGGCGCCACTGGTGCCATCAACGAACAAACCTTTTCCACACAAGAACTTCGCTTTTTTCCCTATATCGCCGTCAGTTTATATTTATCCGCAATCGCACTCTGCCATAAAAACCGGATCCACCATGTGTTTGTAATGATGGAACCCAGATTGGCACGCAGCCTGAATTTTGTCGGCATCCACTTCACACCGATTGGCGCACCCGTGGAATACCACGGCAAACGCGCTGCTTATTATGTGGACGTACGCCAACTGCGCAAAAAACTGAGCACGGGTTATCGCAAATTATTGGCGATGATTGAAAAAGAATTATTTAGTTAAAATGCGGAAAACTTTTTAGCAAGATCTTCATGGCGAAAATGTTCCACAATAAAATCGACAAATACCCGGGTTTTAGCGGGCAATAATTTTGCACTGGAAAAATAAATCGCCAGCGGCCCCACATCGCCATACCATTTGGGCAACAGCCGGATAAGGCTGCCATCCTGTAAATAATTGCGCACATGCGGCATAGGTACCAAGGCAATCCCAACGTCCATCAACACTGCATTACAAATCGCTTCAGGGTCATTGAGGATCACCCGCGCCTTAGGTTCAACCATATCCTGCTCATTATTTTTGTTGCGCAATTGCCAGGGTTGAATCCGCCCGGTATTGGATGAACGCCGCACTATCGCATCCCAGGCCGATACATCAGCGAGAACTTTCGGCATTTTTTTATCGGCGAGAAACGCGGGGGATGCAACCAAAACCATATGTGGACGCGCCAGTTCACGCGCAACAACTCCCGGTGACAATTCGATCCCGCCGCCAATCGCCACATCAATTCCTTCATTGATCAAATCTACTTGCCGATTTTCAAACCGCCAATCCGGCTGGATATCCGGATACTTCGCTATAAAATCGGTCAATAGCGGCAAGATGTATTGCCGGCCAAAGGCAAACGCAAGGCTGACTTTCAAGGTGCCCGAAGGCTGCCCCCGATTGCGGCTGGCATTAGCCAGCGCGGCCTGCACGGTATCCAGACCGCCGCTGACCTCCAGCAAAAATGCTTCGCCTGCCTCTGTCAGCGTCAACCGGCGCGTGCTGCGCTGGAATAATCGCACACCCAATTTCCCTTCCAATGTCGCAACATTTTTACTGATGGCAGCGGGCGTGAGCCCAAGCAAACGCGCAGCAGCAGAAAAGCTGCTGGTCTCTGCACTGCGCACAAAGGATTCGATACTGGCCAGGGTTTCCATTTTGCCTCTCATTTAACTTTCAACTTTTAGTTGAATATGGTTGCACCAATTACCCACTACTTGCAAAGCAATAAAAGCAGCACACTGGCTCCGTGATAAAGCATTAACACCAACAACTTACCGGAGCAAACACCATGAGCACCCAAGCAAACAACTCAACCCAAACACAGACTACCCAGCAATCCACCAACCAATCATTCGCGGGCAAAGTCGCATTGGTGACCGGCGGATCGCGCGGCATAGGTGCAGCCATCGCCAAACGCCTCGCCAGCCAGGGCGCGGCTGTTGCCATTACTTACGCCAATAACAGCAGCAGCGCAGACGAGGTTGTGAACACTATTCGCGTCGCGGGCGGCAACGCCATCGCAATCCAGGCCAACAGCGCCAAAACAGAAGACATCAAACACGCAGTTGCTGAAACCGCCAAACAATTAGGCGGGTTGGATATTCTCATCAACAACGCCGGTGTGGCCACCATGGCACCCATCGACGATTTCGCTGAAGCCGATTTTGATCACCTGCTCGCGGTTAACGTGAAAGGGATATTCATTGCAGTACAAGAGGCATTGCGCCATATGAAATCCGGCGGGCGCATTATTAATATCGGCAGCATTAATGCCGAAATTGCGCCCTTCCCGGGTATGTCGGTGTACAGCCTGAGTAAAGGTGCGATTGCAACGTTTACCCGCGGCCTTGCACGGGATCTGGGTGCACGCGGAATTACTGCCAATAATATCCAACCCGGCCCGGTGGATACGGATATGAATCCGGCGACAGGCGATTTCGCCGATACCTTGCGCGGCATAATGGCTTTGCCGCGCTACGGCAAAGCGGAAGAAATTGCCGGATTGGTTGCGTATCTCGCCAGTGATGAGGCAGCTTATGTGACGGGAGCAAGCTGGAATATCGACGGTGGATTTGGTTTGTAACGGAAGCATGAAAGAAAACAGATTAAATGATGCAAGACTCGGTGAGGACAGTAATATATTCACCGACAGTCTTGCACAGCAAAACCATGCGTGATTATTTTTACCATAATTGCCAAGGTATTAACCTTTCTCATTCTATTTTGTAAAACCAAATAGACCTTAACAACGAGGCACCAACTCCTTAAAACTTCACCTTTAGCCCAAACCCCAACCTCAAAACGTGAAAAATATCAATGTAAAAATAATAATAGAATAATAACAATCTATGAATATAAAGACTAAGCATATAGAAAATGCAAAAACTGGCACATCAATAATTATTAATGGCATCAAAAGCGGCCATTATATAAAAAACAATAACCAAACCGCATAAGCTTTAAAAACCCATCCCCACTTGATATAAAAAAATATTTTTTTGATCACTTTTCTCTTACACAGAAAAATATCTACCGCCTACTTTTTTGCTTACATTCTGTATCTGCCTATACTCGTTTTTACGATAAACAAACCATTCAATCACTCCCATATCAAGACCAGTAACAACACCAGTAACAACACCAGTAATACTCCAAACAATCACTTCAAGCAGCAGGAACCAAAATGTCAAACATTAAAGAAATTCTCGAAAAACTGTTAACCACAGACGGAGCTATGGCTGCTGCAGTGGTTGATTCAGGCAGCGGCTTAATGTTGGGAGGAGTCGGCACCGGCATTGATTTGGAGTTGGCTGCTGCGGGGAATACCGAAGTTGTGCGAGCCAAACTAAAAACAATGCGCAGCCTGAATTTAAAAGAAAATATTGATGACATACTGATTACGTTAGAAAACCAATACCACATCATCAAGTTATCTAGCGCGTCGCCAGGATTGTTTATCTATTATGTATTAGATAAATCAAGAGCGAATTTAGCATTAGCTCGACGGTCAGCCACAGACGCAATGCAGGGCTTAGCCATCTAATCCCTTGCAGTCATTTAAAAAACAACATTAAGTAGCCATGTAAAAACATTACTTAAGGCAGCTAAAAACTGTTTTTACATGGCGGTGATGCACTCTTGCACCAGTATGGATTCACCTTAAAAATGAAAAGCAAAATTAGACTTTATGGTTTTACCGATAATGATCGTAAAGTATTTATAAGTTTGCTTTCTATTTTGTCGTACAAGACGGAAAAAGAATGGATAATTAGTGATGAATGGGGAGTTGATGTTGTCATTATTGATATCAACTGCGACCCACAACAACTGAAAATCGGTAAACTCAGGACAACAGGTCATAAAGTTGTTGTATATGGTGATAGTGAAAAAGTAAAGGATTTCGATTTAGTCTTGCATCGTCCGTTGCGCGCAGCGGATATTTTACAAAGCCTTCGTTTGACGGATAACAAGGTAATATCGACAACTCAAAACACAGGCAGCACTCAAACACTTTATCAACTTAAACGTTGGCCACCCAAAACCATACTCGTCAATGTTACGCACTCCAGCCGTCTTTGTGCTGCCCTTCTTAAAACCCCCATCAGCAGTGAGAATTTGGCAAGAGCGGTTAACTTGCCAATAGAAGATGTAGAAACATTTATTAACAGCTGCCAAAGTTGTGCATGCATACAAATCACCTATGCCACCGAAATAAGCGATGCCCAGCCACTCAAGAACAATAACATTGCGTTATTTGACCGTATAAGACAAAAGTTTAGTGTGAGGACATCCCGTGGCTGAGTTAAAAATTGTTATTACCGGAACACCCGGTGTCGGTAAAACAACTGCGTTATCCACAGTGAGTGATCGACCTCCGGTGACCACAGAAGAGGCTACATCCGACAGACTTGCAAAAATCAAAGACACCACAACAGTTGCTTTTGATTTTGGTGAGGTGTTATTAGATGACGGCACCCAATTGCGTATATACGGGACACCAGGACAAATCCGTTTTAGGCACATGTGGGACATCGTAGCTCAAGGCGCGCTGGGATTTATTATTCTTATCGATATAACACGCGATGATCCGCTTGAAGATCTGGCAATTTACATCGAAAATTTTGAGCAATCCATTCGTGCTACCAGTGCCGTCATCGGTGTCACACGCACTACCAACGCCGATCTGGAACCCTTTTACAATTATCTGGAACGAAAAAATTTACTTCTACCTATAATGTTCGTTGACCCTAGAGATAAAGATGACATGGTAGATTTGCTGATGGCCTTAATTGCAATGCTGGAGTACGCAGAATGATGATTGAAAAAAATGATTTTGTTATTGAAAAAAGTGAATTGAAAAATATTTTTTCCAAGATTTTCTCATCCTGCAATTCAATTTATGCAACCCTCATCTCAACTACTGATGGCCACCCACTGGTAAAACAATCACGTGTAAATTTAAACGAATCCACCTTGGCAGCCATGACCAGCTCCTGCATTGCGCTAGGCGATCGCATTGCGACTGAAGTGGAACAAAATGGCTGTGAACTTACACTCATCCAAAATACTGAAGGTTATCTAGCGATTAAAAGAGTCAGCCGAAAATGGGTAATTACGGTATTGGCAGACAAAAATGTTAATTTAGGATTATTGCTTACTGCGACAAAAAATGCAGCTAAATTGCTAGAGGAAGAGTTGCTAGCATCAATAAAAAATTAAGTACATTTCCCCACCGCTTCTCATTAAAATGAAAGCGAAAAATTATTGTGCGTTTTGCAAAATCACTCGCGGCTCTGCAACGGGCACCAATTTTCCATCGCGCAGTTGAATCGCCTGCGATGCTCCCATCGTCGGCCAAATTTTCAGGTCATGGCCTTTTTTCTGCAGTGCATGCTGGATGTCAATTGGCATAGCCGCTTCCACAAACAGTAGATTCGGATTCCACTGCTGATGAATACGTGGCTGTGCCATGGCCTTTTCTACCGGCATTGAATCATTAAGTGCGTACAATAATGTTTGTACCACTTGCGAAATAATCGTCGGGCCACCTGCTGCACCGAGCGCCATTACCGGCTCACCATTTTTAAATACCAGTGTCGGGCTCATGCTGGATAATGGCCGTTTGCGTGCGGCAATCGCGTTTGCATCGGAACCCACCAAACCAAATGCGTTAGCCGCACCGACCTGCGCCGAAAAATCATCCATCTGGTTATTTAACACCACCCCGGTTCCCGGAATAACAACTTTGCTACCAAAGCTGGTGTTGACCGTGGACGTGATCGCCACCCAATTGCCATCCATATCTGCAGCGGCGATGTGAGTGGTGTGTTTGTTCATTAAATGTTGGATATCCACATCGGGGTTGCCGTGCGCAATATCGGCCGTGGTTTTTTCCAGGCTGATTTTTTGGGCGATGGTTTGTGCGTAGCGTTTATCGGCGAGGCTCATTGGCACCCTGGTAAAATCACTGTCGCCCAACCAATGGGCGCGATCGGCAAATGCAAACTTCATCGCCTCGGCAATTAAATGGTAACGCTCAGCAGGCGCTAATTTATCCAAATCAAACTGCGCAAGAATATTTAGAATTTGTGCGACGTGAACACCGCCAGAACTCGGTGGGGGAAAACCATACAGTGTATAACCCGCGAATTCAGATACGATGGGTTTGCGCATTTTCACTTGATAGTTAGCAAAATCCTTATGGGTAATAAGCCCGCCGTTAGCAGCCATCCAACGCCCGGTTTTTTTTGCAAAATCACCTCGATAAAAATAATCCGGCCCCTGTTTTGCTATTGCGCGATAAGTCGCCGCCAAATCTTTTTGTTGCAGCGATGAAAATGCTGGAAATGGTTTATTATTTTTATCCAAATAAATCGCTGCACTGGCAGGAAATTTTGCCAAATTATCCTTCGTTGCTGCGATGCGCTCAGCCAATGCCGGCGAAATGGAAAAGCCTTTTTCCGCCAAATCCGCAGCGGGCAAAATAACATCGCGAAACTTTAAATTTCCACCCAGCTTTTGTAATTTATCCAATGCGGCAACTGAACCGGGAATACCTGCAGCTAGCGCACCTGTGCGACTCAATTCAGGATCAGCTTTGCCATCGACAACAAACATGTCGCGTGTTGCAGCAGCAGGCGCCATCTCGCGCCCGTCTATCGCCAAAATTCGGCCGTCAGCCATGCGAACCAAAATAAAACAACCACCGCCGATACCAGAATTGTGACCATCGACAACACCAAGGGCAAAAGCTGCTGCAATTGCAGCATCAAGCGCATTGCCGCCGCGCGTGATCACATCGATCGCAATTTGCGTAGCATAAGGATTAACCGTAGCAACGGCTGCCCTGCCGTCGGAACTCACGAGCGCGTAATTATTCGCGGCATCATCCGCCAAAACCTGACCAGTAAAGCCAATAATTAGTAGGCTAACCCATAATGCAAATACTATTTTCATATTACCAACCAAATTCCTATACGACGGGGGAAGGAAGTCTATTACCTGTTGAAAGATTCGGCTATAGGCATTGAATACCCGGTCATAGATATTACCGCTAACCATGGTCTACACTGCGATACACTATTTTCACTATTATGATCAAAGACTCAAATTAACAAACAGGAGTTTATTTATGCGATTACTCACAAGGGCATTGCTACTGGCCGGCAGTACACTGGCTGCTTTGCCGACTTTAGCCGCCGAAGGCATGTGGACTCTGGACAATCTGCCGCATGATGATTTGGCAAAAACCTATGGTTTTAAACCCACATCAGCATGGCTGGATAAATCCATGCGCAGCGCGGTGCGTTTGGCGGGTGGCTGCTCCGGTTCGTTTGTATCGGCACAAGGATTGGTACTCACTAATCATCACTGCGTAATTGGTTGCGTAGAGGATTTATCGAGTGAAAAACACGATCTGGTTAATAACGGTTTTCTCGCCAAAAATCACAGCGAAGAAAAACAATGCCCGGGCATGGAAGTGAACCGCTTGGAAAAAACCGAGGATGTGACTGCGCGCATGCAAAAAGCACTCGCGGGTTTGTCCGGTAAAGCATTTAGCGATGCAAAAAAAGCCGAGCAATCACTGATTGAAAAAGAATGTGTGGGTGACACTGGCGACCAGCGCCGTTGCGATATTGTCGAACTTTATGGCGGTGGCCAATACCATGTTTATCAATACGCACGTTTTCAGGATGTGCGCCTGGTATTTTCACCGGAGTATGCAGCAGGATTTTTTGGTGGCGACCCGGATAATTTTAATTTTCCGCGTTACAACCTCGACATGAGTTTATTGCGTGTTTATGACCGCGCAGGAAAACCACTCGTCAATTCTGATTGGTTTTCTATCAACCCCACAGGCGCCAAAGAAGGCGAACTGGTCATGACCCTCGGCCACCCCGGCTCCACGCAACGCCAACTGACCATGATTGAATTGGAAACCCAACGCGATCTGGTGTTGCCTTTTCGCTTGATGCTCGCATCAGAATATCGCGGACTGTTGTTGCAATACTCAACGCAGAGTGAAGAAAACGCACGCATTGCGCAAACTGAATTGACCATGGTGGAAAATGGTTTGAAAGCGCGCACCGGTATGTTCCAGGCGCTCCTGTCACCCAGTGTTATGCAACAAAAACGCGAACAGGAAAACGCATTTCGCAATTGGGTCAACAGAGATTCTGCACGTGCAACGACTTATGGCGACCCGTGGAAAACATTGAGCGACACCCAAATCGCCTGGCGCAACCTGTATATCGATTACGTCATGGTGGAAATTGGTTTTGGCGCTATGTCGCAACAAGTAAACTGGGCGCGTACATTGGTGCGCGGCACCGCCGAAAAAGCAAAACCCGATGCGCAACGCCTACGCGAATTTGCTGATGCCAGTTTACCCGCAGTACAAGCTGGTCTGTTTGCCGAAGTGCCTTTGTATACCGATTTTGAACGCGCCAAGTTGGCTTGGTCACTGAGCAAATTGCGCGAAAAACTCGGTGTTGATAACCCGGTAGTAAAAAGTATTTTGGGCAAACAATCGCCCGAAGCCCTGGCGAACGAGATTGTCTCCAACAGCAAACTGGGCGACGTTGCCGTGCGTAAACAACTTTGGGACGGCGGTGCCGATGCTGTGAAAAACAGCGATGACCCTGCCATTAAACTCGCCCGGTTAATTGATGAGCACGCACGCAAGTTCCGCACGGAATATGACCAAAACATCGAGCCAATACAAAAAGCTGCGGCCAATCAATTAGCCAAAGCGCGCTTTGCGTATCAGGGAACACAGGTTTATCCCGATGCAACTTTTTCGCTGCGCTTATCGCATGGTGTCATTCGCGGCTGGGAAGAAAAAGGAAAAGCGATTACACCTTTCACCGACTTCGGTGGATTGTTTGATCGCGCCACTGACTTTGATCCATTCAAGTTGGCCGACACATGGGTAGCTGCAGAGAAGAAGTTAAGTAAAAAGACGCGCTTCAATCAGGTTTCCACGAACGACATCATTGGCGGTAATTCAGGTAGCCCGTTAATCAATGCAAAAGGTGAACTGGTTGGACTCATTTTTGATGGCAACATCCAATCACTGGGTGGATCTTACTTTTTTGATGAATCCGTTAACCGGGCAGTATCCGTACATCCCGCCGCAATGAGCGAAGCACTTAAAAAAGTCTATAAAGCAGATCATCTTGTGAAAGAATTAAAACTGAAGTAATTATTTTATTAGCAAGGTCATGCACAAGAAATTGTGCATGACCTTGCAAACATTAAAAAATCATCACCCCCGCCGCCGGCAAACTAACACGCTCACCCAACTCTATTTCTTTTCCAGTAACTTGATCAATGCGCGCACCGCGCAAATTCACCGGCACCACAAACTCCGCATCCGCCGTCGAGCTCAAATTAATCAATACCCACAAACTCTTACCCGCCGAAATATTCTCCACCAACCATATGTCTTTATTATCCACCGGATAGTAACGAACCTCTTGCGGCAATTGCAGCGCGGGGTTTTCATTGCGCACCTTAATCAGGCGCTTGTAGTGATTAAACAAGGAGTGCGGATCTTGCGCCTGGGCAGCGACAGATTTGCCCGTATCTTTTAATGTTTGCCAATAATTAGCCCACCACCCCTGATGATTTTGCATCCAGGGGAACCATTTTGCTTGGTCTAGCCAAAAGGCGCCGGTCGAATTAAATCCTGCGCTGTCTTCATCACTCCACTGCATAATCGCGCGACGATATTGGTCGTCGCCAGTTTTGTATTGCGACAAACCAATTTCTTCGCCGTAATAAAGATAGAGAGTCCCCGGTGTAGTCATTAATAAACTCGCGGCAATTTTCGCTTTGGCAAGATCGTTTTCCAGCGTGTACATAATGCGAGTTTGATCATGATTGGTTAAAAAAGGTGAGAAATACTGGATTGGCGCTGCTGCTTTGCGCGCAACTAAATTCGCCCATAGACCATCGCGGCTTCGTTGCAGGTTTTTCGCGCTCATGGTGCCAAAGTCGGCGGTTTGTTTTACCTCTGGATTTAGCAGATCAATCACCACGGTGCCAAAATCAAAATCAAAGGATGAATCCAATCCTTTGCCATGATTCCGATATTTTCCGATTGTATTTAAATCGGCCCAAGCCTCTGCCACTAACATCGCATCCGGTTTTACTGATTTCACATGCTGCGAAAAAATAGTCCAATAATCGATAGTACCCTGGGTATCAGCCTGCAACGGGTAACCGCCCTCTTCCACCGCATAACGCACTGCATCCAAACGGAAACCATCAACACCTTTGGCAAGCCAAAAACTGGCGAGTTTATTTAATTCATCAATAACGACTTGCTTAGTGAGATTTAAATCCGGTTGACTGCTACCAAATGCACCGTAATAAAATGCTTTGCGCGTTTCATTCCAATGCCATACTGCGGCAGGATTGGATTCAGCTGACCAGGGTTGCCCCCAACCACTCGCGGGGCGCTCGTCGCGCCAGATAAAATAATCCGCATAACCCGCCTCTTTATTAGCTGATTTAATAAACCACTCGTGTTTATCAGAGATGTGGTTGAGTACTAAATCCAAAATCACTTTGATATTGCGTTTATGTGCTTGCGCGATAAAGTTTTCAAAATCCGCCATGGTGCCGTAATCGGCCTCCACGTTATAAAAGTCCTGAAAATCGTAACCGTGGTAAGAAGGTGCTTCAAATACTGGTGTAAGCCAAATACCTTTCACCCCCAAGTCTTGCAAATAGTCGAGTTTGGCAGTCATCCCCTTAAAATCACCGCTGCCATCACCGTCGGAATCCTGAAACGAACGCGGCCAGATTTCATAAAAAATAGTGCTGTGCCACCAATGCGTCGGCTCTTCATTAATGGCTAGTGATAAATAATCTGTAGAAGTATTTGCTGTGGAACTCGCAGAAGAATTCGAACCAGTGGTCGATGCGGGCGCAGTTCCGGAATCACTGCAACCAACAACAAACAGCAGAGTAAATAACAGGGTAAACAGGGATTTCATGGGCGGGCTCCATGGCTATTCGCGTAATTATAAGAATGGGCTTTACTAGTAAAGCCCATTGCCTAGAGTTATGCCAAGCGGAACCCGATAGGGACAGGTATGAATACGTATGCGGAGCAGCGTCAATCAGTTAGCCGGTTAGCTCCTCATCATCTAATTTGTAAGCGAGCACTTTATCAATGCGGCGGCCGTCCATATCAACGATTTCCAATAGCCAATCCCGCACCACAACCTTATCGCCGGTGGCAGGCATACGCCCCATCAGTAACATAATTAAACCATTGAGAGTTTCGTAATCACCCTCTCCAGGCAATTCATCAATCTGCAAGCAATCTTTCAAATCGATAATTGCGAGCATGCCATCCAATAACAGTGAGCCGTCATCGCGGCGAATGATGTAAGCGTCTTCGCCCTCACCCATAATAAATTCACCGGTGAGTGCTTCCAATAAATCTTGCAGCGTCACTATGCCTTTGAGATCGCCATATTCATCAACCACAAACACCATTTGGCTATGCGATGAACGGAAAAATTCCAACAGCTCCATTCCGGTTAATGATTCCGGAACAACATGGCAAGGCTGCGCCATGGATTCAAGATCAACAGTGCTGCCACGGATGGCTTCGGCCAATAATTCTTTGGCATTAATCACGCCGATTAAATTATCACTTTGTTTAGTGCAAACGGGAAAGCGCGAGTGCGGTGATTTCATAACGCGCTGGTAATTTTCTTCAAGCGGTAAGGCGGTATCCAAATACACAATATCCGAACGCGGCACCATTAATGAAACAATGCTGCGTGCTTCCAGGCGCAATACGTTTTTTACCATCGCATGTTCTTGTTGCTCTAGCACGCCTGAGCTGGAGCCTTCGTCAAGGATTGCATGGATATCTTCCTGGGTAACTTGTGAATTTTGGGTTTGATGGAAGCCAAATAAGCGCATCAACGCAAGGGTCGAGCCCGACAAAAAATACACAAAAGGTTTGGTGATGATCGCCAGCAGTTGCATGGGCTTCGCAACGTAACAGGCGATGCGCTCTGAACTGAGTTGACCAATACGTTTAGGGACCAATTCGCCCACCACAATTGATAGATAAGTGACGACAACAACAACCAGAATGGTGGCGAAATTATCACTAAAATTCACTGGCACACCAAAAGTTTGTAACCACAAAGCGAAGGGTTCGGCGAGAATCGATTCACCAAAAATACCGTTCATAATGCCGATAGAGGTAATACCGATTTGCACGGTTGATAAAAACTGGGTGGGATCTTCGGCCAATTTCAGTGCGACTTCCGCCGAGCTATTTCCCTTGGCGGCAAGTGCCATCAAACGGGATTTTTTTGCGGTGACAATAGCAATTTCCGACATCGCAAACAGACCGTTGAGGATAATCAGGCCGAGCAATACAAAGATTTCCATGGAGTCCTACTGATGGAGCGCAAAAGCGCGGGAGGCCGAGTATAACATCGGCACCCAATAACTATGCCAGCCCACACACTATTGTTATAACCGATCTGCCCTTTTCCTGATGACACGCATGATTAGATTGCCTTAATCAATGAGAAATATTATCATTAGCGCCATCTTATTATTCACAATCACGATCACCTCCCACAGCAGTCGCCGATGCAATCCAAACATGCTTCATTAATTTCCTTTTTGCTCGTTATAGGCGCTCATATCGGGGTTTTGGCGGCGGTAATGTTATCGCCTTCCGCGCCAAAACCCATTGAAATCGTGATGCCCACTATTCAGGGCGTATTGGTGATGGCAGAACCGGAAGAGGCACCGCCGCCACAACCGGAACCACCACCTCCGCCGCCGGAAAAAAAGCCCGAACCAAAACCAGTACCCAAACCACCGCCCAAAGCCCCACCATCGGAACGCGCGGTAAAAGCAGCTGAACCAGAACCACCACAGCCGGTAGAAAAACCAGTGGAGCCGAAACCGGCAGAACCTGCTCCGGCACCGGTATTGCCACCGCGCGCTGACGCTGGCCAATTAAGCAATCCGGCACCGGTTTACCCGAGTTTATCGCGTCGCTTGCGCGAGGAAGGCATAGTTGTTTTAGAGATATTGATCAAAGCGGACGGCACAGTCGGCAAGATCAAAATAAAAACCTCCAGCGGTTTCAAACGTTTGGATGATACGGCGGTAAAAGCAGTGAAGCACTGGCGCTATCAACCAGCGACTCAAGGCGATAAGAAAATCGATTTTTGGTATGAACAGCCAGTTGAGTTCAATCTGAATTAATTTTTGTACTTTTTATTTTTTTACACTTTCCATTATTGAGTAGGCGAGGTTTTTATGGATTCACCTTACGGCATTGCTTCCATCTGGCAGCAGGGCGATGCGTTGATCAAAGGCGTCGCAATTATTTTGTTGGTTATGTCCATCGCCAGCTGGTGGGTGATTGTTGTGCGCGCCTGGGGTTTATGGCGGTTGCGCCGCCCGTCACAGGGCTTGAATGATTTCTGGCACGCACAAAGTTTTGCTGAAGGCTTGCGCACACTCGGTGAAGATCGCTCTACCCCCTTCCGCCATTTGGCCGAAGAGGGCCAGGCAGCGCTCGATCACCACAGCAATCACAAGGACGACTTGCACGGCCACTTACCATTAGCCGAATGGCTCACGGCTTGTTTGCGCGGCTCTATCGATGAAAGTGCCGAGCGTTTGCAGCGCGGCCTGGCGGTTCTTGCATCAGTGGGATCAACAGCACCTTTCGTAGGTTTGTTCGGTACTGTGTGGGGCATTTATCACGCATTGGTGGGTATCGGCATTTCCGGCCAAGCCAGTATCGATAAAGTCGCGGGGCCAGTGGGTGAAGCCCTGATCATGACGGCGTTTGGTTTGGCCGTCGCCATTCCAGCGGTGCTCGGCTACAACGCCCTCACGCGCGCCAACAAAGGTGTGCTCAACAAACTCAACCGTTTTGCACATCAATTGCACGCCTACTTTATTACCGGCAGCCCAATGCAAAATAAAGGCATTATCACCAAACTCACTCCACGCAAAGAGGTGTAAGCCATGGCCTTCGGCGGTGGACTCGACGACGATACAGAAGTGATGAATGAAATCAACATGACGCCTTTGGTGGATGTGATGTTGGTATTGTTGATTATTTTTATTATCACTGTGCCAGTATTAACCCACTCGGTAAAAGTGGATTTGCCGCGCGCAGATAACACACCCAATGAATTAAAACCGGAGACGGTTAATCTTGCAGTCAATGCCGATGGCAATATTTACTGGAATGAAACACAAGTCACTATGGAAGAACTGGATGCGCGCTTGGCCACAGAAGCCGGCAAACAACCACAACCGGAAGTGCATATCCGCGGCGACAGGACAGTTGATTACGAACATGTCATCAAGACCATGGCCGCAGTGCAGCGCGCAGGAATTTTAAAACTAGGATTTGTAACTGAACCCGGCAACTAGCCGGGTTCTTTTTTAATGTGCAACTGGTTTTGGTTGCGCCTCCAATCGCCAGGGCTTGCCGTCGCAAGTGGCGTAGCTCGAACAGCCGGGTTGGCAGCCGCGGCAGGGTAAGCGTGCAGGCGATTCACTTTCTGTAGGTACAGGTTTGTTTGACATCATGGCTCCGTAAAAATAGACGATCAGGTCTGTATACGAAGCGGGAAGCGATTTGGGTGTGCGCCAGGCAACGTTATTGTCTATGTTGCGCAAGATATTTTTTAGTTAGCGCCATAAAACGCGGTGTTGGCCCTATATCTTCATAGATCGCATCATCCATCTCATCCCTCGCCACAACGGTTGGCCCTTGTACATAAGGAAAGCTCGCTTCCAATTGCCCGAGCGCTGCCGACAATAATTCACTGATTAATTGTTCTTTGGTGCGTTTGGGATACATCTCTGCCAATGCATCAATTTTCGCTGCATCTTCCACCAGTAGGTGAACAGCATAAGTGTCTTTTGTTAATACACCATGGGCATGGGATTCCCATTGGGCGACAAGCTCTTTTAACATCATAACAGCAGCCTCTTACAGGTCGATGAAAAGGGAGAAATTACTTATCTCCTAGTGCAAGTGTAGACCAGAGTTTACTGACAGACAGATGAAAAACAATGTGCGCCGCTGCACACATTGTTTTTTTATTTAATCACTTATCGCTAACATGATTTTTCAACATGATGTCAGAACCCATCAATAATTGACTTCATTACTCATCAATTACAGCTGGTTTTAATATCGTTTAATGCACTGCGATTCATTCCAGAACGCGCGGTTAATTCTGCAGGACACGCCACCTCTTTGTATTTAAGTGCAGGATTATCAGCAGCCTGGAACCAATCCGCATACCAGGTGCAAGCGCGCTGCAATTCCGTCAAACCGCGCGAACCAAACACGCTGTTACAGCGATTGGTTAAACAAGATTTGTACTGCGCGAGGCTCGCGTTATAACCCAGTTCTTGTTTACACGCGGCCAGCAATCCACCGTACTGCGCACCTAATTCAGAATTGGAAACGCCCCATTGCGCTGAACACGCATTAAACGCTCCTACTCCGCCACCTGGCACCAAAATATCGAATTGGCCGCCACCCACGTCGTAGCCAATATTAGTCGCCTGTACGATCATGGTTTTACCGGCCAAAGCGGCCGAGCCAGGATCGCCCGGCGAATTGTGCGAACTGCCGGTAAATTGCAATTGGTAGCAGCGACCACAGACATCGCCACTGGAAGTCGCGGCAAAACCGTAAGCCAAAGTATCGCTCACCGCAAACGGTGCCATACCCCAGCACATATGCGCATTGCCACCATCGCAACTGCTAGGCAAGGTCAAATCACTCAGGCGAGTATTATTTGCCGCACAACTTTGCAGCGGTGCAACCAGTGTCGGAACATTGCCTGACCATCCACAATGCGGTTTGCAGCAATCCCAATAACGCGTTGCATAACCATCACAACCGCCGACAATAGGTGGAATACTGCTGGCCGAACTGCTGGTGATTGCCGTGGAAGAAGAACTGCGGAAAGATGAACGCGACGAGCTGGAGCGACTGGTCATACTCGACGATGAAACCACCGAAGAACGCGCACTGGATGTAGCACCCACTACGCCATAAGGTGCTGGTTGTGCGGAGCAGGTTGCTGTTGCTACACAACTCTTTCCATTTTCATAACCCCAACCCTTGGCGGTAGTGGCGCACAAAGGTGTGAGACTGCCATACCAGTTACACATTTGCCCTGCGGCAGACGCAAGGCTCGAACTGCGCAGTGATGATGCAATGCTCACACTGGCCGACGAACGCAAACTTGCACTGATGCTGGATGAACGCGCACTGGAAACCGAACTGGATCTTGCACTCGAGCTCGCCGGTGTAATGCTGGAAGCAACAGCGCCAGTGCAGACAGCACCCGCGATTATCGGCACCTGCGCTTTGCTGCCACCATTCGTACCCTGTACCCCGAATTCAACATTGGAACCCACCGCAATATTAGTATTCCAGTTTAATGGTGAAGCGCTATAAGGATTGGCGCCAGTCACCGTTGCGTTCCAGCTACTGGTAATGCGCGAGCCATCGCTATAATTCCAATTCAACGCCCAACTGGAAATGGGTACTGTGCCGTCATTAGTAATGCGAATTGTCGCGGTAAATCCACTACCCCATTCATTTGCGATTTTGTATTCACATTTGGCTGCATGTGCAATAGCGCCATATAAACTCACCAATGCCACATAACCACTCATCAATAAAAGTCGAATCCACGCCGAATGTAATTTCATACATCATTCCTCCACGAGAAATTAATTGTTCAGACGACAGAAAACAACAGCAAAGCCAAGCGGCAATGCACAACGCATTTTCTGTCATGATACGAATCAATCCCCTGTCATTTTTGCTGCCAAAAAATTAACACGTGATATCAAAGGGTTGATGCAATTGGAGAGAGTTTTTAACGCGCGATCTAATTATATGAAGAGCATTATTTTTAATATGTCCAAGCCTACAACAAAATAACCGGCGACAGTAAATTCAACATCAGATTTGTGATCCACGCGTATAGCGACAACACGCGCTCACAAGTGCGCTGTGTGAATATTTCACAAATCGCAAGGCTCTTTCCTCACAACGAATATTTATCCGCAAGAGTAACCTGAAATTCTCGGGAACTCCGGGACATAACGATATAGCTCGTTATGCTTTCGCGATTCAATCAAAAGGAGATTTTTATGTTGAACTTCGAACTCAAATTTGCGGGCAACCAGTTCGCAGAACTCATTTTCAAACTTCCCTGCAAGCAAAATATCCTTATGGTTGCCGATGGCAGCCTGAGTTTCGGTACCGCAGGTTTCGGCCTTTCTGAATTTGTAACGATCATCAAAAGCGGCGGACATAACGTAGCTACCGCACATCGCACCGGTGGCGGTGTTGCATCCACCATTGCGGGCAATTTTAATTTTGCGACCGCTGCTACACCGGTTAACCGCACTAATTACGACCAGCTGTGGCTCTTTGGTTTTAGTTCGTCTGCACTCAGTGCAGCTGAGCAAACTACCATTGCACAATTTATGCAGGCAGGCGGCGGTGTATTTGCAACAGGTGACCACGCAAGTATCGGATCGGGCATGGGCACAACGCTTCCCCGCGTACGGCAAATGCGCAATTGGGCAAGCGTACCGATGACCAGCCCTGACCGGCACGATACAGTGCTTGAGCCAGGCAGCGATGGCATCAAACAATTCGAAGATCAATCCGATGCAATTCCCCAGCGTATTTATCCGGTATTTTTTTCCAATGGCGGCCCTGATAACCAAGCGTCCAGTTGGAATGTACATCCGGTATTGCGCCATGAATCAGGTGCAGTGGATTACTTGCCAGACCATCCGCACGAAAGTGAATGCCTGGCGCCCGTACCGGCCGCAGGAAATTTTGCCGGCGTCGAAGAATGGCCTATGGCAGCTGGTGTACGCATCGCGCCGCAAGTGGTCGCCGTCTCTATTTCTGCGGGGCGTTTTGTAACCAACACTGGCAAGCCACCAGTTAAACCTCACAGCTTTGGCGCCATTTCAGCATACGATGGCGACGCTGCCAATGTAGGCAGAATTGTGTGTGATGCAACCTGGCACCATTTTGTGAATGTGAATTTAAATGGTTCTGGTTCCGGCGGCCGGAGCGGTTTATATATTGCAGGAAATCCAACACCGGAATATTTAAAAATCCAACGCTACTATTTAAATACTGCGCGCTGGCTTGCGCCGAAAAATCGGCGCTCCTGCTGGCCATTTTTACAAGCAGCTTTGACACGGTTTGATTTTGAAATCGCTGAGTTGCGCTTGCCCTTCCCACATCCCTGTCCTTGGGATCCGCTGTTAAAAATTGGCGTAGTAGCAGAGGAAGTTATGACCCGGCATTGGGGTTTGGGCGCCATGGCAGAGATAGTCGATGATTTAGTCGCCAGCAGCGATGCAAACCCAGCGCTAGCACAATTGGTCAAAGCGCAACAGGAGCTGGCACTCACAGGCGACAACACCAAAGAAGCTGAACCGTCACTGTTACCCCTGCAAAATATTCGCCGCGTTATTTTAGGCTCTATTATCAATCAGCTAGCGCACAAATTGCCTGAAGATGAAACAAAACTGGCTTCTATGTTTAAGCGGGCACAACCAAAATTGATTGATACGGTCATTACAGAAGCGATTGATAACGCCGAGCAAGCGATTGGAGATTATTTGCAACGCGCGCTGAAACAAACAACGGCTATCACAAAAGCTATTCAAGGAAAAAGAGTAACAAGATAATTTGGCAAATTGCACAACGAATTTTTTATAGGTATCGATGCACTTTAAGGAGAGACGTTATGAAATCGTTAAAAGAAATAACCGGCAGGTTGCTCGCATTGCTTTCATCACCCACGGTGTCAACCCTGGTGATTTCATCAGTGGTACTACCATCATTGGTTGTGTCACTACTGCTCTTGTCATCGCTGCTGGCAACACCGGCATTTGCGACTCCACCCGACCGTCCTATTGCCGCTATGCCTGAGTCGATCGAAAAAATTACCTCGCTCAAGGCCACCCAGGGTAGCTTCACTGTACCCATTCGCGTGACTGTGAATGATGTACGCATCAATGAAGTGGTCATTAACATAAGCGATGCAACTACTCTTCCTGCAAAAAAAATGGGTGAAGCAACGCGTACGAAAATTGCCAATGATAAACAGCGCGTTAAGGACACGGTTGTCAAGGCAATAGTGCCAGCATTTAGCCAAGCGGGAATTTACAAAATAGAGCTGGAAATTGGTGACACTAAAGGTGTGATCTATGACCGGGTTATTTTTTATCAGGAAGTGTCTGAGAAAAAACAAGCCAGGCTATTCACCCAGAAACAATGGCGGGAAATACGGCAGAAAAAACGCTCTGAAGATTTTACTAAAATGAAATCAGTGCGCGCATTTTCCGGCAACTTGACCAACGTGGATGACACTACACTAGCGCGCATAGTCACCGATAAAAATCGCGCGGTATTATTGGCCAGGGCTGATAAAGAGCTGGGGCAAGATGCGAAGCATGTTATTGATTCGAGCAAAACCGCCTGGCGCGGACGCGATCCGGTGACAGTCAACGGGCGAATTGTATTTACCGATTTTGATGGCACCGTAAAGCCATTGGTCAACGCAGGTATTTATCTGTACGACGACGACACCTTTGGCGATGAATTCCTCGAATCTGTCGCCACGAATGGCAATGGTGACTACAGCATCAGCGTCAATAATGATGATGGCTGGCTGCAAAACGGCCGCGACCTTTACATCAAATTAAAACTACGCAATACCCGCTGGCGTGTGCACGATGGTGGCGATTATGAATGGGCATCCGGCGTGCGCGACGATTTAAATGAAGGTGCAGTAGTCAATTTCGGAACCCTGACACCCAGTGATGATATGGAAGCGGCGCAAATATTCTCGTTTATGGATCGCGCCTGGCAACATATAACCAGTGTCGGTGGGCGCGATCCGGGTTTTGTTGAAATTGATTATCCAAGCTCAGGTGATTTTTATAATGGCCAGATAAACTTATCAGCCTCCACTAACCGCGCTCCTGATATCGCCATTCACGAATATGGCCATTTTTTAATGGACGCCGCCTATCCCGGTGGGGACCCCAGCCCTGGTGGCGCGCACAACTTTGGCGATGCAGTGCAGGATGAACGGCTCTCATGGAGTGAAGGTTGGGCAAGTGCATTTATGTTAAGCCTGTGCAATGACGGCCAATACAATTGGGACGAAGGCACAACTGAAGGCGCGGGGGAGTGGCCCAGTTGCACCAATCAAAATGATGCCGGCGGCCAAGCATTGGAATTGTATTCCGGTGCAAATCGCCTGGGGGAAAAACAGGAGGCCAGGGTTGCAGCAGCACTACTGGATTTGATGGATTCCAACAACGATAACAATGGTGGCAGTGAAGACCGTGGACGCAATAGTTTGAGTGATGACAACACACCTAACCGTGTGTCATTGGAAACTATTTACAATCAAACCATGTGGGATTCCGGTCACAATAACATGTTGCAGTATTGGACGTCCCTTTCTGGAGAACTCAGCGGTGCAACCTGGACAGATGCCAATGAAATACTGCGCTACAATTGGATGTCTATCTCAGCTCCAATCGATATTAGCTGTGTTGCATCCAAGGTGGCGGCGGCAGAGTTTAAAGATTATCCCGCAGTCATCACCGATTTGCGCAATTTCCGAGATCAGGCGCTAAAACCCCTGGCGAAAGGCCGTCAACTTATGCAAATTTATTATCGTCACAGTCCCGAGCTAGCTACGCTCTTGATTGGCGATAAAAATGGACGCTCGCATGCGGCGCAGGTAGTCCGACATTTTTCCAGTTTAGGCGCAGCAGCGAAAAATCATGCTCAACTTGAAAAAATTGCTACAAACAATGAGCCTTTGATTAGCCCTACCATTGACAAATCGATAAGCTATTTATTCCAGTTAATCGAGAGAAAAGGCAGCCGCGAATTGCAAAGCGATTTAAAAGTAGTGCGAGCTGAATATCGCACTATTGCAAAAATGAATTTTGCAGACGCCTTAGTCTATGCAGAGTCATTACCGCAAGCGGAAACACAAAAGGAATTGCCCCCCATCAACCAACAGGATTTAGCACCCGCAAGCCGTAAAGTTGATTGGGAACTCATCAAACGCAATCTATCACCACAATCAGGAATAAACACTACTGAAAAAGCAGCTTATTAGCTATTGTTAAGTGCCTGCACAATAAAAACGAGCACAACTGTTGTGCTCGTTTTTTTAACTAGCCATGAAGCTCACTCTCATACATATTCACTAATCACATTCGCCAACAACGAAATATATTTGTCCATTTCCGCTTCAGGCACTTGCGCATAACCCAACATTAAACCATTACACAAAACACTACCCGTTGCCAACTTGCTCAGCGGTTGGGTATACACACCCTGAGCTAATGCGGCCCTACTGATGCTCACATCATTGAGTGCTTCGGGCAGTGCTATTGTTAAATGAATACCGGATGACCCGCCATAAATTATCGCAATGTGGCCGAGATGTTTATTAATCGCTGCTACCAGTGCATCGCGTCGCGCTGCATACAAACGGCGCATTTTTTTCAAGTGATTGGCAAAATGGCCCGCGCGCAGAAATTCCGCAAGCGCAAGTTGATCGGCACTGCGCCCGCGCAAATGCCCTAGCTTCAATATACCGGCAAAAGGTTCCACCAATCCTTTTGGTACCACCATATAACCAATACGCAATGCGGGAAATAATGTTTTGCTAAAGGTGCCGAGGTAGATTACCGGTGCGTCAGCAACCAAACCTTGCATTGCTGGCAACGGTGGGCCATCGCGGCGGAATTCGCTGTCGTAATCATCTTCAATAATCAACGCGTCGTATTGTTTTGCTGACTCGATTAATTCAAGTCGGCGCACAACACTCATCACACTGCCGAGCGGAAACTGGTGCGATGGTGTTGTATAAATGAATTTCGGCGTAAATTTTTCCCACTCTTTTTTTGTCGGTGCGATCCCTTCTGCATCCACCGCAATACCGCGCACATCCAGCTCTGCAGCTTTCAATGATTGAAAAGCACCGCCGTAACCGGGGTTCTCAATCCAGACAATATCTCCCGCACTTGCCAGTGCATGCGCACAAATACCTAAACTCTGTTGCGTGCCATCAGTAATAAAAATTTGTTCTGCACTACAGACCAGGCCGCGAGTACTGGTGAGATGCTCTGCTATGGCTACACGCAAAATTGGTTCACCCACTGCGTTTGCATAATCGAGTTGTTGAAAATTAAGTTCCCGCCAAACACGTTCCAAACAACGGCGCCAGATAGCAATTGGAAAATGCGCTAACGCAGGCACACCCGACATAAATGCGGCAAATGCGCCGTGAGGATCAGTAGGCCATGGCGTTAACTGCGCACGCGCAGAAAGCTGCCGTGGCTTGGTGATATTCGCAGCCACTGGAGTACTGACTAAGGTTGAAAGATTGGATGCAACCAGAGTGCTGCGCCCGACTGATAACAGCAGCCCCTCGGTGATCAACTGTTCGTAGGCATAGAGTACGGTATTGCGCGAAACCTTGAGCTCAGTGGCTAAAGTTCGACTGCCCGGTAATTGCATACCCGCTTTAAGTTGACCGCGCAAAATAGTATCGCGTAAGCAGTGGTATAAACGCCGCTGTTGTGACTGCTTAATTCCAGATTGCCTGGCATTGAACTGATCAAAGAGAAATTGGTAGTCCATGTGGCCCTAAAAATTTTCATAAAAGTGGATCTTATTATAGAGCCAGCAGCAGGATAATCTAAACGCTTAACCCGTTGTTGATAACAAAACCACTATTAAAAAGGAACAGAATGAACCAGCAGTCACCCAGCTCCCCATCTCCACGCACACGTATTCGTCGCCTCGCTGAAAAGGCTAGCTATGAACAGCAAACGCTCTATGCGGTAATCGATGAAGCTTATCTGTGCAACATCGCGTTCAACGACGGCACCAGCACACACTGCATTCCCACTGCGTGCTGGCGTATTGGCAATGCGCTTTATGTGCACGGCTCCAATGGCGGCCGCCTCACCAAAATACTCACCGCAGGAACCCAGGTATCCGTTGCGATTACTCATCTTGATGGACTGGTGCTGGCGCGCTCCGCTTTCAATCACAGCATGCACTATCGCTCCGCGGTGATTTACGGGACATTTGAATTAGTAGAAGACAAGCAAGCCAAAATCGCCGCCATGGATGCCTTGATGGATAAGATCGCTGCCGGCCGCAAACACGAGGCGCGCCCGGGGAATGCGAAAGAACTCGCTGCTACCAGTGTCATGCGAATTTCGCTTGACGAAGCTGCCTGCAAAATCAGCAATAGCGCGCCCAGCGATGATGAGGAAGATATGCAATTGCCCGTGTGGGCGGGTGTTTTGCCTCTAGCAGTAAAACATGGCGAACCCATGCACGCCGATAACGGATCGATCCCTACACCGGCTTATGTGACAGGCTGGGTAAAAACTGCCTGATAAATTTTTATCTGGAGGTAAAAGTAGTTATTGATCAGGAGAGCGACATAAAAAATTATGTCGCTCTCCAAATTTCATCTACCACTTAATAAAAATCAATAATCACCTCGCTTTTCGCGCACTCGCGCTTGAGCGGCTTTATGCAGCACTTTCCATTTTGCTCGCTCATCAATACGCTCAAGCGCTGTCTGTTGGCTGCGACGAACTTCGCGCAATAATTTTTGATAATTATGCAAGCGATCAGCATCAACAAACTCGCGCACAGCACAGCCGGGTTCATCTCGATGTTCGCAATTACGAAAGCGACAATTCATTGCCAGGGTTGCAATGTCATCAAACGCAAGCTCCAACGATTCTTCATCGACATCCGGACTCCAGCTGCGCAGACCGGGCGTGTCAATAATACAAGCAC
Source organism: Cellvibrio fibrivorans (assembly GCF_031457055.1). Classification (NCBI taxonomy): domain Bacteria; kingdom Pseudomonadati; phylum Pseudomonadota; class Gammaproteobacteria; order Cellvibrionales; family Cellvibrionaceae; genus Cellvibrio; species Cellvibrio fibrivorans. The sequence goes on along the minus strand of NZ_JAVDVX010000005.1, from coordinate 151,271 downwards.
CCGTTGTGCATTGGTGCAGCGATCGAGAAGTCGTCGTGTGCCGCCCTTTGCTATCATCTTTGCGCACATCACCCGTTGCCTGTGCGCTGGAGGTTAGCGTATTAGTCAAAGTGGATTTCCCTGCTCCCGACGAGCCCAGCAACACCAACGTCTGCCCTTTTCGCAACCATGGAGCCAAAACCATTACCGTACTTTCATGCAATGCATTCACCGCAACAATTGGTATGTGAGCTGGCAAACGCTGCTCTATTTGCTCCAATTTTTCTGCAAGATTTTCTGCAATATCCTGTTTGGTTAGTACGATAACCGGTATTACCTGCGCTGCTTGCACGATCGCGAGGTAGCGCTCCATGCGGCGTAAATTAAAATCCTTATCCAAACCCATAACTAATAATGCAGTATCGACATTCGTCACCAATACCTGGCGTTTACCTTCCTGCGTGCGCCGTGAAATTTGCGTTACTGGCTCCATGCACTGGCTAATCCAATATTCATTATTAGGGCGTGATTCCACAATTACCCAATCGCCCACTGCAAGACCGAATCCTAACGTCGGTAGTGCGCGCACGCGATATTCAGATTGACCGCTATGCGCCAACATCCACTCGCCATGAATTTCAACAATACGCGCGGAAAACACATCAGCGGCAGCCGTTTCTAATTGTAATAATTGTTGCGCGATATAAGGTGTAAGACCAATAGAGCCAAGAGATTCAAAATCGATTTCGATCATGATGGAAAACTTCCAATTTCGTTAAGCTCGCAGGCACGAGCAAATACATCGCAATTGTTTGTGACAACAACACCGCGACAATAAAAAACGAAGTGAAAGTCGGCGCGCGATTACGCGGCCATTAGGAAACCCGAAAAACGAGAATACAGGCGGGTAATCAAGCAGCCGACAGGAGAGCAATATCAAAGGCGGTCATATTTGAGGCTCCTGTACAGATAGAGAAAATAGGTGAAGGGAAAGTAGTATTAGTCTGTCACTAGAGTTTTCATGAGTCAACGGACAGTTACAACTCTTTACAAGGATAGAAACAGATAAAAAAATTGACCGAAACAGACAAGTTGTTAGCCCTATTGTTAATAACCATCTATAGGGCCAACAACTATTCCGCTATTACGCGCGACGCCTACGCAGCTCCAGCACCAATGTCACCAATACATACACAAGGACAACTGGGATCAAACCGTAGAGGATAGCGGTTTGCAACTGCGCGAGATATCCCAATGATAGTGCCATGGCAATCAACACCCATACATAAGCTACATAGAGTAACAGGAACATAAACCCTTCGATGCGATTGAGTACAGAGCCGATAAAAAATATCGGTACGCAGAGTGCAGCAACCCCGAGCATTACCGGAATATCAAAACCGGCCAATTGCTCCCCGGCTAACAAAGGTGTAGGTGAAACCAAACCGGACAAACCCAACACGCACAGAATATTAAAAATATTGCTGCCTACGACATTTCCGACCGCGATATCACGCTGGCCACGCAAGGTTGCAACTACCGATGTCACCACCTCTGGAAGCGAAGTTCCGGCTGCCACAATCGTCAACCCAATCACTGCTTCATTCACACCCCATGCAGTGGCAAGTTCGATTGCGCTTTGCACTAACCAACGGGCTCCCATTACCAATAAAATTAATCCACCGACAACGAGCAATATGTTCTGCCACATGGGTGCATTGGCGTTGAGCATTTCCTCAACTTCGCCATCGGATACATCCACACCTTTTTGCTTGCCTTGATAAAACAAAAACCAGGTATAGCCAACCAAACCCAGTGCGAGTATTGCTGCCTCTAATTTGTTGATGCTGCCATCCAATGTCATCAGCACTGCAACTATGGATATACCAACCATAATTGGCACATCCTGACGAATTAATTGGTGGGAAATAATAAGCGGGGATATAAGCGCCGCGAGGCCGAGAATAAACAAGACATTAAAAATATTACTGCCAACCACATTGGCAATAGCCAATTCAGCCTGACCAGAGAACGCTGCTTTGACGCTAACCGCCAACTCCGGTGCACTGGTACCAAATGCCACCACCGTGAGACCAATCACTAGCGCAGGCACTCCAAAATTAGAGGCAAGCCGTGCAGCCCCCTTGATCAGCAAATCTGCACCCACCACCAACAACACCAAACCAACAATCAACATCAACCAAGTCATGGCTAGCTCCAATAAAAAATAGTGAGGGCACATTACCACAAAATTTTTCTGTTAAAAGCTGACCAATAAAAAACCCGGAGCCAACTTGCGTCAGCTCCAGGTTTTTAGTCACAGATTAATGATTAATTAATTACCCCAAAGATCTTTCAACAAGGTGGTTTTGCGCGTATCGAAAGGCAGCCAGGTTCCCCAGCCGGATTCGTTACTAACAGGGTCATAGGAATGACCATACCAGCCATGGGTATCACCCGATTCCGGATTGATAGACCAATAACAAGCCTGGATGTTTTTCTCTTTCATATAGCTAACAAACGCTTGTTGCCATTGCTGATCGACATTGGTGGTAATGTGGTTCCACTTGGTACGGTCAGAAATACTGCCTTTTTGTGGCCAATCCATATTGCCACCAAATTCTCCGACAACCATCGCAAAACCTTGCGCTCGCAAGTAACCGAAGTGTTCATCCCAACCTGCTCTCAGTTTGGCTGCGTCGATCACGATTCTACAATCGGCATCAGCGGCGGCATCACCTTCAAGACCGGCGCAAGCAGTTTGCGCAGGATCCAAAAAGTGTTTCTGTACGAATACTGATGGACCATAGGTGTGTGGAGAATAAACCAAACGGCTTTTCGGAATGTTGAGTGGGCTGGTGCCCGCTTCAAACAGGTTTTCACCCCAGTTGGGATTGTAGTCTTCCGATCCGTGTGGAACTTCGGTGATGGTAGATGGTGAACCATCCTGATTGTCGGCAGTAGCTGAAATACCTTCCACGAAAATCAACATATCCGGGTTAACCGAATTGATGGCGGTGTAGGCGCTTTCAGACAGACGCTTCCAATCGGCCCAGGTGTAATCCCATGGCTCATTGAAAATATCGATACCAATAATGTTATCAACACCCAACTTGGTAGAAAGACCAGCGATGTCTCTCAGGTTATCCAACCAGATAGATTCGTTGTAAGCGTGAGTGGTGACACCCGGAGTGCCCACTGGCGCACAAGAATAGCCTTCACGAGTGTATTCATAGTTTTCGCGAGTCGCATCGACATAGGGAGGGCGTGCATCCAAACGGCCAGCTCTCCAACCAACATAGTTGGAGCAGGAGTGGATATCCACCAACACCTCGATATTGTTCTGATCGGCCAACTTGATGAAATCCTCCATGGCTTGACGCGCATTGGTTTGACGCACAGACGGATGATTTTTTAACACGCCGCCAGCACGGATATCGCCAATCCCTTGCGGGTTTGTCGCATCGAGCGTTTGGGGTGCAATCGGCAGGCGAATCATGTTGATTCCCTGGGCTTTAATCTCGGTCATGGTCTGCTGGATAGTGCGGCCGGTATTTGCCCACCACATGTTGCCCGCATAAAGCTCCATTGGCGCACCGTCAGCATTGTTCTCTGCATCTTTAGGCTCATGTTGGCCTTCAAGACCAAACCAGTTTCCGCAGCGAACAGGGAATACAGTGCCGTTCTTGGTGATGTTGCCGGTTGCATCCACACGGAAGACACCGCCGGGACTAACACTGGATCGGCTCGAAGAACTGATCGAACTGGAAGTGCTTGAACGCGAAGAACTGATCGAGCTTGGCGTACTTGAGCGCGATGAACTGATCGAGCTACTGGTTACACTAATACTTGAACTTGAGCGTGAACTTGGGGTAACAGAAGACGATGAACTTGAACGGCTGGAACTCACCACACTCGATGAATTACCGCACACACCTGTCACACCAAAGGGAGCAGGTTGACTGGCACAGGTGGTTCTGGAAATACAACTTCTGTTGTTCTCATAACCCCAACCGCTGGTAGTGGTCACGCAAAGCGGATACACAGTGCCGTACCAATTACATTGTTGGAGGCAGCTAGCGCTAGTAGACGAAGAGCTTACGGATGATGGAGTCGCCGATCTTGATGATGAAGATATAGACGAAGGGGTTGCCGATCTTGATGAAGACGATACAGACGAAGGAACCGAAGATGCGGCTGAACCACCCGAACAGACAGAACCATTTACGGTAGGACGCTCCAACGCACCACCATTTTTGTTCAATTGGAAACCAAAACTCACGGTTTGGCCTGGCGGGATAGTGGCGTTCCACCCTAAGTTGGTTGCAGTGTAGGGGTTGGTGGGCGTCACATTCGCATTCCACGAACCGGTCAAACGGTTAGTGGTGTACTGCCAACTCACAGACCAACCGTTAATCGTAGAAGTAGTCGAGTTAGTGATTTTAATAGTACCGGTTGCCCCGGTATTCCACTCGTTGTCGATGTTGTAAGAACAGGCCGCAGAAGCCGCGCTGCTGTAACCCATCGCCATAGTGCAAAGACTTAGCACTGCCAACAGGCTCAGGTTCTTTTTGGGCGGAGTAATCATGTATTGTCTCCTTGATTATTCAGGAAAAAGGGCTGGATGCCCCTCGTTATTGTTGATTTACCCTTTAGCAAAGGGCGATTCAATGCCGCACACTCCTGTCGCCTGCCCGTCGGCAAACAAAGTGCAGCTACACTTAAATCCGTCGCCGCACCTGTGATCCCTTCACATTCGATGTAAAAACATGACGCGTTGAATAAGTTGGCACTCGAATTTGCTCAGCAAACTGAGGTGTTGATGACTGCTAAAGTGGAGAGCGTTTGTCGCTTAAAAATACATTAATGTTATTATTGTTATTTGTCTTACTCATTAAGACAGCGCTGTCATTCTCATTTTAATTGTACTGGGTTTCCGAGAACTGATTAACAAATGCTCATATTTTTTTCTAATGATTAAACAGATTTATATTCTGAATGAAAAAAACAAAAGCAATTAAGAATGCAGAAACCTCTGTGCAGAAATGTAAATGCAATAGGTAAACAGGTAAGAACTGACTATCTTTGCTAGCCTAATAATTCAATCAACAAGAGACCTCAACAATGACAATAAAAATCCCCTACCTATTAATCGGCATCGGCTTGGCGTTGGGTACCCACGCGAGTCTTGCAGCAGAAAAATCTTTCACTTGGCCTAATGGCGCCAAAGCTGCAGTGAATCTCGCCTATGACGACGCATTGGATAGCCAACTCGATAACGCGATTCCCACGCTGAATAAATACAAGCTCAAAGGCACTTTCTATTTGAATGTCGTCAGCCCCACACTGACGACTCGCCTCTCTGACTGGCGAGCTGCCGCTAAAAAAGGCCATGAACTGGGAAACCACAGCATTTTTCACCAATGCTCTAAAAGCAGCCCAGGGCGGGAATGGGTACCGGCAGATCGCGATCTGGATAAAGTCAGCGTCGTTCAAATGCAGGATCAAGTTAAAGTGACCAATGCGTTTTTGCACTCGATCGATGGCAAAACTGAACGCACCTACACTCCACCCTGCATCGATTTGAAAGCCAGTGGCAGTAATTATGTCGATGGATTAAAGAGTGAATTTGTCGCCATTAAAGCGGGCTTTGGTGGTGTCACCCCCGACATGAAAACACTGGATCCCTATGTAGTCCCCGTTGATTTTCCGAACGGTGTTACCGGAGAGCAGTTAATTGCTGTTGTGAAAGAAGCAGCAGCCAAAGGCACCATGGCTAACTTTACCTTTCACGGAATTGGTGGCGATCACTTGGTGGTGTCCAAAGAAGCGCACGAAGAATTAGTAAAGTATTTGGCAGCCAATAAAGATATTTATTGGACGGACACCTTCGTTAACATTATGAAATACGTCAAAGCCCAACAGCAAAAATCGCAATAAAAAAAACTGCACGATCCTGTCGATAGCAGCGAGCACTGGCTCCCTGCTATTGAGCTGCACTAACGATTTAACTGCGGCAGATATTCAAAAACAAATTTTCCTTAGTAGACTGCAACACCTCGTCAACAGCCAACATTTGTTTATGACTTTGCCACTTCGCTAACAGCTCCGCAAATTCCTGCACGCGGCGATCACCTTAGGAATAATCATCCTGATCGACTAATTTATAATTCACAAACTGGCTAATTTTTTTTTTTTGCTTGCTTCCTTTGCACCCCACACACTATTCACGCGCTCATTGGTCATGGATAAAATCCGGCTAGCGCTGCCCTGCTCTTACTCAATAGCGTAGGTGTAATTACCACCCAATTTATCCAGATACTCCTTGGGGAAATATTCAAAGTGGTGATTAATCAATTCATAGCGGTTTTCTTATTTGATGAGTGTATTGTCACCATATGGTGGCCTGGTCGGAGGAGAGTAATAAGCTAATCCCGGCAAGGGTGACTTCCATCAAACATCCTCCATAGGTTCCTTCTATGTATCGGCTGAATCGCGCAACACTTTGATGCAATAAGATAAAAAAGAAGGCTTTACATTTTTTAAAGCAGTGGTTGCGCAAGATTGTATTTCATCGTTATAACGCAATCAGTAGCAGGGGAAAATTTTCCGACGAAAAGAGATTAATTCTTTGAATTGAGTCGAATAGCGTAGATGAGATAAAAACCGATAAACGGGGCAGGCAATAAATACCAGTAGTACGCGCTGGTTGTTACATCCTGATAATAGCACCAGGCAACGAATCCCGCACTAAAAAAGCAACTGGCGGGTAACACATAAAGCGCGATATTTAACCATGCCATCTGCAATTTATTCAGTGTTTTTTCGTTTGCTATACCCGCCGCCGAAAATGCAACTATCAGAAACGACATCATACCCAACATAAGCTGAGCAATAGTACCCGCAATCACCCAGCCTAGAGTCATAGAGTTAACCTTTAAATCCCTTACCCACTACATAAACTTCACGTGAGCGTGGGCGCGATGCATCAGGTTTGCGGATCACGACTTTTTCAAATGACGTACGCACCTCTTTCACGTAATCGTCGTAGCCCTCACCGTGAAATACTTTTGCGACAAAATCCCCTTTGGGTTTTAACACGCTGCGCGCCATATCCAGCGCAAGCTCCACCAGGTACACGGACGATGCTTGATCCACCGCATCCACACCGCTGATGTTGGGCGCCATATCGGAGATAACAACATCGGCACGATTGCTACCGAGTTTTTCCATGATCTGGTTGAACACCTCTTCTTCGGTGAAATCACCCTGGATAAAATCCACGTGCTCCAGCGAATCCATCGGCAAAATATCCGAGGCAATTACCCTGCCCTTCACGCCCACCAAACGCCCCGCAATTTGCGACCAACTACCCGGCGCCGAGCCCAAATCCACCACCATCATACCGGGGCGAATCAATTTATCTTTTTCATTTAGTTCGAGCAGCTTATAAGCCGCGCGCGCGCGATAGCCATCCACCTGCGCTTTTTTGACATAAGGATCGTTGACGTGTTCTTCCAACCAACGGTTACTGCTTTTGGATCTGGCCATGAATAACTCTAATTAACTTAGGAAACTTGGCCATTGTAAGCGGTCGCACAGCATAAAACAAAAAACGCCCCCACAAAAAAGGGAGCCGAAGCTCCCTTAAGTCACACCGAGGAAACAGCCCGTTAAAACAGCTTGCCCAAATTAATCAGCTGGGTCTCGCCGCTGTGGTCATTCACACCGTCGTTGTCAGTCACCATGTATACATCGCCATTTGCCATCAGGGCGGTACCTTCAACTTTCTCAATTAATGGTCCCGTCGTTGCACCTAATACTGGCTTGATATCTTTAATCAGTGTCTTGGTGATAGTTTGGCCATCAGTTACTGCTTGTAAATTAATTTTGTACAGGCGTTTGATAGAGGCATCCAAGCCGCCGCGATTATCACGCTCTAACACCATAAACTCGCCATTGCCGATAGCCGTAATTTCCGACAAGCCTACCCAACCACCCGCAAATTGTGAGCTGTAAGCATCGAGCGGGTAGTAGACAAACTTCCAGGTTTTTGCAGCCAAATCATAAATCCCGATGCGTGGATTTGCTTCGCCTGCCCATGCGCGCTGGAACGCGAGATACAAACTGTTGTTGTATTCCGCTATGCCTTCATAACCGTTATTGATTTGTAGTGCGTTAACTGCTGCAGGCAAATGAATCACCGATTCAATCACACCAAAGGCATCGGTTTTAAAAATCAAATTCATTGATACCGCACTGGCAGCCGCACCTGACCCTTCAGATGCGATCCAGAAGCCACCATCGGCCGCTTTGGCCAAACCTTCAGGGTCGATATTCACAGATTTATCCGCATTAATCATCGCCGCCAATTCCGCATTGGTGACGCTGGCCAAATGCGCATTCACACCTGAATTTGCAAACACATTATTGGTGTCCATGATTTTGGTTTCGCCAATAATCAGTGCAGGCTTGCTGCTCACATCCACAGTGAAAATTCTATTCTGGCCAAAAAAACTATCTTCGATTGAATAGAGGGTATTAGGATTGTTCACATCGCTAGACAAAGCTGACAAGGCGCTCCAGGGAATTGGATTTCCATCCGGGCGATTCACTGATTGCACCGTCGGATAACGCGCAGCTTGCTGGTTGTAATTGTAAATATTTAAGCCGGAGCGAATCGCTACACCGCGCAGATCGCTTTCCGATGCAACCACATACAAATTGCGCGCGGGAATCGCCAAACCACCTTCGGGTGCCGCACTGGCCGGTAACACTTGTTTGAAAGCAGGCTTGGTTGGATCAGCAACATCGTAAACAAAAATCACACTGGAACGTTCAGAGTTAACAAATAAATAACGGTTGCCGCCGAACACACCCATTTCAATATTTTCTGGCTCATTGCCTTTGGCATCCGAGCGACGATCTTGGTAATGACCAAAGCGAATGGCCATATCATCCAGCGTTGAGCCTGAATCCCACACCACTTGGCCTTGTTTATTAAATACGGTGAAACCACGGCTACCGCCGTTTAAATCACCTTCGTTTGCTGTTGCGAAATAATCTTTATTAATCCAGGTAACGCCATCGGGTTCACGCAGTTGTGCATTTTTGACTTCAATCGGCTTAATTACCGCTGGGCGATTATCGGTGAGGTCAACATTTACCATATCGACCGTGCCCGCCGTGAAATGCGTAGTTACTGTAGCTGTTACTAAATCCACCAACGCGATGTGATTATTTTCTTGTAACGTAACCACAGCGATATTGTCAGCATTAATATCGACAAATTCCGGCTCCGGGTCTGCAGGATACAAAGTGGCGATGCCAGTTAAATTTACATCGCGCAGCGTCCAGCTCGAGGGGGCAGCAGCCGTCAAATCTACGACAACTAATTTACCCGCAGGTAATTGTGGTGGAAGCCCGCCGTTAAGGCCTTCATCGCGTTGGTTTTCTATAACGATGGCCGCATATTTACCGTCGGGACTAATAGCAACTGAATCCGGCTGACCGCCCAGGCTGGCTCGGTGAACAATCGCCTGTGTAGCGATATCAACAACCACAAAATCACCCGATGCATTAACAAAATCGGCTGAAGTATCTACCGCTACTAACGCATGACCACCTTTTACCGCAATCGAGGTTGGTTCACCGCCCATCGCCAAAACACCCTTGGGTTTTGGCAGCGATGGATTACTGATATCCACAAATCCGATTTGTTTTTTAAACGAATCGGTGTAAATCAAGGTCATACCATCGCTGCTAGCTGCCACAATTTCTGCTGCGGTTTCATCATTAGTGTTGCAGGTTGCGTTGATTTGCAAACACACAGGAAAAGTAGCGACACGATTAAAATTCATCTGGCTGTTAAGCGCAGTTTTATCGCATTGATAAGTGGTATGGGTTACTTCAGTTGCTTGCAAATTTTTATCGCTATTCGCATCAATACCCGATTCAATTTTCACTCCGCCACTGAAGCATTGTGCATCGCCCGCCGGCAAAGTGGATTGTTTAATCAAACTGGTTTTACCATCAGTCCCGCTTGCGCCGTTGGAACCATTAGTTCCGTTAGTGCCATTAGCACCATTTTTACCATCATCACCACCGCAGCCGACCATCAAAACAGGCAATGACATGACGACTAATATAGGTAGGATTTTCTTTGCAAATTGCATGGGCTTATCCTTGATAAAAGTTGATTGAGAAGACACTAGCAAGGAAGGATGGTGAGGTTTTATGACGATTCGATGGCAGCCAAATGAAGCTTTGATGACAGAAAAGTGGGCTAAAAAGGGCAAGATTCGTGACCGTTCCCCCAAAACCAGCGTAAAATGCGCGCCATCCGTTAGATATTCCCCCCTTTGCCGGACAGTCACCGGCCAGGAGCCCTCATGATTCGCATTACCGAACTCCAACTGCCATTGGATCACCCCGCTGAAGCCCTGCGCACTGCCATCGTCAAGCGTCTGAAAATCAAAGATGCTGATTTGCTCAATTTCACCGTTTTTAAACGCAGTTACGATGCACGCAAAAAGAACAGCGAAATCACCTTTGTTTACATCATCGATTTACAAGCGAATAACGAAGAAAAAATTCTCGGCCGTTTTGCGGACGACAAAAATATTCGCCCCGCGCCCGACACCAATTACTATCCCGTCGCAGAAGCACCTGCCGATTTAAACGAGCGCCCAATTGTTATTGGTTTCGGCCCCTGCGGTTTATTCGCGGCACTGACACTCGCGCAAATGGGATTTAAACCGATAGTGCTGGAACGTGGCAAAGATGTTCGCCGTCGCACCAAAGACACCTGGGCGCTCTGGCGCAATAAAGTCTTAACACCAGAATCCAACGTGCAATTCGGCGAAGGCGGCGCAGGTTTATTTTCCGACGGAAAACTCTACAGCCAAATTAAAGATCCGAAATTTTACGGCCGCAAAGTCATGTATGAATTTGTACGCGCTGGTGCACCGGAAGAAATTATGTATGTGAGCAAACCGCACATAGGTACCTTCCGTTTAACCGGTGTCGTCGCGGCGATGCGCGAAGAAATTAAAAGCCTCGGCGGTGAAGTGCGTTTTGAAAGTAAAGTGACAGACTTTGTGATCGAGAACGGCCGCATTGAAGGTGTGACGCTAGCGGATGGGGAAACATTGCGCAGCCGTTATGTAGTACTTGCTCTCGGCCATAGCTCGCGTGATACCTTTCGTAAACTGCATGAGCGCGGCGTGTATGTGGAAGCAAAACCCTTTGCAGTGGGCTTTCGCATCGAACACCCACAATCCCTCATCGATCACGCACGCCTCGGCAAATATGCCGGCCATCCGGAACTCGGCGCTGCTGATTACAAGGTTGTCTATCACGCAAAAAATGGCCGCGCGGTTTACAGTTTTTGTATGTGCCCCGGTGGAACTGTGGTTGCTGCAACCTCGGAGCCCAATCGCGTAGTCACTAACGGCATGAGCCAATACTCACGCAATGAGCGCAATGCGAATGCAGGTATTGTAGTAGGAATCAATCCGGAAGAAGATTTTCCCGGTGGCCCACTTGCCGGTGTCGAACTGCAAGAAAAATTGGAGTCCCACGCGTTTGAATTGGGCGGCAGAGATTACTGTGCGCCGGGGCAATTGGTAGGCGATTTTATTCGCGGTAAAGCCTCGACTGAATTTGGAGAAGTTGAACCATCGTATAAACCCGGTGTATTACTCGGCGATTTGGCCTCTTCACTGCCCGATTATGTTATCGAAGCGATTCGCGAAGCCCTGCCTGAATTCGGCAAACAAATTCGTGGCTTTGATCGCAATGATGCCATTCTCACCGGGATTGAAACCCGCACTTCATCACCTGTGCGGATTACGCGCGAACATGAATCGCTGCAGAGTTTAAATACTCGCGGCTTGTACCCGGCAGGTGAAGGTGCGGGTTATGCCGGAGGAATTCTTTCCGCAGGCGTTGACGGAATCAAAGTCGCTGAAGCCGTTGCTAAAGCCATGCTCGCCGATTTACAAGGTTAATAAAATGCAATTTAAAATCGACGACATTAAAAAACTTCACCAAAAAAAATACCGGACAGAGTTCGGCTATTTTTTGGTGGAAGGCGAGCACCTAATTCTGGAATTGGAAAAAGCAGCTGAACAAAACACCGCCTTTCAGGAGTGCGAATTATTCGTCACTGAAACTTACCATAATTTTCCCAGCCGTTTCAAAAAAAATCTGGTTAGCGAAAAACATATGGCGCAGCTATCAGATACTAAAACACCGCAAGGAATTATTGCGGTAGCGCCAATCCGATCCAACAGCAACGCTACCAACAAAAATGAACGCGCTATTTATCTTCATGAAGTGCAAGACCCAGGCAACCTCGGGACTATTTTGCGCAGCCTCGCCTGGTTCGGCAATTTACGCTGCCTGCTCAGCCCCGGCTCGGTCGACCCTTATAATCCCAAAGTAGTCCGCTCCAGTATGGGTGCTATTTTTCATGTGCCTATGGAATTGGATGTACCACTTGAATCAATCGCACCGCGTTTTAAATCCATCGCCACTTTGGATATGAATGGTAAAGTATTGAGCGATAGCAGCTTTAAACAGTTCGACTGCTATGTGTTTGGCAACGAAGCGCGCGGTGTACCACGTGAAGATTTACAAACGATGCACGCCCAGCCGTTTACTATTTCTGGTTGCGGTGCAATTGAATCACTGAATTTAGCTTCAGCAGTCAATATGTGTGTTTATGAGTTGATGCGCAAATGATTCGTACTATTTTTGCTTTGATCACTGTTATGTTGTGCGCACACTCAGCTCATGCCGGATTTTTAGATAAATTCGGCGCAATTATTGATACCGCCCTGGCTCCCACCACGACACAAACAAAATCTGAATTAATTACTGCAGTTGCAGCTGAGCATAAATTACCTGCGCACTGGCGCAGCTATTGGTTAAGCGAACAAACCCATGGCACACGCATTTTTTTAGCTGATGCAGGAAAAACCAACGCCCCCGTCATACTCTTGGTTCATGGCTTGGGGCAAAACGGCCTGCGCGATTGGTTATCCATAGTGCCCGAACTGGAAAAGCATTACCGTGTAATAATGATCGACCTACCGGGCTTTGCCAATTCGCCTAGTCCCAAAATAAAACTTTCACCCACCTATTACGCCGATCTGTTGCATTTTGTTAAACCTTATTTCAGCAACAAACCTATTAGTGTAATTGGCCACTCAATGGGCGGTGCAGTTACGTTGCGCTATGCCCAGCGCTATCCCGCTGACATTGACCAAATTGCCCTTATTGATGCCGCGGGAATTTTGCAGCGCACAGCTTTTGTAAAGCACAGTGCAACAGACCGCATCCCCGTAAACCCTGATTTTGTCCCCAACGCCTTGTTGACCTACGCAGTCGGCTTACAGGATTTCAGTAACAACCTGATTGAAAAAATGCTGCGCCTACCGGATCCAACTTCACTGCTGGGTAAAAGTGAAATCGCTTGGGGAACAACACTGCAAAGTTATCCCAATATCAATGCGGCATTGAGTTTGAGCGAAGAAGATTTTTCATCGGCAATATTTGAGCAAACCAGACCGGTCGCTATTTTATGGGGCAGCAAAGATTTGGTTGCACCACCGCGCACGGGGCAATTACTTGCTGCCAATCTGGCAACCAGTGAGCTGACGGTGATCGAAAGCGCTGGTCACGTACCTATGGCAAGCCATGCGAAAGAAGTATCCCAGTGGTTATTAGCAAGTTTAAATGCCCAACCAAAATCAATATCAAAAACTACACTGGAAAATAGTTCCACCAAACAGAATTACGAGTGCAACCACTCTACTGGTGAAACACTCAAGGGTTCATACGCGCGCATTACGCTAACAGAATGTACCGGGGTTTTACTGGATGGTGTGGTAGCTGACGAATTAGTCGCAATAGATTCAGTAATAGAAATTCAAAATTCACACTTTAGTAGTGGACAAACATCACTGACGATTAAGAAATCAGTAGTGATGATGACTGGCAGCACCATTAACGGCTTGGTAAGCCTCGATCAGGCCCGCATTGATTTTGCAGGTGTAAAGCTAACCAAAGACACACCATTCAAAGTAAACGCCAGATCGCGTCTGGTACTATCAGTGAGCCGCGCTGGTAATACACGCTATTTACATAGCGACCTGCAACTGGAAAACACAACGTATTAAGAATAACGGGTGCAACGGTAAACCGCTGCAACCGTATTAGTGAGAGATGAACGCATCTACTTTTTCAGGGGAATCGCCGCCATCAACCCACGGGATAATAAACCGGGAAACACACTGTGATGATTTTCGTTTTTTATAATTTCTACTTGCAAATTTAGCCCGGAATAATTGCGCGAACGTAAGGCTTTTTCAAAAGCTAATACATCCTCAGCCATTTTCTTGTCATTCAGGTTACCGTCATTATCGTCAACATAAATCATCGCATGTGCTTTTAACGATTTATGTTTTTCAGCGTATTTTTTCTCCATTGCGAAAATTACTTTGTTATCGTACCAAAGCGAAGGGCTACCGATAATATAGTGGTCAAATATTTCAGGCCGGTTAACCAGAATATAGCTACCTAGCAACCCACCAAAGGAATGACCAACAAATATTTTATTACTCAAATCTACCCGATAATGTTGTTGCATAAGAGGAATAATCTGATCAGCTAAAAAAGCCGTATATTCCTTGGCGTGACCCGATACTTTTCGAGCTGCCGATGAGTGGCCATTAGGCTCATTTGGGGAATAGGTCGGTGTATAATCTCGAGTTCGGCTAATCGTTGAGTCATCACATTTGGAATAGGAAACACCAACGACTATCGCCTCTTTTACGACACGATCTCCCATTAACTGCATAGCACCACTAGCAAGCGGAAAGGCAAAACGTCAGTCATTCACGATGATTAGCGGATACGTAGTAACCAAATTTTTGTAAGATGCAGGTAATTGGATATATAACTCATAATCTTTATTATTACTTTCTGCATGGATACTTTTTACTTCAGTCAAGGGCAACTCAAACGCTGACAACTCTTCACCATACGCAGCATTTGTTAACAAAACTGATGACACAAACAAACCAAAAAAAACTTTTCTCATGTAGAAATTCCTTTGATTATTGAACAATAATTTTTGCATCCGCGAAGGCTTTATCAATATATTCAGTGTTTTCTGATGCATGGCGCAAGTCAGACTCTGGGGCACCTTTGCTATTAGCAATAGCGGCTACTCTACCCTGTTTGTGAAATGCAATATTCGGAAAATTGCGTGCGATGGGATCCTGGTATGCTTGCTGTGGACTGATAATTTTCCAACCCTTTCTTCGTAAATGCGTAATCAGATCGCCGACAAATAATGCAGCCGCATCATTTTCATGTAATAGCATTACATGCTGCGGCGAACGGCCAAGCGATTTTTTAGCAATTGCATCGTAAAACTCAATAGATTCGTAGAGCATCTCTACATAGAGTTTTCGTGCTTCATCATAGTCAATCGTCTTTTTTTCTTCCGCTGTTTTTGTTAGCAGCGAACTGAAGTACCAATCAAAATTATCAATAGTGACATAGCCATCTTTGTAGCCAAGCTCTGTGAGCGATTGCTGCACTGAAGTGATTGCCGCTACATCCTTGCCGTAATGCAAATAAGGGAAACGATGATAAGGCAAGAAATTTTTTAGCGGTTTCAGCAGTAAATGGGCTTTGTAGACATCCGTTGGGTAATCCAGGGTTCCCAGCTCGCTCGCCGATTTATGGCTATAGCTGTGATTGGCTAAATGAAATCCAGCAGCAGCGTATTGTTCCAAGCGTTTTTGAGTGTCGCTATTGATGTAATCCGCTTTCACAAAAAATAATGCATCTGGCACTTTGGCTGCAACCAACACATCAATCAGTCGTTTAGTTCGCTCCTCTCCAGTCATCAAGGCAGAATCTGGTGTTGGTGCATCATCAAAGGTGAAAGCAATCTCGCGTGCGCCGAGGACGGGGGTAATCAGCAACGATAAAATAAGCAAAAAATGACGTGATACGTTTTTCATAGAAATCCTATTTTTATAGATTTTATTCCGATGTCACACAGTGTATTTATTGAACAAAAAGTGTGGCCCTGCATTCGTTCAGTTTTTTACTGACCTCATGAATATTCGAAAGTTCAAAGCTGCGAAATTATACAATTTTTACACCCCCTTAAGGCGTACAATAGTTGGACACACGCAGCAACGCGGTCCCGACACATACGCGCTTCGTATCACTCCTCTCTCCTAAAGGCCTTTTATGGCAAAGCTACGTGTTCGCTACCAAACCATTGAATTTGGCTCTACCGATATTCACATCCGCAGCCTGCGTGACAACCAGGAGTTCTCTGATGATAAAGGCGAGGCTGAAGCGCTGGGTATTTCTTCTGCCTCATGGCCGCTCTTCGGAATTGTGTGGCCATCGGGAGAAGTGTTGGCGCAATTGATGGTGGATTATGCGATTGGCGAGAAGCGCATTCTGGAGGTGGGTTGTGGAATTGCCCTGGCGAGTCTGGTCTTAAATCACCGCGAGGCTAACATCACCGCAACAGATTATCACCCGGAAGTGGAAGGTTTTTTAATTGAAAACGCAGAACTTAATCAGGATAAAATTATTCCGTTCATCCGCACCGGCTGGGATGATCCAGTTAGTGATTTAGGTTTGTTTGACGTTATTATCGGTAGCGATCTTTTATACGAAAGCGAACATGTGGATTTACTATCGGAGTTTATTAACCAACATGCCGCACCGCATTGCGATATTATTTTGGTAGATCCGGGGCGTGGGCATCACGCAAAGTTTAGTAAAAAAATGGTTTCACTGGGCTATTCCCATAGCCAGCGCAAACCAGAGATTGAGATTAAAACCAGCCAAATCTTTAGCGGACAAATTCTTACCTACAGCCGATAAAATTAACTGGAAAAGTCAGGCAATTTTGTTTTGTGTGCAGTGGTAACTCTGTTTGATCTCGCCCCCATCAACAGAATGCAAATGCACATCAAATCCCCAAAGGCGATGCAGATGTTTTAACACTTCCGGTGTAGAGTCACCCAAAGGGCGACGATTATGCATGTAATGGTGCAAGGTCAAGGATCTATCGCCACGCACTTCAACATTGTAAACCTGAATGTTTGGCTCGCGATTACCCAGATTATATTGTCCAGCCAAAGTCTCTCGCAGCCGTTTAAACCCTGTTTCATTATGGATGGCATCAACGTTGATTTTGTCCTGCTGATCATCATCGACAATACTGAACAACTTTAAATCGCGCATCACCTTGGGCGACAAGAATTGCAGGATAAAACTTTCATCTTTAAAGTTTTTCATCGCAAATTGCAGGGTTTGTTTCCAATCCGAACCGGCAATTTCAGGAAACCAGATACGATCTTCATCGGTAGGTTTTTCGCAGATGCGGCGAATATCGCTCATCATCGAAAAACCAAGGGTATAGGGATTAATACCACTAAAATAGGGACTATCGTACGCGGGCTGTGCCACTACGCTGGTGTGGGACTGCAAAAACTCCAGCATAAAACCATCGCTAACATAGCCGCGCGCATGCAATTCATTTAATAAGGTGTAATGCCAAAATGTTGCCCAGCCTTCGTTCATCACTTGTGTTTGACGCTGCGGATAAAAATACTGGGCTATTTTGCGAACGATGCGAATAACTTCGCGCTGCCATGGCTCAAGCAAAGGTGAATTTTTTTCCAAAAAATACAAAATATTCTCTTGCGGCTCAGCCGGGAATCGGGGGGCATTTTTTTGTGCATCGCTTGCGGCGGATTTGGGGATAGTGCGCCACAAATCGTTCACATGCTTGCGCAAATATTCTTCACGCTCGCTCTGGCGGCGCTCTTCCTCATGTGCAGAAATAGGATAAGGGCGTTTGTACCGATCTACGCCATAATTCATCAAGGCGTGACAGGAATCCAGGATATCCTCCACCGCTGCTATGCCGTAACGCTCCTCGCATTTACTGATGTAGTTTTTGGCAAAAACCAGATAGTCAATAATGGAACTGGCATCGGTCCAGGTGCGGAATAAATAATTACCTTTAAAAAAAGAGTTGTGACCATAACAGGCATGCGCAATTACCAGCGCTTGCATGGTCATGGTATTTTCTTCCATTAAATACGCAATACAAGGATTTGAATTAATGACGATTTCGTAGGCCAACCCCATTTGTCCACGTTTATACGAATGCTCGGTACTGAGCAGTTGTTTACCGTAAGACCAATGACTGTACCCTATGGGCATACCCACAGACGAATAGGCATCCATCATTTGTTCGGAACTGATCACTTCAATTTGGTTGGGGTAGGTATCCAGACCGAATTCTTTGGCAAGCTCGCCGAGAATCTGGTCGCACTCCCGAATCAAATCAAAATTCCATTCAGAGGTGACAAACAGTGGTTTATTCATGCAACCTTCTTATGAAAAAGTTCACGAAAGACGGGGTAAATATCACTTACTTCGCGGATATGTTGCAGGGCAAAATGATCCGGATATTCCTCTTGGATGGACTCATAGGTATTCCAGAGGGCTTGATGTTCGTTGTTAGTGATTTCAATATAGGAAAAATATTGGCAATTGGGTAAAAGATCATCGACCAGGATATCTCGGCACACATCTGAATCTTCACCCCAGTTATCGCCATCCGAGGCCTGTGCACCATAAATATTCCACACCTCAGGTGAATAGCGATCCCGAATAATTTCCTGCATCAGGCGCAAGGCACTGGATACAACGGTGCCACCGGTTTCGCGCGAATGAAAAAATTCGTCCTCATCCACTTCTTTGGCACTGGTGTGGTGGCGAATAAATACAATTTCTGTTTTTTCGTAATTGCGCTGCAAAAATAAATACAGCAGGATAAAAAAACGCTTGGCGATATCTTTGGTGGCCTGGTCCATAGAACCAGACACATCCATAATGCAAAACATCACCGCCTTGGAGCGAGGGATAGGTTGTTTGATATGCAGGTTGTATTTGAGATCGAAAGTATCCAGCCAGGGGATACGGCCAATGGCTTTTTCCAATTTAGCAATTGCATGCATTAATTCCTGCTCGCGCTCTTTATCGCGTTTTGCTTCTGGAATAGCCACCAAGGCAGATAACTCTGCTTGCAACTCAGCCAATTGCCGCCGTTTGCCAGACGCTAAAGCAATGCGCCGCATATTGGCGGAGCGCAACGAGCGGACAATATTAATTCGCCCGGGTTGACCTTCATTGGCAATACCGGCACGAACGGTTTTAAACTCTTCCAACCCGGACAGTTGCCGCTTGATAAGGTTGGGGAGCTCCAAACCGTCGAACATAAAATCCAGAAATTCTTCTTGTGACAGTGTGAATGAAAAATCATCCATACCCTCACCGGAATTACTGGCGTTGCCGCCACTGCCCTGCCCGCTACCACCTTCGGGCCGTGCAATTTTATCGCCCTCCGAAAAATGTTTATTGCCCGGCAAAACACGTTCATTGTGACCACCTTGGCCATGATAAATACTTGGCTCACTAATATCACGCGCAGGAATACTGACTTTACCGCCTTTATCAATATCGGTGATGGATCTTTCACTTACCGCATCGGAAACCGCTTTTTGAATTTGGTGGCGATAGCGCCGTAAAAAGCGTTGGCGATTTACGGCGCTTTTGTTTTTGGCATTGAGACGTCGATCAATAATGTAACTCATACTTCAACCTTAACGTTTGCAACGCAACAGAAATTCGCAAGAGAAGACAGATTTACTGCGATTTTCTAACTCTCAGATACCATTCAGATAACAACCGCACTTGTTTTTCGGTGTAACCGCGCTCCACCATGCGCTGCACAAAGTCGTGATGTTTTTTCTTGTCTTGCACCGAGGCCTTGGCATTGAATGAAATCACTGGCAACAAATCCTCGGTATTGGAGAACATTTTCTTCTCAATCACGATGCGCAGTTTTTCATAGCTGCGCCAATCCGGATTTTTACCCGCATTATTCGCTTTAGCTCGCAATACAAAATTGACTATCTCGTTGCGGAAATCTTTCGGGTTGCTGATTCCGGCCGGCTTCTCGATTTTTTCCAACTCATCATTGAGCGACGAACGGTTGAGGATCTCTCCGGTTTCAGGGTCGCGATACTCCTGATCCTGAATCCAAAAATCCGCATAGGTCACGTAGCGGTCGAAAATATTTTGCCCATATTCCGCGTAAGATTCCAAATAGGCAGTCTGGATTTCTTTGCCGATGAAATCCACGTATTTGGGTGAAATGAATTCTTTTAAGGCATTCAGATATTTCTCTTGCACTTCTTTGGGGAATTGTTCCTGTTCGATTTGTTGCTCCAGCACATACATTAGATGCACCGGGTTAGCAGCAATCTCGGTTGGATCAAAATTAAATACTTTCGATAAAATTTTGAAAGCAAAACGGGTAGATAAACCCGTCATCCCCTCATCGACACCAGCTGCATCGCGATACTCTTGCAATGATTTTGCGCGCGGATCTGTGTCTTTCAAGTTTTCACCATCGTACACACGCATTTTGGAAAATATATTGGAATTTTCCGGCTCTTTAATGCGCGACAACACCGAGAACTGTGCAAGCATTCGCAGTGTATCGGGAGCACAAGGTGCTTTGGAAAGTGAAGAATTTTGGAGAAGCTTTTCGTAAATTTTCATCTCTTCCGTTACACGCAGGCAATAAGGCACTTTGACAATGTACACACGGTCAATAAACGCTTCATTGTTTTTGTTGTTACGGAAGTTTTGCCATTCCGATTCGTTGGAGTGCGCAAGAATAATCCCGTCAAACGGAATCGCTCCCAAGCCTTCAGTGCTATTGAAGTTGCCCTCTTGCGTTGCGGTCAACAACGGATGCAGCACTTTAATAGGAGCCTTGAACATCTCCACAAATTCCATCAACCCTTGGTTGGCGCGGCACAGGCCACCACTAAAACTGTAGGCATCCGGGTCGTTTTGCGGAAACTCTTCTAATTGACGAATATCAACCTTACCCACCAGGGAAGAAATATCCTGGTTGTTTTCATCGCCCGGTTCAGTTTTGGTAATAGCCACCTGATTGAGAATGGACGGATACATTTTTACCACTTTGAACTGGGTAATATCGCCGTGGAATTCGTGTAAACGCTTGGCCGCCCAAGGCGACATAATAGTTTTGATATACCGGCGCGGTATGCCGTAATCCTCTTCCAGAATTTTTCCGTCCTCATCGGGATTAAACAACCCCAGTGGCGACTCAAAAACGGGAGAACCTTTGATGCAATAAATCGGCATTTTTTCCATGAGCGATTTAAGCATTTCAGCCAATGAAGATTTACCACCGCCCACAGGGCCTAGCAGATATAGAATTTGTTTCTTTTCCTCCAACCCTTGCGCCGCATGCTTGAAAAACGACACTATCTGTTGGATACACTCTTCCATGCCATAAAATTCATTAAAGACTTTATAGCGCTTCATGATTTTGTTGGAAAAAATTCGGCTGAGACGTGCATCTTGCGAGGTGTCGATCATCTCCGGTTCACCAATCGCCATGAGCATGCGCTCGGCAGCGGAAGCGTAAACGCTGGGATCTTTTTTGCAGAGTTCGAGATACTCCTTAATCGTTAATTCTTCCTGCTGGGTAGTTTCAAAACGCTCGCGGTAATGGCTGAAAATACTCATAATCTACCTCGGGTTAGCGACTAAAGCGGCAAACGACAGATTGCTAAAACAGTAAACGATGTTGACATTAACAGGCTATAAAAAATTAACTATTAACTGATATCCCTAAGCATAGCCCTAAAATTCTCAAGCATTAAAGGGAATAACAAATTATTGACTGATTTCTCGCTACACTTTTACACTCAAAAAACGCGCCAAGTAATTCAAACTTGTGAGAAATATTGTGTAAGCCCCACTATAGCGGTGCGCGATAAACCTCGTCTTTTTATACGCATAAACTATTGATACGGATTCTATGATTTCAATCCCTTGGCTAAGCCCTGACAATTATGAATTCCCTGATCCAGCGCATGCATTGGATAACCCCGAAGGCCTGCTTGCGGTCGGTGGCGATTTATCGCCAGAGCGAATTCTCGCGGCTTATTATCGGGGAATATTCCCCTGGTTTAATCCGGGTGACCCCATTTTATGGTGGAGCCCCAGCCCGCGCACCGTGGTTTTTCCCGATCAACTGCACATATCAAAAAGTTTGCACAAAACCCTGCGCAAAGGGATTTATCGTGTGACCTTCGACAACTGTTTTCGCACCGTGATGACCGCCTGCGCCGCACCGCGCGCCTACGCCGATGGAACCTGGATTAGCGATGACATCATTGCAGGCTATTGCGCGCTGCATGAACGCGGTTTTGCCCACTCGGTAGAAGTCTGGCGCGGCGCTGAATTAGTGGGTGGGCTCTACGGTATCGCCTTGGGGCAGATATTTTTTGGCGAGTCCATGTTCAGCCGCGCCGATAATGCGTCCAAAGTAGGTTTTGCTCACCTGGTAAGGCAGCTGCGCGCCTGGGATTTTCAGCTGATCGATTGCCAAGTTGCTAACGACCACCTGTTTAGTTTGGGGGCAGTTGAAATCCCGCGTGAAGAGTTCCAGCGAATGCTGATAAACTTTACCGATAAACCCGGCGCGAATTCGCTGATCTGGTCGAATATGACGGTCGCTGCTTGGGAATAACCGGATTTGCGCGAGGCAATCATGTCTGACCTCTCCACCCTCAAGCTATTTGCGACCCAACCTCACCCCTGTAGTTATCTCGATGGGCAAGAGGCGACAACGGTATTTGTCGATCCGGAAGCCAATATTGACCCTACACTCTACACCCAATTATCGCAGTTAGGTTTTCGCCGCAGCGGTGCGCACCTCTATCGTCCGCAATGCCTGCGCTGCCAGGCCTGTGTCTCCTGCCGCATCCCTGTGAAGCTGTTCAAACCCAACCGCTCACAACGCCGCTGTTTTCAGCACAATCGCGACTTATCCCTGCAAATAACTCAAAATATCAACACACTCGAACACTACAACCTCTACTCCCGCTATATCGAGAGCCGTCATCAGGACGGGGATATGTATCCTCCATCCGAAGATCAATACAAGGCATTTCTCACCAGCGAATGGGGTATTACACAGTTCATTGAGTTTCGTCTGGACGGGCGCTTGATTGGTGTGTCGGTGTGCGACCACTTGGGGGATGGCCTTTCAGCGGTCTACACCTTTTACGATGCGAGCGAGGAGAGCCGCAGCTTGGGGAAATTTGCGATACTTGCGCAAATCGAAAAGGCCAAAAGCCTTGGGTTGGACTACCTCTATCTCGGCTACTGGATCAAAGAGTGCGAAAAGATGAATTACAAGATTCAGTATCGCCCCTTGGAATTGCTGGTAAATCGTCGTTGGATGCGACTTAACTGAATGCTCTAGCTTCGACTTGCGCAGATTTGCAGCAAAGCAAAGCGATAAATTGCAGCAAACCCCGCTTTTATCCCCTTTCCCCTTGGCGCCGCTGGTTAATTAAGGCACAATTCACGCCTATTTTTTTACCCCCTCCTATCGCAGTATCGCGATAGGTAGAACTATTGGAAACCTGAGGAAACTGCCGCATGGCAAAAGACGATTGCATTGAATTTGATGGCGAAGTGGTTGATACCCTGCCCAACACCACCTTTCGCGTAAAACTGGAGAATGGACATGTGGTTATCGCCCACATCTCCGGCAAGATGCGCAAAAACTACATCCGCATTTTGACAGGTGACAAGGTTAAGGTTGAGATGACTCCCTATGACCTGACTAAAGGCCGCATTACCTATCGTGCACGTTAATAGCATCCATTAACGTTTCGCATAAAAACAAAAAGCCGCACATGTGCGGCTTTTTGTTTTTCGGTGTAGCTGCTAATTAAGGAAGATAATTATGCAGGCTGCGCATGCTTAGCTTTCACTTCTATAATCAACTTATCTTCAATCGTATCCACATCCACATCTACTGTACCGCCGCCGTGAGAGAGTGACCCAAATAGGATTTCTTCGGCCAACGGTTTCTTCAGCTTATCCTGAATCAAACGCGCCATCGGGCGTGCACCCATTTTTACATCGTAACCATGGATCGCTAACCATTCACGAGCGTCGTCGCTGATCTCCAGAGTTACATGCTTATCATCCAACTGGGTTTGCAATTCCATCAGGAATTTGTCCACCACAGTTTTGATGGTATTGAGCGTCAGCGATGCAAACTGGACTATCGCATCCAAACGGTTGCGGAATTCAGGGGTAAACATCTTCTTGATCGCTTCCATACCATCGGTAGTGTGGTCTTGATGGGTAAAGCCGATAGATGCACGGCTCATTACCTCTGCACCCGCGTTGGTAGTCATAATCAGGATAACGTTACGGAAGTCAGCTTTGCGTCCATTGTTATCGGTCAAGCTACCGTGATCCATAACCTGCAATAGCAAATTAAAGACTTCTGGGTGCGCCTTCTCGATCTCATCCAACAACAAGACACAATGCGGTTGTTTGGTGATGGCATCCGTCAACAGACCGCCCTGATCAAAACCCACATAACCTGGTGGAGCACCAATCAAACGCGATACGGTATGGCGTTCCATATATTCCGACATGTCAAAGCGCACCAGCTCCATCCCCATGCATTTAGCCAATTGGCGGCAGACTTCGGTTTTACCTACACCGGTCGGACCAGCAAACAGGAAGGAGCCGATTGGCTTCTCTGCAGCGCCCAAACCAGCGCGCGACAACTTGATCGCCGTAGCGAGAGTGTCGATTGCTTCGTCTTGGCCGAATACAGTCATCTTCAAATTCTGATCCAGCTTGCGCAGTTGCTCTTTATCAGATGAAGACACACTTTTTGGAGGAATGCGTGCAATTTTCGCCACGACATTTTCCACATCGGTAACACCAATCGTTTTCTTGCGTTTGCTTGGCGTTTGTAACTGTTGATAAGCACCGGCTTCATCAATCACATCGATTGCCTTATCGGGCAAGAAGCGATCATTAATGTAGCGCTCGGCCAATTCCGCAGCTGCGCGCAAAGCAGCATCGGTGTAACGCAAGTTATGATGCTTTTCAAAACGGCTCTTAAGCCCTTTGAGAATTTGATAAGTTTCTTCGACTGTCGGTTCATTTACATCCACTTTTTGGAAGCGGCGTGAAAGTGCACGGTCTTTATCAAAAATACCGCGATATTCCTGATAAGTCGTTGAACCCATGCAGCGAATTTCGCCGGATGACAGCAGTGGCTTTAACAAGTTAGAGGCATCCATCACACCGCCAGAGGCCGCACCAGCACCTATGATGGTGTGGATTTCATCGATAAACAAAATAGAATTTTTTTGCTTCTTCAATTCATTGAGCAAGCTTTTGAAACGCTTTTCAAAATCGCCGCGATATTTAGTGCCCGCTAACAATGCTCCCATATCCAAAGAGTACACCACACTGTCAGCCAAGGTCTCAGGCACATCGCCATCCACAATACGTTTGGCAAGCCCCTCAGCTATTGCGGTTTTACCCACACCAGATTCGCCAACCAGCAGCGGATTGTTTTTGCGGCGACGCGACAAAATCTGGCATACGCGCTCTACTTCAAACTCACGGCCGACCAGTGGGTCAATGCGGCCTTGCATCGCCGCTTCATTCAGGTTTGCAGCAAAATTTTCCAGCGGGCTTTGTGAGCTGGACTCGCTTGTTGCTGCATCCTCATCCTGATTTTCTTGCGGTGAGTGATGGTCGTGACTGTGATCGGTGTGACCAGACACTTTATGGATGCCGTGCGTGATGTAATTCACCACATCAATACGGGCAATGCTTTGTTGTTTGAGGTAATAAACAGCCTGACTTTCCTGTTCGCTAAAAATGGCGACTAGAACATTGGCACCGGTGACTTCTTGTTTACCGGATGATTGCACATGAAATACAGCGCGCTGCAATACGCGTTGAAAGCCCAAGGTTGGTTGGGTTTCGCGCTCGGAATCATTTTCAGGGATGAGCGGGGTTGTGGAATCGACAAACTCGATTAATTCTTTACGCAGACTCATTAAATCAGCACCGCAAGCGCGCAGTACATTAGCAGCCGAATCATTATCGATGAGCGCCAATAACAAGTGCTCAACGGTCATAAATTCGTGACGCTTGGAGCGCGCACCTTTGAAAGCAAGATTTAAGGTTACTTCAAGATCTTTACTTAACATCGCGCATACCCTCTTCTAACCAACAAATGTAAAAACCACTCACACTACCACTTACTGTTACTCACCATCTTCAACCGCTTCTATTTCGCACAGCAGAGGATGTTGATTCTCTCTTGCATATTGATTCACTTGCGCCGCTTTAGTTTCAGCTATATCACGAGTATAGATACCACAAACCGCTTTGCCGTGAACATGTACCGTTAACATTACGTGGGTGGCTTTTTCGCGCGACATGGAAAAAAACACTTCCAGTATTTCCACCACAAAATCCATCGGTGTGTAATCGTCATTTAGTAGCATCACCTTATACATAGGTGGCCGTTTCAGCTTCGGCTTGGAGGTTAAGACCGCAAGACCGCCATCAGATTCATCGGCAGAATTGTCGTCGTCTTTACCTAAGGTTAGTTGAAGGTTTTGGAGATTGCCCATAGAGATTCAATACAAAGTAAAAATGATTAGTTGTTCGGCGGTATTGTAACTCATCGGCATAACAAGCCCTAATGAGACCTAATACGGATAAATGCTTGACTTTGGGTCAATTGTTGGATAAAAAAAGAGCGCATTTGCACACAAATGCGGCATATAGTTCAAATAAAAGCACCAGAACTCACTTAAAGACTTTCAGCGGTACACTTTCAGCAACACAAAAGCAGACATCTCGTCCAAACCCCGAGCAATAGCTGTACTTGGGACAATAATAACGACAGTGATGTTTTTCAAGGGCATCACTTGGGCAGAAGGACTCCAATCATGCCAACTGGCACCGTTAAATGGTTCAATAATGCAAAAGGCTACGGCTTTATCCTTGCGGATGAGGGCGGCGAAGACCTGTTTGCGCACTATTCCGCCATCACTATGGAGGGTTACAAAACCCTCAAAGCTGGCCAACAGGTGACATTTGAGGTCACCAAGGGCGATAAAGGGCTGCATGCAGTCAATATCACCGCCCCGGCCAACGATGCAGCTTTGCAACATATCAGCCGAACGAGCGCGGTTCCCGCCTAAAGTTCGGACGGAGCGAATTCCCCCATGAAAAAAGCCCCCTGTATCACTACAGGGGGCTTCTTGTGCTTCTATCGCTTCCTGAATTCCGGAAGACTTAGTTCAAGCTTGCCAAGACTGCGTTAAAGGTAGCGCTTGGACGCAAGGCAGCAGATGCCTTGGCGAAATCCGGACGGTAGTAACCACCCAAATCAACCGGCTTACCTGATGCCGCTTTTAGCTCGTCAACGATTTTGGCTTCGTTTTCGGTTAAGGTTTTGGCAACTGGAGCGAACTGAGCCTGCAAAGCAGCATCTTCCGTTTGCGCTGCCAGCGCTTGAGCCCAGTAGAGCGCCAAATAGAAATGGCTGCCACGGTTATCCAACTCCCCCGCAGCACGGCCAGGCGATTTGTTTTCGTCAAGGAACTTGCCGTTGGCCTGGTCCAGAGTTTTGGCGAAAACCTTGGCTTTGGCGTTGTGGGTGACATTGCCAAAATGATCCAGAGATTCAGCCAACGCCAGAAATTCACCAAGTGAGTCCCAGCGTAAGTGGCCTTCTTCGACGAATTGTTGGACATGCTTGGGAGCAGAACCACCAGCACCTGTTTCAAACAATCCACCGCCGTTCATCAACGGAACAATCGACAGCATTTTGGCTGAAGTACCCAATTCCATGATCGGGAACAAATCTGTGAGGTAATCGCGCAGTACGTTACCGGTCACCGATATAGTGTCTTTGCCAGCGCGGATTCGGTCGAGCGAGTATTGAATCGCCTCTTCCGGAGTTTTAATGTAAATCTCAAGGCCTGTTGTATCGTGATCTTTCAGGTAGGTATTTACCTTGGTGATCAACTGGGCATCGTGAGCGCGTTTTGGATCCAACCAGAACACTGCTGGAGTCGCTGATGCACGGGCGCGATTAACCGCCAGTTTCACCCAATCCTGAATAGGTGCATCTTTTACCTGGCAAGCACGGAAAATATCGCCCTGCTCAACAGTTTGTTCGATCAACACTTTGCCAGCTGCGTCCACTAGGCGTACAACACCATCAGCCGCGATTTGGAAAGTCTTGTCATGTGAACCGTATTCTTCTGCCGCTTGTGCCATCAAGCCCACGTTAGGCACGCTGCCCATGGTGGTTGGGTTGAAAGCGCCGTGCTTTTTGCAATCGTCGATAACAACTTGATAAATACCAGCGTAGCAACGGTCAGGGATACAGGCTTTGGTATCTTGCAACTTGCCAGCGGTATTCCACATTTTACCTGAATCGCGAATCATCGCTGGCATGGATGCATCAACGATCACATCGCTGGGTACGTGCAGGTTGGTGATACCTTTGTCGGAGTTCACCATCGCCAATTCAGGACGGGTTGCGTAAAGCGCTTTGATATCGCCTTCGATTTCCGCTTGTTTTTCAGCAGGCAAGGATTTGATTTTGGCGTAAAGGTCGCCAAGGCCGTTGTTCAGATCAACTGCCAGCTCACTCAATACGGCTGCGTGTTTTTCCAATACAGGTGCATAAAACACAGAAACAAAGTGACCAAAAATAATCGGGTCAGAAACTTTCATCATGGTCGCTTTAAGGTGCACAGACAGCAACACACCCCTGTTTTTCGCATCTTCAATTTGCTCGGCGATAAACGCGCGCAGCGCTTTTTTGCTCAGCACTGAAGCGTCGATAATTTCACCAGCCAGAACTTTTACCGATTCTTTCAATACTTTGGTGGTGCCGTCTTTACCAACAAATTCGATTTTCAAATTGCCCGCATCGGCGATCAACGCTGACTTCTCGCTGCCGTAAAAATCGCCAGCAGACATGTGCGCAACATGCGATTTGGAATCCGCCGCCCAAGCACCCATTTTGTGCGGATTCTTGCGCGCATAATTTTTGACTGACAGAGGTGCACGACGATCCGAGTTACCTTCACGCAAAACCGGGTTTACTGCAGAACCTTTGATTTTGTCGTAGCGCGCTTTAGCGTCTTTTTCGGCATCGTTAGTCGGGTTTTCAGGGTAGTCAGGAAGCTTGTAACCTTGTGATTGCAACTCTTTGATCGCCGCTTTTAATTGCGGAACAGAGGCGCTGATGTTAGGTAGCTTGATGATATTGGCTTCTGGCGTCGTTGCCAGTTTACCCAGTTCGGCAAGGTGATCACCGATAAATTGTTCTTTGGTCAGGACATCGGGGAAAGCGGCGATAATACGGCCGGAAAGCGAAATGTCGCGAGTTTCGATAGCGATGCCGGAAGATTTGGTAAAGGATTGAACAATGGGGAGTAAGGAGTAAGTTGCCAGGGCTGGCGCTTCGTCGGTTTGGGTATAGATAATTTTTGAATCTGTCATTTAAAGATGGCTCCATCAATTCATGCGGCTCGGCCTTGTGAGCTCTACCATTAACGATATGAAAATTTAGAAAAAGAGCCCCGCCACAGGGAACTGCCCCTTGCCAGAGCGCGGGCGATTCTACACCTCTACAGTCCTTTATGCATGGATTATGTTGCTATGGCGACGGAGCCAAACTCAGTTAAAATCCACTTTTGCGGATTTATCTTTTGGTTGTGTGAGTATTATGGCTTCCCTGATTCTGTTCAATAAACCCTTTGGCGTGCTCTCACAATTTACCGATGGTGAAGGTCGCCCAACACTCAAGGATTACATCAAGATCCCCCATGTCTACCCTGCCGGTCGGTTGGATCACGACTCCGAAGGTTTGTTATTGCTAACCGATGATGGCGATTTGCAGCACCACATCAGCCACCCTGCACACAAACAACCCAAAACCTATTGGGTGCAAGTAGAGGGCGCTCCCAATAGCTATGCCCTGACCAAGTTGCGTCAGGGTGTTGAACTCAATGATGGTATGACGCAACCGGCCGAGGTGCGATTGATCCCTACCCCCAAACTCTGGGAGCGAGTGCCGCCCATTCGCGAACGCGCGAATATTCCCACTCAATGGTTGGAATTAGTCATTACTGAAGGACGCAATCGTCAGGTACGCCGTATGACAGCCGCAGTAGGTCACCCCACTTTACGGTTGGTACGTGTAAAAATTGGTAATTGGACACTGGAAGGAATAGAACAAGGAAAATACAAAACCGAAACGGTACAACCACCGAAATCAGCTGTAACAGCTGGTGCAAATAGCACGCGCACCAGAAACCATAATGCCAAACACAAACCCGCAACAAAAATGGCAGGAGCAAACTCGCCACATCCAAATGGCGCTAATATAAATAAAAAACCATCCAATAAAACCAAAAGTACGCCGCAAAATAAACGGCCTTCACCAAGCGCAAATAAACCGGCGCAGACAACAAAACCTGCAACCAAAACCCTGGTGATTCAAAAACCAAAACCCAAGCGCATTGTTGATAAAGAATAACGGATGTTTCAGGCAAAAAATAAGGCGCCCATAGAAGCGCCTTATTGATTAACATCGATGCAAAGGCGTTATGCAAAGGTAAAGGCCAACCCTTTCTCGCGATAGTCGCGAATACGGATTCCGTAGCTGCCATCACAAAGTGCCCGCTTGATCAAAAAGCCTTTATCCAGAGTTTTCTGTTCAATCTCATTTAAATTAATAACCTGTTCTTTTTCGAGCGGTTTATTTAAATCTTTCACAGTAATAATTTTTGGCAAATGACGATAGCGATGATTGGACTCAAGCACGATACCCACCAAACCATTGACCAACTCAACAATACTGCCGGGGGGATATAAACCGACACACTTGATAAATTCCAACGCGAGCCGCTCATCAAAATGGGTGCCACGATCCTGGAATATACGTTTGAGTGCATCAGTGCTGGGAATGGCGCGGGAATAACAACGGTCACCGGTCATTGCGTCGTAGGCATCGACAATACAAACAATTCGCGCGAAATCGGAAATACCCGCCGCTTTTAATTTGCGTGGATAACCTGTGCCATCAACCCGTTCATGGTGACTGTAGGCAACATCAACAGTGGAATTGGGTACACCAGGTGATGACATCAGCAAATTGCGCCCGTGTACTGTATGCGCTTTGATGATATTGAATTCTTTGTCGGTGAGTTCTTCATGCTTATTGAGAATTTGCGGAGGCACGCGCATTTTGCCTACATCATGCAATAAACCACACAAGCCTAACTTTTCCAGCTCGGCCTCACTCATGCCAAGATGGCGACCAAAGGCGATTGCCAAAATGCACACATTCAAACAATGCTCAGCGGTGTACTCATCTTCATTGCGCATGCGCGACATCCAGATGAGAGCATCGGCATTGCGCAAAATACTGCCGACGCAATCTTTAACGGTTGCTTTTGCCTGCTCGGTATTAACCACACCTCCCAACCGAACATCCTCAAGCAGCGTTTTGGTCAGCTTCTTGGCTTCGCGAAAAATGCCTAAGGCCGCCTCGTGTTCTTTCTGGGCCGCAACTTTGTTGATATAAGACGTCGATTTAGCAATGGCGGGACCAGCAACTCCGCGCTCTTCTGGAGGTATCCATTGCTCGCGCACTGCATCTATCCACACATGCTGCGAAAACTCAGCCACTGTGTCTATATCATCGAGACTTTCAATCATAAAACCCTGCATCAAAAACGGGGTTTCCTGCCAGTCGCGATCCAGTTTAGAGACAAACATGCCAATTTTTAGCTCTGAGATGTGGATTTTAATGGTGCTCAGCTTCTTATCCACATAGCCCGGCTTTACTTCGCGCCGATCCAAAGGAACCTCACTATTCGTGTTTTTATTGTTTCAACAGGGGGGCTTTTATTGCTTGCTACCAATGAATCATAGCTGCTTTTGAAACCGGTCACATGTAACAAAAAGCTATGAAAACCTGAACATCTTATACCTCTTGAGATGACTTAGGCGCCACACCGACGATTTGCCAAGCGGCGATGTCATTTTGTTCTAAAGAAAGGAAGGACACTAAAGCGCTATCACACTCAGTGTTTTTTGGCCTCGTCCCAGAGACGATTCATGTCATGGATAGAGGTCTCGGCCAAGGGAGTTGGGCTGTGGGTCTCGATAAAATGAAAGCGCTGCTCAAATTTTTGATTGGCGCGACGCAAAGCCTGCTCCGGGTCGATTTTCTGGTAGCGCGCAATATTTACTACAGCAAATAATAAATCGCCCAACTCTTCTTCAAGCGCAGCCATATCGCCCGAATCCAACTCAGCTTCTACTTCCATTAATTCTTCTCGCACTTTGGCGATGGGGCCGTACACATCATCCCAATCAAAACCCACACTGGCGGCACGTTTTTGCAACTTTGCGGCCCGACTTAACGCCGGCAAATTTAGTGGGACATCCGCGAGAATTCCATTTGCACCTTTTTCGGCGCGCTCTTGTTGTTTGATGGCTTCCCAACGCGCTTTGACATCCGTCGGTAATGTATGGCGATTTTCTACCCGGCTATGCAAAGTACCATCAGGAAATACATGTGGGTGGCGACGTATTAGTTTGGCAACCAGATCAGAAACCACACCCGCAAATTCAAACCGGTCTTCTTCCATTCCGAGCTGGCTATAAAAAATCACTTGGAATAATAAATCGCCCAGCTCTTCTTTGAGATGGACAAAATCCTGCTTCTCAATTGCATCGACGACCTCATAGGCTTCTTCCAACGTTGATGGCGCGATGCTGGCGTAATCCTGTGTGAGATCCCATGGGCAACCGGATTCCGGATCGCGCAAGCGTGCCATCAAATAAAGCAAATCGTCGATAGAGTATTGAGTCACAAATCAAATCCTAGTGTTTACGGCGTGCCGACGCAATATTAGGTAACTGGTTGAGTTTGGTAAGTATGCGGCTCAATTCATCGAAGCTGCGAATTTCTACCGTCACTTGCATATCCACTGTGTTTTTACGCTTATCTGACAGGGTTTGCATAGCAACAATATTGATGCGTTCGGTATCCAGCAGCGTGGTAATGTCTTTCAACAAGCCGTAGCGGTCATAAGCTTCAATAACCACATCCACAGAGTAAAAACTCTGCGGTGTATCGCCCCACTCCACTTTAATAATGCGCTGGGGTTCATCGGTCTGCAGCTGCAAAATATTGGAGCAATCCTGGCGATGAATGGATACGCCTTTGCCCAGCGTGATGTAACCCGTAATCGCATCGCCCGGCACCGGGTTGCAGCAATTGGCGATTTGGGTTAGTAAGTTGCCCACCCCTTCGATATAAAAATCCGAATCTTTTTTCTGCCGGGGCGATTTTGTTTTAAACGGGATTAACGGCTGTTGCGGATCAGCATCATCCAATTGTTTCTGCGCAGCATTTAAAACCTGGCCGACACCAATATCACTTGCGCCTACGGCGGCATATAGATCATCGAGATTGTTGAAGCGCAATTTTTTCGCAAGCTCTTCAAAGTCCAGATCCAGAAGTGCGAGGCGTTTGAATTCGCGGTCGAGCAGCGCTTGGCCTTCGGCGATATTTTTATCGCGCGCCTGTTGTTTATACCAATGCTGGATTTTGGCGCGCGCACGCGGCGTGTTCACATAACCGAGCGCCGCATTGAGCCAATCACGACTAGGCGATTCCATTTTACCGGTGAGAATTTCCACCTGATCCGCATTAGTCAGTTGGTAGTTGAGCGGCACTATGCGGTTGTTGACCTTGGCACCGCGGCAGCGATGGCCGACATCGGTGTGAATTTTGTAAGCGAAATCGAGTGGCGTGGCAGTACGCGGCAAATCCACCACGTGGCCTTCGGGGGTAAACACGTAAATGCGGTCCTGATTGACCGAACGCAAATCATCTTGCAGATGCTCGGAATCACCACCCAGTTCTTCATGCCATTCGAGGACTTGACGCAACCAGGCGATTTTCTGCTCGTAGCCATCCTGTACCGCTTTGGTATCGGTACCTTTGTAGCGCCAGTGGGCGCAGACACCCAGCTCGGATTCTTCGTGCATTTCCTGGGTGCGAATCTGGATTTCCAACACCTTGTTTTCCGGTCCCCAAACGGCAGTGTGTAATGAGCGATAGCCATTCTCCTTGGGCGAAGCAATGTAGTCATCGAACTCGTGGGGAATATTGCGCCAGAGGCTATGGACTATCCCCAGCACCGCGTAACAATCGCGCACACTGGGCACAAGGATGCGCACGGCGCGGATATCGTACACCTGCGAAAAGGGGATGCCTTTGCGCTGCATTTTGCGCCAAATACTGTAGATATGTTTGGCGCGGCCGCCGACAGAACCTTCGATACCCGCTTTTTTCAGTTCAGTGCGGATCAGGTTAAGCAGATTGTCAATGTATTCCTGCCGCGCCAAGCGGCGCTCATCGAGAAGTTTGGCGATGCGCTTGTAATCATCAGGCTGCAGGTAGCGGAAGGACAAATCTTCCAGCTCCCATTTGATATGACCGATACCGAGACGATGGGCAAGCGGCGCGTAGATATCAGCCACTTCGCGCGATACCTGGCGGCGGCGGTCTGGTTCAGCGTTTTTCACCGAGCGGATGGCGCAGGTGCGCTCAGCCAGTTTGATCAGGGCGACGCGAACATCGTCCACCATGGAAACCAACATCTTGCGGATTTTTTCCGCCTGCTCGGTCGCCTGTGAACCCAGTACTCGCTCCTCTTCGTTGCGCTGGTAGCTGATGGCCGCCATCCGCAGCACACCTTTCACCAGTTTGCCGACGGTATCGCCAAAGCGGGCTTGGACATCAATAAGGCTGATTTTGTGCTCGCGCACAGCGCGGTAGAGAATGGCGGCAACCAACGCATCCTGATCGAGCTGTAAGTCCGCAAGTATCTCGGCCATCTCCAGGCCAATACGGAAGCAGGAGAAATCCTCCCCCCAGTTATGGTCATCATCGGCATGGATATCGACCAGAGATAAACTTAACTCAGCCGCGCGACGCAACTCGGCACGGCTCGCGTCCGATTGGATGTAACCCTGATTGAGGCGATCGATCCAGGCATCTATATCGACCTGACCATCCGCGGCTATGGGATGATCTGCTCTGACTTTAACCATACGCGTTTACTTCAATAAATTGGGTCTTACTTACGCAGCTCTTTAAGAAAGCATTTGCTAACGCAAAAATAGCGCCATAGATTCAACGTGGCTGGTGTGGGGGAACATATCCAGCACACCAAGCTTATCCAACTGGTAGCCAGCCTCTGCCAACAATGCGGAATCACGCGCCAAAGTTGCAGGGTTGCAACTGACGTAGACAATCCGGTTGGGAGAAAGTTGCTTTTCCGCATCCCAGCGCAGAATGCTGGCAATAATATCTTTTGCACCATCGCGGGGCGGATCAAGCAAAATCGCGTCGATTCCCTGTTCCTTATTAGCGCCCCCCAAACGTCGCAATTGAGTATGGGTCATATCCGCCAGGTTGGCGGCAATAAATTTGGCGTTAGTGATATTTAACCGTTCGGCATTTTCACGCCCTCGCAAGACCATCGACTCAACAGCTTCAATGCCAACCACTTCAGCACACTGCTGCGCGATAGGCAGGGTGAAGTTGCCGATGCCGCAGAATAAATCCAGCACCCGGTCAGTGGGCTTTAATGCCAGCAAGTCCAGGGCTTGCGCGATCATCTGCCGGTTCACTTGTGGATTTACCTGAGTGAAATCCTGCGGGTGAAACCCAAGCTCCACCCCTTCAACGGAATACCCCAAACGTGGATCGCAGGGCTCGCCAGTAAGATCCGTCAAGCCGAGATTACCATTGGGCTCCAGCCACACCTTGCATTGTGTCGCTTCTGCCAATTCAGCGAGTGCAAGTAAATCTGCCTCCGCCAACTTTTTCGTGTGACGCAAAATAATCGCCGTCGTGTTTTGCCCTTTGACCAATTCAATATGGGTCACCGCTTTAACTGCACGCAGTTCCGTCAACCAGCGGTGCAAAGGCGCGAGCAGCACATTTAATTCGGGCACCAACACCACACACTGTTTGATGGGCGTGATGTCATTGCTGTAGCGCTGGCGAAAGCCGAGCGTCACGCTGCCGTCAGCTTCGTACCAAACACCTAGGCGCGCACGGCTGCGATAAGCGCGATCGCCTGCGCTGATTGCCAACAATATCTGTTTAGGCACTACTCCGCCCCAGCGCTGCAATTGTTCCAACACCGCATTTTGTTTCATTTCTATTTGCGCCGCGGGTTGCATATATTGCAGTTGGCAACCACCGCAGATGGCGAAATGTTCACAGGGAGGCACAACACGTTCCGGGGAGCTATCAATTAACTGGTCGATACGTGCATCGATAAAACGCGCATGATCTTCCACCAGCCGCGCAGTAACTTTTTCACCAACCAGAGCACCATCGATAAAAACGGTTTTGCCGTCGAGACTGGCAACACCGCGGCCATCGTGACTTAAACGATCAATGATAAATTCGCCAAGGCGCTTATTGGTTTGCGGCAGTTGCTTTTCTTCAACGCGCGCCTGATTGCGGCGCGGCGCATCATCGCGCACATACACGCTGCCATCGGCTTTTTTAGGGCGCGGTTTTTTGCCCAACAGGCTGCCGCCTTTTTTCGGCGTACCATTTTTTGATGAGCCGCCATTTTTACCACTGCGATTGGACATTAAAAATTCCCGGGATTACAAAAAGTAACGGCGCAGTAGTTGTGTGAATCATGCGCCGTCATCAGTTTTATTTATTGAGCTCAGTATCTATCCATTTGTAGCGCTCGCGCTGCCAGCGGATCATTTCTTTTACTTCCGCTTCATAGCTACCAGTGCCACCATGGCTGCCATGTATAATCCAATCAGCAAAATCCGTGACTGACCAGAGCAGATAATTTTTCTTTTGTTGCTTATCCAGCCAGGCCGCACGCGCTTCAGCATATTGGAAAACGTAATCCAGTTTTCCGTCCGCTTTTGCACTATTCCACCGCGCTTTTACTTTGGCTTTAAAAGCAGGATCTTGAAATAAACGGTCAAACCAGGGTGCGGGACGAATATGCCAGCCATAGGTTTTATCAACATCATCGTAACCCGCGTTGCCAAATGCCAAATCAAAATCCCAAATTGGTCCGAAAAATAATTTGCCATTGCGTTTTTTATACAAATAAAAACTCGCGACCGCGCCATCGGGATTTTTAAACAGTTCGTTAATTAAAAAATAATTCACCGCTGAATCCACATCGATATAGGCGGCGTAACCCAGTTGCGGATCGGTAAAGTTATTGCCAAACAATGCTGCTTCAGTATCTGTGATGTATTTGTTGATGTATTCGCGCTGAGCCGACCAATTTGCCTCTAACAATGTTTCGGGAGTATCGATACAGAACGGGTTCATGCCATGGGTTGAGTCCACACAAAAAGCCGCTTCGCGATCCATGTTGACGCCATTTACACAAAAACTTTCCCAGAACGCAGTTTGGCAATAATCCTTGTGCATACGGAAATCCACTTCCATCAAATAACCACCGGTAATTTTTTCGGCATCGGTATCAGCGACTTTTAACTCAGGAATGTTTACCCTGTCTTTACCAACGCGAATATGTTCGACTAATTGATACACACCCTGATAGGCGCCGTTAAGTGTCACTTCTACATACTGGTTTCTAACCGTATATTCCAATCCCAAGTGGCGACTTAACATAAATGCGATATCGTTGCGCATTAATGTTTTGTCCGCATAGTTCGCCAGCAATACCCAATGTTTACTTGCTGGCATACCCAACATTTCAGTGGAATTAGCCAGTTTAAGCCGATAGGGTTTCTTGACCCAACTCCAAGTCGAATTGCCGCGACCACGAATTTCCAACGCACCGTCTACTGGCGCCATACCTACACCGGTCAATTCAAAATTACCGTTGACATAGGTCTCTTTGGACAAGATAGGTGCACTGCCAGCAGTGGTAATTTTTAACACAGGTAATGCGTCAACAACACCAACTGGAAAATCTGCTGGCATGCTCGATGCAACACTGGAACTAGAGCTGAAGGATGAAAAATTTGCGGTCGATGAAACAGTCGCTGCAGCTGAACTCGCCGGTGACGAACTAATAGCAACCGGATCTTTTGAACCCGAGCTGCCACCACCACAAGCCTGCAGTAACACTGCAAAAAAAATAAACGTAAACCGAATTATTGCCGTCATAAAAAACCATCCACATTAGTTATTTTTAATAAATCCACGAACGCCTTGAATTGATCACGGATTGTGCTCCGGTCTGCAATCCTTAATTAAACAAGCCAGACGATAAATAGCGGTCACCACGATCGCAAATAATCGCCACTATCACGGCATTTTCTACTTGCCGACTTAATTCCAGCGCTGCCGCTACTGCACCGCCAGATGACACACCACAAAAAATCCCCTCTTTGCGTGCGAGGTCGCGCATCGTTTGCTCGGCCAGCGGCTGGGGCATACTGACAATTCCATCGACGCGATCGCGCTCGTATATCTTGGGCAAATAGGCTTCCGGCCAACGGCGAATACCGGGAATTTGCGCACCCTCAGCTGGTTGCAAACCAATAATCTGAATTGCCGGATTTTTTTCTTTTAGATAAAGCGATGTACCCATGATCGTACCCGTGGTACCCATGGAACTGACGAAATGGGTGATAGTGCCACCAGTTTGCTGCCAGAGCTCCGGGCCGGTGGTAGTGTAGTGAGCGAGTGGATTATCGGGGTTGCCGAACTGATCCAATACCTTACCCTTACCTTCGGCTTGCATTTTGAGTGCGAGATCGCGCGCGCCTTCCATGCCCGCCTCTTTGCTCACCAAAATCAGCTCCGCCCCATAAGCTGCCATTGACGCTTTGCGCTCGGCAGTGGAGTTATCAGGCATGATCAAAATCATCCGGTAGCCCTTGATCGCCGCGACCATCGCCAGTGCAATGCCAGTGTTGCCGCTGGTGGCTTCGATTAGCGTATCCCCGGGTTTAATATCGCCGCGTAACTCAGCACGGCTGATCATGGATAATGCGGGACGGTCTTTCACTGAACCTGCGGGATTATTGCCCTCCAGCTTTACCAATATTGTATTGCTCGATACACCCGGCAAGCGCTGCAAACGCACCAGTGGTGTATTGCCAACAAATGCCTCTATGGTGGGAAAATCCATACTGACCTCAAAGCTGATGATTCAGGTAAATAGCCGGTTGCGCTGGCGCGCGTGGGACGGCTATTCTACCTGTGATCACCCACCCTGCGAACACCCTGTGGTGAAACTCATTTAGGCCCAACACTCGCCGGCATAGTAAAAAATAAGGCAAAACTCTATGAATAATAAACGCAGCAGCATTAAATCCGATGTCTGGCGCCTGATTTTTATTCCCTCGATCAGCATTATTATTCTTATTGCTGCCAGTCTTACCTATTTATGTATTTCACAAATCAATAAATTTATAGATTTACGCGGCAGTGTACTTGCACAAAAAACAGCACACTTACTGCATAAACCTATGCTGGAAAATAATCGCGAATTGGTGCAATACATTCTCGATGCCTCCATCGAAGAACCTTACATTCGCGCTGTACATGCGTATTACACCGATACCGACCAAAGCTTTCACAGCGGCCCGCAATTTATGCAAACCGAGGATGCGG
This sequence comes from Cellvibrio fibrivorans, assembly GCF_031457055.1. Taxonomy (NCBI): domain Bacteria; kingdom Pseudomonadati; phylum Pseudomonadota; class Gammaproteobacteria; order Cellvibrionales; family Cellvibrionaceae; genus Cellvibrio; species Cellvibrio fibrivorans. The sequence goes on along the minus strand of NZ_JAVDVX010000005.1, from coordinate 111,574 downwards.
GCGAACCCAACATGCAGCAGCCGTTGGAGCGGCGCACTGATCGCACCTTACGCTTTTCGCATCCGCTGGTTAACCTCGAAAATAAAAATCCTATCGGTTGGGTCGAACTTGAATTAATGGCTGCACCATACGCCGTGGTGCGCTATGAAGCCATAGTGTTGACCATCGCACTCACGCTGTTGTGTTTGATTATGGGGGCCTATTTTGCTATTTCACTTTATTACCGCATTACCGATCCTCTCGACCATATTAAAAATATTGTCCATGCACTGGCGCGCGGTCGGCTGAATGAGCGGGTGGAGCAGCAAAACTCCAGCGAGTTTTTAGGTTTGGCTGAATCGATCAACACCATGGCCGATTATATGGAAGCTGCGCAGGCCGATATGCAATCGCACATTGACCACGCGATTGAAGATTTGCGCGAGACACTGGAAACCATTGAAATCCAAAACGTGGAGCTTGATCTGGCGAGAAAAGAGGCATTGGAAGCCAGCCGCGTAAAATCTGAATTCCTCGCCAACACCAGCCATGAAATTCGCACACCGCTAAACGGTATTCTCGGCTTTATCAATCTCGCACTCAAAACGGAACTCAATGAACAGCAGCGTGAATATCTGGAAACAATCCGCGATTCAGCGCAAAACCTTCTCACGGTGATCAATGGCATCCTCGATTTTTCCAAAATTGAATCAGGCAAACTCACCCTGGATTACGCACCCGTCCCCATTCGCAATTGCATCGATGAAGTGCTGCACATATTGGCACCCGATGCCCACGAAAAAAATCTGGAATTAATTAATTACGTCGAGCCCTGCATTCCCAAAAATTTATTGGGCGATGCACTGCGCTTCAAGCAAGTACTCTCCAATTTGGTGAGCAACGCCATTAAATACAGTAGCACCGGGAATATCCTGATTGATGTCAGTATCCTGCAACAACAGGAAACACAAATCACACTTAAAGTGTGTGTAAGTGATGAGGGGATAGGCTTAACTCGCGAAGAGCAAGACCAACTCTTTAGCCCTTTCAACCAAGCTGATTCCTCCAATACCCGCGAGCATGAAGGTACCGGTCTCGGCTTGGCAATTTGCAAAGGATTGGTTGAACGCATGCACGGGGAAATCGGTGTGGTTAGCGAGCCGGAACGAGGTTCTACCTTCTGGTTCACGGCGCGCTTAGGTATCGACAAACGCCAACCTTCGGTGAGCCAATTGGCCAACCTTAGTGACTACCGTATTTTGCTGTGCGGTGAAAATGCCGCGTCGTTAAAACAAATTGACTGCTTGCTCCGTGAATGGAACGGCAATACACAAAGCATTCCAGCAATACACGATTGCTTCCCTATATTGCGCAATGCGCGCAACAGCAATAACAATTTTGATTTGTTAATTTTGGATATCGCGCCCAATGAGCGCAAAATTCCGCCCGTTTTACTGAATAACTTGGCCGAACAATTAAATGTGGAATTTAATTGCACACTTATCGCTTGCTGCACCCCGGCACACCAGCGCTTATTCCGCGCGCATTCAGAAAAATCGCAGGTTTTGTTTATCAACAAACCTATTGCTTACGATTCACTCTTGCAAACGCTCGGTCGCCAATTGGATTTGCATATCAAAGATATGCGCGAGCAAGATGAAGAGGAAGCGTTGCGACCGAGTGTTGCGGTTTTATTGGTAGATGACAATCTTGCCAACTTGCAGCTCGCCTCCGAATTATTGCGCGGTTTAAATACCCAAGTCGTGCAAGCCAGCAATGGCAAGCAGGCAATTGAAGCCTGTAACGATAATGAATTTGATGTGATTTTTATGGACATCCAAATGCCGGGGATGGATGGTATGGAGGCAACACGGCATATCCGTGCTTTGGAACAAGGCAAACGCCGCACGCCAATTATTGCGCTCACAGCACATACCATCACCGAACAAAAAGCCGAATTATTAATTGCTGGCATGGACGACTGCATTAGCAAACCGGTTAATGAGGCGCAGCTGGCACATATCATTAATCGCTGGGCGAGTTTGTCAGGTAAAAAAGAAGTTGTGATCCAAATCGAAGAAAAAAACCACAATCTGAATGTGCGCGAACCAATCCCAACACAAGACCTCACTGGCTCAGTAGATATCCAACTCTGCCTGAAACTGGCTAACAACAAACCGGCACTCGCCCGCGACATGCTTAGCATGTTACTCAGTGGCTTGGAAACCGAAAAACAACAAATCAATGCTGCACTGGAGAATAGCGCGTATGAGGAATTGGGCGAGCTGATTCACCGTCTGTACGGTAGCAGTTGTTATTGCGGTGTACCGCGCCTGAAACATATCAGCGGGTTGCTCGATAAACTTTTCCAAAGTGAACAATACGAACAAGCGCGCGATGCAATCCCCGCGCTCAATCATGCGCTCGACGATTTAATTAATTGGGGGCGCGATAAAGAACTGGACCCATTATTTGGTTTGGAAAAAGCGGACGCCTAAAAAATAACAGAGAAATAAATAACGCGGGAACTCAGTCGTGTTTGACAGATACAAACAACTGCCGACTATTAAGCGGGCGACTACCAAGCAACGGTTTCAATAACCGGCGGGAGAGATACTTGGCTGCGAGGCGCGTTGCAGGGTCTGAATAATCTCCTGCTGCTATCGCCAACAACCATTCACCTTTTAACAAGAACTGCTCGGGAACTTCAGCCCCTGCACGAAAAAAACCTTCCTGAATATGGCACTCGTAAAACTCCTGTGCCTCTATTGTACAATCGTTGCGTACATCCGCACCAAAATCCAAACCGTAGCCCAACTCAGTTAATAAACGAAATTCAAATTCGCGCAGCAAAGGCTCAATATCGTCTTTGTTTTGCAACGCATTCAGGCTTTGTTCGTAGGCAAAATACAAACCGTTGTGCCCATCCATTTCCGGCAAGAGCCGCACCAGCAATTCATTGAGATAAAAACCGGAATATAAATGATTGGCGGTAAGCGAGAGAAAATGGTTGTCGGATTCAAAACTGGTCAAGAGTTTCATATCAGTTTTTCCCTGCCAACAAACCAGCAAACGGCTAAACGGATTTAATAATTGACGCTTGGGGGTTTTGTTTTTGCGCACACCGCGCGCAACTGCTGTGACACGCCCGAAGTCGGGCGTGAGAAAATCAATCAATAAACTGGTATCGCGATATGGACGTGTGTGCAGGATATAAGCGGGCTGAAGATCAACACGCATAGCTGTGAATTAAAACTCGTTGTAGCCGAGGCTGCGCAAGGCGCGCTCGTCATCAGACCAACCGGATTTTACTTTAACCCAAAGCTTGAGCATGATCTTCATCTCAAATAGTTTTTCCATATCTGTGCGCGCTTCAGTACCAATCAATTTAATACGGCTGCCTTTATCACCGATCAGGATTTTTTTCTGGCCATCGCGCTCAACTAAAATCAGTGCAGAAATATTAAGCAAATTACCTTCCTGCTTAAACTCTTCAATCTCTACTGCCATCTCGTAGGGCAATTCATCGCCCAATTGACGGGTAATCTTTTCACGCACAATTTCGGCAGCCATAAAACGCGAACTGCGGTCAGTGATTTGATCTTCCGGATACATATGTATACCTTCCGGTAAACGCTCGGTAACCAACTGCTCCAACCGATCCAGATTAGTATTGCGCAGCGCCGACATAGGAACAATTTCGGCTACGTTTAATTTTTCCGACAAGCTTTGCAAATGGGGCAGCAAGGTTTCTTTGTCTTCAATTTGATCGACTTTATTTACTGCCAAAATAATCGGACATTTTACATGCTGCAATTTTTCCGCAACTGCTTCATCTTCTTCAGTCCAAATAAAACGGTCGATTACAAAAACCACCACATCCACATCTTTCATCGCACTGGTGGCAGCTTTATTCATATAACGATTGATGGCCTTTTGTTGGCCGAGGTGCATACCGGGGGTATCCACAAAAATAATCTGCACATCGCCTTCCGTTTTAATACCCACAACAGCATTGCGTGTTGTTTGTGGCTTGCGCGAGGTGATACTGATTTTTTGCCCAAGGATATGATTGAGCAGCGTGGACTTGCCCACATTAGGGCGACCAACGATGGCAACATAACCGCAGCGACTGCCGATGGTTTCAGGCTGATCTGTATCTGATTCAAAAGTCATAAATAATACTGGAAGAGAGAATGGAAATTCGGGGCGATCTATTAATAAGCGAGCTTACAAAATTCAATCGATTTTTAACTGCGCCAGCATCAATACCGCGGCTTGTTTTTCCGCTTCACGGCGGCTTGAGGCCGTCGCACTGGTAGGCTGTTTGGTTAATGCAACACGGCATTCTATAGTAAACATTTGCGCATGCCCTTCGCCCCCCACCGCTACCACAACATACTCCGGCAATGGCTGGCGCTGGGCTTGCATATATTCTTGCAAGCGCGATTTGGAATCTTTGGCACTGGTATCAATACTTAAGGTATCAAGGCGTGGCGCGAACCAAGTGAGCACACGCTCGCGGCAGATATCCAGGCCGCTGGCGAGATATATTGCCCCGATAATCGCCTCAACGCTGTCCGCTAAAATCGAATCGCGCGTGTGGCCGCCAGATTTCATCTCTCCTTCGCCCAGCACCAGACACTCACCCAATTCAAATTCGCGTGCGAGTTCTGCAAGGGTATCGCCTTTTACCATCTGCGAGCGCAGGCGGCTCAACTGACCTTCACGCGCTTCAGGGAAACGTTTGAACAGAGCCTCGCCAACAATAAAATTTAAAATCGAATCTCCCAGGAATTCAAGGCGTTCATTGTTGGTTGCACCATGGCTGCGGTGTGTTAGCGCCAGCTGTAATTGGCGCTGATCCTCAAAGTGATAGCCAAGACGTAGCTCAAGGCGCTGGTATTTAAGTGTTAACACAAATTACTTGGTCTTTGGGGTAGCAGGAGGTTTGCAGCATTGACCGGGGCGAGAGCTGTCGAGATGATTCTGGAAGCTCACCACCAAATCAATATTCCAGAAAAGCGGTACGCGAGTTTCATAATCTACAGTAACCACAGCTTTTTCGCTTTCACGCACAACCTTGATATTTCTGGTTGGACCTTCGCTACGCACATTGTTAATCATGTAAAAATTATTGAGCTTACTTTTGATTTCTGCATCCGTCATCTGCTCCAGTTTTTCACTGCCGGTTTCCAGCGAGCGCAAGGCTGATTCAACATAGGTATTTTCAGCATAAAGTGGAATTACCTTGAATGCGAATAAGATAAAGAAACCCGCAACGGCTATTACCAAGGCCCATTGCAACATGCCAAGACCACGCTGGTGTTTAAGCAATTTGATAGTGTTAGCCTTCATTATGATTGACTCCGATTGAGAGGAATGACCAGCATTCAACTTACCACAGGTACTTATTTAATAACGCCGACATGATCAAAGGACGGAATGCTCAGGAACTTCTCCCAATGCATCCAGACTGCAAAGGCTTTGCCGACAATCGCTTCTTCCGACACAAAGCCCCACTCGCGGCTGTCCAAACTATTATCGCGATTATCGCCCATCATAAAGTAGTGACCTTCAGGGACGACCCAGGAACCATGCACACTCAAGCGACTGGGCTGTATGTGTTTATAGGCGGTGAATTCTTTACCGTCAATATTCTCGGTAACCATCCGCAGCATGGGCGCGCCCGCCGGCAACTCTGCCACTAATTTTTCTTCAATGACTTTGCCATTCAAGGTCAGCACATGATTATTGTAAGAGATATGGTCCCCCGGCACTCCGATCACACGTTTGATATAGTAAGTCTCGGGGGCATGCGGTGGGAAAAACACCATCACATCCCCGCGCTGGGGTTTGCCGGTAGGAATCATGGTGTTATTCAGCACCGGTGCCCGCACACCGTAGGCAAATTTATTTACCAAAATAAAATCGCCGACTTCCAATGTGGGGATCATTGAGCCCGAGGGAATTTGAAACGGTTCGACAAGGAACGAACGCAAAAAGAAAACAATAAACAAAACCGGGAAAAAGGATTTGGAATACTCAACCAAAATCGGCTCTTTGCCAGCCACGGCTTTGGCTTCTTCAAACGCCTCTTTTTGCTGCTCAGTATCCAATGCCATACCAGCAAACTGTTTTTCCACGGCAGCCACTTTGACTTTGCGCGGACGCGACAATACCAATGCATCAAACAACCACACCAAACCAGTAATCAATACCGCGAGCGTGAGAATCAGAGGAAGGTTAATACTGCTCATCAAGTTTCCTTAGTGGGTTATTTGTCTGCGATTACTATTATCTATGTTAACTAGCTATCGATTTTCAGTACGGCAAAGAACGCAGCTTGTGGAATTTCAACACTGCCCACTTGCTTCATGCGTTTCTTACCAGCTTTTTGTTTTTCCAACAGCTTTTTCTTACGGGTTGCATCGCCACCGTAACATTTGGCTGTTACATCTTTACGCAATGCTTTTACAGTTGAACGCGCAACGATTTGTCCACCAATAGCGGCCTGGATTGCAACGTCATACATCTGCCGAGGAATCAGCTCTTTCATTTTTTCAGTGAGCGAACGACCCATACCGTGCGCTTTATCGCGATGCACAATAATCGCCAAGGCATCCACTTTTTCACTGTTGATCAACACATCCAAACGAACCAGACTTGCAGCTTGGAAGCGGGTAAAACTGTAATCCAGCGATGCATAACCGCGGCTAACTGACTTTAACCGGTCAAAGAAATCAGTAACCACTTCATTCATCGGCAACTCATAGCGCACACGCACTTGCGAACCGGTGAACTGCAAATCTTTTTGCACGCCGCGCTTTTCGATACACAGGGTAATGACGTTACCCAAGTGTTCTTGCGGCACAAGGATATTGGCCTCAACGATCGGCTCGCGCATTTCCTCGATCGAGCCAGGGTCAGGTAATTTGGACGGGTTATCAACATAGATAACTTCACCGCCGCGCTTGACTACCTCAAACACTACTGTTGGAGCCGTAGTGATCAGGTCGAGATCGTATTCACGCTCCAAACGCTCCTGGATGATCTCCATGTGCAGCATGCCGAGGAAACCGACGCGGAAGCCGAAACCCAGCGCATCTGAACTTTCGGGTTCGTAGAACAAGGAAGCATCGTTCAATGTCAGCTTGGCCAAGGCTTCGCGGAAGTCCTCGAAGTCGTCGGAGCTGATGGGAAACATACCGGCGTAAACCTGCGGCTTGATCTTCTGGAAACCTTCCAGCGCTTCAACGTCAGGAGTTTGAGCATGAGTGATGGTATCGCCTACAGGTGCGCCATGAATGTCTTTGATACCAGCGACCACAAAGCCTACTTCACCGGCCTTGAGTTCTTTTAACTGGGTGGGCTTGGGGCTAAATACACCCACACCGTCAACAATTTGCGCTTTGCCGATGGTTTTGGTGATGATCTTGTCTTTCAAGCGCAGTGTGCCCTGCTTTACGCGCACCAGCGAGACAACGCCGAGATAGTTGTCGAACCAGGAATCGATAATTAGCGCTTGCAGCGGTGCATCAACATCGCCTACGGGTGGCGGAACCAGGCGCACCAGCTCTTCCAATACATCTTCCATGCCCAAGCCGGACTTGGCGGAACAGCGCACGGCTTCGGTGGCGTCGATACCGATAATGTCTTCGATTTCCTGTGCAACGCGGTCTGGCTCTGCCTGCGGCAGGTCCATCTTGTTCAAAACCGGAATTACCTCCAGGCCCTGCTCAATCGCGGTGTAGCAGTTGGCAACTGACTGTGCCTCTACGCCCTGCCCCGCATCGACAACCAGCAACGCACCTTCACAGGCAGCCAGCGAGCGGGATACTTCATAGGTGAAGTCCACATGGCCGGGGGTATCAATAAAGTTAAGCTGGTAGGTTTTGCCATCGCGCGCATTGTAGTAAAGCGTCACGCTGTGGGCTTTGATGGTGATGCCCCTTTCACGCTCCAAATCCATGGAATCAAGCACTTGCGCTTCCATTTCACGGTCACTCAGACCACCGCACATCTGGATGAAGCGGTCGGCGATGGTGGATTTACCGTGGTCAATGTGGGCAATAATGGAAAAGTTACGGATATGGCTCAGGTCAGTCACAGGCGCTTAACTACTTTATGAAGTTGGAATTTGTCCCCGGAATGGGGGGCGGAAATAGTGGGCGGCATTCTAGCCTATTTGGTAGGGGCATGCCATGAGCACACCCTGCAGCCTACGACTAACCGACTTCAGCCTACCCAGGCTTCACAATGGCGGCAATTCCGCCGCAACATCAGCGCTGGTGAGTTTGGTGCGCGCCTTGGTACTCAGATTTTGCAAATGGTTAATCACATCATTGGCGAGCCAGCTGACTGATTGATCCGGATGGCTCAACAGATTTTCTGCAGAGGGGATATGACTTTCGTTACCGGTAGCGCGCAGGGCGAGCAGCGCATCCAGAATTACACTGGTATCACTGTCTTGTACCAGTGGCACAATCGCAGCGGCGGCACCGGCATAGTGGGTTTTGGCCAGATCGTTCAGTGTCTGGCGGCGCACCGCGGGGTTGGTACTGCGCAAACCTGGCTGGGCTTCGGCGACTAACATGTGCATCAAATTGTTATCACCGCGCAGCGACAGTACCTGTGCAAGCACGCGTTTTAATTCGGTATTGGTTTGGTTGCGATAGAGTGTCTCCAGTTCCTGGTTTGTCAGGGTATCCGGGTTCTCAGCCAGATCGGCAACGACTTTACAGGCAATTGCGATGGTTTGTGGATGGGTGTTTTCTGCTACAAAGTCGCGCAGTTTTTCCCCAAAGCTGCGCGGGTCACCAATAAAACGTGTGCTCAGATCTTTGCGAATCTGCTCAATATCCAGGGCTTGGTGCGCGGTTTTATCGGCAGGTACCGATACTAGTTTCTGCGCGGATTCCAAGGTCTGGATTTTATGTTCCAGAGCAATAATTTTTTCGCGTTGTGCGCTGCCATCCAGCAAAATGCTTAGCACGCCATAGCTCACCACCGCGCCGATACACGCAGCCAATAACAAATGCTTGTTGGAATATCGGGGAATACTCATCTCTATCTCTCGTTATTATTTTTTAGGTATCGATTAAAGAAGGGGCGGGAAATCCCACCCCCTTGGTTGTGAAACTTAAGACTTACAGATTGCCGTAACCGATAGCGCCATTGCAATGCAGCCATTCACTGCCGCCATTGCCGCCGCCACAAGCGTTGTTTTGGTAAACACCGGTGTTGTAAGTTTGCGCTTCTGACTGACGCACGCTGCCATTCACACTGATGTAATCCACCTGCACATCGCGGCTGCCGGAATCGTTGAAGTATTCAACCAGCGAACCCCCCGACAAATTGGTCGTCGCCGTGTAGTTGTTCATACCGGTAGACAAGGTCCAGGTTTGCACTGTGGTGTTGTTCACTTTCAAACGGATTTGTTCCTGGCCGGTTGTCCCTCTGGCGCGCACTACAATAGTTTTGTTCCCGCCGGATGCTGAACTTGAGCTGCCGCCCCCACCACCACCACCACCATTACCGGCACCTTCACCGACAGTGATGTCAGAATTGCCGTTACTTTGATAGCCCTCAGTCGCCAATACCATGTAGTTGTGATTACCCAAATTCAGGCCTTTGCTTCTCCAGAAGTTAACGTGGTTAGCAAAGGTGATGGTGCCGGAAATATTGCCGAAACCTTTTTTAGGATTTCTCACACTGAAGTATTGATAAAACGTTTGGGTGCCATCAATCGAGGGCTGTTGGGTGCGCAGGCAACGACGCACATTATAAGTAGCACCATCGCTGGTGAAGCTGCCGTAGTCAGTACCACCAGAGCACGAAGCCGGGTTGTAAGAACCGTAGCTTTCGATTACGTAGTATTCAATCAGCGGGCTTCTGGTCCAACCATAAAGTGCCAGGTAGGAGTTTTGGCTGTTGCTTACGCCGTAGTAACCCGAATAGTTGACGACTTTTGAGCTGCTGCCAGGATTCCAGCCTTTGCCGCCCACCCAGTTATTGGTGTTGTTGGTCCATTGGGACGCGTAACGACCACCGGAATGCAAAGTCATGGATGCGCTGCCTGAATCTTTCCAAAAGCTGTAGTAAAAACCGTTATTGGTACCGGTCGAGTTGGACGTTAAGGTCTGCGCGCTAACGGTTGTTGCACAAAGCGCTGCTGCGCAGATAAAGGATGAAATTACATGCTTGCTGCTGATAAATAGTTTCATTATTAGACTCCAGGATATAGCCACCCAACCAATACCACCGTAGAGGAGGAGGGGCTGTTGGGACTTACCCTGTTCATTGCGAACAGGCGTTTATCGGGGGCCATACTGCGTTGCTGTTATAGGTATGAACCGGCTTGGCCACCGCGATAAGTGCCTATTTATTGTGATATTGTCTTATTGTCAAATAAACCATATATATTATGGTCTTAATAACCATATGCTTATGGTCTTATTAACAATAAATGTTAAAAGGTTCCCTTTTTTAACACTTTTTGCTTCTGGATTGAGTGCATTTTCGCGTCAATACTACGGTTATCCGAGCCACATTGAGATGAAAAATGCGCCATCATTTTATTAGTAAACGATTAATTTCATTAGAAGCCAAACTAGAGCTATGGCGCTGCTATTACCGGTAATTCAGCGACAATATCTGTGCTGGCCAGTTGGGTGCGCGCCCGCTCACTCAGGTTTTGCAGGCTATTGACAACATCTTTTGCCAACCAACTCACCGCCGGATCAGGGTGACTGACTAGCGTTTCAGCCAACCGGACATGGCTTTGGTTGCCGGTTGCGCGCAGTGCTAATAAGGCATCCAGTTTTACGTTGGTGTCGCTGTCCTGCAGCAGCGGTGCGATTGCACTGGCGGCACTGGCGTAACGTGTTTTACCCAGCTCGACCAGCGCTTGCTGGCGTATGGACGGGTTATCACTGCTCAAGCTGGCCTGTGCTTTGGTGATTTGCTTTTCAAGCAACCGGTTATCGCCGCGCGTCGACATCACCTGGGCGATAACCCGTTGCAGATCCGGGTTGGACTGGCTCTGGTAGAGCGATTCCAATTCATAGTCAGGCAGAACTTCAGGATTCTCCGCCAGATCAAACACACTTTTGCTGACAATAGCGACGCCTTCTATACCCGCATTACCCGCCAGCAGGGCATTGGCTTTTTCGGAAAACGAGCGCGGGTCGCGGTCAGAGAGGGTGCCCAAATCTTTTATTAGCTGCTGGCTATCCAAGCTTGCCGTGTCACTCGTCTGCTCGCTGCCGGCCTGGTCAGGCAGCACGTTGGCCGCTGCAGCAGGCTTCTGATGGTTGGTCGCACCAGATCCTGATAGCGCAGATGCGTCAGCTACACCAAATACGCCTGCGGAAAAAAAGCGCGCATCGGTCAGCTCTTCTTCTTTTTGCGCCAATAACAACTCCAAATCCAGAATCCGGCTTTCAAGGGCGCTAATCTGTTCGCGCTGGAGCGATTCATCGTCAAGTAAGGAGAGAGCACCGTAGGTAATAGCGGCCCCGATCAGTGCGGGCAATAACAGATGTTTTTTGAAATCAGGTTGGATACTCATCTTCAATATCCCTCGTTGTGTTTGGTTTTATTGTTATTGTTAGAGTAATTAATTTGATGAACAAAGGGGCAGATAATCTGCCCCTTTGTTTCACATTGCAGTTCAATCGCACTAAGGCTTACAGATTACCGTAACCGATGGCGCCGTTGCAGTGCATCCACTCGCTCAGGCCATTGCCACCACCACAAGCACCGTTTTGGTAAACCCCGGTGTTGTAGCTTTGCGCTTCCGATTGACGAACGCTGCCGTTCACACTGATGTAATCCACTTGCACATCGCGGCTACCGGAATCGTTGGTGTATTCCACCAGCGAACCGCCCGACAGGCTGGTCGTCGCTGTGTAATTGGTCATAGTGGTAGACAAGGTCCAGGTTTGCACCACAGTGTTGTTCACCTTCAAGCTGATGCTTTCACCACCGGCCGCACCGCGGGCGCGCACAACAATCGTCTTGCTACCAGACGGTGCCGAGCTGGAGCTGCCACCGCTGGTACCGGCACTTACGGTGATATCAGAACTGCCGGTGCTTTGATAACCTTCTGTCGCCAACACTTGATAGTCGTGGTTACCCAGATTCAAACCCTTGCTCGCCCAGAAGTTGGCGTGGTTAGCAAAGGTGATAGTGCCGGAGATGTTACCAAAACCTTTCTTCGGATTTCTCACGCTGAAGTATTGGTAGAAGGTTTGCGTGCCATCAATAGAAGGTTGTTGGGTGCGCAGACAGCGACGCACATTGTAGGTAGCACCATCGCTGGTGAAACTGCCGTAGTCAGTACCGCCCGAGCAGGAAGCCGGATTGTATGAACCGTAGCTTTCAATGATGTAATACTCGATCAGCGGATTTCTGGTCCACCCATAAAATGCCAGATAGGAGTTTTGTGAGTTGCTGACACCGTAATTACCGGAGTAGCTGACCACGCGCGAACTGGTACCCGGATTCCACCCTTTACCACCGACCCAGTTATTAGTGTTGCTGGTCCACTGCGAGGTGTAGCGTCCGCCAGCCTGTAAGGTCATAGAGGCGCTGCCAGAATCTTTCCAAAAGGTATAGTAAAAACCGTTGTTGGTACCGGTAGAATTTGAACTCAAGGTTTGCGCACTTACTGCAGTTACACACAAGGCTGCAGCACCGATGAGTGAAGTCAGGATTTTTTTGCCAGTGATTTTCATTATTAGTCTCTCGTTTTTGAGCCTCTCAACCAATACCACCCATAGAGGATGAGGACTGTTGCAAGGTTGATCCTGTCTGTTGCGGACAGGTGTATATCGAGAACCAAACAGGCTTGCTGTTATTGTTAAAACCACCCGGTGCTCGATGTATACATGTATACCGTCGAGACTATTTATTGTCAATAAAACCATAAGCATATAGTCAAATAAACTATATAAACATAATCAATGAGAAAATAGGTTACCTGGAAAGTAACACCTACCGTATTTTTGTTCCCATACGATGGTATTTTAGAAACACCCTGACAGTTCGTAAAACGGAGCTGTCAGGGATAACTATTGCAGAGGTATTGATCAACCCGCTGAAAAAATAAGGTTGAAGCAACTAACCATTATTTGACTATCACTGACCTGAAGACTGGGCGGTTTTGGCGATAGAACCGGATTGCCTTGGGTTCATTTTTAGGAAGCGTCTTGATTATCCTGGCGTAATCGTCAGTAGATTTAATCTCACTGAAAGCCAGTTGGGTAATCACATCACCCACCTGCAAACCTGCTTCAGCCGCCGGGCTACCGGGTTTGACATCGCGCACGACTACACCCGCCTCAGCACCACCACGCTGGCTTTGCTCCAGAGGGCTGACAACCAACCCAAGTACATCTGCCGAGTTTTGCAAGGGAACCGAAGCTGGACGCACCGCTGCTTCTGCAGGCGATACCGGCAATATACCCACGGTGACATTAATTGTCTGCTCTTTACCTTTGCGCATAATGACCACCGGCACCTTGGATTTAGGCGCAGTACGCCCCACGAGAGAGGGCAAATCACTGGAATTATGTACCGCATTGCCATTGAATTTGATAATTAAATCGCCCGCCTTCAAACCCGATTTCGCAGCTGGTCCCTCGCTATCGACTTCATTGATCAAAGCGCCCATGGGCTTATCCATACCGAGCGAACTGGCCAAATCCTTATCCACATCCTGAATCATCACCCCGAGCCAACCACGATCTACACGACCTTTTTCTTTTAATTGGGCGACCACATCGACAGCTAATGATGACGGGATTGCAAACGAAAGGCCGACAGAACCACCGCTAGGCGAGTAGATCTGTGAGTTAATACCTACCACCTCGCCGTTCATATTGAATAAAGGCCCACCGGAATTGCCGGGGTTGATGGCAACGTCCGTCTGGATGAATGGCACATAATTACTTTCACTATGTGCCGAAGGAATGCTGCGACCAATGGCACTGACAATACCTGCACTCGCGGAGTAATCCAGCCCGAAGGGCGAGCCTATAGCAACCACCCACTGACCAACTTTGAGTGTTTCATCTTTCGCCAAACTCAGGGTCGGCAAGCCTTTGGCATCCACTTTCAGCAACGCCAGATCAGAGCGTTCATCGCTGCCAATCAGCGTCGCTGTAAATTCGCGCTGGTCATTGAGGATCACCGTAATGGTGTCCATATTGGTTACCACATGGTCATTGGTCAGCACATAGCCATCACTGGAAATAATAAAACCTGAACCGAGTGAACCCCGATCGCGCGGCATCTGGCGGCGCTCCAACAACTCGCGAAAAATATCGGGTAACCCCTCCATATTGGGCGGCAATTGCTGCGGGGCTTGCGCGATTTCGCCTTTGGATACCGCTGTAATTTTCACCACAGCCGGAGCATGCTGTTCAATCAGTTGGGTGAAGTCCGGCAACTCCGCCGCACGACTAGAGAAGGGCAACACGCTGATAGTCACTACTGCGACCAGACTCGCCCAACTGGCAATCAATTTATGCATGGATGACTCCTGAATTAAACGATAACGAACAGATCATAAGTAATCTGGATTCGCAATTTCAGACTGACACGATATAAAAAAATTCCGAACCCGGCACAAATACCGAGTTAAGAATGATTTGGGAATTGTGGTTAAAAATTGCAAGGGACGAAAGAAAGGCTGGGGGCAATCAACAGCGCATCTGGTTATCTGCCACTGGTGAGATCCTGCTGCTCCACCATCTGCTCCAACTGCTCAAGCGTGGAAGGTAGTGAGGAATTACTGGCAGAGGATTGGCCTACCGTTTTTTCCGCCGCTTTTTGCTCTGCTAATTTAATAGCGGCAATTTTCTTGTCCATCTCCTGACGGGTGGACGCATTTTCCAGCCGCACCGTTACCCGGCGGTTTTTTGCCTGCCCAGCCTTGTTCATATTATTGGCAATAGGAAATTTATCGCCATGCCAGCGGATTGTGATGGTCCCGGCATCTACTCCTTTGTCGATCAGATAGCTCGCAACCAGCTCCGCCTGACGCTGCGTTACTACCTCCCCTGCCTCTGGTGTAGCCAGTTTGTCACTGTGGGCATCGATAAGAATCCCCAGCACGCGGGGATCGGCTTTGGTATAGCGGACTATCTTATCCAACTGGCTTTTTGCAGCAGCGTTGAGATCATCGGCATTGCTGGCGTAATTGATAACAGTGCGCGACAACTGGTCGAAAGTGTAAGGGATCAATCCCTCAATACATTGGCGGTACTGACCAGAAGCAGGGCCGAAATTCCGTGCCGCCAGGGCTACCCGCAAGCTGGTGCCATCCGAACTGATTTGCGTGCTACTGGCCACCACATTGGTTCCCTGCTCCAGCGCGCCTTTTATCGCTGCAATATTTGCCGTTATTTTCAAAGGCTCACCACCAACGCTCTGTGCCTGCCCAAGAACCAAGGGGCTAATATCACTGCGCCACGTGGGTGGCATGGTTTCAATACGCACAGCCCCTCCGGGAAATGCCTGACTGGTATGGAGCAGCTCCAAGAATTCGGCAGCATTTGCATTACGAGTAAAACGCGCACTGCCAAACCCGGGAATTTTATGGTTGAGACTACAGGCAAACGGTCCCGAATGCGCCGACCATTGGGAGTCAGAGAAACTGGCGCTGTAAACCTGTGCCTGCAACCACTGGGCACCTCCAAGCAGCGCTAGCACAAGCGGGAACTTAATCAGCACAGGTTTTAAAGCAGGCGAGGCAGACAACAACATGAATCGATCCGGTTATGGCACGAGAGAGTCTTTGCAGTATAGCCAGCCAACCGGGGAATGCAGTCTGCGACGAATATCATCTGGAGCCACCACGAATTAAGGCTGCGGATAAGGGGCAATTTTGATAGCATGCGGCGACTTTCAACCGTTACGCCTGTCTATTTTTACGGAATAACCTGCCCCATGACCCAGCAGCTAACCCTTACCCGCCCCGACGATTGGCATATCCACCTCCGCGATGGTGCCGCTCTCACCCGCACAGTGGGTGATGCCGCACAACAGTTTGCCCGCGCGATTGTCATGCCCAACCTGGTGCCGCCGGTAATGAATACCGAGCAAGCGCTCGCTTACAAAGAGCGCATTTTGGACGCACGCCCTAAGGGCAGCCAATTTGAGCCACTAATGGTGCTTTACCTCACCGACAATACCGACCCAGCCGAGATCGCTATCGCCAAA
This sequence comes from Cellvibrio fibrivorans, assembly GCF_031457055.1. Classification (NCBI taxonomy): domain Bacteria; kingdom Pseudomonadati; phylum Pseudomonadota; class Gammaproteobacteria; order Cellvibrionales; family Cellvibrionaceae; genus Cellvibrio; species Cellvibrio fibrivorans. The sequence goes on along the minus strand of NZ_JAVDVX010000005.1, from coordinate 95,365 downwards.
GCCAACGGTGTCACCGCCTGCAAACTTTATCCCGCCGGTGCGACCACTAACTCCGCCTCGGGCGTAACCGACCTGAAAAAAATCTATCCGGTGCTGGCAGCTATGCAAAACGCCGGTATGCACTTCTTGTTGCATGGCGAAGTAACCGACAGTGCGATTGATATTTTTGACCGCGAAAAAGTCTTCCTCGACCGCACTTTCAGCCAGGTGGTGAAAGATTTCCCCGCCTTGAACATGGTACTGGAACATATCACCACCGCCGATGCTGCCCAGTTTGTTGCCGAGGCGCCCAGCAATGTTGCGGCCACTATTACCGCGCATCACCTGCTCTACAACCGCAACCATATGCTCGCTGGAGGGATTCGCCCGCACTACTACTGCCTGCCGATCTTGAAGCGCGGCACGCATCAGCAAGCGCTGATCAAAGCAGCTACCAGCGGTAGCCCGAAATTCTTTGTGGGTACCGATTCTGCACCCCACGCCAAAGACAAAAAAGAAGCCGCCTGCGGTTGCGCCGGTAGTTACACTGCCTATGCAGCGATTGAACTCTATGCCGAAGCCTTTGAAGATGCCGGTGCGCTCGATAAACTCGAAGCCTTCGCCAGCCATTTCGGCGCTGATTTTTATGGTCTGCCACGCAATACCGACACCATCACCCTGATCAAACAAGACTGGCAAGTGCCTGACACTTTGAGCTTGGGCGACCAACCGCTGGTGCCGCTGCGCGCCGGTGAAATTTTACGTTGGCAGTTACAGACTGCTTAAGGCGAACAAGTGAATCCACCTGAAAATAACCGCGATCCTGATTCACCTATGGCGCAACGCTTTCGCGGCTTTTTGCCCGTGATTGTCGATGTGGAAACCGGCGGCTTTAACGCACAAACCGACGCCTTATTAGAAATCGCTGCCGTCACCATCCGCATGGACCAAGATGGCTATTTACATCGCCACGAAACTTTTTCGTTTCATGTCGAGCCTTTTGAAGGCGCCAACATCGAACAAGCCGCACTGGATTTTACCGGTATCGATCTCGACTGCCCCGAGCGTATGGCCGAACCGGAATTGATGGTAATGACCGATTTGCTCAGCGCGGTGCGTCGCGCCGTAAAAGAAAACGGCTGCACCCGCGCCGTGATCGTCGGCCACAACGCCCATTTCGATTTGAATTTCGTCAACGCCGTGATTGAGCGCTGCAATATCAAACGCAGCCCGTTTCATCCCTTCTCGGTCTTCGATACTGCTACCCTCGCCGGCCTCGCATTTGGCCAAACCGTTCTCGCCAAAACCTGTCAGGTTGCAGGAATCGAATTCAGCAACAGTGCCGCCCATTCAGCCGCATACGATGCGGAAAAAACAGCGGAATTGTTTTGCGTGATTGTGAATCGCTGGAAAGAATTGGGCGGTTGGATAGCCGACGACGAGTACGGTGACGAAGAAACCGAATAAATGATGGTTTCCCGGGAGCGGTAAACACATGGTGTTTGATGTAAAAAAATATCTGCTCAACAAACCCGAGGCCGTCGAAGCTTTCCCCTTCGGCCCCGAGGTTGCCGTCTATAAAGTGCGCGACAAAATATTTGCCCTGATCGGTATGGAAAATAATGAAGTGCGCATCAACCTGAAATGCGATCCCGCCGAAGCAGAGCAACTGCGCATGGTCTTTGATGCCGTGCTACCCGGCTATCACATGAACAAAAAACACTGGAACACAGTGATTATCAACGGTTCAATTCCCGATAGCGAAGTGAAACGGATGATTGATAATTCTTATGCGTTGATCGTAAAAAAACTGGGCAAATCAGCGGCGCAACTTCTTTTAAAATAAAGACTCATCAGGAGCAATTATGACAAGGTTGAAATATCTGTTTCTTTTCCTACTGTTTGGTTATGCCAACATCATCACATCGGCGTATGGATTAGAAGGAATAACAGATCCAGCACAAATCCCCGCCGAAAATTTTTTCAAAGAAAATACCGAATTTAGTTACCGTATATCTCCCGACGGAAAACAACTGGCGTTTATTCGAAAGTACACGCAAACCTACAATATAGTGATCACTGATCTGGATAAGTTTGTAGAAGTACACGAGTTCGCTGTTAGTAAAAACTCACCGGAACATTTAACCTGGATCAGCAATAGCAGACTAGTTTTTGGTTTGAGCGGTGTTATCTACTCTGTCAACCAGGACGGGGCAGACCTGCGCGTCTTACTCAGCAACATTTATGATGCAGATAAAGTAAAAGGCTACATTTCCTTTGTGGACAACCTACGCTATTGGTCACTATTAAAACGTCCCAGAGGCAATGAAGAAGATGTATTGTTTCTCTCCTATAACAGCGATGGCCATGCCAATGTGCATAAAATCAACATTTATACCGGCGAAAAAACCGACCTGTATGATGCTGAAGAACTAAAAGCTGACGGTCTTTACACTGATCGCGACGGAAAAGTTATCCTGATTGAAAAAATTAAAAAGGAACAGCATTCATTTTATCGTTTGGTCAATGACAAAGATGATCTGGAATTGGCGAGCCTCGATATCGCCAATCAACGCTACCAATTAAATTACGATGCTAAATCCTATTTGAACCGCTCTGTTGTAGTTCACGAGATAGGCTATGAAAAAGACACCATGTATCTCTCTGAGAAAACATCAGGAGACAGATATCAGCTGGTGAAATATAACTATGCAACCAATGCGCACGAAGTTATTGGCAGTGATCCTGTCTACGATGTAGGCAGCCCCGACGAAAGAGTATCACTTCACTATGACTACAAAAATAGAAAATTAGTAGGTTTTAGCTACAATGCTGACAAGCATAAAACAGTGTGGCTAGATGAACGGTTCAAAAAGTACCAGCAAACACTGGATAAAAAATACCCTGGGCAAATCAACATAATTTATGACTGGAACGAAAATGCAGACAAATTATTAGTCGTCAGTAGTGACTCCAAGACCAAAGGTAAAGTGATTGTTTTCGACGCCGCTAAAAACAAGGCGATAGTACAAACAGACTATTCCAATGTGTTAAGTCCCGACCACATGAAGGATACTTCAATCTATAAATACAAAACGCAGGATGGAACAGCTATTACGTCGTACCTGACACCTCCAGCCACAAGCAGCACTAAAAAGTGGCCATTGATAGTAATGCCGCATGGAGGCCCATTTGCACGTAGCCACTATGGGTATGATGGCCATATGCAATACTTTTCTACGCGCGGTTTTGCAGTATTGGAACCTAATTTTAGAGGTTCTACCGGCTATGGCGTACAGCATCTGATTGCAGGAAAACAACAAATAGCAGATCTAATGCTCGCGGATATCGCAGATGGTGTTCGAGCACTTATCAACGAAAATAAAGTTGATCCTTCACAGGTTTATATACTGGGCTTTAGTTACGGTGGTTATGCCGCAATCATGAGTGCAATTAAATACCCTGATTTATACAGTGCCGCAGTTTCGGCTGCAGCACCGCTGGATTTAAATAAACAGCTAAAACATTACAAAAAAGAAGAACACTGGTTTGCTTATGAATTCTGGCAGGATTTGATCGGTGTTAAACAGCAAGGCAAAAAATTTGTAGAGTCTATTTCGCCTTATCAACGCGTCGATGATATTAAAATTCCCCTGCTGGTATTTCACGGTGACCAAGACAGTATAATTCCGAAGGAACAAGCTGAAGACTTTAAAAAATTAGTTGAGAAGAAAAAGCTGAATATTCCCGTTAGAATTATCCAGTCAGAAGGACATGGATGGGATTTGGTAAGCAGCAACACTTATTTTGCTGAAAAAGCAGTGGAGTTATTCAAAGCCAATAAAAAATCAGCTCAATAACCCCCCCCCCCCCGCTTTACCGCATGAAGTACGGAGGAGTGGGGGCTACAAGCAAGCTAAAGTAACACGATTTAATCAATAACAATGATTGGCAGTACACCTGCAGCCAGGCGTTGTTTTTCGGCAGGTGCAATCACCTCAGCAATACCTTTCGCAATTAATTTGCCATCCTGGTTGTGCGCTTCGCATTCAAGTGTCACCAGCTTTATACGGTCTTTAATTTCACTAACAATCAAGGTGACGGTAACGGTATCGCCAATTTTTACCGGGTGTTTAAAATTGAGGCTTTGGCTGCGATAAACAGAACCAGGCCCCGGTAAGCAGGTGGCAATCGCCGCCGACACCAGTGCTCCCGTCCACATGCCATGGCCGATAGGTTCGCCGAAAGCGGTAGTTGCCGCGTATTCTTTATCGAGATGCACCGGATTTACATCGCCGGAACAGGCGGCAAACAGGATGATGTCCTGCTCCGTGAGAGTCTTGCTGTAATTTGCGCGCTGGCCGACAACAAGTTCATTGATTGGGTAATTTTCAAGCAAATTCATAGCCTTATCCTGGGTGAACTGTAAAAATGGCGTACAGTTTAATCCATATCAACTTTATTTCATCGCTATCCTAAGCGGCTGGGGGCTTTCGCGCTGTAAAAACCCCAAAGGGGTTGCTATGCTAGCCCCAACCAGAAAATAACAACCTAACTTTTTAGGGAACCAGTAGGAGCCAATATGTCCAAGTCACAGAAGCTGTTCGTTGTTGTCGACCCCAATGATACCCATCACATTGCCCTTGAACGCGCCATTATCGTTTCTTCCTTGATCCAGGGCCCAAAACCCAAGGTTCACGCTTTTGTTGCGGTTGATAGCGATGCAGTAGATACCCGCTCCGTTAACGATAATCTGTTCCGCGACCTCACCTGGTTTGAACAAAATATCAAAAGCCCGCTGGCCAATGCCGGTATTGAATACACGCTGGAAGTATCCTGGTCGAGCGAGTGGCAAAAATCGATTATGGAATCGGCCAAACGTTTTGATGCGGATTTAATTTATTTGCCCGTGCATGCAAAAACCAATACCAGCCGTTTCAGCTTCAGCGAATCCAAATGGGAATTGTTGAAAGGTGCTTACTGCCCGGTAGTGTTGATTCGTCCCAATGCAAAAGCACAGCGTAAAGTTATTATTGCCGCCGTAAACTTTCAGGCACAACGCGATGTACAGGTTGAACTCAATAAAAAAATTATTGAGCGCGCAAAATTTTATGCTGAAACCTACGGTGCGGATTTGCACGTAATCAACGGCTATCTCGACTCCATGAGCTATCCGGATCGCGGCCGCTTGGTAAACGAAACCGGTTTGCCTAACGATAAAATCCATGTCGACAATGGCTACACCTCTGATGTTGTTTCAGCATTGGCGGAAAAGATTAATGCCGATTTGATTATCATGGGTACACTTGGCCAAAACGGTATGACTAAAACCCGCCGCGGCAACACCGCTGAGCGTTTGATTGCTGCTGTCGATACCGACGTGATGGTTATCAATCATCACGAATAATTTTTTATTCGCGTAAGACAAAACCTTGGTTATCAACAATAACCGGGGTTTTGTTTTTTTACACGACGAGAATCTAATGAACTGATAGAGCGTGCGTCAATAAATAGTGCAACAATAAATAGTACAAAAAAACCGGCGAGAAAAACTCGCCGGATTTCTTTAGCATACTGAAGATGAGTGCTGTGGAAATTAACGCATCGAATCGCCAATCACTTTGATCAGCTCACCGCTGTTGGTATCTCCACTTAACTCCCAGAAGAAAGTACCACCCAAGCTTTGTTGGTGCACATAATCCATTTTACCAACCATGGTTTGCGGCGTGTCGTAGCTCCACCAGTTGCCACCGCAGAATGCGTAAGCGGTTCCACCAACAGTGCCTGTTGCAGGGCAAGTATTTTTCAACACTTTATAGTCTTCAATACCCGCTTCATAACTACCAGTTGCTGCACCAGTCGCGGCGCCACCGGGAGCTGCCTGGGTTACACCAGACCAACCACGACCGTAGAAACCAACACCTAACAAAATTTTGTTAGCGGGAATGCCTTTCGCTTTCAGCAACTGTACTGCCGCATCGGAATAAAATTCTGCAGTTGGAATACCAGAGTAACCGTAGAGTGCTGAATGCGGAGCAGTGGGCCCTTTAGCCGCAAATGCACCAAAGTAGTCGTAGGTCATTGGCATGATGAAGTCCAGATATTGGGCGGCGCCTGCATAATCAGCCGCATTGATTTTGGACGGGGCAGCACCAATCGCCGAGGTCACCAACGCACTGGCACCGAAGCGGGCACGCAACGCCTGGATCATATTTTTGTAAGCCGAGAAACCGCTGGTATCACAAGTCAGGCCGCAATCGTTTGGATATTCCCAATCGATATCGATACCGTCGAACACATCTGCCCAACGAGGATCTTCTACCAGGTTATAGCAAGAATTGGCAAACGCAGTCGGGTTAGCAGCAGCTTGACCGAAACCACCTGACCAGGTCCAACCACCGAATGACCAGATAACTTTGATATTCGGATAGGCCTTTTTCAATTTGCGCAATTGGTTGAAGCTACCGCGCAATGGTTGATCCCAGGTATCGGCAACACCATCAACACTTAGGTTGGCATCATAGGCGCGCTCGTAGTCGGCGTAGGCATCACCAATCACACACTGGCCACTTTGCACATTACCGAACGCGTAGAGGATATGCGTAAGCTGCGCTGCTGAACCACTGGTCGCAATATTTTTCACATGATAATTACGGGCATAAGTGCCCCACTGCGCGAAATAACCAACCACGCGTTTACCGCCAACGGATGCTACCGAGCTGGAGCTTTTGCTCGATGCGATTGAACTGGCAACTGAGCTGGCGATAGAGCTTGGTACCGAACTAGCGACAGAGCTTTTGCTTGAAGTGACGACCGAGCTGGCGACAGAATTTGCTACTGAAGATACCGAAGACGTACCGCAAGCACCCTTGTTAATCCACACACCATCGGAACCAGAATTGGTAACAGGATCTTGCCCCTGGGTCCACCATCTTGCTTCGTACAGTGAACCATTGCGGCTCGCTTTAATTCCACCGGTATAAATTGCTGCACTGGCCCAAGCGGCAACACCATTGCAGCCCGCTACTGAGGCAACAACTGAACTTTGAACCGCAGAGCTTTGCACCGAACTTTTTACTGAACTTGCCACCGAGGCAACGCTGGATGCAGTTGAAGAATTAGTAGATGTGCACGCACCCAGGCTTGACCACGCATTAGTCCATGCCCAACCCACACCCGGCTCATAAGGGCCACCGACAGTACACCAGCCGCCGACCGTACAGGAATAAGCATTACCGGCATTTTGTACCAAGGCACCCGTCGCATAGGTACCCTGCTTGTAATTGGCAACACCGGTGCAGTTATAGGCCTGCGCTTGTGATGCCAATAAGCCTGCCGCCGACAGCAGGCCGACAGTTGATAACAGTTTTAATACTTTGAAGGATTTCATCGAATTTTCCTCGGAATATTTTTTTGTTCTTCATCGCTCTCATGATCGCCGCAAAAAATCTGCGCGTGCCTGAGAGTCTCCCAGACTCGTTTACAAAGCCTTGCGGCCCATAACACCCCTCGCTCCATTTGTTATTTTTTTCCATCAGACAAGCTCCTTGCCAGACACGCATCCATATTTTTTCGGGTAATAGAAACCTTTAGGCAACAGAAGGCCCTGAGTTATCACCCAATAAAAATTCGTAAATTGAAGTTGGAAAATAAACGCACGCACCCTTGTATGAACAAGGTGGAATCAATGTCCCGATCGAGAAAAGTCCATGAAAACTACAATAATTTCCAGCGAGGGAAATCAGTCTTCACTGTCGCTCCTTGGCTTAGCACACTGCTTTTATTGTTGTAAAAATGTGTAAACTCAAAAGACAGGCTGAAATTACACCCAATGCGACAACGTTGTCAACGAATTATCAGAAAAATGTTTTTAGCGTCACATTTATTGGCTGGCAACGAAATATTGAAGTCAGGATAAAGCCCAAAACGCAGAGTGCTGCTTATGAAAATTTGTAGTGACTACGGGCAGTTGGCAGTGCTGTAACGTAAAAACAGCTATAAGAATCATCGCGGGATTAATGCGCAGCGGACAAAATTGCCCGCGGCAAAGGAATTGATTAACGGGATTTTTTTATCAGGTCGTAAGCCGCCTGTATTTCTTGGGAGCGCTCAGTGGCGGCTTTGATCATATCCTCCGGCATGCCCTGCCCGATTAGTTTATCGGGGTGATATTCGCTCATTAATTTTCGATAAGCTTTTTTGAGCTCTGCATCGGTCACCGTTTTTTCTACCCCCAGGGCTTCATATGCCAAGGCCAATTCATCTGCGCGAGGCGCCTGTTGTGCACTGCGCTGATAAGAACCCCGGGAGTTCGCCTGCTCTTGTCTAAACGCATTTTGCGCATTGAGCATGCGCAGCAATTGTTCAAAAGCGAAGCGGGAAAATCCGAGGCGCTCGGCAACCTGACGCAATACCTGCGCCTCTTCTTCATCCAGTACACCGTCGGCCATCGCCAAATTGACGAGATTGACCAACAGCATATTGATCAAATTGGGGCTCGCTCCGCAGTGTTGTTTAAACTCACCCATTACTGCATCGAGGTTAAAATCATCTGCCGCACCCAACTTGAATAACCGAATAGCTTCGCGGCGATGCTCGGGGGTTAAACCCATTTTACTCATCAAGGATTCGGTGAGTTGAATCTCGGTCTCACTCACGCGTCCGTCTGCTTTGGCCAAATGTCCGAGCAGTAAAAAAACGGTGGTAAAAAAATTAGCCTGCACTGCATGCAGTTGTTCATTCGACATTTTGGGTGCATAGCGTCTTTTACGATCAATCAAAAAGTGCCCCAAGAGTGCACCAACAATCGCACCAAAAGGACCACCTACAACTAACCCTGCAATAAAACCCAGCAGCTTCCCAATCATAATTTTCTCTTAATTTTTCAATAAATGCGGACATCTTCCGCACACCAATAAATGGAATGCCGAGCCAAACATCAATTTATCTTACGAACTACATGACAACATTGAACAACCCGCTTTGCGTCGCGCCCACTCGGGGCGCCTGGCAAAATAAGCTTCATACTCCGGTTGTTCATCATAAGGGTTGCGCAGTATTTGTAACAACTTTTCAACTTCAGAATTATCACCCTCAACCGCTTTATCAATCGCCTGTTGCGCCAAATAATTGCGCAACACATATTTGGGATTGACTGCATTCATTCGCTGACGACGCTGCAGATCATCATTGCCATTGACGACATAATCCTGTCGCAAGCGCTGTGCATAGCTGCGCAACCAATTAGCCATGATATTTTCTGCATTGGCATCCGGGGCTTGGTAATAGGCTGGCCGCACAATATCAACCCACTGCTGATCTGTGTATTGATGAATGTCATCGAGTGATACGCGCGCAAGCAGACGATAAAAAATCGTCATATCGATTTCAGCGGATTGTAATGCGTGTAATAAATTCTCTGTGAGTGGCTGATCTTGCACTGCGTTAAATTGGCTTAAACCCAATTTATTGGTCATATCGCGCTGCGCACAGCGCTCATATTCAGCGCGGTAATTTTCCAGCGCTTGCTGTAATGGTTCAACTGCATTAATAAGCGGATAAAGCGCGTTACCCAATTGCGCCAGATTCCAGAGCGCGATACGCGGTTGATTGATGTATCTATAACGGCGACCTTGGGCATCGGTGGTATTGGGGGTCCAATCCGGTTCATAACCTTCCAACCAACCGTAGGGACCATAGTCAATAGTTAACCCGAGAATAGACATATTGTCAGTATTCATAACACCATGCACAAAACCCACGCGCATCCAGTGCGCCATTAATTGCGCGGTGCTGATGCAGATTTCATTGAACCATTGCAGATAAGTATCAACAGTCATTTCCACCGTTGCATTTACCAACAAATGGGAGAAGTCAGTGCGGATAGTGAAATCGGCGAGTTGTTTTAGCAAATCAATTTCACCGCGTGCGGAAAAAATTTCAAAATTACCAAAGCGGGTAAAATTCGGGGCAACACGGCATACCACCGCACCGGGTTCCAATTGTGGATTGCCATCGTAAAACATATCGCGCCGCACCCATTCGCCAGTAGTGATCAGGCTTAGCGCACGTGTTGTAGGAACCCCCAAATGAAACATGGCTTCACTGCATAAAAACTCGCGCACCGATGAACGCAAAACGGCAAGGCCATCGGCCGTACGTGAATAAGGGGTCGGCCCCGCACCTTTTAATTGCAGCGTCCAATGTTCACTTTTTTGATTGCGCACTTCACCGAGATTAATTGCTCGACCATCACCTAATTGCCCCGCCCAATTGCCAAATTGATGACCACCATAACAGCAGGCATGCGGTTCCATTCCGGCAAGCAATTGGTTGCCGCCAAATATCTGTGCAAATTCTGGTTGGGTGAAAATCAATTCAGGCAAATCCAAGAGCGCGGCCACTTCTTTTGCACCGGCAACCAGTTGAGGATTTTTTACAGCCGTAGGACTTACGCGCGAATAAATCGCCCCGGTAACCTGCCGACGATAATTTTCCATTTCAGGGTCAGCAGGCAATTCGCGTACGAGGCGATTATCAAATTGGAGTTGGTTGAGCTGTGTGATCATGGCTACTGAGCGAAAAGTCGCTTATCTCTAATGGGGGATTAATACCCCCAAGATAAGCTTAAGCACGAGGGGAAGTGAAGAACTATTTTATACCGAGCAACTCAATTTTGTAGCCATCAGGATCTTCAACAAAGGCAAGGATAGTAGCGCCGTGCATCATAGGGCCTGGCTCTCGCACAATTTTCCCGCCTGCAGCACGAATGTTATCGCAAGTTGCATAAACATCATCGCACCCCAGCGCTATGTGTCCATAGCCCTTGCCTAAATCGTAGTGATCAACACCGTAGTTGTAGGTTAACTCGATGACAGTGTTGCTCGCCTCATCGCCATAGCCGATAAACGCCAACGTAAATTTTCCCTCGGGATAATCGTGCTGACGCAATAATTTCATTCCCAATACCTGGGTATAAAAATCAATGGACTTTTGCAAATTGCCGACACGCAGCATAGTGTGAAGAATACGCATAATAACTTAGTTAAACCTTAAAAATACCCATGACTAAAATCTTGATTGGGCACCTACCGTCAATTGGTATTTGCCCACGCCCGGTTCATTTCTGGCGGAAGTAGGCGTAGCTATGTCAATGTGCACTACATTGCCGATGCGCACTTTACTTGAACTCAGACGCAAGCCGAAACCGACATTACTCAACAGCGGGCTATAACCATATTGCTCTACCCCCCAGGCTTTACCCATATCGAAAAATACGACCGCTCCGACACGTAATAGATTAAAAATATGCATGTCAGTAAAATAGCGCCGCTCGACGGTGAACACATAGCGCTCATCGCCACGCTGGTAATCCGTGGGGTAGCCGCGCAGGCCAGTGATATCGCCCACAGTTAACTCTTCATACTGCGCCAGGTCTTGTCCCACTTCATAAAGCAAGCCCATATACCAACGTCGTTTTTCATCCTGAAAATAATTGTAAGTCAGATTAATGCCTGCCACGGTGCTATCCATACCGTTGAGTTTTGAGTGATGGCGTCCATCTAACTCAAATGTCGTTTCAAAAATATGTTGGCTATCGAAATCAACGATATTGGTATAGTTGCCGATGTAGCGAACTACGTCATCAGGGTTATCAAATTGGGTACCGGCATATCCCAAACGAAAACTCAAATTCTGGCCGAGTGCGATATCTTCCGGGCGCTGGATTTGATTGACGTTTTTAAATACACCGTAACGATTTTCAAGATACTGATATTCAATCCAGGGATAGACGGCTTTACGCTCACCGGGAATTGACTGCAAAGTATCGTCTGTTGCAAAAAAATTATCTTCCTCATTGGAAATACCTACCAACCAACGCTGTGTATGAGTCGGTGTTACGTCTGTCGCCAAACCAAAATAAATGCGGTTGTGCATGGTTTGGTGGCGGAATTCGTTAATCTGTTCATCCATATGGCGGATGGGTTCTTCAAGCGTTACGTCTTGCGTATAAAACCCGGCAGCCCAAGGTGTTTCCAACGAATAAAAGGGATGGGAAACATCAAAAATAGTATCGCGCCCATCACTGGTGTCGGCGTAATAAATTCGTGTGGCTATTTGTGAATTAAAAATGTGCGGGTTACTAAAATCGTAACTGATTAAATTGCGCTGGGTGTTTTCTTCATAACCAATGGTCAAACTATTGCCAGTGCCAAATATATTACCGTCGGCAATTGCAAACCCGGATTTAGTACCTTCAGATTCTTTGCTAAGTGATAATTGTGGCTCAAGTGCCCATGCATCCTGCGTTACCACCATTATGTCTACCTGATCGGCACAGACGATGACTGGGACTATGTAAGCGTTAGTAAGATAAGGGCGCTTACGCAAAATACGTTCACTCTCCTGAATTTTTTTAACATTCAGAGCCTCACCTTCTTCAAACAATAATTGCGCACGAACCACCTTGGGGCGGGTGTTGATGTGCAATTTATTCAGGGATAAATACAGCCAGTTATTTTCATCAGGATCATTCTCGTCGAACACCGAGAGCGTATTGAACTGGATACTGCGGATGTGTTTGCCTTCAAGACCGTCAAACAATTTGGAATCAATACGAGTGTCTTTGGCATCAGCCACTTTCTCACGCGAGACATAAAAATTTTCGCAGCTGGGATCAGTATCGACAGCCAGTTCAGTTTGGGCATGCGCACCCACTGACAGAACCCCAAAAACAACCGTCAATAAAAAATGTGAAGCGCAGAAGAACCCGATACGCGGGGTTTTGATCATAGTGATATCTCAAACGCTCGCTAGAGAACAGACGATAAAACTGTTGGTAAACACTTGGACAAAAAAGTATCACTTCAGTTTCAAGCTTAGCAGGCGCGCACCTTAGCATGGTGAAATTCGTTCGCCTAGCACAACACTGTTAAGAGTTTTTACCAGTGCTATTCATGCGCTGCATCTGAGGATGTTACGGAATGGTGGTGATGGGTGTCTGTCTGTTCCCGCACAGATTCTGGTTCTGCCGGTTGTTGTAGCGTGGTGGAGTGATGCATATTGGCGTGATTCATTCCAGTGTGATCCATCGCCGAATGGTCCACCCCCTCCTTCATCGATTGATGCTGGTCATGCTGGTGTTGATGGCTGCCGTGGCCACCGCCCCAAATAGTCCACAATCCAAACACAATAACCACCAGCGCAAAGCTCCAGCGGATTTGGCGACGTTGCAACAAGCGCCCCAACTGTTGCGCAACAAACCCAGTAGCCAGTACGGCAGGTAAAGTGCCCAAACCGAACGCGAGCATGATCAGGCCGCCTCCAATTGCATCTCCTTGCGCCATGGCATAAGCCAGCGCGGAATAGACCAACCCGCAGGGCAGCCAGCCCCAGATTCCTCCCAATGCAAGCGCTTTGGAGGTGTTATCAACCGGCATTAATGCTTTCCCCAAAGGCTGCAAATAAGCCCACAGATAGCGGCCGCCGGCCTCCAGATAGGTCAATCCACGCCACCAGTTGGCAAGGTACAGACCCATGGCGATCAACAGCAAACCAGCCAGCCAACGCAGCCACACTGCCCCACCCGATTCAGTAATCTGCTGCGCAAAGATACCAACTATCGCACCCATCAATGCGTAGCTGAAAACCCGCCCGAGGTTATAGCTGAGCATAATCGTCCAGCGACGCGCCTTGGCATTGGCCGGTATCGCCATGCTCAGCGCGCCCATAATGCCGCCGCACATACCCACGCAATGGGCGCTACTAAAGAGGCCGAGCAGAAATGCGGCAGTAAGGGCAGACCATTCAATTATCATGCGTGAGGATTCTTATCGTCGGACGTGTCTGCAGCAGCCTGGGACTGGGCTTTTTTGGATTTATCCGCATCAAACAAAATGCGATGCGCCTCAGTATCGAGATTGTCGTATTGGCCATTGTTGATCGCCCAAAACAGCACCTTGATTGCCAGACCAATAAAGACCAGTGCACAGGGGACTAGAAAATACAGACTTTCCATTTACAGCTCACGATGTTGAAACTACTTGGTTAAACGCAGTGCGTTAAAAATCACGATTAGCGAGCTGGCGGTCATACCCAGCGCCGCCAGCCAAGGGGGAATCATACCAGCCGCCGCCAGCGGCAAGGCGAGCAAATTGTAAACCAACGAAAAACGCAGGTTTTGGGTGATGATACCTTTGGTACGCCGGGCGATTTCCAGTGCATCTGCTATCACCTCAAGGCGGTCATTTAGCAGCACCGAATCGGCCCGGGTTTGCGCCAAATCGGAGGCCGAAGCCATAGCGACAGAAACGTCCGCACCTGCGAGCACTGGCACATCGTTAATGCCATCACCAATCATCAGCACTTTATCACCGACCGCCTGGCGCTGGCTCAGATGCGATAATTTGTCGCCCGGTTTTGCACCGGCGACATACTCACCTATACCTAAATGCTGCGCGAGTTGTGCGACGGCGCCGGATTGATCGCCACTCAATAGCTCGACGGCAATGCCGCAGGCTTTAAGCCGCTGGATCAAGGCCGCCGCATCGGGGCGGACTTCATCAACCAGGGCAATCCAAGCGAGAGGTATTTGTTCATTGGCCAACAGCAGCCACGTGTGAAGAGCATCCGGTAATGGAAGTGATGCCTTATCCCTCATAAATTCAGCTGCAAACTCTGCCGTACCCAGACGGTACGTCTCACCTTCAATTCGCCCTTCTACGCCGGCGGCCGTGATTTGCTTGACGTCGTCCGCTTTGTATTTATCTTGCCAAGGACGGAAGGCAGCGGCTAATGGGTGGTTGGACCCCGCTTCAAGCGCAGCAGCCAACCCCAATACGCGCTCCCGTGAAAAATCGACTTCACTGAACAAGCTGACCTGTTCAACCGCAAACCGGCCTTTGGTCAAGGTACCGGTTTTATCGAAAATCACCCGATTGATGCCGTTCAACGCCTCGATCACATGGCCGCGCGCCACCAGAAATCCGCGCTTGCGCAAGTTGGCAGTTGCGGCCGATAAAGCCGCGGGCATCGCCAAGGCCAGAGCGCAGGGACAAGTCACCACTAATACCGAGAGCGTGACCCAAAGCGCCTGCTCGGGGCGATACCAAAGCCAAAAAGCAAACACGGCGCTGCATACCACCAATAAGCGGGCGATAAAAAAACGCGCGATACGGTCGGCCGCCAGTACCTGCTGTGGCTTTTCGTCTGCCGCTTGGGTTGCTAAGCGCTCGATGGCCGAGAGTTGGGTCGCGGCGCCCAGAGCAGTCACTTCTACTTTTAATGGGCTGTGATTATTGAGCGTACCCGCGATCACCAGATCCCCCGGTTTTTTGCTTACAGGGTGGGATTCACCGGTCAACAACGCCTCCACTACAGCGCTTTCACCAGCCAACACACGGCCATCACAAGGAAAGGTTTCACCCGCTTTAACCAGGATCAGGTCGCCCAGCTTGAGGGTTTTGATTGGCATCGACTGCTCAACTTCACAGCCGTTTTCAACGCGCAAACAGCAGGCGGTAAGCGGCATCAACTGCGCGAGATTGCCAAACGCAAGGCGGTTGCGGTGGCGCGCGCGCAGCTCCACATAGCGCCCCACCAACAGGAACAGCGTGAACATGGACACAGATTCAAAATAGACCTCGCCGGTGCCTGAGACTGTCGCCCAGACGCTGGCGCTATAGGCCAAGCCGATCGCCAATGCGACCGGCACATCCATTACCAGATGGCGCATTTGAACGCTGCGCCAGGCGGCTTGGAAAAATGGCCAGGCGGAAAAAAATACCACCGGTGTCGCCACCAACATTGACAGCCAGCGCAAAAAATCCAGCCAGAAATCCGTCGCGCCGGTGTACATCCCTACCGCCACCATCATCGCCTGCATGGTGCCAAAACCCGCAACGCCAATACGAAACAGGGCGATACGGTTTTCTTTTTTGATCAACTGCTGTTGCTGGTCATCGGTAGCAGGGCGCGGCAAATAGCCGATGGCGGCGAGGGATTTGAAAATAGCACTGAGTGGATACTGCGCATCCCACACAACTGCACAACGATGGGTGCTGAGGTTGACAGTAACCGATTGGATGGCCGGATTTTTCTTGAGATGGGTTTCGATCAACCAACTGCAGGCGGCGCAGCTAATTCCCTCCAGTAACAAATTGGCCTGTTTGAGTTTGTCGTCAAAGGGAATCACAAACTCGGCCTGTACTTCGGGCAGGTCGTAGATATCCCAGCGCTGCGACGCCGACAATTCGGGGCGGTCATTGCTCGCGGTGCGAAATTGGTAAAAGTTCTCAAGGCCACCATCAACAATTGCCATAGCCACCGCTTGGCAGCCAGGGCAGCACATAAGCTGTTCTGTATCCTGAATGATGACAGGGTAATAGCTGGCGGGGGGCACCGGCAGGCCGCAGTGATAACAGGCCTGCCCAGTGGTGATACTTGTGGGGGACGCTGGGGTCGCCATCAACTGCTCGATTACTTGACGCGCGGCGCCAGCAGGGTTTTTTCGGTGGAGCGAAAGTTGATTTCACCGCTCAAGGTCCACGGCGCTTCTTTGCGCAAGGCGATATCGTTGACGGGGTAAAGCGTTAAGTACCAGGAATAATTCGGCTCGCTCACCAACTCACCACGATATTTGCCTGGTGCGATTGCAACCAGAGTAATAAGCTGGTCTTTCGCCGCTTTGACGGGGTGCCCCATCATCAATAGCAGTTGCTCTGGCATCAAGGTCGAATCAGCAGGCGCATTGGCAATCGTCAACGAAACCTCCCCGCTAGTGCGATCAAAACTGAGGTCGCCACTCAAGCCCAAGGCTTGCGCGCGCTTGTCCTGCTCCAGCGCCTGATTAATCATGCGCCCTTCTTTGTAATAGTTATCGATAATCACGTCATCAGCACCTTTGAGTGCAATAGTCACGGTAACGGAACACATGATGACGATGTAAATTAATGGACTGAATACAAACCAGAACCAAAATTGGCGATACCAAGGCTTACTCGCCTCGTCCGCTACCTCGCTAGTAGGATCTTGCTGTAAAACGCTCATGCAAACACCTGGGAAACAATCGCTTAAGGGCCAATAAAGGTCGTAGTGTTGGTTGCAGTAATTTCCGGGTTTTCCCGCGCTCGCACGCGGAAGCGGATCTCGGACTTTTTACTTTTCAATTCAGACTTTTTAACCGAAACCCGCACCGGAATCGTCAGTACTTCGCCTTCAATGGCGGGAATAGATTTGTAGCCCTGAACATCAAACTGGTAATCACCCTCCACTTCGACATCATAGGTATGGGTCGCGCGATCCATATTGCTGATTTTCAGGGTGTATACGTTCTGGATGCTATCTTCCACCACCCGGTACATCCGCACACCGCGGTCACGTTGCGCTTCCAACCCCACTGGTACACGGGTGGCGATGGAGTAGATAAACATGGAAATCATGATCGTCAACATCAAACCATAACCCAGCAGGCGCGGGCGGAAAACTTTGGTTTTGCCATTCAGGATGGCATCTTCCGTGGTAAAGCTGATTAGACCGCGCGGGTAATCCATCTTATCCATCACGCTATTGCAAGCATCGACGCACAAACCGCAATCGATGCACTCTGCCTGCAAACCATCGCGAATATCGATATCCACCGGGCACACCTGCACACACCAGGAGCAGTCGATACAATCGCCCAAACCTTGTGCTTTGTAATCATCGCCAATCTTGCGCGGCCCCCGTTTTTCACCACGGACACTGTTATAGGAAACAGTTAAGGTATCCTGATCGTACATAACTGCCTGAAAGCGCGCATAAGGACAAATGTACTTACAAAATTGCTCGCGCATAAAACCGGCATTCATATAGGTCGCGACCAAATACAGAAACACCCAAAAAGTGGTTATCAAATCCAAATTAAAGGTGAAAAAACCCACCACTAAATCGCGGACAGGTGTGAAATAACCAACAAAGGTGAGGGATGTGACTAACGAAATCACAATCCAGATAGATTGTGTCGCACCCTTTCGCCAAAGCTTCTCAAATCCCCAAGGCTGGGCATCCAGCTTCATGCGTTTATTTCGGTCACCCTCACACAAATGCTCGGCCCAAATAAACATTTGTGTCCAAACGGTTTGTGGGCAGGTAAACCCACACCAGACGCGCCCAACCAACACAGTTACTGTAAATAGCAAAAAGGCAGCGATCACCAGCAACCACGCGAGATACATCGCATCCTGCGGCCAGAAGGTGAGCCAAAGGATATGGAATTTACGCTCGGGAAGATCAAACAGAATCGCCGGGCGACCATCGATCACTAGCCAAGGCATGATCAGAAAGCCGAGCATCAACGGCAGGCCGGTATAGCGGCGCAAACGCTGGTAGAAGCCAGTGATACGGCGGGTGTAGATTTTGTCATCAGCCTCGTAGAGGTTTACATAGCGGATATTGTTATCCGCAGCTGACTTGTGTTCTGACGAAGGTTTTTCACTCAAAGGAATTACCTCTTATCCTCACTACACCGTCACTGCAGTAGCGGGAAACTAATTGAGCGCGAAAAAAAAGGCAGGCCTGAGCCTGCCTTCCTTGCAGGAAGAATTAGTTGGATTCTTCCAGTGACAGGCTGTAAACGTAGGCAGCCAGCAAATGTATACGGTCTTCTTTAAGTAGCTCTTGCTGTGCTGGCATTACCCCGTTGCGGCCATCACGCAGCGTCTGGCGAATAGTGGCTGGTTCACCACCGTAAAGCCAGATGTTGTCAGTCAGGTTAGGCGCACCAACCAGCTGGTTACCTTTGCCATCAACACCGTGACAAGCAACACAGTTAGTTGTGTAGAGCTTGGCGCCTATTTCGGCTTTTGCGGCATCGTGGTCATTGCCAGAGATTTGCAGTACATACTCGGCGACATCAGCAACACCCTCTTCGCCCAGAATTGAACCCCAGGCAGGCATCGCGGCTTTGCGGCCAAGCACGATAGTTTCATGGATTTTTTCCGGCGTGCCACCATACAGCCAATCTTTGTCGGTCAAATTGGGGAAGCCTGGATTGCCACCACCATCCGCACCATGGCATACAGCGCAGTTGTTGGAGAACAGACGGAAGCCCATTTTGAGCGCATCCGGATTTTTGGCGACTTCCTCAATTGGCATTTTGGAGTAGACGCCATAGGTTTCTGCATAGACTTTTTCCGCTTCCGCTTGATGGCCACGCAATTCGTTAACTGAGGTCCAGGACTTACCCTCTCCATCTTTAAGGCCTTCATAAGCGCCCATACCCGGATAGATAATCAGGTATCCAACAGAGAATACAAACGTCAGGATGAACATCCAGAACCACCAGCGTGGTAACGGATTGTCATATTCCTCAATACCGTCATATTCATGACCGGTGGTTTTTGCTTCCGTGCTTTCTTCCCCTACAACCGCACGCTTGCGGTTGGCAAGGAGAATCCATAACAGCAGCACCAGATTGGTGGTTGTCAGGATAACGATCCAAAGGCTCCAAAAAGTACTCATAGTTAAATCCGCCCTAATCGATGATTACTTGTGATCATCTGTGTGCTTGTCTTGAGGTTCATCAGCAAATGGCAACTTGGCATCTTCTTCAAAGCGCTTTTTGAGCTTGGGCGAAAACGCCCAGAAGCACACACCAAAGAATGCGATGGTCACCAGAACCGTTGAAATTGCGCCGACTGTGCCTGCGTCCATTAGCGCTTCTCTTTGAGCAACACGCCCAAGTTTTGCAGGTAAGCTACCAGCGCATCCATTTCGGTTACGCCTTTAACCGCTCGCTCGGCACCGGCGAAATCTTCTTCGGTGTATGGCACCCCTACTTTCGCCAAAGCGCGCATTTTGTCTGCGGTGTGCTTGCCGTCAAGCTTATTGTCATACAACTGCGGGTAAGCAGGCATAATTGATTCAGGTACCACAATACGCGGGTTAAACAAATGCACTTTGTGCCAATCATCCGAGTAACGGCCGCCTACACGTGCCAAATCCGGACCAGTACGCTTGGAACCCCAGAGGAACGGGTGCTCGTAGACTGATTCGCCCGCTACCGAGTAATGACCATAACGCTCAACTTCTGCACGTAATGGACGCACCATTTGGGTATGGCATACATGGCAACCTTCACGGATGTAAACATCGCGGCCTTCCAGTTGCACTGCATTGAGCGGCTTTAAACCTTCAATTGGAGTAGTGGTTTGTTTAAGGAAGAATTGCGGAACAATTTCTACCAAACCACCAAAACTAATAGCGACAACCATAAACACAGTCATCAAGCCGATATTCTTTTCTACTATTTCATGACCTTTCATGGCATTCCCCTTAAACAGCTGGCGCCTGAGCAGGCTGATGAGCACTTTCGGCCGCTTTTTTGGCCGCGTTTACGGTGCGATAGGTGTTATATGCCATGATCAACATGCCAGTGAGGAAGAAGGCACCGCCGATTGCACGCATCACATAACCACCTTTACTGAATACAACTGTTTCGATGAAGCTGTAAGTCAGTGAACCATCCGGGTTAAAGGCACGCCACATCAAACCTTGGCCAATACCGTTGATCCACATGGCTACTACGTAAAGTACAGTGCCCACAGTTGCCAACCAGAAGTGCAAATTGATCAATTTAACGCTGTACATCTCTTCGCGGTTAAACAGTTTTGGCAGCATGTGGTAAAGCGCACCAATAGAAATCATCGCCACCCAACCCAAAGCGCCTGAATGAACGTGACCCACGGTCCAGTCAGTGTTGTGAGAGAGTGCGTTGACGTTTTTGATTGCCATCATCGGACCTTCAAAGGTAGACATACCATAGAAAGACAGTGCGACAACGAGGAAACGCAAGGTGGGGTCGGTGCGCAATTTATGCCATGCACCTGACAGGGTCATAATACCGTTGATCATACCGCCCCAGCTTGGCGCGAGCAGGATCAGCGACATCACCATACCCAAAGATTGGGTCCAGTCCGGCAATGCGGAATAATGCAGATGGTGCGAACCCGCCCAGATATAAAGGGAGATCAGTGCCCAGAAGTGCACAATTGACAATTGATAAGAGTAAACCGGGCGACCAGCTTGTTTTGGCACAAAGTAGTACATCATCCCGAGGAAGCCTGCAGTCAGAAAGAAGCCTACCGCGTTGTGGCCATACCACCATTGCACCATAGCATCGGCAGCACCGGCATAAGCAGAATAAGATTTGGTCAGGGTAACCGGGATAGCAGCACTGTTAACAATGTGCAGCACGGCAACAGTGACAATAAAACCACCGTAGAACCAGTTAGCTACATAGATGTGCGAAGTACGGCGCTTGACGATAGTACCGAAGAATACAATCGCATAAGAAATCCAAACCAGCGCCAGCAGAATATCGATTGGCCACTCCAGCTCGGCATACTCCTTAGCAGAGGTCATACCCAATGGCAGGGTAATCGCTGCCAGAACAATAACCGCCTGCCAACCCCAGAACGTGAAGGGGACTAACCAGCCACCAAAGAGTGGAGCCTGACAGGTACGCTGAACCACATAATAAGAAGTAGCAAAAAGCGCACAGCCACCAAAGGCAAAAATAACCGCGTTTGTATGCAGCGGACGCAAGCGACCGAAGCTGGTGTAAGGCTGGAGCAGATCATTCAGACCTGGCCAAACCAATTGAGAAGCGATAAGAACGCCAACTCCCATCCCAAATATGCCCCATACAATGGTCATAATGGAGAATTTGCGCACTATATCGAAGTCGTATGCTGGAGGATCTCCAGCCACTGTCGCATGACTACCCATAGGACTTTCCTATTACTTAAAGAAAAATGAAAACTTTTTGTCTCTGTCAGCGCTACTTATCGCCCGGAGCAACACGGCACTATCTTTGTAAAAGGCCAATTTATAGCAAGCCTATAACCCTACTTTAGGTGCGGCATTTTGCCTTATGAGCGGCAATTTGTCTCACCCTTGTCGGTACAGGATTGATATTTATCAAATAATTTATGCGCTTTTACCTGCGAACAGAGCGCTTTTGATCAATAGATCCACAATAGGTCATTAATTGGCAACCCGCATCTGCAAGTGGATGCAGGTGCCACAATGTTTTAATGAACTGTTTTACTTGAGAGAACGACCTTTGTTAGCAGCAATACGCATACGCAGCGCATTCAGTTTAATGAAGCCTTCTGCATCTTTCTGGTTGTATGCACCGGCATCGTCTTCGAAGGTCGCTATTTTTTCGTCAAACAGACTGTCGGGAGAACGACGGCCAACCACACTTACAGAACCTTTATACAGCTTCACACGCACATCGCCATTCACATGCACTTGTGACTGATCAATCATCGCCTGCATCATAAGACGCTCAGGACTCCACCAGTAGCCGTTGTAAATCATGTCCGCATACTTGGGAATCAAGCTGTCCTTCAAGTGGGCAACTTCACGGTCCAAGGTGATAGATTCAATCGCACGGTGCGCACGCATCATGATGGTGCCACCAGGAGTTTCATAGCAGCCGCGAGATTTCATGCCTACGTAGCGATTCTCTACAATATCCAGACGACCAACACCGTTCTCACCGCCTACTTTGTTCAAGTAAGCCAGTACGGTAGCGGGAGACATTGGTTTGCCATCTATAGCAACGATATCGCCTTTTTCGTAAGTCAATTCAAGGTATGTCGCTTTATCCGGAGCTGCTTCAGGAGCAACAGTCCAGCGCCACATATCTTCTTCAGCTTCAGTCCATGGGTTTTCCAGAACTTTGCCTTCGTAAGAGATGTGCAGCAGGTTAGCATCCATAGAGTAAGGTGATTTTTTCTTCTTGGAGTAATCAACAGGAATATTGTGCTTCTCACAATAAGCCATCAGGGTTTCGCGGGAAGTCAGATCCCACTCACGCCATGGGGCGATTACTTTGATACCTGGCTTAAGTGCGTAGGCACCCAGTTCAAAACGAACTTGGTCATTACCTTTACCGGTAGCGCCATGGGAAATTGCATCTGCACCCACTTCGTTGGCGATTTCAATCAAACGCTTGGCGATCAATGGGCGAGCAATAGACGTACCGAGCAGATATTCACCTTCGTAAATAGTGTTAGCGCGGAACATAGGGAATACAAAATCGCGGACAAATTCTTCACGCAGATCGTCGATATAAATTTGCTTAACACCAAGCGCTTCGGCTTTAGCACGCGCTGGCTCTACTTCTTCACCCTGACCTATGTCAGCGGTAAAGGTGATTACTTCACAGTTGTAGTTTTCTTGCAGCCATTTGACGATAACTGAGGTATCGAGGCCACCGGAATAGGCCAACACGACTTTCTTGATAGATGACATGGGAAGCTCCCGCTATAACTCGTTGACAATTCACCGGGCACAAGCCATAGACCAGTACCTACTTGGGCGCGGGATTGTACTCGCAAGCCGGCCAAATTCCCACACTTGCGACGGCTAAATCACTGCTTTTAGCACTAAATGAAAATAGCTCTCAGCCATTAGCTAACCCCCTACTCCAAAAACAAAAGCAGCCTTATGGGCTGCTTCTGCTGTGCGAATAAATTCAGCAATTTTTACAGGCGGAAGGTAGACACCTTAGCGTTAAGCGCACGCGCCAAATCCTGTAAGCTTTGTGCACGCGCATCACCTTGGTGGGCAACTTCAGCGGAGTTGTCAGCCACTTGTTTAATCGCGTTGATATTATTCAACACCTCTTTCACCACATGGCTTTGCTCTTCTGCTGCAGTGGCAATCTGCACCGCCATGCCACTGATTGCACCTACGGCTACGTTAATTTTATCGAGGGAGTGGGAGGCGTTGTCGGCATTATCAACACTACCAGTGGCAAGGCGACGCCCCTCCTCCATGATCGATACTGCATTTTGCGCAGTCGATTGCAAAGAGCCAATCATGGACTGAATTTCCTCGGTGCTGGCATGGGTACGCTGCGATAGCACCCGCACTTCATCCGCCACCACTGCAAACCCCCTGCCCTGCTCACCGGCACGCGCCGCTTCAATCGCCGCGTTGAGCGCTAGCAAGTTGGTCTGCTCAGCGATGCCTTTGATCGTAGCGAGAATACCGCTGATATTTTGCGCATTCGTATTGAGGGTAGAAATAACACCGCCAGCCTGCTCCACCTTCTCAGCCAGCACAACGATCGAGTCGCGGGTTTTATCCACTTGCTGCTTGCCATCGCTCGCGCTGTTGAC
Source organism: Cellvibrio fibrivorans (assembly GCF_031457055.1). Taxonomy (NCBI): domain Bacteria; kingdom Pseudomonadati; phylum Pseudomonadota; class Gammaproteobacteria; order Cellvibrionales; family Cellvibrionaceae; genus Cellvibrio; species Cellvibrio fibrivorans. Next base: position 71,213 of record NZ_JAVDVX010000005.1, on the reverse strand, counting down.
TGATTCGCGCACCGAATCTGCGGTGTGTTCGGCGTGATGGGCGATTTCCTGGGTCGCGCTGGTCATCTCATTCATGGCCTGCACCACCATGCCGATTTGCTGTTGCTGTACCCCCAACTCACGCACTGATGTCACCGCTGAATCGGCCATAGCACGGGCATTGTCCTGTAGGTCAGTCGCCTGAGTGCGGATATGTTTGACCAGATCATTCATATGCTCGACAAACGAATTAAAATTCGCAGCCAACAACCCAACTTCGTCATTGGAAGTCACCGGCAGGCGACGCGACAAATCACCACCACCGGATGCAATGTCTGACAGCGACTGGGACACATTGTGGAGCGGCAACAAGAGTACGCCGTTAAACCAGTTGAGCACCAATATTGTGACTACCAGCAAAATCAAAATCGCGGCTAACTGCCCCAGCAGCGTGGAATGGACGGGACCGACTAATAGCTCGCGCTCCAACACCATGATCAGGGTCAAATCGGTACCAGGGATGGCGTCGGCAAAAATTTGCATGGTCTTGCCATCCAATTCAATCAGATATAAACCATCTTTTGCACGCAACAATTGTTCAAGTTTGCTACTGGTTAGATCAGCGGAAATATCCAACAGGGATTTATTCAACAGCTTTTGGTCAGCGTGGGAAAACACCTTGTCGCCGCGTGCGATAAACATATAACCGTTGCCCGGTAAATCGATATCGCGCAGCTGCTGGACGATTGCATCAATTACCACATCAACGCCGAGAATAGCTTTGATGCTGCCATCGCTATTGATTACCGCACGCCCGAGTGATACCACATTTTTCCCTGTTGCCGATGCGACCGAGGGATTATCGATGAAGGTTTCGCGCGGGTTTTTAACAGCTGCTATATACCAACCCCAGACACGCGGATCATCATTGCCCGGCGCCATCACCAGATTATTAGCGTTGTAGAGTTTGCCGTCGGCAAAGGCCAGGAAACTGTTGTCTACATCAGCCGAAATTTTTACCTGGGTGAGATGCGCGTTGTAGCTTTCTTCCGTCGCACTGGCGGGAAAGCCTTCCAGAGCCTTTCCTTTGAGTGCAAACCAGTCATGGACGTATTTACTGAAGGTCGCGGAAATACCGGCGACCTGACGGTTGATATTGATCTCCATCGCCCTCATGGCAGAGGAATATGAGAGATAGGAAACTGCGCATCCAACGAGCAGGAGCGATACCGCAACTGACGCACTTATTTTCTTGCGTAATGACCAGCGAGCCGACATTATTTGACCTCCAACATAGTGGTCCACCCCGTGAAAGATGGAAAATATAATTATTAATGGAAAGTAGTTATGCGTACCGACCAGACCCTTTCCTTATTTATTCATCTGGCCATTGTTGTAGTGATTACTGCTAAACACGCCTCCGTTATTTATACATCTGGTCCAAAAAGGCTCTGTTTTAACTTATCGGCATATACTGCCAATTGCTTTAACAGATCTTGTTGCGATTCAGTTGTGTTCTCATCCGCCACCAGCAGCTGTACGCGTTTATAAAACTCATCCAGGGTTAAGCTGGCTTGCGCCTCTTTGGCGGTTAACCGCCAGCGGCAAAATGCCAGCCAACGCTGTCGCTCCTCATGGCTAAGACTAGTTGGGAAATTGCGTGCGCGGTAGCGAAACAGCATTTCTTTTAAGCGCGGATCACGAAAAGCAAATGGTTCGCGTGACAGTAACTCAGGCGTTGCTTGACGTACCTGCACCATCAACTGTTTGTCCTGCTCATCAAAAAAACCGCTGTAGAGCATTTGTTCCGGGTCGGTTTTTTCCGCAAACTCCTGGCCGCTATAGAGCTGGTAAAGCTTCTGTTGCAGGGATTGCCGCTCGTAGAGACTGAGATTGCGCAAGGTTTGCCAGTGTTGTTCACAGGTCGGTTTATCAATTGCCAATCGCTGCGCTGTCGAGTCATCTAACATCGACGGCGGCAACACCATAGGGGTTTTGTTCAAGTGGATTTCCTTAAGCGCCAGACGCTCAACTCCCTCAGGTAAATCCTCCGTGCGAGTAAATAGACGCAAGCGCAACTCATCAACTGGCAAGGTCAGCAACGCTTGCGGATCAGTGCCCAGGTTAAATGCGATCACCGAATTCTTGTTCGTGGGATGCATCATCAGCGGCAAGACCAGCGCCGCATTGCCATTTTCAACGGGGAAGCGCGACGAGATATGCAGCAGCGGTTTATGACTATCAATATCGATCAGGCTGGCGACAAACCGTTTATCGCGCAGGCGATAAGCGTAGTCGTACAGCTTGGGTTGTTTGGTTTTGATGAGCCTGGCCACGGCGATGGTGGCGTAAACATCCGAGAGCGCATCGTGCGCCGCCTCATGCTTGAGATTGTTGGCTTTACTCAGCATCTCCAATTTAAAACAGGGGCGGCCATCCTCGTAATTAGGCCACTCAATACCCTCGGGACGCAGGGCGCGGGTCATGCGCACCATATCGATAATGTCCCAGCGCGAATTGCCGTTGCGCCACTCGCGTTCATAGGGATCATAAAAATTGCGGTAGAGCATATAGCGCGTAACTTCATCGTCAAAACGAATGGAGTTGTAACCCACGCCGCAGGTGCCGGGGCGGGCTAATTCCGCATGGATCGCCGCGATAAATTCGCACTCCGGCAGGCCGCGCTCTTCCGCCACCTGTGGAAGCAGACCAGTGATCAAACAGGCCTCCGGTTTGGGCAATAAATCATGCGCGGGTTTGCAATAGATCATCAGCGGCTCACCGAGGATATTTAATTCCTCATCGGTGCGAATACCGGCAAATTGTGAGGGTTTATCAAGCGCAGGGGTTTCGCCCCAGGTTTCGTAATCGTGCCAGTAGAGGGTATTTTGCACAGCGGGCTTCATTGTTTTTATCCCTTCAGATTATACGGATCAAGCCTAAGAAAAAGCACAATGTAACACTCGACCTTCGCTTTCCCCTATACTGCGGCCTGATTTTTGCGTCGCAAAGCCACACCACAATTTTGAATTTTGTAAGTGTCCACGGGGAGAATGCCATGAGTGATTTAGATAGCCTGTTTGCCGCCAACGTGAAATGGGCAGAAGACATCAGACGTAAGGAGCCTGACTTTTTTTCCAATCTGGCCAAACAGCAAGCCCCGGAATATTTGTGGATAGGTTGCTCCGATAGCCGTGTACCCGCTAACCAGATTCTCAATCTGGCACCCGGCGAGATCTTCGTGCACCGCAATGTCGCCAACGTCGTTATCCATACCGACTTGAACTGCATGACCGTATTAAATTACGCCGTAGAGTTTTTGAAAGTGAAGCATGTAATGGTTACCGGCCACTATGGTTGCGGCGGTGTCAGGGCAGCGTTGGAAAATCACAAACTGGGGCTGATCGATTACTGGTTGCGCAATATCCGCGATGTGTATTACGCCAACAAAAATGTGCTTGATCGACTGGATGATCAGGATGAGCGAGTAAACCGCCTATGCGAGCTGAACGTAATACAGCAGGTGGACAATATTTCGCGCAGCAATATCGTACAAAATGCGTGGGCGCGTGGTCAGGAGTTAACTATTCACGGTTGGATTTACGATATTCATGACGGCATCTTGCACAAACTCACCCCGCCGATCGATCGCATCGAACAAATTCCCGAGCAGTATCGACTTTATTAAAAGTCGCCTTCATTAAAATGCGCCGCTGTTAAACACCAGCGGCAAACCTTGCATGAAATAACTGTTCAGTTTTAGCCGCCATAATCACATCATTTTCATGCAAGCCACGAATCTTATGTGTCCACCAGCTCACCTTTACCTTGCCCCACTCGGTTAACAGTGCAGGGTGGTGGCCATATTCCTCCGCCAACGCCCCCACCGCTTGGGTAAACGCCATGGCCTGCACAAAATTGTTAAAACGATAGGTGCGCGTAAGCTGATTAACCCCCGCCACGATTTCCACCGCCCACTCCGGCAACTGTAGCAGCGCCGCTTGCAAATCGGCTTCGCTGAGCAGGGGCGAATCAGCGCGGCAAGCGCTACAGTTTTTCTCACTTAAACTACTCATTATTCACCTCGTATCGAACAGTACTTAAATCAAAAAATCGGGTAATAACTTGTAATAGGCCGCAGTCGCAAGAACATCTAAGATGATCAAGATGACACACTAGAAACCAGCACAAGCTGTTCTATACTCACAGCAGCTTATACCAGTTCCATCGCAACCACTCCCGTGCCCTCCTACAACCTACACCAGTTGATTAACGGAATATTCAATGCCCGAGAAGACGCTATTACAGCAACCTATAGACGATGAGGCACTCAGCCAGTTTACGCTGGCTGACGAACAAATGCGCTCGCTCTACCATAGCCTGCCGATATCGCTGCTCTCCTCCATCATCATCGCACTGATCCTCAGCATCTCGCACTGGAAAGTCATTGGCCAGGCAGAAATTATTTTATGGAACCTATTATTGGGCAGCTCTTTGCTGGCGCGACTGATTCTGTGGATATTCTGGCACAACGTGCACCAACTCTACTCCACACTTTTTTGGATGAGCTGCTTCCGTATCGGTGTATGGCTAACCGGAGCGGCTTGGGGCATGGCTGCGATTTTATTGTTCGCACACGATGACACTATTTATCAAGCGCTCCTGGCATTTTCCCTCGCGGGCGTAGCGAGCGGCTCGATGACATCACTGAATGTCGATAAATATTCATCGCTGGGCTTTGTGGTTCTCGCCATCTCCCCGCTCAGTGTGATGATTTTTTTAGAAGATGGCCCAACCGCCATCGCCATGACTGGCATGAGTTTGTTATTTATCTTTTTTGTTATCGCCAGCTCCACACGTGCACGTCACAACATGGAAGATCAACTCAATAAAAACTTTCGCTTATTGCAGCTCACCAACAAATTAAATCACAAACAAAAACTGGAAAAAATTATCAATAACGCCCAATCCATTTACATTAGTGATGGCGACATAAAAACTGCACTCAGTACGCTGCTACACGAGACTCTGCCAATTTGCCACAGCGAGTTAGGTTTTATTGGCCAAGTAAAAAAAGACTCGGAAAAAAAACCTTATATGTGCGCTCTGGTATTTGGCAGCCATAAAAAAGAGGACCGTATATTAGAAAACTTCCGTGCGACCAACCTGCCGGAAAATGGTGAATACCGCAATCTGGACAATATGTTTGGCATGATTATGCGCTCGGACAAACCCATTATCAGCCCCAACCTTGCACGCGACATGCGCGCAGGCACCTTGCCCCAAGGGCACCCGGCCATCGGCAGTTTTATTGGTATTCCTATATTCAGTGGGCGCGAACAAATTGCTATTCTCGGGCTGGCTAATTCGCCCCTCGGTTACACTACCCAAACCGCCGAAGAACTGGAGCCCATCCTTAAAAGCATCGCGCAATTTGTGCAAACCATGAATCACGAGCAACAACATGCGCATGACAAGGCCGCGTTGGAAGCCAGCACCCAACACACGCAAACAATCCTCAATGATATTGCTGACGGTATCATCACCATATCAAAAGAGGGGATTATCCAAAGTTTTAATCATGCGGCCGAAACTATTTTTGGGTATCGCGCCAAGCAGATTATCGGCAAGAATGTCAGCGAGCTCATGCCGGAGCCGCACAAATCACAGCACAATGGCTACCTAAAAAATCATCTGAAAACGGGCAAAAAGAATATTCTCGGCATCGGACGTGAGGTCAGTGGATTACGACGTAATGGCGATGAGTTTCCCATGGATTTAATGGTGTCGCGGGTATTCCAAAATGGGGAGCCGATTTTTATTGGCATAGTGCGCGATATCACTGAAAAAAGACGGGTTGATAGTTTGCGCAGCCAATTTATCAGTGCCGCCAGCAAAGAAATTCTCGGACCTTTAAACGTGATTGCTGAAGCGATTAGCCTGTTACAAACCAATGATCCAGACGCTCTCCCGGAATCATTCCAGCACGCGGTCACCATAGCCAAGAACAACAGTATTAAATTACAAAAACTAATGAATGATTTAATTGAGGCGCAAAACCTTTCCAATGGAGAAGCTGCCTTTAAATTACAGACTCAAATGGTACTACCGCTGCTTGAAGAGACATTAAGACGCAATAAAGTCTATAGCGATATATATCAGTGCAGCATGTCAATAAAAGCCGCTGCGAACGACCTCACTATCCACGCTGATAGCTCGCGCTTTTACCAGGCTTTGGCGCAACTACTGCAATACACCTTAAAATTGACCGATCCCAAAAGTGAGTTACAGGTTCGGGTGAATGAAGATCGCAGCCGGGTTAAAATCAGCTTTAGCATTGGAGGCAAAACGCTCTCCGAAAATATCCGCAAAAATCTAACGCTGTATTTTGGCCGGCATGGCGAGCCAATCAATCAGGAACAGTATGCCGAAGGTGACTTGGGCCTTGCGATTGCAAAAGAAATTATTGAAAAAATGCACGGAAATATTTACATAGAGAAAAAGGATATGGAAAACAAGAATGAGGAATATTATTTTGTCGTGGAGTTCCCGCAGGCATTTAAACAATTCGCATAGCGGGATTGATCCCTAGTGGGATATTACAAACGATTGCCGCTGCCCATAGTGTTAATTTTATCTAACAGCGCAGCCCCCATCCGCTCCAAGGCGACTACCTGATCGACTCCACCTATAACCACCGCCTCTTTCGGCATGCCGTAAACAACACAGCTCGCCTCATCCTGCGCAAAGGTATAACCGCCCTGATTTCGAATATCCAACATGCCCTTGGCGCCATCTTTACCCATACCGGTTAGCAACACCCCCAACACATTTTTACCACCGGCCAACGCCACAGATTCCATCATCACATCCACCGCAGGCCGGTGACGATGCACAGGTTCGGCGTCAGATAGCTTCACGATATAATCCGCTCCCGAGCGCACCACCACCAAATGATGACCACCGGGCGCTAAAAAAGCGTGCCCAGGTAAAATACGCTCGCCGCCTTTTGCTTCCACCACATGCAAGCGCGTCACTTTATTTAAACGTTCAGCATAGGTGCGGGTAAAACCAGCAGGCATGTGCTGGGTCATCACAATTCCAGGTACGGCAGTAGGTAATTGCATCAATAAATCTTTAATCGCCTCTGTGCCACCGGTTGAGGCACCTATTGCAATTATTTTTTCAGTACTTTGCAAGCGCCCTGATATCACAGCTTTTTGGTTTGGTGATATATCCGGTTGGCTTTTCTTAACACTGGCTTTCACCCGCACCGCCGCTGCCGCACGAATTTTTTCTACAATCAACTCGGCGTATTCACGAATACCACTGGTGACACCCAATTTTGGCTTGGGAATAAAATCAACTGCGCCTAACTCCAATGCATGCAAGGTTGCCTCTGCACCGGCTTCAGTCAGGGTTGAAATCATTACCACAGGTGTGGGGCGAGCCTTCATTAGCTTTTCCAAAAATGCCAAACCATCCATGCGCGGCATTTCAATATCCAAGGTAATTACATCAGGTGCAAATTCATTCACCATATCGCGCGCCACATAGGCATCGGGCGCAGCCCCTACAAGCGTCATATCGGGAGTCTCGCGGATAATCTCAGCCAATAGGCTGCGCACCAACGCCGAATCATCTACCACCAATACTTTAATTGTCATGCGCAGTCCAATCACTCAATATTCTGTTTATGAAAAAAAGGCCAAAGGTAAAAACTTAATCATTAAACAATTCCACTTCACCGCTCTTAGGCGTGAACTTGACCTTCATCCGGTACTCACTTTCGCGATCAACAATAGTGGTGTTATGTATAGATTTAATTTTTTTCACGAGGACTTTTCCGGTGTCTGGGAAAAAATAAACTTTGCGCGGATAATCATCGAGCAAATCCTTTGCGACTATGGGTATTCTCTCGGTTTGCAAATAATCCAAGACAAACTCCACATTGCGCTGACCGACATTATTTACTTTAAGACCAGGCAACACGTTGCCTCCGCCAAATACTTTAGCTTCCATACGCGCTCGCGTTGCGCCCATTTTTAACAAATGATTGACAAGCAACTCCATCGCATAGACGCCATAACGCGCTGACTCAGTCAGCAAGCCGGTTTCATTAGTGCCATCATTTGGCAATAAAAAATGGTTCATCCCACCAATTCCATTGACCTTGTCACGCAGACATACCGCCACACAGGAGCCCAGCACAGTTACTATCAATTTGTCGCCATTGGTAACGAAATATTCTCCAGGTAATATTTTTACCGCGTGCCGTTCAAAGTGACGGTCATAATAGGTAGTAGGTGCAAGATGAACATTATTATCAAAGTTCATTGGCGCTCACCTGCATGATTATCAATAAGCTTATAGGTCGTCTTAGCAACTAACTTAACCAAATGAGAGGCGTTAGAAAAACTTTCTGAATGGCCAGCAATATATAGACCCTCCGGCTTCAACAGGCGCACCATACGCTCGAGCAGCTGTAACTGGGTTGGCTTATCAAAATAAATCATTACATTGCGACAGAAGATCACATCAAACCCTGCTCCCAAACGCCAGTCGCGATCCAGCAAATTGATTTGGCGAAAGTCGACCAATTGGCGCAACTTATCGATCACTTTTGCGCTGCCGTTATTTCGTCCCTTGCCGCGTAAAAAAAAATGCTTTTTTTGTTCAAGGCTCAAGACATCCAACCGATCCAGAGAATAAATACCTTGAGCAGCAAACTCTAAGACCGAGCTGTCTATATCGGAGGCAATAATTTCTACCGGAGGTGAATAGGAGCCATAGGCTTCTACTAGCGTCATCGCAATCGAATAAGGCTCCTCACCAGTACTGGATGCCGCGCACCAAACGCGCAACTTACCTGCAGTAGCTTTTCGATTGCGAGCATAATCGGCAAGAGTAGAAAAATGATGCGCCTCGCGAAAAAAGGCAGTGAGATTGGTGGTTAGCGCATTAATAAATTCTTGCTGTTCATTTTTATTGTGATCAAGGTAAGCAAGATATTCATCAAAATTATCTAATTGTAAAACCCGCAACCGCCGCGCCAAGCGGCTGTACACCAATTGCTTTTTACTATCACCCAAATTAATCCCGGCTTTGCGATAGATAATAGCCTTCACCCGGGCAAAGTCGGCATCAGCATAATTGAATTCACGTTCCGGAATATTTTTCACTATCGTCATCCGCACTGATGATCATTCATCAAGCGGCTGGCTACAGCCGCTATAACATCGAAGCGGGAATTAAAACTGTTCCCATTCATCGTCCTGTGATGATGGCGGCGGTGTTAATTTTTTACTGACAACAGGGGCTTTTTTAAGTGCAGGCTTTGACGGGGCTGCCACACGTTTTGCTGGAGCCGGACGGTGTAACTGGTCGTCAGACAACCGAAATTGCGCCACACTTTGGGTTAATTGGTCTGCTTGCGATTGCATACTCTCTGCCGCAGCTGCAGCCTCTTCCACCAGTGCGGCATTTTGTTGTGTCATTTCATCCATTTGCGATACAGCAGTCGATACCTCTTCAATACCCGTCGATTGTTCGGCCGAAGCGGCGGCAATTTCCGCCATAATGTCGTTAACGCGTTTAATCGCGTTAACTATCTCTTTCATGGTATCGCCAGATTTACCCACCAACTGATTGCCGTTATCAATTTTTTGTACCGAATCTGAAATCAACGCTTTAATATCTTTTGCGGCATTCGCTGAACGCTGTGCGAGTGTGCGCACCTCTGATGCAACAACAGCAAACCCTCGTCCCTGATCACCGGCACGTGCAGCCTCTACTGCGGCATTTAATGCGAGGATATTGGTTTGGAATGCGATACCATCAATCACACCAATAATGTCAGAAATTTTGCGTGCGGATTCATTGATCGCATTCATGGTCGTTACTACTTGCTGAATCAATGTACCGCCATCAGTGGCTACAGTAGATGCTTGCTCGGCGAGAACATTCGCTTGTTTTGCATTGTCCGCATTGAGCTTCACGGTTGAGGTTAACTCCTCCATTGATGATGCAGTCTCTTCCAAATTTGCCGCCTGCTGCTCGGTGCGCGATGATAAATCCGCATTACCTTGGGCAATTTCACTTGAGGCAGTAAAAATTGTATCTGCAGCAGTGCGGATATCGCCCAACATACTGGTAAGACTGCTGGTGGTTTCGTTACAGTAATTTTTGAGTTCGCCAAATGTTCCCAAATAATCGGCATCAATTCTTTCTGTGAGATCGCCTTTGGCGATGGCACCGAGCACGCGCGCCACATCGTTCAACCCTTTTTCTGCAGTAGTAACCAGCACATTCAAGCCATCTGCCAATTTCAAGAAAAAGCCATCTTTACCTTCGGTTTTGATTCGCTCGCTAAAATTACCTGCGGCCGCAGCCTCAACCAGGGCATTCACTTCCACTTCAACACCCACTTCGATAGTTCTATCCAACCACTCAACTACCGACCCAAGGCGCGTGCCGTCCTTGGAAAAAATAGGATTTGCCACCAAGCGAAAATGGCGTTTGCCAACTACGATATTGGAAGTGTAGGTAGTCGTCAGGTTTTCCAGGAGCTTCATTTGGTGTGCTGGATTTTTATGGAATATATCCATATTGCTGCCGACAATTTTATCTACCGCAAAATGTGGCAACACTGAACGTATATCAGCCTCCGCAACACGCAGCATTTTTTCGACGGATTTATTCATGTAGATAATTTTTCGCTCAGGATCAGCAATCATCACATTTGTTGTGGTAGTTTCCAACGCACCCAAAATTCGACTCATTTCATGTTCAGCAGCTACTTCTTTGGTGCGGTCAATCCATTCCACTACTGAACCCAATCGTTCGCCTTTTTCCGAAAAAATCGGGTTGGCTATTAATCTAAAACTTAAGCCAGCCACTACAATATTGCCAACGTAGGTTTCGCGTAGATTGGCCAATAACGTACTTTGGTGGGCAGGATTTTTATGGAATATATCCATACTGCTGCCCAAGACTTTATCGACAGAGAAATGAGGTAGCGCCTTCCGCAAATCTGGCTCTACCTTACGGAGCATTGCTTCGACTGCCTTGTTCATGTAAATAATATTGCGATTGGCATCTGCAAGCATAACGTTTGATGAAGTAGCATCCAAAGCCTGTTTCACGCGCGCATTGGATTCCGCAATAATAAATCCTTCTTTGATGGATTCTTTCATTACAGACATAGAGGACAACAATTCCCCTAGCTCATCCGAGCCCTTGGCTGTGATTGTACCGCTCACATCCCCGGCGGACAGCTTTCTGGCAACCTCCACAGCTTCACTCAAAGGACGGGTAATCAATTGCGATATAAAGTAACCGATAGCTGCGCCAATTATAATACCCACAAGGATGACGCCTATCATGGTGGAGCGACTAAATTGATAAAGCTCAAATATATCCCGTGATGCATTTTCCGCGTTTTCTACCTTGGCTTTACCAAGCTCACCCAAATAGCTATCAACATCTTTCAGTTGCTCACGGGCAACCGGGAGTAAAGCTTCAAATTCAGCACTCAAAGCGGCGACATTTTCATTGGGAACCAATCGAAATACAGTTTGCATCGTAGATTCCCATTGATCTATGTGCTCCTCAAGCTTGGAAAACGTTTCCTTGCCTTTTTGCGTGTAAAATAGCGGTTTGGCTTTCTCCAGATTCCCATCAAAGGCTGCCAGACTTTTTTTTGCACTTTCCAATTTCGATAATTTTTCATCCCTATCGGTGGCAATAATAGCTGCGCGCCAATCTCGAGCCACCTCTACCAAGTTGATATTGGCATCTTTAATATAAGAGACACCAAGAACTTCTTTTTCATACATAGTTGTTACTGAATGGTTTATTTTCGACATATTTGAAATACCGAAAATCCCGACAACAGCACTGACCAAGGCCACAACAATGAAGCTGATAATTAATTTTGCTTTAACTTTAATGTTTTCAAAGATCATGTTGATACTCCACATAAATATTGCAAATTTATTTCCTAATAGACTTATTCAACATCATTTCAATGCATTAACTTTCGCTTGAGCTAAATAAACTCATTTCTTCGCTGGATATCAATTCATTAATATCCACCATAATAATCATCTGCTCATTAATGGTCGCAAGGCCCAACAAATATCGACTGTCAAATGCCACACCAAAATCGGGAGGCGGGCGTAATTCATCTTTATTCAAACTGACCACATCAGACACTCCATCAACTACAATCCCTACAATACGATTTTGAATGTGCAACACAATTACAATGGTAAATTCATCATAGGTTGCATCTCCTACGTTAAACTTTATGCGCAAGTCAACAATAGGTACTATATCCCCTCTGAGGTTAATAACGCCTTTAATGAAAGCGGGAGCATTAGCAATTTTAGTTACGGATTCGTAACCACGAATTTCTTTTACCGTGAGGATATCCAATGCGTAATTTTCCTCACCCAAAGTAAAGGTTAAAAACTCTTGGTCCTTTTGGATATTGGCAACATCTGGCATAAGTCACTCCGACTGTGCTGTATTTACAATTCATCAATTATCGTATGTGATGGTTAGTTAAAAAGTTTCCCACTCATCAACTTGTGGCTTGGCTGTAAGCAATTTTTTAGTGGTAGGTTTTGCTATAGGTTTAACACTTGGATTGGCAATTACGGTACGCATAACCGGTGTTGGCAATGCATCACTCAAATAATTATTAACCTGAAACACTGCAACACGCTGTGTTAATTGATTTGCTTGCGATTGCAGGCTTTCAGCGGCTGCGGCTGCCTCTTCTACTAAAGCAGCGTTTTGTTGTGTCATTTCGTCCATTTGTGACACTGCGGTCGATACTTCCTGAATGCCTTGCGACTGCTCGGCAGACGCAGCAGCAATCTCAGTCATGATGTCATTAACGCGTTTAATCGAATTAACGACCTCTTTCATTGTCTCACCGGATTTTCCGACCAGAGCATTACCACTTTCAATTTTTTTAACCGAATCTGATATTAACCCTTTAATATCTTTCGCGGCATTGGCTGAGCGCTGCGCCAATGTGCGCACCTCTGATGCCACTACCGCAAACCCCCGCCCTTGATCACCTGCGCGCGCGGCTTCTACAGCGGCATTCAAGGCAAGGATGTTAGTTTGAAAAGCAATCCCATCAATGACACCAATAATGTCAGCAATTTTTCGTGACGATTCATTAATGGCACTCATGGTCATCACAACCTGCTGAATTAAATCGCCACCTCCCATAGCAACGGTAGAGGCTTTTTCAGCAAGCATATTTGCCTCTTTGGCATTCTCAGCATTCAACTTAACTGTTGAAGTTAATTCTTCCATGCTCGATGCTGTTTCTTCTAAATTGGCAGCTTGTTGCTCAGTGCGGGAGGAGAGATCACTATTGCCCGATGCAATCTCCTTGGCGCCAGTTGATATTTCACCAGCTGCGTTTTTAATTTGCCCTACAATTTCATCCATGTTTTCTATGAGTGCGTTAATGCCATTGCACATCAATTCAAGTAACCCTGTTTTCCCCGCCATGGAAATTCGCTGCGTAAGATCACCCTCAACTGCATATTTCACTGCATCCTGAACCTGATCTACGGCCTCCTTCATTGCCTGCACGCTATTCACTTGCTCGGTAATATCAGTGGCATATTTCACTACTTTAAATGGTTTATTATTAACATCCAGAATTGGGTTATAGCTGGCTTGTATCCACACTTCTTTGCCGCCACGACCTATGCGCTTATACTGTCCTGCGTCATACTCCCCGCGCCCCAATCGTTCCCAAAACATTTTATACTCACTGCTCTGGCGGTAAGCCGCATCCACAAACATACTGTGATGATTCCCTTTAACCTCCGGCAAACTGTAACCCAGCACACTTAAAAAATTGTCATTTGCATTGAGGATTACACCATCCAAACTGAATTCAATAACTGCTTGTGATTTTCCAATCGCAGCCAACTGCCCGGAGTAATCAGCATTCCTGATTTTTTCTCCCGTAATATCCGTTGCGTATTTCACCACCTTAAACGGTTTATTATTCGCATCCATAATTGGGTTATAGCTGGCCTGTATCCATACTTCATGTCCATTCTTTGCAATGCGCTTATATTGGCCTGCATCAAACTCTCCACGCCCCAGACGCTCCCAAAACTGGCGATATGCAGCTGATTGCTGATCAGCAGAATCAACAAATATACGGTGATGCTGCCCTTTCACCTCATCCAAACGATAGCCCAACACATTTAGAAAATTTTCATTGGCATTCAAAATAGTGCCATCCAATGCAAATTCTATAACTGCCTGGGATTTACTTATTGCAGCCAACTGTCCGGAGTAATCCGCATTACGCATTACGTCTGCGGTTATATCCGTAGCATATTTCACCACTTTAAACGGTTTGTTATTGCTATCCATAATGGGGTTGTAGCTTGCTTGTATCCATATCTCTTTGCCAGTTTTCCCAACACGTTTGTATTGTCCGCTATCATATTCACCGCGCGCTAAACGCGCCCAAAACGCTTTATACTCTGCACTTTTTTGATAGCGGTCATCTACAAACATTCGATGATGCTTGCCTTTTATTTCGTCTAGCTGATAACCCATAGCGTTAAGGAAGTTGTCATTCGCCGTTAATATATTTCCCTCCAAATCAAATTCAATAACAGCCTGCGACTTTCCAATAGCGGCAACCTGCCCGCGCAAATTTGCCAATTCGATTGCCTCAATCAACAGACGATTGCCGCTGTATTGATCTAAAATGTTTCTGATAATGCCCATACAATACCCTTGGTTTCCACTCTGAATTACCCTGCCAATTGCATATTACTGTTGACTGTCAGCGCAAGTGATTCCACATCCACAATCAAGGCAACGCTGCCATCACCCATAATCGTTGCACCAGCAATGCCTTGTACGCGTTTATAATGCTGCTCAAGACTTTTGATCACCACCTGTTGCTGTCCAACCAAACCATCGACAAATAATGCAAACCGATATTTATTGGTCTCAATTAATACCGCAATACCTTTGCTAACGTCGGTAAACTGCGGTTGCAATTGCATAATTTTGTGTAGCGGTAATATCGGCCAATACTCATCGCGCACATGCAATAACTGGTCGTCACCTGCCAGAGTTTTAACATCTTTGGCTGCAGGCTGCATGGATTCTACGATATGTACCAAAGGCACGATAAATGTCTGCTCACCAACCGAGACGCACATGCCATCAACAATTGCGAGCGTAAGCGGTAAATGAATAGTAAAGGTTGAACCCTGGCCTGCACGCGATTCAATATCAATACGTCCACCCAAACTTTGCACATTTCGCCTGACGACATCCATTCCCACACCGCGCCCAGAGACATCAGTAACAGCCGCTGCAGTGGAAAAACCCGGTGCAAAAATTAATTGCCATACCTCTTCATCTTTTGGATTTTCTCCAATCGGAATATTATTCTCGCGCGCTTTATCCAAAATTCGCTCGCGATTTAAACCACCGCCATCATCACTAATACTGATCACTATATTGCCGCCCTGTTGCGCGGCACGCAGAACCACCTTGCCAGTAGGATTTTTACCTAGCTCAGCGCGCCGTTCTGCTGATTCAATGCCATGATCAATACTATTGCGAACCAAGTGGGTTAACGGATCAACCAGTTTTTCTGTCAACCCTTTATCCAATTCGGTTTCACCACCTTCAATAATTAAATCGATTTGTTTACCCAATTTGTTTGACAAGTCGCGCACTACCCGGGGAAATCGGTTGAACACAAACGAGACAGGCAACATGCGAATAGACATAACTGCTTCCTGTATTTCGCGGGTGTTGCGCTCCAACTCATTAGCAACAGTTTGAAATTTTTCTGCCAGAGCGCCTTCCAGGCTCTTACCCAATAGACTCATCATGGATTGAGTAATGACAATCTCCCCTACCAAATTGATGAGCTGATCGACTTTTGCAACATCCACACGAATCGACGAACTTTCAACATTGGCTGTTTCACTGTTTTTAATTTTTGGTGCCGAATTAGTCGAATTTTTTTCACCATCCGGAAGCTGTTGAGCTGGCTCTATTGGTGTTGTCGACGTGAAAGCGTGTGTTGCAGGCACGGGGGACGCTGAAGTGGAAGTGGACGGTGATGAAGGATCTTCAAAAAAGCCAAAATAATCATTGATAGCCTGAACCGGCGAGGGAATGAATGAGGAAGCTGATTGAGCAGTATTATCATCAAAGAAACCAAAGGATTCTTCTTGCACAGCCGCAGGTGGAATTTGCTCATCAAAAAAACCAAAACTCTCCGTCTCTGCATGCTGATCTAATTCAGCAAAAAAACCATATCCTTCTTCATCTTCACTTTCTGCGCCATCTGAGGATTTACCTGCGGTAACCAATTCAAGCTTTTTAGTTAGTTCATGCACTCCCGCCCAATTTATTTCATCGCCCGTGCGATAACAGCGGAGAATATCTTTAAGTTGATCGACCGAACTTAAAAATAGATCGATCATGTCTTTCGTAATCGCCATTTTCCCTTGGCGAATCTTATCCAGCAGACTTTCCATAATATGGGTCACGCTCGCCAGCGCATCAAAACCAAAAATACCACTCCCACCTTTAATGGAATGTGCCGCACGAAAAATGCTATTCAGCATTTCGCTATCGGGATTAGTCACATCCAATTCGAGTAATAGCTGCTCCATCTCATCGAGATGTTCCTGACTCTCTTCGAAAAAAACGGCATGGAATTGTTTCATGTCAATCGACATTTCTCACATCCTTCGCAATACCAACATCATAACTGTAGGGGCGCCACTTGCTGCGTCCTTGTTTTTTGGGCGCAGCAAGCGGCTGCCCCTACATAGAGTTACCCCATCACCTTTTTAGCAATTTCCAGTAACTTAGTCGGATCAAATGGCTTAACCATCCATCCGGTTGCGCCCGCCGCACGCCCTTGGGCTTTCATCGCATCACTCGCTTCCGTTGTTAGCATCACAATCGGAGTTCGTGTGTGGGCAGGTAATCCGCGCAACGATTTAATTAACGTAAGACCGTCCATATTCGGCATATTTTGGTCAGTTAATACAAAATCATAGGTTTTGGTTTTGCATAAATTAAATGCCTCCAAACCATCTTTAGCTGCGGTCACTGTGTAACCTGCGGACTTAAGTGTGGCCTCCACCATTTGCCTTACAGACGTTGAATCATCCACAATTAATACATGCTTACTCATAACAATTTTCCTGTGAGCTAAGTAAAACAACATCCATTACGATGGACCTATTATGGCTTTGATGAAATTACCGGGTGGATATATTTCGACACTTTGTGCCAGATTATGAATCAACCGCAACCCACGACCAGAAAATGCCAAATCGCATGTATCTGTTGTGCCAAAAAAATTATAGCCATTGCCACTATCGCGTACACTTACTTCGAGATTAGGTCGCTCTTCACTTTCTTGCCATATAAGATGTAACTCAATAAAATCTGAATCAGTTAGCTGGGAAAGTCGCCTTTCGCGCTCATTAAAATAATGATTGAAACCGCCTTCATTTTCTTTCATCGACGATTCCAACTTCAAAATTCCGTGATCAATTGCATTACTTACCATTTCACTGACAACAAGAAAAATAATTTGACAAAAAACCTGATTAATTCCTAAATATTGCAAAAACTTATTACACAACGGAGGGATTTCACAAGAGGCGATCTTTTTTCCAGATATTTTTACACTCCATGAGAAATCACCTATGTCTTCCTGTACAAAACCATGGCTAATACTATCGCGTAGTTTTTGCTCACAACTTGAAAATATTGTCTGGGGTTGCAGCATACATATCGAGACGTCATCTTTATAATGATCACTCCCTGTGAAGTCTCTCAAGGCATTAATTAATATCGTCTGCAAATTCCCACGGTGAGATCTTACAATCTCATCCACCCGGGTAGATGAAAACGAATTACCTTCCTTATTTACTTCTTCAATCAATCCATCGCTATACGCAATGATGGTTCCCTGCCCAGGGAAATCGCAGGTAATCACATTTGCATCAAACAATTCCTCTTCTAAAATTCCCAGTGCCATATGCTGGGAACGAAAAGTTTGTAACACCTCACCCTGATGCACCCAATACGCTGTTGGCATGCCACCATTCCAAACATCAATCTCTTTTCGCTCTTGATGCATTTGAATCAGGATCGCTGCGACAAATCGATCTTGCGGGGTATCGCGAATTAATTTTTTATTGATTTCAGTCACTATAGGTTGAATGTGAAACCCTTTAGCAACCATGCTATTAAAAATGGATACGACGGGCATGACGGTGATAGCAGCAGACAAGCCATGGCCGGTTGCGTCCGCCAATAGAAAATAAAGGTCGCCGCTGGGTGATACTTTAGCCAAGGCGATATCACCACTGAAGGACGACGACGATTTTAACCACATTGATACGCCGTTAATGACTTCATTGTTCTGACGCAGCAAATATTCATAAGTAAATTTTGCAATGGATTCTTCACGTTCAGCCTCACGTTTAAAGTGTTCCAATTCGGCATTCTGCTGACTGATAACCCGCTGCATAGCCACTGAATTAATGAGCGCACTTACCTTTAATGTCAGAAGCGATAAATTAACAGGCTTAATAATGTAGTCAGCGACGCCGCTTGCAAAACAACTCTCTAAAAAGATGGCATCTTCATTACCACTTATCATAATTACCGGTGGATGCTGTAGCGATGCATGACTATTAATATTGGACAACAACTCCAAACCATTGCCGTCTGTCAGTTGATAATCCAATAAAATCAAATCAACTTCAGCGCCCTCTTTTAATGTCTGCATAGCAGCAGCGACACTATAGGCGGAACAGGTATTAAAACCTTTGGTTTTCAGAAACTGACAGAAAAGCTCATTGAGAAATTCGTCATCATCAACGACCAAAATGTAGCGAAGCGACGCATTGGAATTGTCATTCATGATAATCAGATGTACTCAAAAATCCTTTGCATATTTGCCATCGCCAAAATTTGCGCTGTGGCACCCTTAGCTCCCTTAATCATCATTTTTTTATTAGCAGCAGCAGCGCGCCGCTGCCACATCAACATCATTCCAAGTGCAGCACTATCCAAGTATTCAACGCGACTAAAATCAAAAACTATCCCTTCAATAGTGGCGTCATCAATACACATAGAGCATTGCCGCTGAAATTCAGCGTGATAGCCATAATCAAATTTATTAGGTAATACTACACCCGCATGTTTGCTCATAATCCAATCCATTTAGTCGATTTTAATAAAACATGTCGCCACCAAAAATTTAGCTAATATCGATAATTTTCTGCAGATTGGCTAACTGTAAAATTTCTTTTGGCGACGTTTTTAAATTGATCATGACCAATTTTGCCTGCCGCGCTTGCGCTTTTTTTTGTGACATAACCAACAAGCCTATACCTGCACTATCGATATATTCCAAATCCATGCAATCCAAGGTAATAGTTCCTGCGCCATTTAAATGATCGGAAACTTTCGAATTAAATTCCACACTGGCTGAATAATCAAAACGCTTTGGCATTTTAATGGTTGCTATATTAGTCATAAAATTCCCTTCCCAATTAATTTAGAATAGATCCACCGAACCACTTTCTACCGAACTGGCGGATACAGGGTTATGTTTTTGACGAGTGTTAGTCTCTTTATATCGAATTAATTCATTCGTTAACTGTGAAAAATTATTGTGCGAAGCAGCCAAGGAGGTAGTCAGTGGAATTAACTCCTCTAATCGCTGGATTATGTAGCGCATATTTTGGGTTGACATGTCTTCAAATTGCAGGGCACGTATGGCTTTGTGCAATTGGAACACTAAATCGGATACAATTGGCTCCATCTGCTTTGTAACTTGTCGATCACGCTCTGCCCTTTGAATTAAATTATCACTAACCAGCTTCATTTTAGATTTGACCTGCAAAACATAAGTCATATCTTGCGATGCAACTTCGCTAACTGTATCTTTCAGATCATCAATTCCCAGTGCTATTTCACGCAATTGAGTCTGGATCGCTAAACTAAATCCCGCCGAACGATTTGACAGCGCACGCACTTCATCCGCAACAACAGCAAACCCTCTACCACTTTCACCCGCTCTAGCAGCCTCTATGGCAGCATTCAAAGCTAATAAATTGGTCTGCGACGCAATCTGGTCAATATCTTGTAACGCCTTTAAAGCCTTGGGCATTTTTTCGGATATCGAACCCACTTTTTCCACTAACTCCATAAATGAAGCGCTCATAGTTACAGTAGTATCAACAAATCGATTCAACAATTCGTAAGTGCTATCAGCAAAATTACTCATACTCTGTGAAATCGCGTCATTACTATTGTCGTCACTTACATCCTGCAACAAGCTTTTCACGCTTTTCTGCTGCTCCTCCAATAAACTCTTAATTCCCTGAAACGCCGTTGAGAGTGTGTTTACCGCGTCAGATTGGATACCAATTTGTGCAACCAGATTACTCATGCTTTCTTGCACAACTTCATTGATAACCATACTGGTTTCGCTGAGCACTACGGGCGCGTTGACTGGTGAAGTGGCTTGATCCTGAATAGGGTTTGCAGATTTATTATTATCTGCCGGCACCAAGGCATACCCTAATACAGCAGATACAAATACCGGACCAGCCAACGGATGAAGATAGATAGCCAACAAGCCCCCACCCAACAAGGCAATAGCTATTAACCAAAGAGATTTCACCTGCATAAGTGCATCCAACTCCATTGATTCCATGGCAAATAACGATTGCTGATCACCAAGGGTATAACCGGGATCACAACACGATTATTTAAAAGTAGCAGGTTTATTTCAGCTTGCTTTGCTTGCCAAAGGTTTGACGGTGTTTTTATAAATTCGGGGTGAAATGTTTAATGCAGACCAAGGAAATGATGAATAGAAACATTGAATAGTTATTTTTTTATCGCAATTCTTTCTTAAAATTTATTTTTAGAAATAAAAAAACCGGCAGTTATTCATTGCCGGGTTTTTAGTAAGCGAAAATATTACAGAAGATTACACAGCCGCTTTCTACTGAACCTGTACGACACCTTCTTCAATTTTTGCTTTCCAGATTTGCGGGCCAGTGTTGTGCACAGATTCGCCACGTGAATCTACCGCGACAGTTACCGGCATATCTTTGACGTCAAATTCATAAATCGCTTCCATGCCCAATTCCGGGAAGCCCAATACTTTGGCGGATTTAATCGCTTGCGCAACCAGATAAGCAGCGCCGCCAACAGCCATTAAGTAAACCGATTTATTATCGCGAATCGCTTCAATCGCCGCCGGGCCGCGCTCGGATTTACCAATCATGCCAAGTAAACCAGTTTGCTCCAGCATAGTGCGGGTAAATTTATCCATCCGGGTTGCGGTAGTTGGACCAGCAGGGCCAACCACTTCGTCGCGGATGGGATCAACCGGACCAACGTAATAAATGAAGCGACCTTTCATGCTCACCGGCAGCTCTTCACCTTTCGCCAACATATCGGTCATTTTCTTGTGTGCAGCATCGCGACCGGTAAGCATCTTGCCGGACAGCAAAACGGTTTCGCCGGTTTTCCATTCGAGCACATCGGCAGGTGTGACTGTATCCAGGTTTACGCGACGCACGCTGTCGCCCACATCCCAACTGATTTCCGGATAATCTTCCAAGGATGGCGGTGTTTGCAGCGCTGGCCCCGAACCATCCAAAACAAAATGTGCGTGGCGGGTAGCCGCGCAGTTGGGAATGATGGCGACCGCTTTGTTGGCGGCGTGGGTTGGGTAATCTTTGATTTTGACATCGAGCACAGTAGTCAAACCACCCAAGCCTTGGGCGCCAATACCCAGGCTATTTACTTTATCGTACAACTCAATACGCAATTCTTCGTAGCGATCTTTTGCACCACGCGCTTGCAGTTCTTGAATGTCGACTGGATCAAGCAGTGCTTCTTTCGCAAGCAGCATGGCTTTTTCAGCAGTGCCGCCGATGCCAATCCCGAGCATACCCGGTGGACACCAGCCAGCCCCCATTTTAGGCACTTGTTCCAACACCCAATCCACTACGGAATCCGATGGGTTCAGCATCGCAAATTTGGTTTTTGCTTCAGATCCGCCGCCTTTGGCTGCTACATGCACATCAACGGTATTACCGGGAACTATGTTGTAGTGAATAACGGCGGGAGTATTGTCGCCGGTGTTTTTACGCGCGCCATCGGGATCGGCAAGAATCGATGCACGTAACACGTTATCGGGATTCATATATGCGCGACGCACACCTTCGTTGACCATATCGGTCAGACTCATTTGCGCATCCCATTGCACATCCATACCCACAGTGACGAATACGGTAACTATGCCAGTGTCCTGGCAAATCGGACGATGCCCCATAGCACACATGCGCGAATTGATGAGGATCTGCGCCATCGCATCTTTAGCCGCTTTGCTCTGTTCGCGCTCATAGGCCTGGTGTACGGCCTGGATGAAATCAACGGGGTGGTAGTAGGAGATAAATTGCAGCGCATCGGCGACGCTGTCGATCAAATCTTGTTGGCGAATCACGGTTGGCATAATGGACTTCTCGATTGTTAGGTCGTTAAGCGGAACGGATAAAAAGTGGCGGCAATTCTACACCATGCCGATGGATTATTTCTCCAGATTGCGTGCAAACACGCGACAACCGGCTAGGCTGAAATAAGCGACACTCTCAAGGAATCAATTGGTTATGAATTCTTTTTCACTACGCTTCAAACTCAGTCTTAGCGTTGCGCTTATCCTCGCATTTAGCATGGGCAGTTTAAGTTTTGTCGCCTGGCGCTCTATGACCAAGAGCGCGGAAACCTCTATCGAGCACAGCGCCAGCTCAATGCAGGAAACCATTGATGGCAGGCTACGCGATATCGCCCAGACCAGTGCATTGGAAACCAGCGTGTTACTCAACCGCAGCGCCGATATAGCACAACATCTGGCAGCCATTCTCAATAGTACGGCGATTGGCGCAAACGCACCCAGCTATTCGCGCGCGCAGGTAAAACAACTTACTTATGACCTGCTGCTAACCTCCCCCTCGATTTCAGCCATCTATGCCCAATTTGATCCCAATGGTTATGACGGACGCGACAGTGAGTTTGTCGGTGATCAACTCTATAGCTCGGAAATTGGCAGCATGGGAATTTACTGGGTCAAAGAAAATGGCAAACCCGTCTTCAATAAGATTGCTTACTCCTCGCAAACCGATGCCAGCCTTGATGAAAATGGCCAACGCAAATCTGAATGGTATTTGTGTAGCAAGGACACCATAAAAACCTGCCTGATGGAACCCTACCTTTATGAAATCAGCCCTGGCAACTTTATGCTGATGACATCCGTCGTCGCCCCCGTTGTGGTCAATAACCAGTTTCGAGGTGTAGGTGGTCTGGATATTAATTTACCGGTGTTGCAGGAGCGATTGCTCGCGCAGGCGCAGTCACTTTATTCCGGTAAAACCAGCATGTATTTGTTGAGTACAAAAAATTTGGTGCTGGCGAGCAATCAACATCCTGAGCTTTTGGGTAAACCACTTGATGCAGGCGACAAACCACTCGCCAACGCAATTGCACAAAGCAGCCAAAACCAATTCGTGTTCAACGACAATATTATTACCATCGCACCTATCAACGTAGATGCAGTACAAAATCAGTGGAAAATGGTGATAGTAACGCCGCGTGCAATCGCATATGAGGTGGTCGATGAGCTTTCCACTTCACTGCAGGAGAGTAGCATTAGCACAGCAACCAATATGATTAGCCTCGCTATTGTTTTGCTTATTGTATTTGTGGCCATTGTCTCTTTCTGGATTAAAACCTCGACCCAACCGATTGTTCGCATGAGTGCAATGATGCGTGATCTCGCCAGTTCCGATGGCGACCTGACCCGCAAATTAATTCCATCCAAAGATAAAGAATTAATTGATATGGCCGATGGCTTCAACAGTTTTACCGAAAAATTGCGCGCGATGATCCTGGCCATCAAACGCGACTCCGAGCAACTCAAACAACAATGCAACAATTTAACCGGCACATCAAAAAATACCCGCTCTGCGACAGAAGTTCAGGTTGAACAAATTCAAAATATTATGACGGCGATTCATCAAATGTCTGCCACCGCGAATGAAGTGGCAAAGCTGGCAAGCAATACATCTACCGACTCAGAAAGCTCAGTCAAAGCCATTACTAATGCGCGGGACTTATTCCAACGTACAGTGGAAGAATTTAAAGGGGTCGCAACCGACTTCTCCAACTCCAGCCAAAAAATTCAATTAGTGGCCGAAAGCAGCAACAAAATCAGCGGCATTACCGATGTGATTCAAAGTATAGCGGCGCAAACCAATTTACTTGCACTCAACGCAGCCATTGAAGCGGCACGCGCGGGTGAGCAAGGCCGGGGGTTTGCAGTAGTTGCCGATGAAGTGCGCTCACTGGCTGCTCGCACTCAAAAATCCACGGAAGAAATTAAACAGTTGATTCAAGCATTGCAGCAACAAGTCGATCAAACGGTTGTGCAAATTAACCAAAACACCCAACGTGTTGGCGATACATTAATTGAAGCAGAGCACGCATATGAACGATTAACCACGGCAACAGAAGGCATGAATGCCATCACCGATAGTTCTTACCAGGTCGCAGCCGCCGCTGAAGAACAAAATCAGGTGACCGAAGAAATTAATCGCAATATTTCAGCGATTGGCGATGCGACACAAGAATTGGAGCGGCTTTCAAACAGTATTTATACGGCCAGTGGCAATGTCGATAAAATTACCCAGGATATCGACAGCCATCTAACCCAGCTGCGTTGTTAACAAAAATAAAAAGGGGGATCGATATTTATCGATCCCCCTTTTTTATCGTCATAAATTGCGTATCGAGTAGAGCACAATTACTTGGGCACAGTACCCATTTGCTGTTTGATTTGTAAAATTTCGCGGTTGGTACTACGGCGGAAATCATCAATCGCAGAAATCGCTTCTTCATTAGTGCGCATACGTGCCGCCAAACTATCCAGCGCGGTCATTTCCAACTGCATCTTATCCAATTCTTCTTTCAGGTTTTGCACGCTCTGGGTTTGCTGGCTCACACTGGTACTCATGCCATCAATTTTTGCAGCGGCAGCATCAGCAACCGTTTTATTGGCTGCTACTTCTTGCTTGAGTGAAGTCACACCTGCTTTTGCATCAGTTCCCAATTTTTGAGCATTGGCGGCGTCGCGCGCAACGGCCGTCGTTTTTTCGGTGTTAGCTGCAATGGCTTTGCGATTGGTTTCTACCAAGCCTGCGATGCGGCGCAATTCTCCATCCATTTTTTTCAAATTGGATTGCAAGGTGACTACTGACGCGCTGGACTCTTCTGAAGTCAAACTTAACTGCTGTTCCAACCCCTGAATACGGGTATCGGCCTGCTTGAGCATCTCCTGCGCCTGAAACAATTGCCAACCCAGAAAACCCGCACCACCTGCAGCTACCAATGCAATCACTAACGCGATCGCGGGCATACTGCTGGATGGAGCAGCCTGTGCATAGGCGGGAGTCGACTGTGGTGTTGGTTTGCGTGTGGGTCTTGCCGGTGGTAAATCGTCATCATGGTCGTGTGCTTGAGGTTGTTGACGACGCGGTGCGGATTCCGTCGGCTCAGACACTCCGCCGGTAGATAATGTGGGTTCTCTGCGTTCCATAACAACAAATACCTTAACGATGAGACAGTGATCGAAATGTGTGACAAGTGTGCGCGCATTTTATAGCAGCGGCCAGTACAAACATAGGCCAAGTATTTTATTTCGCATAATAAAAAACGGGCGCGAGGCCCGTTTTTTTGTACCGCAAAACCAATTACTTAGCGTAGTTGGCGTTTACGAATTCCCAGTTTACCAACGCCCAGAAAGCGTTCAGGTAAGTTGGGCGAGCATTGCGGTAATCAATGTAGTAAGCGTGTTCCCACAAATCCACAGTCAGGATTGGAGTAACAGAAGCATCGGTCAACGGAGTGGCTGCGTTGCTGGTGTTAACGATGGCAACAGAACCATCCGCCTTTTTCACCAACCAGGTCCAGCTTGAACCGAAGTTGTTGATGGCAGAGTTGGTGAATTCTTCTTTGAATTTGTCGAACGAGCCAAAGGCTTTGTTGATTGCTTCAGCGACTGCGCCAGTTGCTGCGCCGCCGCCGTTAGGGCTCAGGCAGTGCCAGTAGAAAGTGTGGTTCCAGATTTGTGCAGCATTGTTGAACACGCCACCTGAAGAGGTTTTGATCACTTCTTCAAGAGTTTTGCCTTCAAACTCAGTGCCAGGAACCAAACCATTCAGTTTGTCTACGTAGGTCTTGTGGTGCTTGCCGTGGTGGAATTCCAGGGTCTCAGCAGAAATGTGGGGAGCCAATGCATCTTTTGCGTAAGGCAGTGCAGGTAATTCAAAAGCCATGATGTTTCTCCTAGGTCACGGTTGTTTAGGTTCTATCTCTGTTTAAAATCCGGTAGCGAATGATAACAACTAAACGAATTCGCGCTTATTAAAAATTCGCTATCGCAAAAAATGGGGGCTATCTATTAATAAAAGCAATCAACAATCGCCAAAAACAATTGCGGCCCACTAGGGGCCGCAACTATAACGCAAATTTACTGTTTAACAGCGGTGGCACCATTGAGGTGCTCACGCGCTGACCAAACTGAAGAAATATTTGCGACCATTTTACAATTCACCGGAACGGATGACTTACATCATTCCGCCCATACCACCCATACCGCCCATATCGTGGCCATGGCCACCAGCTGGTTTATCTTCTGGCAGATCGGCAACCATAGCTTCGGTGGTGATCATCAAACCAGCGATAGAACCCGCTGCCTGCAATGCAGAACGGGTTACTTTAGCTGGATCGAGAATACCCATTTCCAACATATCGCCATATTCACCAGTTGCGGCGTTGTAACCGTAATTGCCAGAACCTTTCTTCACTTGGTCAGCAACAACCGACGGCTCATCACCCGCATTGGCAACGATTTGACGCAAAGGTGCTTCCATCGCACGGCGTGCAATGGCGATACCGGCGTTTTGGTCTTCGTTGTCGCCTTTCAGGTCAGCAATTGCAGCAACAGCGCGCAGCAATGCAGTACCACCTCCAGGAACCACGCCTTCTTCTACCGCAGCACGGGTAGCATGCAGGGCATCTTCAACGCGCGCTTTCTTCTCTTTCATTTCCATTTCTGTTGCAGCGCCAACTTTGATTACCGCAACACCGCCAGCCAATTTGGCTACGCGCTCTTGCAGTTTTTCGCGGTCGTAATCAGAAGAGGTTTCTTCGATTTGCACACGAATTTGTTGTACGCGCGATTTGATTTCGTCCGCGTTACCGGCACCATCAACGATAGTGGTGTTGTCTTTGTTCATGGTGATACGTTTTGCAGTACCCAAGTGCTCCAGGGTTGCACTTTCCAGATCCAGACCAACTTCTTCAGAGATCACAGTAGCACCAGTCAATACAGCGATGTCTTGCAACATTGCTTTACGACGGTCACCGAAACCAGGTGCCTTAACAGCAGCTACTTTCACGATACCGCGAATGTTGTTTACTACCAGAGTTGCCAGCGCTTCGCCTTCAACGTCTTCTGCAACGATGACTAATGGCTTACCGGATTTGGCAACGCCTTCCAACACTGGCAGCAATTCGCGAATGTTGGAGATTTTTTTGTCGACCAGCAGAATGTAAGGATGGTCGTGTTCAACACTCATGTTGTCTTGATTGTTGATGAAGTAAGGAGACAGGTAACCGCGGTCAAACTGCATGCCTTCTACTACATCCAACTCGTTGTCGAGGCTGGTACCTTCTTCAACGGTAATCACACCTTCTTTACCTACTTTGTCCATGGCTTCTGCAATCAGAGCACCGACAGAGGTATCGCTGTTGGCAGAAATACTGCCCACTTGTGAAATAGATTTGCTATCAACACATGGCTGCGCGATTGACTTAACGTGAGCAACAGCAGCAGTGATTGCTTTGTCGATACCGCGCTTCAGGTCCATCGGGTTCATACCGGCGGCAACAGATTTCAAACCTTCATTAACAATGGCTTGCGCCAATACGGTTGCAGTAGTAGTACCGTCACCGGCGTCGTCAGAAGCGCGTGAAGCAACTTCTTTCAACATTTGTGCACCCATGTTTTCAAACTTGTCTTTCAAATTGATTTCTTTGGCAACTGATACGCCGTCTTTAGTCACGGTAGGAGCGCCGAATGACTTCTCCAACACCACGTTACGGCCTTTCGGGCCAAGGGTCGCTTTAACAGCATCGGCCAGAATATTCACACCAACCAGCATACGTTGACGCGCGTTATCACCAAATTTCACATCTTTAGCTGACATATTTTCAATTCCTACAATCTTGTGTTAACACCAGGAAGCCGACTCAATGCGACTTCACGTTAAATTCTTTAAGGCTGTGGATTACACCAGAACCGCTTTGATATCGGATTCGCTCAGGATCACCAGCTCTTCACCATCGATATTGATGGTATCGCTGCCTGCATACTTACCGAACACCACTACGTCGCCCACTTTTACATCCAGCGGACGCAATTCACCACTTGCCAGTACACGGCCATTACCAACAGCCAGCACTTCACCTTGATTCGGCTTCTCTTTCGCAGCACCGGACAGGATGATCCCGCCAGCGGTTTTGGTTTCTTCTTCTTTGCGACGAACTACAACGCGATCATGCAACGGACGAATTTTCATGGAACTTTGTCTCCTAACAAAACAGATTGAACGAGCTTGGAACCGGGCTTTCACCGACACCCTGAGGGTATGGGAAAAGCGTTGTGGCTCCGCGTGATGACATATAGGGACGCCCGGAAAAGTTTCAAGGCCGTCCATTAAAGCCACCGATTTTAAGGGGCTAGCCCCTTAAATAGTGACCAAAAAGCGGTGACCAAAAAGTGGTGACACCTATCTGGGGCTGGGTTTGGGGATTTCAACAGAGGAAGGTTTAATTTTGTCGAAAGAACGCTGATTTATTCGCTTTTGGGGGCTTTAGGCGTTGGTGATTCAGGCTGTTGGTCAATTATCACACCGCTAATGGCTTTATCAGTATCGGTTTGAGCCGAACCTTGATGCTCGTAGACATTACCGGTTGCGGAGGTAGATGAGCCAGACTTGAATGGATCAGCCCCAAAACCCGTCATTTTAAAACCGCGCGCGCTGGCATTCATGGCGACTTTTGCCAACCAGCGCTTGAGCAGTAGCCTGCGCACCAGTGGGATAAAGCACAACAGTGCCATTAGATCTGTAATAAAACCGGGAATAATCAATAACACTGCCCCCACAGCTTTAAAGAGTCCATCCGCCAAGGTTTGGGCGGGCATAGCACCGCCGCTGCGCATATTTTGCGCCGCTTGCAGCATGCTGGACGCGCCCAGGTAACGGAGCAGATTTATGCCAAGAACAATCATCGCCACCAGCCAGAGAATCACCGCCAAGGCACCCACTTCCCCGCCGATTTCAATCATCAGCCAGAGTTCTAATACCGGTAAAAGCACAAAGACAGGAAAAAGAGGAATGCGCATCAAGAGAGCCCAAAGTCGTGGAACAGGCAGTTTACCACTTGTAACTCACCCCCAGCGACATACGCGTGTCTTTGCCTTTGCGTGCTGGTTGCGGCTCATTATCTAGCCAATAATCAATTTTGAATTCGGAATAAATGCGTTTGAGGATCATCGAACTTAAACCCGTGGTGGTCTTCACCCGCCAATTGGGCTCATCCTCGGTCGATTGAAACATCTCATTGTTGTGGAAAAAACCAACCCCCAAGGGCAAGTTGTAGCGGAAATCCGTAGCGAGGCGCAGTGCCATAAAAGAATCTTCCGCAGCAAAATCACCGATCAAATCCGCGGGGAATACGTAGCGTTCATCCATATACGCCATGCCGCTCTTGAACGATAACGCCGAAGCAGAGGTTTCAAAAAACTGATAGCCCGCCCCCGACCCCAAACTTTTGTACTTAGCCATGCCCCGCTGTGGATCTGCCCCGATCAGTGCACCGTTATACCAAAACCAATGGTCACCCAAAAACCAATCGAGGGAATAGCGGGTATTCCAACGCTCTTGCGGCGCAGAATAAAACCAGGAAGAGCGCGCGTATTCAGCACCCACTACATGGCGGAAATCACTGCGACGAAAATCCATCTCACTCTGTAAATTCCACTCATCGCGCACTTCATTGCCGCGCGAGTAGGCGCCCCACAAATTCAAACGCCCATGATGGACATAGTCACCTTTTTTATAGTCTTCGTAAGGCAACAGGGTTTTGATGGTTAGCAATGAAGTGCGCTTAATACGCGATGATTTTTCGCATTGGTAAACCAACTGCTCTGCTTCCATTTTTTCCAGCAAGCATGCGGATTTACTGCCATTGATTTTGAGTGGTTTGCTTGAAGTGATATTGGAGATGTTGGTTTTTTTAATCCACTGCTCGCCAAAATTGGTGGATTTCCACACCAAGTGCTCGCCGTCAACACGTACCAGCTCACCTTCTAGCCGGTCGCCATTGCGCAATTCCACTACGCCAGCCTGCGCGCCAGAGTTAAAGAACAGAATAAAAAAGACGATAAGATGCTTCACAACTATTTTTTGTACCAAGAGCCTGCTCCGGTTTATCAACTGACCTATGTCAATTAAAGTGACCGCATCAGCAACGGGCAACGCCAGAAATGTTAATAGTGTTAATTTAGGTTAGGCTTGGGTTTATTCCGGTAAGCACAGGTTTAGCAAGATCAATTTACAGGCACATCAGTCAATATGGCATCAACTCTAGCAAGCACCACCTCTGCAACCAACCGGGAAGCCATTTATCTGGCATTGATGTCGATTCCCGCAGGCAACGTGATTACCTACGGGCAACTGGCTACCTTGGCTGGGTTACCCGGTGCAGCGCGCCTCGCGGGAACCGTGCTGTGTGGATTACCGGAAAATACCGAACTGCCCTGGCACAGGGTGATTAATGCGCAAGGAAAAATTTCTCTGCCGCCCGACTCAGCCGCGTATAAAAAACAATGGCAGCGCTTACAAGCAGAAGGCGTAGAAATAAAAAATGGAAAAATCAATTTGCGTATTTATGGTTACAATAATTAACCGCCGTTTAAATACCGCAATTTCTTATCCCTATTGCTGAAACAGCACTGAACTAAAAAATGATGACACCAACTGCGCAAACTTCACCCGAAGAAAATAACTACAAAGGCTGGCGCGGTATCAAGCGCGCGTTTGCTACCCCCTCCGCACTCACTATGCTGTTTTTAGGTTTTGGTTCAGGGCTACCCTTTTTATTGGTGGGCGTTACGCTCTCCACTTGGTTGCGAGACACCGGTGTCGCATTAAGTGTGATTGGGCTGATAAGTTACGCCAGTTTTTTTTATGTGCTGAAATTTTTGTGGGCGCCGTTAATTGATCGCTACCCACTGCCTTTTTTAGGTCGGCGCAAAGGCTGGTTGGCGCTATCGCAATTACTACTCATTGTCGCGCTCTCTAGCATGGCAATAATAGGGCCACAATCATCGCTGTTATTGTTTGTTGCGCTCGCCGGGCTCGTTGCATTTGCGGGGGCTACGCAGGACATAGTGATTGATGCCTATCGTATTGAAGTAGCGCCAGTGGAATCGCAAGCTGCACTCGCGGCGACCTATATTTTGGGCTATCGCTTCGGGTTGATTATATCGGGCGCCATAGCCCTTTATTTAGCAGAACTCACTGGTTGGACGACAGCTTATTTAATAATGGCCGCCTGCATTTTACTGCCGTTACTAGCGGGCTTA
Source organism: Cellvibrio fibrivorans (assembly GCF_031457055.1). Lineage (NCBI taxonomy): Bacteria > Pseudomonadati > Pseudomonadota > Gammaproteobacteria > Cellvibrionales > Cellvibrionaceae > Cellvibrio > Cellvibrio fibrivorans. The sequence continues at coordinate 39,385 of NZ_JAVDVX010000005.1, read as the reverse complement.
TTATCCAAAGAACCCGCCGCACAAGAATTAATTGTGCGCGAAATTCGTTTGTGGGATGCGTTTATAAAACCCTTTCAGGAATTTTTTTCACGCAATGGTTTTTGGCTCGCGCTGGCGTTGTTGGCGTTTGTGGGATTATTTAAATTGCCCGACCAAATGATCGGTGTACTGGCTGGACCGTTCTACCTAGACTCAGGTTATACCAAAGCCGATATAGCCACAGTTTCAAAAGTGTACGGCGTGTGGATTGGTATCGCGGGCGCATTTTTGGGTGGTATCTGCATTGCGGCATTTAGTTTGCGCTCAATGTTGGTGATTGCCGCACTGGCTATATCTGTTTCCAATGTTGCCTACTTATTGATGGCGCATAACCCCGGTGAGAGCTGGGCTTTTTTTGCCACAATCAGTGCAGACAATTTATCGCAAGGCTTTGCTGGCGTTGTGTTGGTCGCATTTATGTCGAGCCTTACCAACCGCAATTTCACCGCAACACAATATGCGCTACTCGTTTCACTCGCGCACTTGCCAGGAAAATTTATCGGTGGCTTGTCAGGATACATAGTGGAAGCCAGTAGCTATTCCACTTTTTTTATTATGAGCACTTTTTCTGTCATACCTACACTGTTATTGCTAGCCTGGATCTGGCATCGCATTCAGGGTGATAACTCGCAAAATCTTTAACGAAACAAATAAAAAAGCCGCTGGATTTTCTCTAGCGGCTTATTTATTTCAGTGCATCTGCCTGCGATAATTAATCCCTGAAGTTCTCAAACTGCATCGGCATTCCCAGTTCAGCAGCGCGCAATGCCGCAATACACTCTTGCAAGTCGTCGCGCTTTTTTCCAGTAATGCGCACCTGCTCACCCTGGATGCTGGCCTGAACTTTCAATTTTTTATCTTTTACGAGTGCAACAATTTTTTTCGCCAAGTCTTTATCAATTCCCGTTCGCACAGTGACATCGCGCTTCACTTGTTTACCCGCGCTTTTTACCTGGCCGATGTCCAAACAACTCACATCAATACCATTTTTTGCCATAGCGGGCCTGAGTAAATCCAGCATTTGATCGAGCTGCATTTCAACATCAGAGGTAAGGGTAATCACATACTCTTTAAGTTCGAAACTTGCATTCACACCCTTAAAATCAAAGCGATTGGTGATCAAACGCTGGGCTTGATCAACCGCATTGGTCAAATTGTGTTTATCCACTTCGGACACTACATCAAACGATGGCATAACTAACCTCTTACAAACAAAATTAAATTGCTATTTAAACAATAAGCGTTGCAAACGCTATCGCACAAATCCAGAACAACAGCGAGCGCGAATACAGCGGCACGCTGGATTTTACCAAGGCAAACGAATAGGCGGGTTCGGAGTGAGTGGTGATGACATCACCGGTCAGGTCCTCAATAATATCCTGCGTCTCTTCTTCCATCTCCTCCTGCATTTCAGCTTTTTCTACAGGCGCCATCTGTGCCATAGCGGCAGCAGAACAATCAGTCGAGGCACCTAATGCACCGCGCAGGCATTCATTTAAGATGTAATCAGACGGGCTGTGCATGTCCAATAAATTTTTTCGCAGCGGACAGGTTTCAAAATTGCCCACAAATGCCCAGGTTACACCCATCAACCGAACCGATGGCAACTCCAGCAACCACAACCATTTACCCGCTGTTGTTGCAGCGTCGCTGCCGTCTTCCGAAAAATCACGATACAAAACACTCAGGCGGTATAACAAGGCACCAAAAGGTCCGGCAATAAAAAACCAGAAGAGCACAGCAAACATGCGTTCAAAACCGCGATAAGCAAATACTTTCAATGCCTCGGTATGCAGCCCGCGCCAATCGCTGACGTCAGCAGCGGGGCCACCTGTGCTTAGACGATCCAATAATTGTGCAGCCGCGACAGTGTCTCCACGAGTGGCGAGTGCAATATATTCCTGAACATCCGTCAAAATATTTCCGCGTCCGAGACTGTAGAGCAACACAGGAACATAGAGAAAAAATAACCACTGTTTGCCTGCGAGCTGATGCACCAACAAAAAGGCGAGCACCAACACAGATAATGGAATCAACAGAGCCAATGCCAGAGGTAACACAGGTGCCGCAGAGAGGCCTGGAATTTTTTGCAGGCGGCTAATCAGCCATTTGAACCAGCCATCATATTGGAGGATGCTGGCAGAGCCGAGCCAATAGACGATAGCGAGTACCGCAACCAAACTGAGAAAAATCATTTTTGTTAATCACTCGTCAGTCAATAAAGAAAGAAAGAAAAAATGGCGTTAGCCGAGAGAATTGCGATAACGCTGCCAATCAAATGCGGGCCCTGGATCGGTCTTTCGCCCGGGTGCGATATCTGAATGACCAGTGATACGCTCAGGTGTTAGTTTAGGATAAGTCAGCAGCAACTGGCGAGAAACTTTCTCCAGTGCCCGGTATTGCGCATCGCTGTAGGGAATGTCGTCTGCCCCCTCCAACTCGATACCAATGCTGTAATTATTGCAGTCGGCGATGCCGGCAAAGCTGGAGCTACCCGCATGCCATGCGCGCGCATCAAACGGGACAAATTGTGTGACTTTACCGTCACGTTCGATGAATAAGTGCGCAGAAACCTTGAGTTCAGCGATAGTTGAAAAATACGGATGCAGGCTTGCATCCAGTGTATTTTGAAAAAACTTCTGCACATAACCGCCGCCAAATTCACCGGGCGGCAAGCTGATGTTGTGGATAACCAATAGGCTGATATCGGTATTTTCAGGGCGAAAATTAAAATTGGGCGACGGACATTGCGTGGACCATTGCAGCCAGCCATCAATGATCATCGCGCCATTTTCATAAGCATCAGTCATCTAAACACCTTACGCGGGAATAGTCCGGTCTTGGGCCCACACACGCAGGCTTGCGATTTGCTCGGACATTACCACCGAGAGCGGACTGGTTGCGGCAATTTCGCGCAACAAAATATCCGTAACAAGCGGCTTACCCTCTGCACCAGCCGAGTAGAGTGCGGCGATAATCGCCTGCTCAATTTCCGAACCGGAAAAGCCCTGGGTCGCATCAGCGAGCTGATCGAGATTGAAGTTTGCAACAATACAGTTGCGCTTACGCAAGTGAATCGCAAAAATATCTTTGCGCACACTTTGCTCCGGCAAATCGACAAAAAAGATTTCGTCGAGACGGCCTTTACGAATTAATTCTGGTGGCAAGCGGGAAATATCATTACTGGTGGCAACAATAAATACACGCGTGCGCCGCTCTGCCATCCAGGTCAGTAATGTACCGAGTAAACGTTGCGATACACCGTTGTCGTTGCCGTCTTGCGCCATGCCTTTTTCGATTTCGTCGAGCCACAACACACAGGGCGACATTGCATCGGCGAGCTTTAATGCCTCGCGCAAATTTCTCTCCGTTTCGCCGTGGAATTTATTGTAGAGCGCACCGACATCCATACGCATTAATGGTAATCCCCACAAACCAGCAACGGCTTTAGCCGCGAGACTTTTACCACCACCCTGCACGCCAAGCAGTAAAATACCTTTGGGACGGTCGAGCGTGGAGTCGTCATCGTTAAACGCATCGCGCCGTGTTAATAACCAACGTTTTAAATTAACCAGACCACCCACATTGGAAAAATCTTCAGTCTGCTGTTCAAAACTGACGACACCTTCCATATCCAGCAGAGCAAATTTTGCTTTGTTGATGCGCGGTAAATCATCTTCACTGAGCGAACCATCATTCCAAATTGCGGAGCGCACCAAACGGCGCACATCGCTGGCGCTCATACCTTGCAAATTGTTCACGACTTTTTTGAGGGTAATGTTATCGGTTTTGACACGCGCGCCGGCGTGGCGATCAGACCAATCTTTCGCCTCTTCGCGAATAATTTCCATGATCTTGTCTTCATCGGGCAAGGTCAGTGAATAGGCAGCACTGTAGCGTGTCAGCTCGGGCGGTAAGCGCAATTGATGGCTAAGCAACACAAGTGTATGCGGTACCGCAAAATGATTGAGTGCAATATCTTTTAGTAAGCGCACAACTTGCGGTTGATCGATGAGGAAGGGATGTATATCGCAAAGTGCAAACATGGCTGGTTGCTGCTGTTGTTTGATATGGCGCAACATTTCTTCCGGCTCATTCAGTTCACTGCCCTTGGGCACTAATTGCGGACCAAAATTCAAACGTGTGAGCCCTTCAGTAACTGACCAGCGATGCAGATCCTTGCCATGTTTATTGGCAACTTTGAGCAGCACGTCCAGCGCCTTTTTTTCCTCGAAGGTTTCAATCACTAACAGTGGGATACGGGAATCTAACAGCAGTTTTATTTCGTCAACGTCTTGCACGCTTGTCTCCTTTCAGCCGGGCGAATAGTTATAGTGGCTGAATAAGCATGAAGTGAGGATTGCATCCTTGCAATAGTTTTTTACGCGGTAAGTATGTTGCGGGGGTCAAGGGACGCTGATATCAATCTCCTGGCGCAAGCGGATATCACTACTGGAAGCACCCACCTGGATCTCATAGCGTCCAGCATCTACGGCATAGGCTTTTTTCTGTTCATCGTAAATAAGCAAATCCTTATTCGGCAACAGTGTGAAACTCAACTCCTGCTGCTCGCCTTTTTGCAAATGCACTCGCTCAACTGCGCGCAACTCTTTTAGAGCACGGGCACGCTGGGGATTAATAGGTTTGATATACACCTGCACCACTTCATCGCCCGCGTATTTGCCTGTATTTTTTAGTTGCATCCGCACCTTAATAGATTCATCCGCAGCGAATGTTTTTTGATTCACGTTTAGGTTGGAATAGCTAAAACGCGTATAGGACAACCCGTAACCAAAAGGATAAAGCGCTTCGCCGCTAAAATAACGATAGGTGCGGTTGTGCATTGAGTAGTCGTCAAACGCGGGCAATTTTTCATCGGCTTTGTAAAAGGTAACGGGCAGACGACCAGCGGGATTCACATCACCAAACAGCACGTCCGCCATTGCATTGCCACCGCGCTGGCCGGGATACCAACCCATCAGAATCGCAGGCAGGTTTTGATCGGCCCAATCAATCGCCATGGCCGCGCCGCCGGTGAGCACCATCACGACTGGCTTGCCCGTTTTATGCAGGGCTTCCAGTAATTTTTGTTGGATTGCAGGCAAGCGAATATCAGTGCGGTCACCACCGGCAAAACCGGGGTAATTCACTTTCATTTCTTCGCCCTCTACATCGCCCGTTAAACCGCCCACAAAAATAATGACCTCAGCATCCTGCGCTATTTCAATCGCCTCTTCGAATGGTGCCTTCGCTTTAGGCAAACGCCAACCCAAACGCACTTCGGCATCGCGGATATCTTCAAAATAGTCGAGCCGGATGTCGTAAGCTTTGCCCGCCTCCAATTCAACCGCAACACTGTGGCTGCGCAAACGCTCAGCCAAGGCCCAGGAATCGATCAGGGTCTTGCCATTAATTGTTAATCGCACACCATCGTTGGCGCTGACATTTAATTCGTACACACCGGATACGGGCGGCAGCAATTGCCCCGTCCAGCGCACACTGTAATTATCACTGGGTAACCCGGCGACTGCTGCAATTTCACCGCGCGCAACAAGTGAATCGGTTGGTGCGCCGCGATCCCAACGAAAAGCAATGCGCGCATCGATACGGGTTAGCAATGGTGCGCCGGTTAAATCAGCAGTTTTAAAATACTCCCCGAGTAAACCTTGTTCGGTCGAATTTGGCGAGGGGCGTAAGTAAGTGGGTTCAATCACAGTCGCCGCGCGCGGATCTTCCCTTCCCTCCACCAAATCCACTCCGCGCGCATAACTTACTTGGGTATTGGGAACCGCTGCACGGATGCCTTGCAGAATCGTCACGGGTGCCGCTGGTGTGCCGTAATAATTACCGAGCAGCGACATTACCTCATCTGCAGTTGGTCCAATCACAGCAATTTTTTTCAATGATTTTTTTAGGGGTAAGATGCCGTTATTTTTTAATAGCACAATCGATGATTGCGCAGCTTTGTGCGCGAGCTGATCATGTTCGGCGGATTGGTTTATCGAATAGGGAATTTGCGCCCAAGGCACATCGCTGTCTGCATCGAACATTCCCAAGCGGAAACGAGTTAAAAATAAACGACGCAGCGAATCATCCAACTCTGCTTCCGTAATCAACCCTTTTTTAACTGCGCCTACTAGCGCATGATAAGTTTTTCCACAATTTAATTCAGTGCCTTTTCTAACACCGAGTGCCGCCGCCTCTTCGGCTGTTTTAACTATCTTGTGATACAAAAAAATATCTTCAATCGAATCACAGTCCGATACCACGTAACCGGTAAAACCCCAGTCTTTACGCAGCACATCAATTAACAAACGCTGGCTGGCGGAGGCTGATTCACCATTGACACGGTTGTATGCACCCATCACTGAAGCAACATTGGCCTCTTGTACCAAGGCTTTGAAGGCGGGCAAGTAGGTCTCGTATAGATCGCGCTCACTGGGGTAGACATCGAAACGGTGGCGATCGGCTTCCGGGCCGCTATGCACCGCAAAATGTTTAGCTGTTGCATCGGTTTTGCGATATTTGTGCGTGGGTGCATCGGTGTAATCACCTTGCAAACCTTTTACAAATTCAACGCCCATCCGGCTCGTGAGGTAGGGGTCTTCCCCGTAGGTTTCCTGGCCGCGCCCCCAGCGCGGATCACGAAAAATATTGATATTGGGCGACCAGAACGTCAGGCCTTGATAGCGCAGCCGCTGATCGCGTTTAGCAAAGGCATGATGCTTTGCGCGGCCTTCGTCACTTATCACGCGCGCAACTTTACCCACCAATTCAGGATCAAAAGTCGCCGCCAACCCAATCGCCTGCGGGAATACCGTCGCATCACCCGCACGCGCCACACCATGCAACGCTTCATTCCACCATTCGTATTTGGGCACACCCAACCGCGGAATGGCGGGAGCGTCGTTCAGCATCTGGCTGACTTTTTCTTCCAGTGTCATGCGCGCGACTAAATCTGCGGCGCGCATTTCAAAATTGCGCGATTGATCCTTGTAAATTGGGGTTGGTGCTATCGATGTCGCCTGCTGGGAAAGACATAATGAAGAAGCGCTGCCAATAAGCATCAGCAGTAAAGACCTAAATAAAGCCATGATGAATTTCCCCAAGAGAGCCACTATCAAAATGTTATTGTTTAAATGACTATAAATAGAGTTTTGCTTGCATACAAGTAAAATAGGGTTAAGTGGCTGCCGGATTTCTGTTTAAATAGCTTATCGCCCAAGGGGGAACCAATATGCCCAGCACACAGTTAAGCCTGATCGACACACTTATCGTCAACGCGGACCGCGCGTTGCGAACCCTCGCAGCCGGAAGTGATATGACCAGTGAGCGCGCTTCGCCCGCTCGTTCATTAAATGAAGCCGATCTCAGCGAGGCCGAACGCAAAAAATCAGCGGCATTGATGCGCGTAAATCACACCGGCGAAGTCTGCGCCCAAGCGCTTTATCAGGGACAGGCGCTAACGGCCAAATTACCTAATGTACGCGCCGAAATGGAAAAGGCAGCCGAAGAGGAAATCGATCATTTAGTCTGGTGCCAGGAGCGCATAGACGCACTCGGCAGCCACACCAGCTATTTAAATCCGCTGTGGTACGGACTTTCATTTGCGATTGGTGCAGGTGCAGGTTTGGTTAGCGACAAAGTCAGCTTGGGATTTGTTGCAGCAACAGAAGATCAGGTATGCAAACATTTACAAGATCACTTACAAGAATTACCGGAGCAGGATGTCCGCAGCCGCGCGGTCGTCGGACAAATGCTCGAAGATGAAGCGCGCCATGCGGATATGGCATTGAACGCTGGTGGTTATAACTTTCCAAGACCGGTGAAAGGCTTTATGACGCTGGTATCTAAGGTAATGACAACAACCAGTTACCGAATTTAAGGATAAAGTCTTCGCACAAAATTATCACAAAAAAATGCCCGCTCTCAGCGGGCATTTTTATTTCACAAAACCGATTCTAAACTTACGCTTCGCGAATCTCGTAGGAGTGAGTAATCTCTACTCCACCGGCTTCCAACATAATCGATGCAGAGCAGTATTTGGTGGCTGACAACTCCACCGCGCGTTTTACCTGTGCCTCTTTTAATTCTTTGCCGGTGACCAAAAATTTCATATGAATTTTGGTAAACGGCGACGGCACACCATCCGCGCGCTCCGCATCCAGCTCGCAGCGGCAATCTGTTACCTGCTGACGCGCCTTAGTCAGAATGCTCATGACATCGAATGAAGAACAACCACCCAAACCAATCAGCAGCATTTCCATAGGGCGAACACCCGTATTGCGGCCACCGTGATCCGGCGGACCATCCATTAATACCGCATGCCCGCTGCCCGATTCGCCTAAAAATTGCGCACCATCAACCCATTTCACTACTGCTTGCATAATCGTACCCGTTGTAAGAATGCCCCAGAAAATTGGCGCTTAGCCTATCACAGCGAGGCGAAAAATCGAAAATGGCGTCAAAATCAACAATTATCTTATAAATGGTGACTTTTTGTAGACAATTCAATTGTCTAGGCTTATAACTGCATCACAAATTTTCAGCTTGTCATGGCATATCTATAGCAGTGTGATGGCCTTGTCGTCATAATAAATTTCATATTTGAATTAGTAATATAAAAATCCATCAACAGGAGCCACACCTTGGTCGCTGTCTCGCTTACACCGCACATTAAGAATGTGGAAGAGTTTTTAATTCATTGTCACCGTCGCCGTTATCCCGCCAAAAGCACCATTATTTACGCGGGCGACAAAAGTGATTCGCTGTACTACATCGTTAAAGGTTCAGTCACTGTATTGATCGAGGACGATGAAGGGCACGAGATGATTGTCGCCTATCTAAATGACGGCGACTTCTTCGGTGAAATGGGCTTGTTCGACGAGAAAGATTCGCGCAGTGCTTGGGTGCGCGCGAAATCCGAATGTGAAGTAGCTGAAATCAGCTACGCCAAATTCCAGGAAATCTCTGAAACCCACCCTGAGTTTCTGTTTGCACTGGGCAGCCAAATGGCTCGTCGCTTGCGCGCTACGACACGCAAGGTGGGCGATCTGGCCTTCCTTGATGTGACTGGCCGTGTTGCACGTACGCTGCTGGAACTCTGCAAAGAACCAGATGCAATGACCCACCCGGATGGTATGCAAATTAAAATCACCCGCCAGGAAATCGGCCGTATTGTTGGCTGCTCCCGCGAGATGGTTGGCCGCGTACTCAAGACCTTGGAAGAGCAAGGCTTGGTGATGGTAAAAGGCAAAACCATGGTGGTTTACGGTACACGCTAAGACTTTTGCTTAGTGCAAAAATAAAGCCCGCACAATGCGGGCTTTGTTTTTCTACTGACTGTAAAAAAATGGTCGATGCTGAGGGAAATAAATTTATTGGGAGAAGAACTCTGCCAATGCGACACCCGGCTCATCTGCTCGCATAAAGGCCTCACCCACCAAAAATGCATTTACATTTTTGCTGCGCATGGCCTGCACATCGGCTGGTGCAAGAATTCCGCTTTCTGTTACTACAATACGATCGCTGGCGATTTTATCCAGCAATTTGTATGTCGTTTCCAGAGTTACATCAAAGGTGTGCAGATTGCGGTTATTAATACCGATCAATTTATTCGGCAACTCCAGCGCAATATCCAGCTCGACTTCATCGTGCACTTCTACCAATACATCCAACCCGATTGATTGCGCAAGCGTATTGAGTTCCTTTAATTTTTCCGATGACAGTGCGGACACAATCAAGAGTACGCAATCAGCCCCCATGGCACGCGCTTCGTAAATCTGGTATTCGTCAACGAGAAAGTCTTTACGGATCACCGGCAAACTTACCGCTGCACGCGCCTGCTGCAAATATTCATCTGCACCTTGGAAGAAATCCACATCAGTCAGGATTGACAAGCAAGCAGCGCCACCTCGTTCGTATGAGCGGGCAAGTTCAGCGGGAACAAAATGCTCACGAATCACACCTTTACTGGGCGATGCTTTTTTAATTTCAGCGATCACGCCCGCGTTACCTTGCGCAATTTTATTTTCGATTGCCTTTACAAAACCACGTGCTGGCGCTTGTTGAGCTGCATGTGCTTTTAATTGTTCCAGCGAAACCTGCGCCTTACGCTCAGCGATTTCTTCCCATTTGCGCGCAATAATCTTACGCAGTACCGTTGGTGTATCAGACATGGAATTTTCCAAAAACGTGTGGCAAAAGAGTTATTGCAAATATTGCGTAAAAGCAGCCAGTTCGCGAATTTTTTCACCTGCAAGACTACTGCCAATGGCATCGCGCGCCATTTCAACACCGTCGGATAATGTACTAGCGACGCCGCTAACATAAATCGCTGCACCAGCATTAAGCGCAATAATATCGGCTGCTTTTTCCGCGTATTGACCACGGCGATTACCTAATGCATCGCGAATCAACAACAATGAATCTTCGGCATTAGATACACTCAAGCCAATCAAACTTTTGGACTGCATACCAAAATCTTCGGGCTTGATGATGTATTCGCGAATCTCACCGTTTTTTAGTTCAGCGATCTGTGTTTCAGTCGATAAGCTAATTTCATCCAAACCGTCTTTAGCGTGCACCACCATCACATGCTCGCTGCCAAGACGACCAAGCACTTCAGCCATAGGTTTACACAACTCGCCATTAAACACACCAATAACCTGACGCTTAACTTTCGCGGGGTTAGTCATAGGGCCGAGCATATTAAAAATGGTGCGCATACCTAGTTCTTTGCGCGGGCCAATTGCATGGCGCATCGCACTGTGATGTGCAGGGGCAAACATAAAACCCACTCCAATTTCACGCACACAGCGCGCAACTTGTTCAGCGGTGATATCAAGCTTTATTCCCGCAGCCTCCAAAACATCCGCGCTACCGGTTGAGCTGGAGACTGAGCGATTACCGTGTTTTGCCACGCGTCCACCGGCAGCGGCGACAACAAATGCGCTGGCAGTGGAAATATTAAATAAGTTTGCACCATCGCCACCGGTGCCGCAGGTATCGACTAAATAATTCACATCAATATCTACCGGCGTCGCCAGTTCGCGCATCACCATGGCCGCACCGGTGATTTCATCCAGGGTTTCGCCTTTCATCCGCAGCGCCACCAAAAAGCCACCAATTTGTGCGGGTGTTGCTCCACCAGTCATAACTACTCGCATCACAGAAATCATTTCTTCTGTGCTTAAATCAATCCGTGCTACCAATTTTGTTAATGCTTGTTTGATATCCATTGCAATTACCTTTTATGAATCAGTACGCCGTTAAAAAATTGCGCAGCATATCGTGGCCATGCTCGGTCAAAATCGATTCCGGATGAAATTGCACGCCTTCCAATGCGAGCGTTTTATGTTTCACTCCCATAATTTCTGCCATGCTGCCATCTTCATTTTGCGTCCAGGCGGTGATCTCCAAACATTCAGGGATGGACTCCTTTTCAATAACCAGCGAGTGATAGCGCGTTGCCTGAAACGGATTTTTCAACCCGGCAAATACACCTTTATTGTCGTGATACACAGGTGACGTTTTACCGTGCATTACGAAGGGGGCGCGAATCACTTTACCGCCCAACGCCTGACCAATACTTTGGTGACCAAGACAAACCCCGAGCAGCGGAATTTTTCCGGCGAAGGTTTTGATGGTATCCACCGACACCCCCGCTTCAGTAGGGGTACAAGGGCCAGGGGAAATGACAATTTTTTCTGGTGCTAAGGCTGCAATCTCTTCGATGGTGATTTCATCATTGCGTACAACTTTAATATCCGCACCCAACTCGCCAAAATATTGCACCAGGTTGTAGGTGAATGAATCGTAGTTATCAATCATTAAAATCATGTTGCATCCCCTTTTACTGCAGCAGTGCCTACCATATCAACGGCTTTAAAAATTGCGCGCGCTTTATTCATGGTTTCTTTCCACTCCAGCGCAGGCACTGAATCGGCCACTACCCCTGCACCTGCTTGTACATAGAGTTTGCCGTTTTTAATGACAGCAGTGCGAATAGCAATGGCAGTATCCATATTGCCATTCCAGGAGATATAACCCACAGCGCCACCGTAGATACCGCGTTTTTCCGGCTCCAATTCGTCGATAATTTCCATCGCGCGAATTTTTGGGGCGCCACTTAACGTGCCTGCAGGTAATGCTGCGCGCAATACATCCATCGCACGCAGATCATCTTTTAATTTGCCAGTAACATTTGAAGTGATGTGCATTACGTGCGAGTAGCGTTCAACCACCATTTTATCGGTCAGTTTTACGCTGCCGATTTTCGCCACGCGGCCTACATCGTTACGCCCCAAATCAATCAGCATTAAATGCTCGGCGATTTCTTTAGGGTCATTCACTAATTCAATTTCCAGCGCTTTATCCTCTTCGGGCGTGTAGCCGCGACGACGGGTTCCTGCAATCGGGCGCACTGTCACTTCGCCATCTTCCAAACGCGCGAGAATCTCTGGGCTGGAACCGACGACATGGTGATCGCCTAAATCCATAAAATACATGTAAGGCGATGGATTTAAATTGCGCAGGGCGCGATAAAGGTTGATCGGCTCTTGGGTAAAATCAATGGATAACCGTTGGGAGACAACAACTTGCATGGTATCGCCCGCCAAAATGTATTCTTTGATTTTATCAACGTAGCGATGGAAATTTTCTTCGCCACAATTAGAAGTAAAAAGCGGCTCGTTGTGGCCGTTATTGCCCAAAGATAAGCTCGGTGTTGCCGGAATTTCACCGCGCAGTTTGTGCTCTAACTCATCCAGACGCGCATTGGCTTTGGCAAATGCGTTTTCAACTTCCGGATTGGCGTGAATAACAAAAATCAATTTACCGGCGAGGTTATCGAACACCAATACTTCATCGGAGACGCTGAGCAAAATATCCGGTGTGCCAATCACATCTTTGGGTGTGCCGGCCTTTAAATGTGGTTCCACATAACGCACGCAGTCATAACCAAAATAACCAACCAACCCACCGGTAAAACGCGGCAGCCCAGGCAACTCAGGTGCGCGATAACGCTTCTTGAACTCTTCCACAAACGTCAGAGCATCGGCGCAGATATGGGTTTCAACAATCTTGCCCTCGCGTTCAATTTGAATCGCATCGCCAAAGGCTTTAAGCACAGTGCGCGCAGGCAAGCCGATCATGGAGTAACGCCCCCATTTTTCGCCGCCTTGCACAGATTCAAATAGGTAGGAGTAAGGGCCAGCGGCCAACTTCAGATAAGAGGACAGTGGCGTATCCAGATCCGCCAGCACTTCACGCATAACGGGAATACGGTTGTAACCTTGCGCGGCCAATTGGGTGAATTTTTCTTGATCAATAAACGGGTCAGAGTTCATGGAATTACCTTTATGCTCGCCAGACGAAGGGGCAAGCTTTTATCTTTATCAATATTGTATTTGCGCAGCAGTGTTCATGAAAAACCATTTTTAAACATCTATGAACAGATAGCCTATGCGCAAACAGGGAAAGGTAGGCTCAGTGCAAAATCAATGAAGATGTTGCCAAAGCGAGATGAACTAGCGACGCCATCGGGCGGCAAGGTGGGTAGCGCACTCTGTAAATAAGGTTGCGTGTTTCACGAGGATGATTCCTGTTTGAGCTTCGAGCAAGTGTACTGAAATAAAGCGCCTGTGCCTACCCTCTGGACGCCGCCTAACCCGCAAAGGAGCGGCTATTTAACCAAAGCCAATTGCTCGCGCATTTGGGCGATAACCGCAGCGTAATCGGGCGCGTTAAAGATCGCCGAACCTGCGACAAAGGTGTCGGCACCGGCTTCTGCAACTTCGCGAATGTTCGCCAGACCAACCCCACCATCAACCTCAAGACGAATAGGAAAACCACTGGCATCGATAAGCGCGCGGGCTTCGCGCAGTTTATCGAGGATATAGGGAATAAACGTCTGACCGCCGAAACCCGGGTTAACCGACATCAACAGCAGCATATCCAGCTTACCCATTACATACTTGATATGGTCGAGAGAACTGGCGGGAGTGAGCACCAGACCCGCTTTGCAGCCCTTATCCTTAATCAGTTGCAGCGAACGATCTACATGGCGCGAGGCTTCCGGATGGAAAGTGATGTAGGTCGCACCTGCATCGGCAAACTGGACGATCAAATCATCCACCGGCTCGACCATCAGGTGCACATCAATCGGAGCCGCAATTCCATATTTGCGCAGGGCTTTGCAGACCATAGGGCCGACAGTCAGATTGGGGACATAGTGGTTATCCATCACATCGAAGTGGATGATATCGGCACCAGCTGCGAGTACTGCATCTACCTCAGCACCCAAACGGGCAAAGTCCGCCGAAAGGATTGAAGGTGCTATTTTGTAATCTCGCTTAAAGTTCTGCATAAATGTCCCGATATTGATAAATGGCAGTCCGCATTCTACGTGATAAGGTTTGCCACCAAAACCCACTAAAGAGCCAAACCATGCCTGCGAACACCGGCCCATGGCCAATGAGATTTATTAACCGCCGCCCGCGATTAGCGCATGCCCTGCTTGCCCTTTGCCTGTTACCCCTGGCTGCGATCGCGCAGGAGCCGGAAGAAAACACCGAATCCTCTGCCGCAAGCAGTGCGATTAGCTCGATTAGCAAATCATCCGAAGCTCCGCTTTACCCATCGCGCGATATTCGCGATAAAAGTTTGATCGCCGCCGCCATGAATGATGAGGCGCAATGGTTGGAGACTGAACACGGAAAAATTCTTGCGCTTTATCGCCCGACTGAGGCTAAAAAAACGCTCGGCGTATTGATCCTGTTCCATGCGGCAGAAAACCCCCAACTCTGGCCGCCCACTCTGGAGAACCTGCGCGCGAACCTGCCGCGCTACGGATGGGAAACTCTGGCGATTAGCCTGCCACAACGTTATCTGGCGGCAATTCCCGCCCGGCCTAGTTCAGCATCGGCGAGCGCATCCTTTTCAAGCGCCGTTGCAGATACTGAAGCTGCAGCGGAAACACCCCCCGAAGAGACGGCGGCGGCATCCGCCTCCAGCAGTGTACCAAGCTCATCCACCGCAACCTCTTCAAGCGTTGCGCGCGATGCGCTAATCGCCACTTATGTCGATGCGGCGTTTAATTTCTTAAAAGAAAAGGGTCAACTCAACACGGTAGTACTGACCGACAACAGCGTGGCATTTCAGATTATGCAGATACTAGCCCCGAAAATTAAGGATAACAGCCGCGATACAACAGTTGTTGATGGACCACTACAAGCCCTTATTGTCACCAACCTCCAGCAACAAGAGCCAATAATCAAGCAGGAACTGGAAACCATTTTTGCTGCAAAACAACTGCCCGTACTAGATCTTTTCTTCGCACCGATTGATGCGGGGCAACTGCAAGCGAGGGTGTTGCACAGAGCAGTCGCCATGCGCAAGAAAGTAGTGGATTACCAACAGCTACTAATCGATGATCAACCCAAGTTAGTCGAACAGGATCACCAAAGCTTTTTATTAGGAAGGGTGCGCGGCTTCATGCAACAAAAAGCCAGCGGTACTGAGTTGAAAGCACAAAGCGAAAATGTACAACAGTAAAACGAAAACGGGATCAGTCGCCGACTGATCCCGTTTTCGTTTTACTTGCCAGATTCGGAACATCCGGTTCCGAATCGTGGAATCGCCACTCGTGAGCATGACCTGATTAAATGAAAATGGCGCTATGAATTAGGCGCTTCCCTTGACCCTGCTTGGTCAACCTACCTTCCCTGACGACCTCCTTGTTAGAAGCCATTTTCAAGAAAATTGGGGAGTGACGATAGTCGCAAAATTCAATGAATGTTGTAGGAAATTAGCTACAGCTCACAGCGGCATTTGGCTTATAACCCTGCGGAAACCAGGCAGATATCAAGCCTTTTTGTAAGCCGCCATCCGTTCATGCAACTCGCCAATGACGGGGGCGACTGCCCCGCGCGTTGCCAGGTAGTGCAGATTAAATAATTCAAAATAATCCTGTAAGGCACTGGCGGCACGCACTTCGCCCGCCATCTCCAAACACAATCCAGCCGCTTCAGCGGTAGACAGATAATGCTCCTGATGAGATTTACGCACCGCATAGCCGCGCACTAAAGCTTCAGGCAAGACTACACAGGGGATTTCCTCCAACCATCGGCTCAAATGAAACATACGGCCACTTTGCTTCCAGGTGCCATCCAACAATACAAAAGTTGTGATTTTTCCATCATCCGGTAATTCAGTTACCAAACCCCGCTGCTTTGAACCCGTTTCGTTAGCATCAGCAGGGAATACAATCACACAGCGGCGGCGGGAATCCCCCAACAAATCCAACAATTCCTGCGCAGGTTCCGTGCGGCTCCAGCAAAACACATGAGTCTGCTGCGGCAATAGCTCAGCGATCAAGCGCCCGGTATTAGTTGGTTTGAATACCTCATTGCGATGCATCAACAATACAAACTCGCAGCGCGCCTCCAAATCCGGGCGCCACGGACATATACAGGCAAATGCAGCTAATTGACAATGCTCACAGCGCACAACCGATTTACCACGCGCAAGAAATTCGCGAGTGGATTCAGCCAAACGCTGTGCACGCAATTGCAAATATTGGTTGGAGAAATTATTGGTCATCAATTACCCGCAGGGAGAGTTAGCTACACAAACCATCAAATTACAGACGAAAAAAAAGCGCTCTTGTGAGCGCTTTTAATTTGGTGCCCTGGGCCGGACTCGAACCGGCACAGCATTCGCCACTACGACCTCAACATAGCGTGTCTACCAATTCCACCACCGGGGCATTAACTCTAAAATTACTCTTTCTTTGCTTCTGTTTGAGCGGCTGCATCTACAGACGCTGGAGCAGCTTCAGCTTGCGCAGCTGGCACATCAGATGCAGCCGCTGCAGGTACTTCACTGGCAGGCACGTCGGAAGCCGAGGGAACTTCTTGTTGCTGCACAGCGGGGACAACTATACCCTGCGTTGCTACTTTTGAATGATTTTTCGCAATAATTGCCAAACCAAAGCTAGTACAAAAAAATACGGTTGCAATAATCCAAGTTGCGCGAGTGAAAAAATTACCGCTCCCTTCACTGCCGAATACAGTTTGCGAAGCTCCAGCGCCAAATGATGCGCCTGCTGCTGCGCCCTTACCTTGCTGCAGCAAAATCAAGCCAATAATAGCCAGTGCCGCAAGCGAATGAATAATCAGTACCAGTTTTTCCATTGCAAAGCTCTCTTGAGCGCTTGGTGTTTAGCTGATGAAATTAATCAGCAGCCCTACAGATTGCTAAAAACTCGTCAGCGTCTAAAGATGCGCCGCCAAGTAAGGCACCGTCTATATCGGGCAATGCAAACAACTGTTGTGCATTGTGCGCTTTGACGCTACCACCGTACAAAATCCTGACTTTCCCAGCTAACTCACCCAGCTGTGCACGCATAAAACGGTGCACTTCTTCTGCTTGCTCAGGTGTAGCTGTCTTGCCGGTCCCTACAGCCCATACAGGTTCGTACGCAAGCACGGCATTATTGAATACATCTTTACCTGTATGCGCAAAGACCGCATCGAGCTGCCGGCCAATAGTCTCTAACTGACGCCCCTGTTCGCGATCCTTTAGAGATTCACCTACACAGAGTATCGGTATTAAACCAGCTTGCTGTACAGCTATAAATTGGCGAGCAACTTGCTCATCCGTTTCACCCTGCAGTCGGCGGCGCTCATTGTGACCAATTATTACAAATTTGCAATCCAAATCTGCAAGCATTGATGCTGAAACTTCGCCTGTGTAAGCCCCCTTACTATGCTCACTTGTGGTTTGTGCACCCAGCAATATCGCTGAACCAGACAACAAACTTCCAGTGTGTATTAAATAAGGAAACGGTGGGCAGATAACTACATCTGCATTATGCTCACCTTGCCAACCAGCCACAACCTTGACCAACAAGTCTGCATTTTCATGCAGGTTTCCATTCATTTTCCAATTGCCAACCACCAGTTGGCGACGCTTGGCGTTACTTGCTTTGTTCAACAGCAATACCTCCCCCAAAGCGGGCGCCAATGTTAGCTAAGAAGATTTGAACATACAACCCAATCTTCGCTTACACCCTGACTTTTATCCGTTTTTTTACGATACAACCGGCAATATTGCCCTGAGCACCGAGCATCTGAATATAAAATCTGCGCCTTGGCCGATTTTTGAGCGCTGATTTGTCATCACTCTTTTTATTAACAAATTGCATTCCCGTTAATATTAGCTGAGCGCGGCCTCTACCGTCGCTGCAAGCTCTTGAGCCAACTCTTTAACTTGTTTTTTATCCTCTCCTTCAACCATTACCCGCACCACAGGCTCAGTGCCCGAAGGGCGCAGAAGAACGCGTCCGGTTCCCGCGAGCTTTTCTTCCGTCAGTTTTACTGCTGCTTGAACGGTGTCATTATTCGCCAGATCAACACGCTTTGATATATGTACGTTAATCATGACCTGAGGCAGCTTGTTCATCCCCTTCTTGATGCGATGTAAAGAATCACCCATTGTGGTTACAGCAAGCAGCACTTGTAAGGCTGCAATTATTCCATCACCCGTAGTGGTGACATTGCTGCACACGATGTGACCAGAGTTCTCGCCTCCCAATCGCCAGCCGTTGCTGCGCATCATCTCGATAACGTAACGATCACCCACCTTAGCGCGCGCAAAAGGGACATTCAGTTTTTTAAGCCCCAACTCGAAGCCGAAGTTACTCATTAAAGTGCCGACCACACCATCGCAACCGCCCGCATATTCCTGTTGATATGCGGCAATGATGTAGAGCAGCTCATCGCCATCAACTAATTCACCCTTGTGATCCACAAACACTACGCGGTCGCCATCGCCATCAAACGCGATACCTATATCAGCGCCCAGCTCAACTACCTTTTCCTGCAGTGCTTCAGGTTTAGTGGAGCCGCAACTGCGATTGATATTGGTGCCGTTAGGTTCAACAAACAAAGAGGTGACATGGGCACCCAATTCGGTGAATACATCAGGTGCGATGTTGTAGGTTGCACCGTTTGCGCAGTCCAGAACGATATGCATCCCTTTGAGATTAAATCCCCACGGCATAGTGCCTTTGCAGAACTCAATATAGCGACCCGATGCATCCGCAATACGGCGAGCTTTACCCAGCTTTTCGCCGGTGGACATGGGTCTTTCAAGTTGCGCTTCAATCAGGGTTTCCAATTCGTCGGGAAGCTTGCTGCCATTGCCACCAAAAAACTTGATCCCGTTATCGACATAGCTGTTGTGAGATGCGCTGATCACTATTCCGGCCTGAGCCTTAAATGTTCGTGAGAGATAAGCGACACCAGGGGTGGGCATAGGGCCAAGCAAGCCGACATCAACGCCGGCATTAATCAATCCAGCCTGCAATGCAGATTCAAACATATAACCGGAAATACGCGTGTCTTTACCGATCAAAATCATGTTTTGGCCATCAAAACGATCCTTGAGTACACAGCCAGCCGCCCAACCTAACTTGAGCATAAAATCCGGAGTGATTGGGAACTCGCCCACCAAACCGCGAATACCATCAGTGCCAAAATACTTGCGAGACATAATTCCTTACTCCGCTAACAAAAAAATGCGCTGCGATTATTCAACCACAGCAGCGAGAACCTTTAATACATCTACCGTGGCAGCAACATCATGCACACGGATAATGGCAGCGCCGCGTTCAGCTGCCAGCATTGCCAAAGCCAAACTGCCCGGTAAACGCCCATCAACCGGACGATTGAGCAACTGCGCGACCATGGACTTGCGCGACATACCCACCAACAAGGGATAACCCCAGTCACCCAACTCCGGCAAGCGCCGTAAAAGCGCGAGATTATGCGCGAGTGTTTTACCAAAGCCAAACCCGGGATCGAGAATAATTCGCTCTGAAGGAATACCCTGTGCATGACAAGCCGCTATACGTGCGTGTAAAAAATCACTCACTTCTGCTATCACATCATCGTAGTGTGGGTTTTGCTGCATGCTGTCAGGTTGCCCTTGCATATGCATCAAACAGACAGGCAAACCGCTAGCAGCAGCAGCAAGCAATGCACCGTCACGCTGAAGTGCGCGCACATCATTAATCAATCCTGCACCTTTTTTTGCCGATTCGGTGATCACACTCGCGGTGCTGGTATCGACCGAGACTAATGCACCCAGTTTATCAACCAATGCCTCGACCACAGGGGCAACACGATCCAACTCTTCTTGCTCAGATACTGTTGCGGCGCCTGGCCTTGTTGATTCCCCGCCAACATCAATGATCTGCGCGCCTTCTGCCATCATCTGTTCTGCGCGATGCACAACCAGATCCAGATTCAGCGCGCTGCCGGTGTAATAGCTGCCTCCGTCGGAAAAGGAGTCCGGCGTAGTATTGAGAATTCCCATCACTACAGGGCGAGTGAGATCAAGTTGATGTCTACCGCAAATAAGAAGGGTTTTATCTGGATGGGATTGCATTCAAATGCCTAAGCTATTTTTGAGGTGATTAAAACTGATAGAGGGAAAAACAATAACCCCGAGCAAGCCCGGGGTTATTATTGGCAAAAATACAAAAAATTAATGCGTGTTAGCTGGGCCACCTATAGGGCCTGCCGGGGTTTCCCCAGAGGCATCCTTATCGCGCAAATGGCTGTTGAAATCATCATCATTCCACTCGCGCGGCGGGCGCACTTTACGGCGCGCCATCAAATCAGCAACCTGTTCAGCATCGATGGTTTCATATTCCATAAGGGCATTTTTCATCGATTCCAGAATATCGCGGTTATCCTCAAGAATTTTGGTAGCACGTGCATAGCAGTCATTAATAATTCGGCGCACTTCTTCATCGATATTGCGCGAAGTGTCATCAGAGTATTGTTGTGTCGCCATGCCCGGATAAGCGCCCTCTTCCTCGCCGTAATGCAGTGGACCCAACTTAGCGGACAAGCCCCATTTGGTCACCATGTTGCGTGCCAGCTGGGTAGCACGTTCGATATCATTCGACGCACCGGTAGTAACGCCATCGATTCCCAAAGTCATTTCTTCTGCGATGCGTCCGCCGAAAAGCGTACACAAACGCGACTCCAATGAGCGTTTGCTATAACTGTATTTGTCTTCCTCGGGCAGATACTGGGTAACACCCAATGCGCGGCCACGAGGAATAATAGTCACCTTATGCACCGGATCATGTTCTGGCACTACACAGCCAATAATGGCGTGCCCAGCCTCATGATAAGCAGTGTTTTCTTTTTCCTTTTCGCTCATCACCATGGATTTGCGCTCTGCACCCATCATGATTTTATCGCGCGCTTTTTCGAAGTCTTCCATAGTGACCAAACGCTTGTTGCCACGCGCTGCCATCAAAGCTGCTTCATTGACAAGGTTAGCCAGCTCAGCACCGGAAAAGCCCGGCGTGCCGCGCGCGATGACTGATGCACTGACGCGATCCTCCAATGGCACTTTGCGCATATGGACTTTCAGAATTTGCTCGCGGCCGCGAATATCGGGCAATCCAACATAAACCTGACGGTCAAAACGACCTGGGCGTAACAGCGCTTTATCCAGCACATCGGCACGGTTAGTTGCAGCGATAATGATTACGCCATCGTTACCTTCAAAACCATCCATCTCGACCAACAACTGGTTCAGAGTTTGTTCGCGCTCATCGTGACCGCCACCATGTCCACCGCCGCGATGACGACCCACGGCATCGATCTCGTCGATAAAAATAATGCACGGCGCCTGCTTCTTGGCCTGATCAAACATGTCGCGTACCCGGCTTGCGCCTACACCGACAAACATCTCAACAAAGTCAGAACCGGAGATTGAAAAGAAAGGAACTTTTGCTTCGCCGGCAATGGCTTTGGCCAGCAAGGTTTTACCGGTACCTGGTGGGCCTACCATCAATACACCACGCGGGATCTGGCCGCCCAAACGCTGGAACTTGGTGGGGTCGCGCAAATACTGCACAAGCTCCTGCACTTCTTCTTTGGCTTCATCGACCCCTGCCACATCGGCAAAGGTTGTTTTGATTTGATCTTCACCAAGCAGACGCGCCTTACTTTTACCAAAACTCATAGGGCCGCCTTTACCGCCAGCGCCACCTTGCATCTGACGCATAAAGAACCAGAAGACTGCAATAATGATCAAAATAGGGAAACTGGCGACCAGCAATTGGTTCAACAGGCTTGGCTGCTCAACTTCGCGCCCTTTGATCACTACATTGTGGTTGTAAAGGTCGTCAATCAACTTGGGATCTTGCAGATTGGGGCGAATAGACTTAAAGGTAGTATTGTCCTTATAGATCCCCTCGATAACCAAACCATCAATGGTTACCTCCTGCACCCGATCATCGCGCACACTGGAGATAAAATCGGAGTAGTTGAGCGTGTTGCTAGTGGATTGCTTGTTGAAGCCCTCAAAGACACTGAAAAGGACTACAGCAATGACCAGCCAAAGCACGAGATTCTTGGTTATATCGTTCAAGGAAAATTCCTCACAGTTACATCAAATTTATTAATGGCTGGCAATAAACACCCAATCAATAGGCTAGTAGTATTAGCTATGGTTTACCGACAGCAGATACTTGCACATTTACCAGTTGAAATCGTCGAATTTTTCATAGCTTAACGCCTTTTTGACGCCTGAATCTGACTTTCAAGGTAGCATTCATCACCTTGAAATACGAACAATCAGGATACCTTAGACGAGCCGCCAGACAAACTTATCTATGCAAGTCATTTGGGGGCTGGTGCTCAAATTGCAAGCCCCGACTTGTAAATCCACATACGCCTAGTAGTAAAACTAAGGCAACCAGCCAGGCAAATCCAAACGTCGGAACGCAGAATGGAGTAGAATGACCACCATTATTTCTTCCAATCCTTAAGGTAAGTTTATGCCGATTAATCCTGAGCGTAAAAAACAATTTCGTACTATTGGCCACAAGCTTAATCCCATTGTCACCATTGCCGGTAATGGCTTGAGCGATGGCGTACTCGCCGAACTCAATCGTGCGTTAGATGACCATGAGCTGATCAAAGTAAAGCTGGCCATTGCCGAGCGCGACGAACGCAAAGAAGTCGTCGCCGAGCTTGAAGCCCTGCCCAATGTTGAACTGATTCAGGAAATTGGCAAAGTAGTTTTACTCTATCGCCACAATAAAAGAGCCAATCCCAAGCTTTCTAATGTGCAGCGTTAAGATCACAGAGCTAAATACCCATAAAAAAACCGCCGTTAAATGGCGGTTTTTTATGGGTGATAATTCCTGGATCAGCTAGATATGCTCTACTTTATCGATTTCGTAATCTACATCGCCGCCCGGTGCTCTGACCACCACCACATCACCCTCTTCCTTCCCCACCAATGCGCGCGCAATAGGTGAGTTGACCGAGATTTTATTGGCTTTTACATCCGCCTCGTCATCGCCCACGATCTGATAAGTCACTGACTGATCAGTATCAAGATTAATGATGGTAACGGTAGTGCCAAAAATCACTTTGCCGGTATGCGGGATTTTGGTCACATCAATAATTTGCGCATTGCTAAGCTTGCCTTCAATTTCCTGAATGCGGCCTTCACAAAAACTCTGCTGCTCACGCGCGGCAGAATACTCAGCGTTTTCTTTCAAGTCGCCGTGGGCACGCGCCTCGGCAATCGCGTTAACGATGCGCGGGCGCTGTACTTTTTTCAGGTCTTCCAATTCAAGCGCTAATCTTTCAGCGCCTTGATTAGTCATGGGGAACTTGGTGCTCATGGACAATCCTTATTTATTCAGGCGCTGATGCAAATCTTGCAAACGGCGCACTTCAATATGTTGACCTTGTTTCAGCGCCATACATACAGCCTGACTTGCAGCCAATGTGGTGTTGTAATAGACACGGTGATTTTCGGCACTGCGGCGAATGGATGATGAATCGCGCGTAGCCTGGCGACCTTCCACAGTATTGAGGATTAAATCGATCTCGTCATTCTTGATCATATCCACAATATGCGGGCGACCTTCCTGAACTTTATTGACGATCTGCACATCCAAACCAGCTGCTTTTAACACTGACGCAGTACCGCGTGTAGCAACCAGTTTAAATCCAAGACTCGCCAAATCGATACCCACGCCGACAATACCATCTTTATCCATATCGCGAACACTCAGGAACGCAGTGCCGGTCGCAGGAATACGGTTGCTAGCGCCCAATTGTGATTTGCCATAGGCCTCGCCGAAGGTATCGCCCACGCCCATCACCTCACCGGTCGATTTCATTTCTGGCCCGAGGATCGGGTCAACGGCCGGGAACTTATTGAACGGGAATACCGCTTCTTTCACGCTGAAATAGGTTGGGATAATTTCTTTGGTAAAGCCTTGCTCCGCCAAAGAGGTGCCTGCCTGACAGCGTGCAGCAACTTTCGCCAGCGACAAACCGATACATTTGGACACAAACGGCACAGTGCGCGATGCACGCGGATTTACTTCGATGACATAAATTTTGCCATCTTGATACGCGAGCTGGGTGTTCATCAAACCGATAACACCCAACTCAATTGCCATTTGTTTTACTTGCTCGCGCATTTCGTCCTGCACATCGGCAGGTAGAGAGTAAGGTGGCAGCGAACAAGCCGAGTCACCGGAGTGAACGCCACATTGTTCAATGTGTTGCATGATGCCGCCGATCACAACTTGTTGGCCATCAGACACAGAATCAATATCGACTTCGATAGCATTATTGAGGAAGTGATCAAGCAAAACCGGAGCATCTTCTGATACTTGTACCGCAGTACGCATATAAGTGCGCAGCTCATCTTCTTTATAAACGATTTCCATCGCCCGGCCCCCCAATACATAAGACGGGCGAACGACCAATGGATAGCCAACTTTATCAGCAGCAAGTAATGCTTCTTCCAGCGAACGAACGATCGCATTTGGCGGCTGCAACAGACCCAACTTGTGGATCATTTGTTGGAAGCGCTCGCGGTCTTCCGCTTTGTCGATAGCATCCGGGCTGGTGCCGATAATGGGCACGCCTTCCGCCTCCAATGCACGCGCTAATTTCAGCGGCGTCTGGCCACCGAATTGCACAATCACACCAACCGGTTTTTCTTTGTGGACGATTTCCAATACGTCTTCCAGAGTCACTGGCTCGAAGAACAAGCGATCAGACGTGTCGTAATCGGTCGATACGGTTTCAGGGTTACAGTTAACCATAATGGTTTCGTAACCATCTTCGCGCATCGCTAATGCGGCGTGTACACAGCAGTAATCGAACTCGATACCTTGACCGATACGGTTAGGGCCGCCGCCAATAACCAAAATCTTTTTCTTATCGCTCGGGTTAGCTTCACACTCTTCTTCGTAAGTCGAATACATGTAAGCAGTCGAGGTAGAGAATTCCGCCGCACAAGTATCTACACGCTTGTAAGCCGGGCGAATGTTTAACCCTTGGCGATGATGACGCACGGCCTTTTCAGTCGCACCTACCAACAGTGCTAAACGCTTGTCAGAAAAACCTTTGCGCTTGAGCTGGAACAATTTGTCTGCATCGAGATCGGTGAGTGATTTACCGCGCAGCGACTGCTCGATATCGATCAACTCTTTTACTTGCACCAAAAACCATGGATCGATCTTCGACAGATTAAATGCATCATTGACGCTCATGCCCATGCGGAACGCATCTCCGAGATACCAGATACGCTCGGCACCAGCAGTCGTCAATTCGCGGCGAACTTTTGCAGCGCCTTCTTCAGTGGTGTAATCCACTTTGGATTCAAAACCGGCCGAGCCCACTTCCAAACCGCGCAACGCTTTTTGCAGCGATTCCTGGAAAGTGCGACCAATCGCCATCACCTCACCAACGGATTTCATTTGCGTTGTTAAACGCGCATCAGCGTCACCGAATTTTTCAAAGGTAAAGCGTGGCACTTTGGTAACGACGTAATCGATCGATGGCTCAAATGATGCCGGTGTTGCGCCGCCGGTAATTTCATTTTGCAATTCGTCGAGGGTATAACCAATCGCCAACTTGGCAGCGATTTTTGCAATCGGGAAGCCCGTCGCTTTGGATGCAAGTGCGGATGAACGCGATACACGCGGGTTCATCTCAATCACCACCATGCGGCCATCAACTGGATTCACCGCAAATTGCACGTTGGAACCGCCCGTTTCCACGCCGATTTCACGCAATACCGCAATCGATGCATTGCGCATGATCTGGTATTCCTTATCGGTAAGGGTTTGCGCTGGAGCAACGGTGATCGAGTCGCCGGTGTGCACACCCATCGGATCAAAGTTTTCAATCGAGCAGACGATGATGCAGTTGTCGTTTTTATCACGCACAACTTCCATCTCGTACTCTTTCCAACCGAGCAGGGATTCATCAATCAGCAGTTCATTGGTCGGTGACAGATCCAAACCGCGCGTACAAATTTCTTCGAACTCGTCCCAGTTGTAAGCGATACCGCCACCGGAACCACCCATGGTAAATGACGGGCGAATGATGCATGGGAAACCGAATTCTTTCGGTGCTTCTTTCGCCTCTTCCAAGGTATGAACGATTTTCGCGCGAGCGCATGAAAGGCCAATACGCTTCATCGCCTGGTCGAACAAATTGCGGTCTTCTGCCATGTTGATGGCTTCTTCTTTCGCGCCAATCAACTCAACATTGTACCTTTCCAACACACCGTGTTTAGCAAGCGCCAACGCACAGTTGAGCGCCGTTTGGCCGCCCATGGTGGGCAGGATTACATCGGGGCGTTCTTTTTCAATAATTTTTTCTACGGTTTGCCATTCAATCGGCTCGATGTAGGTGGCGTCCGCCATCGCCGGGTCGGTCATGATGGTGGCTGGATTGGAGTTCACCAAAATAACGCGGTAACCCTCTTCGCGCAGGGCTTTACAGGCTTGTGCGCCCGAGTAGTCAAATTCACACGCCTGGCCGATTACAATCGGGCCAGCGCCGAGAATCAATACACTGTTTATGTCTGTACGTTTTGGCATGTCTGCTCCGATTAGGACGCCTTGCGCGCTTGCATCAATTCAATAAAGTGGTCGAATAAGGTATCGGCATCATGTGGACCGGGGCTGGCTTCAGGGTGACCCTGGAAGCTGAACGCGGCCTTATCGGTGCGATGAATACCTTGCAAGGAACCATCGAATAAGGATTTATGTGTCGCCTTGAGGTTGGCGGGCAGGCTGGATTCTTCTACCGCAAAACCGTGGTTCTGCGCAGTGATCATCACACGTTTGGATTCCAGATCCTGTACCGGATGGTTGCCGCCGTGATGGCCAAATTTCATCTTGATGGTTTTGGCGCCGGAGGCCAAGGCCAACAATTGGTGGCCGAGGCAAATACCAAATACCGGAGTATCGGTTTCCAGAATATTTTTAATCGCTTCGATGGCATAGGTGCATGGCTCAGGATCGCCAGGGCCATTAGAGAGGAAAACACCGTCCGGATTCATTGCCAGTACGTCGGCAGCTGTGGTTTTGGCGGGCACTACAATCAACTCGCAATCACGATCCGCAAGCATGCGCAGGATATTGCGCTTCACACCGTAATCGTAAGCGACTACTTTGAATTTTTTCGCGCCGGTCAGGGCTTTGTGGCCTTCGCCCAACACCCAACTACTTTCATTCCAAGTGTATGACTCACTCACTGTTACTTCTTTGGCGAGATCCAAGCCTTTCAAACCGCCGAAAGCTTTGGCAGCAGCGAGGGCTTTGGCTTCGTCAATATCATCACCCGCCATCAAGCAGCCGTTTTGGGCGCCTTTATCGCGCAGGATACGGGTCAAGCGGCGGGTGTCTATATCGGCGATGCCAATCACATTGCGCGCCTTAAGATAATCGGAAAGACTTTCCTGATTGCGGAAGCTGCTGGCAAGCAATGGCAGATCGCGAATCACCAGGCCAGTGGCCCAAATGCGCTCGCACTCTTCATCTTCGCTGTTGGTACCGGTGTTGCCGATATGGGGATAAGTGAGGGTAACAATTTGCTGGGCGTAGGATGGATCGGTAAGGATTTCCTGATAGCCGGTGATTGCGGTATTGAACACCACCTCACCCACTGATAAACCTTCAGCACCAATTGCGGTACCACGGAAAACACTACCATCGGCAAGGACCAAAATGGCCTTCTTCGGGGCAGGAAGGGATTCCTGAGTAGTCAAAACAACCTCCTGAGCTGGTTGGGTTTTGGCTTGGAGAACACCGGCAGTCACTAACCCTGCGGGATACCCTTAAAGCAAGCTAATAAATCGTTGTAGGTTCGTCATCCAAATCGCACAGACGTTCAGTTTTTTCAGGCTCAAAAAGTCAGTCGCATTGACACTTATAAAGTGAACATCGCGATAAGTCATTGAGTTAAAAGGCAAAATTAATCTGACTGTAAAACGTTTGGTTGTAAAAAAGCGAGATGAAACTCAAATCTCATCTCGCCTTTTTATGTTCTTGTGCGAACCGTTTTGTATTCTTTGTGCAGAGCCGTTTGAGGCGGCCGCAATCTGGCTGCGAATTCTACGGGACTCGCCCGCGCCTGTCCATTGGAATCTACCCGAATCGGGCCAGTATCAGCCTTTACGAAACAACTTCCCAACCAAACTCACCACCGCCAACACCAAGGCCCCAATCACCACACCCGCCACACCGTTCAATACCGACGAAGTCAACCAACCCACCGGTTCAGTTGCGGCAGCAGCATGCTCAATCCAATGATGAATAACAGGAATACTGTGCGTCACAATACCGCCGCCGACCATAAACATCGCCGCAGTACCCAATACGGATAAGAGCTTCATCAGGCGCGGAGCAGCGGCCAGTAAAAAATTTCCGGAAAATTGTGCAACTGGGTTGGGCTTTTTGCACAGGTGCATGCCTATATCATCCAACTTCACAATCAATGCGACAAACCCATAGACGCCCACAGTCATCAATACCGCAATACTGACGACCACTGCGGCCTGCTTGGCAAAAGTCGCAGCAGCTACCGACCCAAGTGCGATAACGATGATTTCTGCCGAAAGAATAAAGTCCGTACGCACGGCGCCTTTAATTTTTTCTTTTTCGAAAGCGACCATATCCACTTCCGGATTGGCAACAGCTTCGATCAATTCGCGATGATGTGCGGAATCCTCTGCTTTGGAATGGAAATATTTGTGCGCGAGTTTTTCAAATCCTTCAAAACACAAATAAGCACCACCGATCATCAGCAGTGGAACAATTAACCAGGGAACAAATGCGCTGATAAACAGTGCGGCGGGAACCAGAATCGCTTTATTGAGCGCAGAACCTTTGGCAACCGCCCATACCACGGGCAACTCGCGTTCTGCGCGCACACCCGCAACTTGCTGTGCATTAAGCGCTAGATCATCGCCCAGTACACCGGCTGTTTTTTTCGCAGCGACTTTGGTCATAACCGCCACATCGTCGAGCACTGTAGCAATATCATCAAGCAATGCTAATAAACTGGAACCAGCCATTCTTTAATTCCCTGAGCGATTTTCTGGAAAGTTGATTTTAAATTTATCGCAAACCCAACACATCCTGCATATCAAACAAACCGGATTTTTGTTGTTGCAACCATACTGCTGCGCGCACGGCGCCGTTGGCAAATGCCAGACGGCTTGATGCTTTGTGAGTAATTTCCACACGCTCTCCATCAGCCATAAACATCACTGTGTGATCACCCACTACATCGCCGCCGCGCACAGTGGCAAAACCAATAGTATCGCGCGGACGCGCACCGATTTGGCCTTCGCGACCATAAACCGCCACTTTATCCAAATCGCGCTCCAATGCATTCGCGAGTACTTCACCCATACGCACCGCAGTGCCGGAAGGTGAATCGACTTTATGACGATGATGCGCCTCGTAGACCTCCACATCGTATTCATCGCCCAATACCCGCGCGGCTAAATCGAGCAATTTAAAACACAGGTTTACACCGGTAGAAAAATTGGCCGATAACAGCAAAGGAATTTGTGTTTGATAGGAGAGCAGATCCGCTTTTTCTGTGGCACTGAATCCGGTGGTACCAATGACGATAGGCTTATTGTGCGCTGCGCAAATTTTTACATGATCGAGTGTCGCGAGCGGCGAGCTGAAATCGATCAACACATCGAATTGGTCGATTACATCGGCGATGTTATCTACCAGGGTTACACCGAGTTTTCCCACATTACCCAGCTCACCGGCATCCACACCCACCAGTGAACTACCTGCACGCACGGTTGCAGTACCCAATGTGGTTTGTGGATTTTTTTGTGTGGCTTCAATCAACGCCTTGCCCATACGGCCTGCGGCACCGGCGATTGCTATTCTTGTCATTGTCTTACTCTCGATAAAAGATCATTGCAAAAAAATTAAACATTATTCGTCGTCTTCACTATTAAACAAATGGCCAAGCTTACCTGCTTTTGTTTCAAGGTATTTTGCGTTGTGAGGATTGCGGCCAGTCTGATGCGGGATGCGTTCCACTACATTGATGCCCATATCCTGCAAGGCTTTTACTTTACGTGGATTATTGGTGAGCAATTTTAAAGCTTTGATATTGAGATGTTCGAGCATGGGCTTGAGGATGGAGTAATCGCGCATGTCTGCACCAAAACCCAATTGCTCATTGGCCTCTACCGTATCGGCGCCCTGGTCTTGCAAATGATAAGCCTTGATTTTATTCAGCAATCCGATACCGCGCCCTTCCTGGCGCAAATAAAAAATCACCCCGCGTCCAGCAACGCCAATTTTGTGCATAGCAGCCTGTAACTGTGGTCCACAATCGCATCGCAGACTAAATAATCCATCACCAGTAAGACACTCGGAATGAATACGGGCAAGCAAAGGTGCAGGGTCATTAATATCACCCATTGTTAACACAACATGCTCTTTATCTGTTTCAGCATCAGTAAAACCATGCATCACAAACACCCCAAAGGGAGTTGGCAATTTACAGGACTCTATAAATCGAATTGTCACTGAAGACCTCTATTGCTCTTTCATAAAAAGAGCACTCTAAAAAATTAACTGCTTATTAATTACATTTACTTTTCTGTAAGAACTAACACACCGTTAGCGATGGACATATTCACTTTACCCAGGTAACTATTGCCCAATAGAATCACCTCCGGTGACTCTGTTGTGCTGACAGCTGCGGTCAACTGATTAA
The DNA here is from genome assembly GCF_031457055.1 of Cellvibrio fibrivorans. Classification (NCBI taxonomy): domain Bacteria; kingdom Pseudomonadati; phylum Pseudomonadota; class Gammaproteobacteria; order Cellvibrionales; family Cellvibrionaceae; genus Cellvibrio; species Cellvibrio fibrivorans. The sequence goes on along the minus strand of NZ_JAVDVX010000005.1, from coordinate 8,225 downwards.
GCTCAATATCGCCCACGGAAACACGATTCAGAACAACCGCGTATGCTTGCGCAACACCATTCGCCGTTCTCACAGAAATGGGAGTTCCCGCAAGGTAGTCAATACCAATTTTTTCAGCTTCACGGTAATTCATTGCAATACCAGTCGCACCAGTATCAACCATAAACTTAACTGAAGTGCCGTTGATTTTCCCCTGCGTAAAGTAATGTCCACCTTCTGCGGAGGCTATACGCACTTCCGCTTTTTCCGCCTGAATAAATTGTGTAGAGATTTTTCGATTTAACTTCAATGTTTCTCGCTTGCCAGCCACATCAACTACTGCATGAAGACCATCTGCTGATACCAACTTAACTCCTTCAGGGCTGACCGCGCCTACACGTAACATGCGCTGCTTACCATCAACAACAATTAGCGCGGCATCCTTTGCCAACATTTTTACCTGCAAATCCATCGCTTTCACCTGAGCAGCAAAAAAAACACACGCAATCAACGAAAGATTCAACCAGTAATACAACATGCGAACTCCCTATCCGAACAATGAAACGCCCCACCAGAGAGCTGCCAATTGTAAAAAAATGAACGCATAAATCCCGGCGAGCGCATCATCGATCATTATGCCGAAACCCCCGTGCACTTTTTTATCCAGCCAATTGATTGGCCAGGGCTTCAGAACATCAAAAAACCGAAACAACACAAACCCGATGAGTATCCACAGCCAACCAGTGGGCGCCATAAACATAGTGATCCAGAAGCCGACAAATTCGTCCCACACAATACCACCATGGTCGTGCACTCCTAGTGCCCGGGATGAGCGGTCACACCAGAGCACACCTAATGCAAAGGTCACTATTAACCAACTCAAATACACTGGCCAGGATAAATTTTGCAATAGCAAAAAAAACGGAATCGCTGCAAGTGTGCCAAAAGTGCCGGGAGCTTTTTTGGCAAGGCCACTGCCAAATCCAAATGCAAATAAATGGTTAGGATTGGCGAGCAATTGTTTAAACGTGGGAGTGCTCATTAGAAATGTTGGTACCCCGTTTTAGCCAACTTGAATGGTTCGCCTTCGTACTCACAGATGACTTTACCGCCTGCGATCATTTCCCCGATCACTGTGGCTTGTAATTCTCCCTGCGCAATTAACATAGCGATATCAGCCATCTTTTCAGGCTGAACCGTAAAACACAGTTCGTAGTCATCGCCACCACTGAGCGCCCATTGGTAAGCTTGCGCATCATTGTTTAAAGATTTTAGCGCAGGTGATAGCGGCAAGTTTTCGACATCAATCACCGCCCCCAAATCACTTGCATCGCATATATGTTGCAAGTCGGCAACCAAACCATCAGAAATATCCAATGCACTGCTGGCGAGTTCACGAATTAATGCAGACTCAGCCAAACGCGGTGTTGGGCGATAAAAACGTTGCTGCAAATAGTCTGTATGCTCATCGGTAAATTGTTGGGTATTTTGAATTGCGGCCAATGCAGCTGCACCGTCACCCACAAAATTGGTCACTAAAACAAAATCACCAATATTGGCACCATCGCGCCGCAGTGTGTGTTGCGGTTGGGTTGCACCCATCACCTGGATCGTAATCGATAAGGGGCCTGATGTCGTATCTCCTCCAACCAATGCAATGCCGTATGCGCGCGCGCATTTAAATAACCCACGACTAAAACTGCGCAGCCAGTCTTCATTGGCTTCCGGTAGGGTCAGTGCAAGTGTGAACCAGAGCGGATCTGCGCCCATAGCGGCGAGATCGCTTAAATTGGTTCTTAATGCGCGCTCGGCAATTAGTTCGGGATCAGCATCCCTAGGAAAATGCACATCAGCAACCAGCGTATCGACCGATACTGCTAGTTGCTTTCCAGCGGGGATTTGCAAAAGTGCGCAGTCATCACCAATCCCCAGCAACACGCCTTCGGCAGGCTGCTCGGCTTGCTCGCGCTGGAAAAATTGTTGGATCAGTTGGAATTCACTGGGCACTTTTACGTCTTTTTAAAAAATTAAGCCGTTTTAGAAGAGTTGAATCGCCTTTGGAACGAAGAGCGACGGACAATCGCCCGAACAATTAACGGCTTTTGCGTTCGGCGTTGACTTCCAATGCGCGCAATACCACGGCCGCTTTATCTAACACACCGTTGATAAATTTGTGACTGTCTTCTGCACCAAATTTTTTCGCCAAGGCAACAGCTTCGTTGATGACTACTTTGTATGGAACATCAATACGGAATTTAAATTCGTAGGTGGCAAGACGCAGCAGCGCGCGAGTGATTGCATCCAATTCTGCCAGTGAGCGATCAACCAGAAAGGGTTCGTAAACGGCATCAAGTTCGCTTAAATGTTCAGGCACACCGTGGAGGATATCGTGGAAATATTCCACATCCACTTTGCTCATATCGTTATCGGTGCGGAATTCTGCTTCGATTGAGTTGAGCGAATTACCGGTCATATGCCATTGATACAGCGCTTGCATCGCGTAGTGACGAGCCATACGGCGGGTTGCAGCGGTGTGGCCTTTTTGCGCGGATGCTCCGGCTTGACCTGAAGGAGTAGTCATGAACAATTACCTGATAAAGAACTTGAATGCCCGCGTGCACGGGCATGAAATAAAAATAACAACAATTAAATCGTAACGGGCGTTATATTTTCCCAAACAGGGAAACCATTTCCAGTGCGGTGGAAGCAGCCTCAACACCTTTGTTACCCGCTTTGGTGCCCGAGCGTTCAATTGCTTGCTCGATTGAATCAACAGTCAGTACACCAAAGGTTACGGGCACACCATATTGCAAGGAAACCTGAGCTAAACCTTTAACGCACTCGCCCGCAACATAATCAAAGTGCGGTGTGCCACCGCGAATGACTGCACCTAACGCAATGATCGCGTCGAATTCTTTTTTCGCTGCAATTTTTTGTGCAGTCAATGGAAATTCAAAAGCGCCGGGAGCGTAATAGATGGTGACATTTTCATCTTTGATGCCGTGGCGGCGCAAAGTATCCAATGCGCCGTCTTTCAGACTCTCTACAACAAAGCTGTTCCAACGGCTAACGATCAACGCGTACTTACCTGCTGACGCGGAAAAATCACCTTCAACTACTTTGATATTGCTCATGCTATTTTCTCTTAACGATGAAATTGTTAATCGCCCTCAGGGAAAACCTTTTAGTCACCCTCAGGGCAAATATATTCAACTACTTCCAAATCAAAACCCGAGAGCGCTGAGTAGCGCATGGGCGCCGACATCACGCGCATTTTGCGCACGCCTAAATCACGCAGGATTTGCGAGCCGGTGCCCACTTGTTTGTAGAGCACTTCCGAGCTGCGGCGCATTTGTTTGCCGGAGATCAACCAATCGATGCTGTCTTCAACTTCTTTAGTCGATTCGTCGTGGCAGATCAGCAGTACGACACCCTTACCCTCTTCGCTCACTTTGCGCAGCGCATCCTGGTAGGTCCAGCTTTTGCCACCAGCGACTGACGTGCGCTTGAGGCTCAACACGTCGCGGGCAATATCCATAACGTGTACACGAACCAGCGTTGGCTCGGCATCTATCTCGCCTTTGATCATCACAAAGTGCAGATCGCCGCGCGCCAGATCGCGATAAGTGCGCAGTTCAAATTCACCGTAAAGGGTTTCTACTTTGCGGGTATTGATGCAGGCAACGGTTTTCTCTTTGGTGGCGCGGTAGTGAATCAGGTCGGCAATGGTACCGATTTTCAGGTGATGTTGCTCGGCAAATTGCTCAAGATCCGCGCGGCGCGCCATGGTGCCGTCGGGGTTCATCACTTCAACAATCACCGCCGCTGGCTCGAAACCGGCCAGACGCGCAAGGTCGCAACCAGCTTCCGTATGACCCGCACGGCTCATAACACCACCCGGTTGCGCCATCAAGGGGAAGATGTGACCGGGCTGCACTATGTCTGTCGGCTTGGCATTAGCTTTTACCGCTGCACGCACAGTCAGCGCGCGATCGGCCGCCGAAATACCGGTACTAACACCTTCTGCTGCTTCAATCGATAAAGTGAAATTAGTGGTGTGCTGGGATTTGTTGTCGCTCACCATCAGCGGCAAATCCAGTTGTTTGCAGCGCTCAGGCGATAGGGTTAAACAGATCAAACCGCGAGCGTGAGTCGCCATAAAGTTGATATCTTCCGGGCGCACCTGCTCGGCGACCATAATCAAATCGCCTTCGTTTTCACGGTCTTCGTCATCCATCAGGATGACCATTTTGCCGTGGCGCAGGTCTTCGATCAGTTCTTCAATTGTGTTGAGTTGCATAGACAATCTCTATGTAAGGAAGTAATTCCGGTTAAGCAAAACCATTCTTCGCCAAAAATTCCAGGGTAATGCCCTGCCCTTCACCTTCGGCGGCTTTGTCGCCAAGCATCAGGCGCTCAAGGTAGCGAGCGAGCACATCCACTTCCAGATTGAGCTGAGTACCAGTCTTGTAGCTATCCATAATGGTCCACTGCAAGGTGTGCGGGACGATGTTGAGTTCAAATTCGGCGCCGTCCACTTTATTAACGGTAAGACTAGTACCATCTACCGTGATTGACCCCTTGTGGGCGATATATTTTGCCAATGACTTGGGCGCACGGATGCGAAAGCGCTCGGAGCGCGCGTCAGGATGACGACTGACAACTTCGCCTACACCATCGACATGGCCGCTAACAATATGGCCACCCAAGCGGGTTTGCGGGGTCAGGGCTTTTTCCAGATTAACCCGCTGGCCAACTTTCCAGCCGGGCAAGGTGGTGTTATCCAAAGTTTCGCGCGATACATCCGCCCAATAGCCATCGCCGGGCAAATCCACCACCGTCAGACAAACGCCGTTGGTAGCGATGGAGTCCCCCAGATGTACATCACCCAGATTCAAGCTGTGGGTTTTGATGCGCAGACGCAGATCGCCATTTTTAGGTTGCAACGCCACCACTTCGCCGATGGCTTCAATAATTCCGGTGAACATAGATTTACCTCGGAATCGCGATAGTCGAGAGACTTATACGATGATGCTGGTTGGTTTGCCTTGGGTAACAGGGATTCTTAAATCAATCACTTTAGTGCCGGCAAGATGATCGTGGATGCAGCGCTTGTCCGCACGGAAAATCGCCAGAATATCCACCAAGCGCAATATGCCACCCACCATAGGCACACGGCCTGCCAACCATTGGATCAAATAGCGCTGGACGATCAATTGGAAAAACGGCGGGACGCGATTATCCATAGTTACAATGGCAATACCCATGATGCGCTTGCCGATGGTTTGCCCGTAGCGGCTGAGCAAATACCCGTGTAATACCAAAAATGAAATGTAGGGAAACAACGCGAGCAATACCTTTTGTCCATTCGACAAAGCGGCCACTTTGGCAAGGATTTCGGATTGCATCGCCTGGGCATCCTGCGCCTTGTTCGGGTCAAATTCGGTCATTCCCAGATACTGCATCAGGAACATCATCGAAATGACCATGAACACGCCATCCAGCATAAACGCCGCAAAACGCTGGCCGAGCGAAGCCGAATTGTCCACCTGCGGTGAATTTGGAGCGGGTTGTAAATCGGGAGCTTGATCGTTCAAGGTGTTACCTATCTAGTATTCAGTGTCGGGCACGGCGGTGATACGCCAGTCACGCCCGACGGCGCGAATATCTTTAATTTTCAGTGAGAGCGCGGCGGACATAGTATCCAGCGGCAAACCAAACAGTGGCAGCGCATTGTTGCCCAATAGCTTCGGGGCCATGTACATAATAATTTCATCGAGCAGCCCACGGCGTAAAAAACTGCCGGAAAGCGTAGCACCCGCCTCAACCAGCACTTCATTGCAATGACGACGGGCGAGCTCGCGTAAGAGCGCGTTTAAATCGATACGGCCATCTTTACCCGGCAACGCAATCAGCTCAACAAAATCCGGCCAGCCTTGTAATTGCTCAGCCTCAACCTTGCCATTGTGTACCAGCAATATCGGGGTGAATTGTTTAAACATCAAGGCGGTGCGCGGTGTGCGCAGTTGTGAATCGAGGATCACCCGTAGCGGTTGTTTCGCGGCGGCCTCTTCAGCGTTAGGCAAACCCAACTCATCCACACGCACGGTGAGTGAAGCGTTGTCCTGCAAGATGGAATCGACACCGGAAATAATCGCGCATGAACGAGCACGTAGACGCTGCACATCTGCACGCGCTTTGGGGCCTGTAATCCACTTGCTTTCGCCCGAAGCCATAGCAGTACGGCCATCAATACTCATCGCCATTTTGCAGCGCACGTAAGGCAGTTTGCGTTCCATGCGGCGGACAAAACCGGGGTTGAGCACACGCGCATCCTCTTCCAAAACCGGGCCATCAACTTGAATACCCGCAGCGCGCACCATGGCGATGCCATTGCCCGAAACGAGCGGATTGGGATCTTCCATGCCATATACCAACCGCGCGATACCGGCATCGATCAAGGCTTGCGAGCAGGGGCCGGTTTTACCGGTATGGCTGCAGGGTTCAAGGCTTACATAAGCCGTTGCGCCGCGCGCGCCGTCGTGAACTGCAGAGTCGCGCGCCGCAGTTAACGCATTAACCTCGGCATGGGCTTCACCGGCGCGGACATGCCAGCCTTCAGCGATCACCTGCCCGTCCTTCACCAGCACACAACCGACACGCGGATTGGGCATGGTGGTGTAAAGGCCGCGCTCCGCCAAACGGAATGCATGCGCCATAAATTCAAAATCAACCGAAGATAGGGTCATCAGAAAATTAGTCGTTTTCAGGTTGCTGTTCGAGGCGGTCGATTTCCTGGCGGAATTCGTTGAGATCCTTAAAGCGGCGATACACAGAAGCGAAGCGCACATAGGCAACTTCATCGAGCTTTTGCAATTGCTCCATCACTTTCTCGCCTACCAGCAATGCCTTTACTTCGCGCTCGCCGGTCGCCTGCAAAAAGTGTTTGATATGGTTAATGGCCGATTCAATCGCCTCGATACTCACCGGGCGTTTTTCCAGCGCACGCAATAAACCGGCGCGCAGTTTGTTTTCATCGAAGGGTTCGCGGGTACCGTTTTGCTTGATGATGCGCGGCATCACCAATTCGGCCACTTCAAAAGTGGTGAAGCGCTCATGGCAGGATAAACACTCGCGACGACGGCGCACCTGATCGCCTTCCGCCACCAGGCGTGAATCTATAACTTTGGTATCTTCCGCACTACAAAACGGACAATGCATGATCATCGGCCCCAGCGATTGATAAAGTGGGCGCATACTAGCACAAAATCTAGTAAATCTGGCTGTGGCGAGGGGTATTCATAGCCCTTGTGGTGGGAGGATGAGAGGAAGCCTGCACTCACCTAGATAACCACCAGGCCGAGTAATTTGCCCGGATTTTTCCCGCAGTCGCTTGTTAGCCTTGTTAAATTACACCCAAACCTAGACGTATAGCGAGCGCTCTTACATATTCAGGATGGCGTATATTATGAGTCTCTAAAACCTGTTTCTGTAGCAGGTTTCGGGCTTTTTCTGTTTCATTTTGCTTAGTGTAAATAATTGAACTAACTATTCTCGGTGTGTTGCAGTAGCTTAAATTATTTTCAGCACCTTCTAGCTCTTTTAGAATACACGCTCGACTTTCAAAGCGATTTAAAAAATTAAGTCCGAACGTAAGCAACAAAGTTCGAATTTCCTCAGTTACAGCAGGCGTATTTTGGGTTCGCCACCAAATGTCTTTGGTTAAACCACTTAAGGGCCCTAAACGATCACGAATACAACAATTGTATTCTTGAACCCATGATTTCGCTAAGCACCCTCCGTGAAATTCAGCAACTTCGGGGACATACACACCAAGGTTTACAGTAAACAGCCCGTAGAAATTTTCTTTTAAACCCGGAATGAATACACTAGCCGGAGGTTCGGATTGTCCCATTTGGAAATTTATAACTTGCGTAAGACCATCAAGGGTTTGTCTGTTAAAAGTACGCCCACGAACTTTGAACCCGAATTCCTTGAGTGAGTTACGAATGGAGCTTTGAATTGCATCCACTTCAATTACGACTTCACTTTTGCTCATTCGCTTTTTCCATTGGCTAACGAAGCCGTAGAAAAACCTAATAACCACTAATTTTTCCTGCAGCCAATTGATTAATATTTAATTGACTAACTTTTGCCCAATTATTTTCTGATTTTCAATCAATCTTGCTCAACTAACGCAATGCAATCAAAAAACGTCAAATCAACCGCTATTAACTGCTATTTTC
>NZ_JAVDVX010000004.1:0-491673 GCF_031457055.1 Cellvibrio fibrivorans | reverse complement strand
CTGGACAGCTACATCCCTGAGCCGGTACGTGCTATCGACCAACCATTCCTGATGCCAGTAGAGGACGTATTCTCTATCTCTGGTCGCGGTACTGTGGTAACTGGCCGTGTAGAGCGTGGTGTTGTTAAAGTTGGCGAAGAGATCGCGATTGTTGGTCTGAAAGACACCGTTAAAACCACCTGTACTGGTGTTGAAATGTTCCGCAAGTTGCTCGACGAAGGGCGTGCTGGCGAGAACGTTGGTGTTCTGTTGCGCGGCACCAAGCGTGATGACGTTGAGCGTGGTCAAGTATTGGCCAAGCCAAACTCGGTAACTCCGCACACCAAGTTCCAGTCAGAGGTGTACGTATTGTCCAAAGAAGAAGGTGGTCGTCATACCCCATTCTTCAAAGGTTATCGTCCACAGTTCTACTTCCGCACCACCGACGTAACCGGTGCTGTTGAATTGCCGGAAGGCGTAGAAATGGTGATGCCAGGTGACAACGTGCAAATGGTTGTTACCTTGATTCACCCAATCGCGATGGAAGAAGGCTTGCGCTTCGCTATTCGTGAAGGTGGTCGTACTGTTGGTGCTGGTGTTGTTGCCAAAATCCTTCAGTAATAACGGCTGTTAAAAAGCGGGCCCATGCGGCCCGCTTTTTATTTATCCGGGTGAAGTAAAGTGTTTGATCAAATAATCGCAAATATGCTGTTTATTTGTTGACAGGTCACTAAGTCGCCCTTAGAATTGCGCCTCCTTTTGCCGGGGTACTTTTATCCTTGCGCACTGGAAGTTCTTTAAAACAAACAATTGGAGTTTGGTTCACATGCAGAATCAACGCATTAGAATTCGCCTGAAGGCTTTTGATCACAAGCTTATTGACGCCTCTACCCAAGAGATCGTTGAAACAGCAAAGCGTACAGGTGCTCAAGTGCGCGGTCCGATTCCGTTGCCGACTCGTAAAGAGCGCTTCACTGTATTGATTTCTCCGCACGTCAATAAAGACGCGCGTGATCAATACGAGATCCGTACACATAAGCGTTTGCTGGATATTGTTGAGCCTACTGAAAAAACTGTTGATGCACTCATGAAGCTGGATCTGGCTGCTGGTGTTGAAGTCCAAATTAGTCTCGGCTAAGTAAATGTTTAAGGTTCGGGCGCACTGGGTGTCCGAACTGTGTAACGCTCTGAAATGGGCGGCCATAGCGGGTAAAAGCCCCGTACACTATAGAGGTTAGTAAAATGACGATTGGTATTGTCGGCCGCAAAAGCGGTATGACTCGTGTATTTACCGATGATGGTGTTTCCATTCCTGTCTCTGTGATTGAGGTTGAGCCTAATCGCATTACTCAGGTTAAAAGCGTAGACACTGATGGCTACTCTGCTGTGCAGGTAACTATTGGTGCTCGTCGTGCCTCCCGTGTTACCAAATCCGAAGCCGGTCACTTTGCCAAAGCTAATGTTGAGGCAGGTCGCGGTGTTTGGGAATTGCGTAACGAAGCTCAAGAAGCTTTCGAAGTTGGTGCAACAATTACTGTTGAGTCTTTCTCTGCAGGTCAAATAATTGATGTTACCGGCACGTCTAAAGGTAAAGGTTTTGCTGGCGGTATTAAGCGCTGGAATTTCGGTATGCAAGATGCGACTCACGGTAACTCCCGTTCGCACCGTGTGCTGGGTTCTATCGGCCAGTGTCAATCTCCAGGTCGCGTATTCAAAGGTAAGAAAATGGCTGGTCATATGGGTGCTGAGCGTGTAACCGTTCAAAACCTTGAGATTGTCCGTGTCGATGCTGAGCGCAATCTGCTTCTTGTTAAGGGTGCTATTCCTGGTGCTCCAGGTGGCGACGTTATTGTGCGACCTGCTGTTAAAGCGCGCACTAACGGTTAAGTATCCGAGGGGAATCGACCATGGAATTAAAAATTGTTAGTCCCGGTGGTGCCCAGGGTACAGTTTCTGTATCTGAAGTTGCCTTCGGTAGAGAGTTCAATCAAGACCTGGTTCACCAAACCGTTGTTGCCTATATGGCTGGTGCTCGTCAAGGTACTAAAGCGCAAAAAACTCGCGCTGAAGTGTCTGGCGGTGGCAAAAAGCCATGGCGTCAAAAGGGTACCGGTCGCGCACGTGCTGGTACTATCCGCAGCCCAATCTGGCGTGGTGGTGGTGCTACTTTTGCTGCTAAGCCACGTAATTTCGAGCAAAAACTTAACAAGAAAATGTACCGCGCTGCGCTGCAGTGCATCCTGTCCGAATTAAATCGTCAGGATCGTTTGATTGTGGTTGAAAGCTTTGATGTGGATGCACCAAAAACCAAATCATTAGTTCAAAAGCTGGCTCAATTTAATTTGACTGATGCTTTGATCATTACCGAAGAGATGAGTGAAAACTTGTTTCTTGCATCGCGCAACCTGTACAAGGTTGGTGTGATCGATGTGCAGGGTGTTGATCCTGTAAGTCTTATCGGTTTTGACAAGGTAATCGTTACTGTTCCTGCTCTGAAAAAATTCGAGGAGATCCTGGGATGAACCAAGAACGCATTTATAAAGTGTTGCTAGGTCCTGTGGTTTCTGAGAAGTCAGCTGCAGCCGGTGAGACTAGTAACCAAGTGGTTTTCAAAGTATTGGCTGATGCTAATAAAGTGGAAATTAAAGCCGCAGTTCAAGCATTGTTCAACGCTAAAGTTGAATCAGTAAATGTATTGAACGTTAAAGGCAAAACCAAGCGTACACGCTACGGAATCGGCAAGAGAAGCGATTGGAAAAAAGCGTATGTACGTCTTGAGCAAGGTCAAGAAATCGACTTTGCGGTAGCTGAGTAAGGGGATTGTTGCAATGCCAATTGTAAAATGTAAACCAACCTCTCCAGGTCGCCGCTTTGTAGTAAAAGTTGTCAATCCGGATTTGTACAAGGGTGATCCTTACGCTCCTCTGTTGGATAAAAAATCCAAGTCAGGTGGTCGTAACAATACCGGTCGCATTACTACTCGCCATGTTGGTGGCGGCCATAAACAACATTACCGTGTAGTTGATTTCCGTCGTAATAAAGACGGCATCCCTGCAACTGTTGAGCGCATTGAGTACGATCCAAACCGTACTGCTTATATTGCTCTCGTATGTTATGCAGATGGTGAACGTCGCTACATCATTGCGCCCAAAGGTTTGAGCGCTGGTGACAAAATTGAGTCGGGTAACGCTGCGGCTATCAAGCCAGGCAATGCTCTGCCAATCCGTAACATCCCGTTGGGTAGTGTAATTCACTGTGTTGAGCTTAAGCCTGGTAAGGGTGCTCAAATTGCTCGTTCTGCTGGTGCTTCGGCCCAGCTGGTGGCGCGCGATGGTGCTTACGCAACTTTGCGTTTGCGCAGCGGTGAAATGCGTAAAGTGTTGAGTGATTGTCGCGCAACTCTGGGTGAAGTCTCTAACAGTGAGCACAATTTGCGTTCATTGGGCAAGGCTGGCGCCAAACGTTGGCTTGGCATTCGTCCTACTGTTCGCGGTGTTGCGATGAACCCGGTAGATCACCCAATGGGTGGTGGTGAAGGCCGTACTTCTGGCGGACGTCACCCAGTTTCACCATGGGGTACTCCAACCAAGGGTTACAAAACGCGCAAAAACAAGCGCACCGATAACATGATTGTTCGTCGTCGCGATAAGAAATAAGCGCCGACTTAACAGCTGAATAGAGGAAGAGACAGTGCCACGTTCACTGAAAAAAGGTCCTTTTATCGATCTTCACCTGATTAAGAAGGTCGAAGCTGCGATCGCGAGTAATGATCGTCGTCCAATTAAGACTTGGTCGCGCCGTTCCATGATTATGCCGGAAATGGTGGGTTTGACTTTGGCTGTGCACAATGGGCGTCAGCATGTTCCGGTCCTGGTTAACGAAGAAATGGTTGGCCATAAGCTTGGCGAATTTGCAGCAACTCGCACTTATCGTGGCCATGCCGCTGATAAGAAAGCGAAAAAACGCTAATCGAGGTATACGATGGAAGTAGCAGCAAAATTAAGCGGTGCTCGTCTGTCGGCGCAAAAAGCGCGTTTGGTTGCTGATCAAATTCGCGGTAAAGGCGTTGAAGACGCGCTTGATATCCTGGCTTTTAGTACCAAGAAAGGCGCAGAGATCATCAAGAAAGTGCTCGAATCTGCAATTGCAAATGCTGAGCACAACGAAGGCGCTGATGTTGATGAGTTGAAAGTAAAAACGATTTTTGTCGATGAAGGTGTAAGCCTGAAGCGCATTAAGCCACGTGCCAAAGGCCGTGCTGATCGTATTACCAAGCGTACTTGTCATATCACCGTTAAAGTAGCCGATAAGTAAGAGAGCGCGTTATGGGTCAGAAAGTACATCCAAACGGTATTCGTCTGGGGATCATCAAAAAGCATACTTCTATTTGGTATGCCGATGGCACCGATTACGCAGACAAACTCAACATCGACTTGAAAGTACGTGCGTACATTCAAGACAAGCTTGCTAGTGCGTCAGTTAGCCGCGTTGATATTGAACGCCCCGCTAATACTGCGCGCATTACTATTCACACTGCCCGTCCAGGGATTGTGATTGGTAAAAAAGGCGAAGATGTTGATAAGTTGCGCGCTGAAGTAAGCAAGCAAATGGGCGTGCCTGTTCATATTAATATTGAAGAGATTCGCAAGCCCGATTTGGATGCAGCTTTAGTGGCACAAGGCGTGGCTCAGCAATTAGAGCGTCGTGTAATGTTCCGTCGTGCAATGAAGCGCGCGGTACAAAACGCAATGCGTCAAGGTGCTGAAGGTATCAAAATCCAAGTGGGTGGCCGCTTGGGTGGTGCCGAAATCGCTCGTAGTGAGTGGTATCGCGAAGGTCGTGTACCTCTGCACACTTTGCGTGCAGACATCGATTATGCAACAGCAGAAGCGAGCACCACCTACGGTATCATTGGTGTGAAAGTGTGGATTTTCAAAGGCGAAGTTATCGGTGACGTTACTGAAACCGAAGCAGCGTCCAAGAAAAAAGCCGCTAAATCCAAGTAAGGGGTACGCATCATGTTACAACCTAAGCGTACAAAGTTTCGCAAGCAGATGAAAGGCCGCAACCGCGGTCTGGCCCAGCGTGGCTCCAAAGTTAGCTTTGGTGATTTTGGCTTGAAAGCAACTGGTCGCGGTCGCATTACTGCGCGTCAAATCGAAGCAGCACGTCGTGCGATGACTCGTCACGTTAAGCGTGGCGGTAAAATCTGGATCCGTGTGTTCCCCGATAAGCCGATTACAGCTAAACCACTCGAAGTTCGTATGGGTAGCGGTAAAGGTGGTGTTGAATACTGGGTAGCGCAAATTCGTCCTGGCAAGGTTCTTTATGAGATGGACGGTGTAAGCGAGGAATTAGCTCGTGAAGCCTTCGCTCTTGCTGCGGCTAAATTGCCAATTACAACAACATTTGTTAAACGTTCGGTGATGTGATGAAAGCTTCAGAACTCCGCGAAAAATCCGTCGAAGAGCTGAATGGCGTCTTGTTGGAACAATTGAAGGAGCAGTTCAAGTTGCGTTTGCAAGCTTCAACTGGTCAATTGAACCAATCGCACTTGCTTACGCAAGCTCGCAAAGACATCGCTCGCATCAAGACGGCGCTTAGTCAAAAGGCAGGTAAGTAACGATGACTCAAGAAACTAAAGTGGCTCGTACACTGACTGGCAAAGTTGTCAGCGATAAGATGGATAAAACCATCACCGTGTTGATTGAGCGTCGTGTAAAGCATGAGCTTTATGGCAAGTACTCTACTAAATCGTCCAAGCTTCACGCCCACGATGAAAATAACGAGTGCAAGACTGGCGATATAGTGACTGTTTCTGAGTCGCGTCCCCTGTCGAAAACCAAGACCTGGTCTTTAGTGAAAATAGAAGAGCGCGCTTCAGAAGTCTAAGACTTCCGCGCTTTTGTAAGTCAGTTTCGGAGACGGACGATGATTCAAACAGAAAGCTACTTAGATGTTGCTGACAACAGCGGTGCTCGCCGTGTCATGTGCATCAAGGTTCTTGGCGGCTCTCACCGTCGCTATGCGGCGGTTGGTGACATCATCAAAGTGACCGTTAAGGAAGCAATTCCTCGCGGCAAGGTGAAGAAAGGCCAAGTAATGAAGGCAGTTGTTGTACGCACCAAAAAAGGCGTGCGTCGTCAAGATGGTTCATTAATCAAGTTTGACGATAATGCTGCCGTACTGCTGAATAACCAAGATGCTCCGATTGGTACCCGTATTTTCGGACCCGTAACTCGTGAGTTGCGCGGCGAGAAATTTATGAAAATCATTTCTTTGGCTCCTGAAGTGCTGTAAGCACTTTACGCTAAAGAGTCGAGGGCAGATAAATGCGTAAAATTAAACGTGATGACGAAGTGATTGTTGTCGCCGGACGTGACAAGGGCAAGCGCGGTAAAGTAGTTCGCGTATTGGCCGAAGATCGTTTGATCGTAAGCGGCATCAACATGATCAAGAAGCACCAAAAACCAAACCCACAATTGGGCGTTGCTGGTGGAATCGTTGAAAAAGAAGCTGCGATTCATGCTTCAAATGTTGCCATTTACAACCCGGCAACAAAGAAAGCTGACCGCGTAGGTTTCAAAGTGCTTGAGAATGGCGACAAAGTTCGCGTTTTCAAATCCAATGGCGAAACCCTAGGGGCGTAATGAAACATGGCTAGGTTAAAAGAGCTTTACGTTAAAGAACTCGCCCCTAAACTCAAAGCTGAGTTGGGCTTGGCAAATGTGATGGAAGTTCCGCGCATTACCAAAATCACTCTGAATATGGGTGTTGGCGAAGCAACTGGCGACAAGAAAATTCTTGATAATGCCGTTAACGATCTGGTGAAAATTGCTGGTCAGAAAGTGGTTGTTACCAATGCGCGCAAATCCATTGCGGGTTTTAAAATCCGTGAAGATTGGCCAATTGGTTGCAAAGTAACTCTGCGTTCAGATCGTATGTACGAATTTTTAGATCGTCTGATTACTATCGCGATTCCGCGTATTCGCGATTTCCGCGGTATTAGTCCAAAGCAATTTGATGGACGCGGTAACTTTTCAATGGGTGTGACTGAACAAATTATTTTCCCGGAAATCGATTACGACAAAGTAGATCGTTTGCGTGGTTTGGATATTTGTATCACCACTACTGCTCGCACCGATGAAGAAGGTCGCGCACTGTTGAAAGCATTTAACTTCCCTTTCAAAGGTTAAGGTGACGTCATGGCTAAAAAATCTATGATTGCACGCGAAGTTAAACGTGCAGAAACCGTGAAAAAATTTGCTGCCAAGCGCGCAGAATTGAAAGCGACTATCGTTAGCCCTTCATCCACTGAAGAGCAAGTATGGGAAGCGCAAATCAAACTGCAAAAAATGCCTCGCGATGCTAGTTCATCTCGTCAACGTAATCGTTGTCGTGTGACTGGTCGTCCTCATGGTGTTTACCGCAAATTCGGCCTGTGCCGTCACAAGTTGCGCGAAGCAGCCATGCGTGGTGATGTCCCCGGCTTGGTTAAGGCCAGCTGGTAAGCCTCGGCTTAATTTTAGGAGCAGAATCTGATGAGCATGCAAGATCCAATGGCAGATATGCTGACACGTATTCGCAATGCGCAAAACGTGGGCAAAGCAGCTGTAACCATGCCTTCTTCAAAATTGAAAGTAAGCGTGGCGAAAGTACTCTCTGATGAGGGTTACATTAATGGTTTTTCAATCAGCGAAGGCGCTAAGCAAGAGCTGACTGTTGACCTGAAATACTTTGAAGGCAAGCCAGTTATTGTTGAGCTTGACCGTGTGAGCCGTCCTGGCTTGCGTAATTATGCTGGTAAAGCAGCGCTGCCAACCGTTCGCGGTGGTTTGGGTATCGCAATTGTTTCTACCAGTAAAGGTGTAATGACTGATCGTGCTGCACGCGCCGCTGGCGTCGGTGGCGAAGTCCTCTGCACAGTATTCTAATTGGGAAATCGTCATGTCACGAGTTGCAAAAAGTCCGGTTGAAGTACCTGCTGCAGTGACTGTCACTCTTAACGGACAGTCTCTGTCTGTTAAAGGCAGCAAAGGTACATTGGCGCTGCAAGTTCACGCGAGCGTAGAAGTTAAGCACGATAATAACGTCCTTACTTTTGCTCCGCGCGATGGTGCCAAGCAGTCAGATGCGCTAGCAGGCACTACCCGTGCGCTAGTTAATAACATGGTTCGCGGTGTTACCCAGGGCTTCGAAAAGAAGCTGACTCTGGTTGGCGTTGGTTATCGTGTTAAAGCAGAAGGCAATACTGTAAACCTGTCTGTGGGTCTTTCTCATCCGGTTAATTACGTTCTCCCTGCAGGCGTTACCGTAGAAACCCCAAGTCAGACCGAAATAGTACTAAAAGGCACTGACAAGCAATTGCTTGGCCAGGTCGCCGCTGAAATCCGTGCATATCGTGAGCCAGAGCCCTACAAAGGCAAAGGTATTCGTTATTCGGACGAAGTAGTGCTGCGTAAAGAAGCTAAGAAGAAGTAGGGCTAGGATATGAGCGATAAGAAGCAAACCCGTCTTCGCCGTGCACGCCGTGCTCGCGCCAAGATTCGTGAATTAGGTGTTACGCGTTTATCTATCCATCGTACTCCTCGTCATATTTATGCACAGCTGATCTCTGGTGACGGTGCAAAAGTATTGGCAAGTGCTTCTACTCTGGATAAAGATTTACGCAGTGGCAAAACTGGCAACGCTGATGCAGCCAAAGCTGTTGGTGCTCTGATTGCAGAGCGCGCTAAAGCAGCTGGTGTTACTCAAGTCGCATTTGACCGCAGTGGTTTCAAATACCATGGCCGTGTTAAAGCACTTGCTGACGCTGCTCGTGAAGGCGGACTGGAATTCTAAAGGTGAGATATGGCATACGCTAAGAAAGAAGAAGACAACAACGAAGGCTTGCAAGAAAAACTAGTTCAAGTTAATCGTGTTGCTAAAACTGTTAAGGGTGGTCGTATCTTTCAATTTACTGCACTGACTGTTGTTGGTGATGGTAATGGCAAAGTTGGCTTTGGCCGCGGTAAAGCGCGCGAAGTGCCTATCGCAATTCAAAAGGCGATGGAAGCTGCACGTCGCAACATGATCAGTGTTGAGTTGAATGGCGATACCATTCAATACCCAACTAAAGGTGCTCATGGTGCTTCCAAGGTTTACATGCAACCAGCTTCGCAAGGTACTGGCGTTATCGCTGGCGGTGCTATGCGCGCCGTACTGGAAATCGCTGGTATTCAGAACGTTCTGTCCAAGTGCTACGGCTCTACCAATCCGGTTAACGTAGTTCGCGCCACTTTTAATGCGTTGAAAGAAATGACTTCTCCGGAAGCTGTTGCTGCAAAACGCGGTAAGAGTGTTGAAGATATTCTGAACTAATCGATTCGTTCGATTACTAGAAGGCGGAATTCACCATGTCTAAGAAAATGATTAAAGTGACCCAGATCAAGAGCACTGCTCATCGTCTGGAGAGCCATAAAGCCTGTGTTAGAGGCCTTGGCTTGCGTCGCATCCGTCACACTGTTGAAGTAGAAGATACTCCATCAGTTCGTGGCATGATTAATGTAGTTAGCTATCTGGTTAAGGTAGAGGGAGAATAAGATGCGTCTGAATACCCTTAGCCCGGCACCGGGCAGTACTCACGCTAAAAAGCGTGTAGGTCGTGGTATCGGTAGTGGTTTGGGCAAAACTGCTGGTCGCGGTCACAAAGGTTTAAAATCTCGCTCCGGCGGCTCTGTAAGACCAGGTTTCGAAGGCGGTCAAATGCCTTTGCAAATCCGCCTGCCTAAATACGGTTTTACTTCTCGTATTGGCTTGGTTACTGCGGAAATCCGTTTGTCAGAATTGAATGCGGTTGAAGGTTCAGTTGTTGATATCGAGACTCTGAAACAAGCAGGTTTGATTAGCTCTGTAATTAAACGTGCCAAGATTTTCGCCTCAGGCGAAGTCAAAAAAGCTGTCACTGTTAAGGGCCTATCTGTATCTAAAGGTGCTAAAGCAGCGATTGAAGCCGCTGGCGGAACAGTAGAAGAGTAACGAGGCGCGAATGGCAACTCCAGGTAATCTGCCATTAGCAAATCAAAGAGGCTTGGGCGAGCTATGGGCTCGCCTGCGCTTTTTGTTTCTGGCAATAGTGATTTATCGTATTGGTACTCACATACCAGTGCCAGGTTTAGATCCAGAGCGAATTGCAAATCTGTTTAATCAAAATCAAGGGACTATCTTGGGCATGTTTAACATGTTCTCCGGTGGCGCCTTGGAGCGGATGAGTATTCTCGCATTAGGTATCATGCCTTACATTTCTGCATCGATTATTATGCAGTTGCTAACGGCAGTTACTCCTTCATTGGAGCAATTGAAGAAAGAAGGTGATGCTGGTCGTCGTAAAATCAACCAGTACACCCGCTACTTCACAGTGGTTTTGGCAAGCGTTCAAGCATTGGCAATGGCGGTAAGTTTTTCCTCCTATGCGTTTGGCGGAGAGCCTGGTTTTTCTTACTACTTTATTGCAGTGGTTTCTTTGGTAACCGGTGCAGTATTCATGATGTGGTTAGGTGAACAGGTTACCGAGCGTGGTATTGGTAACGGTATTTCCATGCTGATCTTTGCTGGAATTGTTGCAGGTATGCCGAGTGCGATAGGTCAGGCGTTTGAAAGTGCGAGACAGGGTGATTTGCATATTATCGCTTTGTTGATTGTCAGTATTCTTGCTATCGCTGTTATTTGGTTTGTAGTTCGTATTGAGCGTGGCCAACGCCGCATCACAATCAACTACGCCAAGCGCCAGCAAGGTCGTCAAGGTTATGCTGCCCAAAGCAGCCATCTGCCATTAAAAATTAACATGGCTGGTGTAATTCCTGCGATTTTTGCCAGTAGTATTTTGTTATTCCCTGCATCGATTGCTCAATGGTTTGGGCAAGGTGGTGAGGGTGTAGTAAACGAAATGTTGCAGGAGATAGCACTTAACCTTGGGCCAGGTCAGCCACTGTATATTCTGTTTTTTGCTGGACTAATAACGTTTTTCTGTTTCTTCTACACGGCATTAATGTTTAATCCGAAAGAAGTGGCAGATAACTTGAAAAAGTCGGGTGCTTATATCCCGGGTATTCGTCCCGGTGAGCATTCCGCTAAATATATTGATAGCGTGCTCACTCGCTTAACTGTGGTTGGTGCTATCTATATGTCGGCAGTTTGCTTGTTGCCTGAGTTCCTTGTAGTTGCCACTGGTGTGCCATTCTACTTGGGTGGAACCTCACTATTGATTGTTGTGGTCGTGGTGATGGATTTTATGTCTCAGGTCCAGGCTCACTTGATGTCTCATCAATATGAATCATTGATGAAGAAGTCAAATTTGAAAGGATATGGCAGCGGCAACGCGCGCTAATCCGCGATATTGAGGTTGAATCATGAAAGTTCGTGCTTCTGTTAAAAAGATTTGTCGCAACTGCAAAATGGTACGTCGCAACGGTGTTCTGCGTGTAATCTGCAACGTTGAGCCGCGTCATAAGCAGCGTCAAGGCTAATACTTAACGCTTCGGCGTCGAGATCCAGGCAGGCGCGCCACTTAAGTGGTTCCCTGCCTGTTCTTTTGAGTGTCGATAATATTAAGTATTGCCAACTGGGGGCGTTGACTGTCGTCGGGTAAGAAATTGCCCGGCTATTGCTTTTTGGTGTATTTGAGGCTATTCTGCGCGCCTTTTGTTCAGGGGCGAGGGTGGTGCTTACGCTGTCAACGCTGCAATTTATGTGTTACTGGAGTAATTTGAATGGCTCGTATTGCTGGTGTAAACATACCAGATAACAAACACGCCGTTATCTCATTGACTTATGTATATGGGATTGGCCGTACCACAGCCAAGCAAATCTGTGCTGCTACTGGCATTGCTGAAGATGTAAAAATCGGCACTTTGTCAGAGGACCAGATGGATGCTATTCGTGCTGAGGTTGCTAAGCGCACCGTAGAGGGTGACTTGCGTCGTGTAATATCTATGAATATTAAGCGCTTGATGGATTTGGGATGCTACCGTGGCCTGCGCCATCGCCGTGGCTTACCGCTTCGTGGTCAACGCACCAAAACGAACGCTCGTACCCGTAAAGGCCCACGTAAGCCTATTAAGAAGTAATTCTTGCTTACGACTTTCATTCACTTACGGTAACAAATTAGTAGGAAGAAATTGCTATGGCTAAGCCAAGTAATAAAACCACAGCCAAGAAAAAAGTTAAAAAGACGGTGATTGATGGCGTAGCGCACATCCACGCCTCTTTTAACAATACCATCGTGACTATCACTGATCGTCAAGGCAATGCACTTGCTTGGGCGACTTCCGGTGGTTCTGGTTTCCGTGGTTCACGTAAAAGTACTCCTTTTGCTGCTCAGGTCGCTGCTGAGCGTGCTGGTGAAGCGGCAAAAGAATATGGTTTGAAAAACCTCGACGTCGAAGTTAAGGGCCCAGGCCCGGGTCGCGAATCTGCTGTTCGTGCACTTAACAATGTTGGTTATAAAATCACTAACATTACTGACGTTACGCCGATTCCTCACAACGGCTGTCGTCCGCCGAAGAAACGTCGCGTATAAGGGGGAGTAGAAAATGGCTCGTTATATTGGACCTACCTGTAAGCTGTCTCGCCGTGAAGGCACTGATCTTTTTCTGAAAAGTGGTGCGCGTGCGTTAGACTCAAAATGCAAAATTGAAACTGCTCCTGGTCAGCATGGCCAACGTCGTGGTCGCTTGTCAGACTATGGTGTGCAGCTGCGCGAAAAGCAAAAAGTTCGTCGTATTTACGGCATTCTGGAAAAACAATTCCGTGGTTACTACAAAGAAGCTGCTCGTCGTAAAGGCGCAAGCGGTGAAAACTTGTTGAAACTGCTGGAGTGCCGTCTGGATAACGTTGTGTACCGCATGGGCTTTGGTTCAACCCGCGCTGAATCACGTCAATTGGTATCTCACAAGGCAATTAGCGTTAACGGTAAAACTGTTAATGTTGCTTCTTTCCAAGTGGGTGCTGGTGATGTAGTTGCTGTGCGTGAAAAAGCCAAAAAGC
Organism: Cellvibrio fibrivorans; assembly: GCF_031457055.1. NCBI lineage: Bacteria > Pseudomonadati > Pseudomonadota > Gammaproteobacteria > Cellvibrionales > Cellvibrionaceae > Cellvibrio > Cellvibrio fibrivorans. The sequence continues at coordinate 478,671 of NZ_JAVDVX010000004.1, read as the reverse complement.
AATTGCGTGTTCAAAACGCATTGAATTTGGCTGGTCAGCGCAGCAATGTTGAGTGGGTTGATGTAAATAGCGAGAAAAAAGAAGGTGTATTTAAACGCGTTCCTGATCGCATTGATTTACCTGCTGACATCAACGAGAACCTCATCGTCGAGCTTTACTCCAAGTAAGGGACGAACCGCTAACAGGTGTGGCTATGCAGACTGCAGTAAACGAATTTTTAACTCCGCGTCATATCGATGTTTCAGAAAGTGGCCCAACCCGCGCTCGCGTGGTCTTGGAGCCTCTGGAACGTGGCTTTGGACATACTTTAGGCAATGCCTTACGTCGTATTCTGCTTTCGTCAATGGCAGGTTGTGCCATTACTGAAGTGGAAATCGAAGGTGTATTGCACGAGTACAGCGCTATTGAAGGTGTTCGTGAGGATGTAATTGAAATCCTTTTGAATCTCAAAGGTGTTGCAGTAATTATGCACGGTAAGGATCACGCGGTTCTTACCCTGACCAAAAAAGGCCCAGGCGTTGTTACTGCTGCTGATATTCAAGTTGATCATGACGTGGAGATTAAAAATCCTGATCATGTGATTGCGAATATCACTGGCAGTACTGAATTGAAAATGCGCTTGACCATTGCTCGCGGTCGCGGTTATCAGCCAGCTGATAGTCGTCGTCGTGATGATGATGAAAGCCGTGCAATTGGTCGTTTGCAGTTGGATGCATCCTTCAGCCCGGTTAAGCGTTTGGCTTACAGTGTTGAAAGTGCTCGTGTTGAGCAACGTACTGACTTGGATAAGTTGATTTTGGATCTGGAAACCAACGGTACCATTGATCCTGAAGAAGCTATCCGTCGTGCAGCAACCATCCTGCAGCAACAGCTTGCTGTGTTTGTTGATCTCGAAGGTGAAAAACAATCAGCTCCAGAGCAAAAAGAAGAGGCTATTGACCCGATTCTATTGCGTCCGGTTGATGATCTTGAGCTTACTGTTCGTTCAGCAAACTGCTTGAAAGCGGAAAATATTTACTACATTGGCGATTTGATTCAGCGCACTGAAGTGGAGCTGTTGAAAACACCAAACTTGGGTAAAAAATCTCTTACCGAAATCAAAGATGTACTAGCTTCGCGCGGTCTGTCGCTCGGTATGCGTTTGGAAAATTGGCCTCCAGCCAGTTTGAGAAACGACTAAAAACCACGAAATCATGGGCAAGTATCAGGTAATCGATATTTGCCCATGATTTTTTATTATTAGTTCATCCGTGAACTCACTTCGGTGCGGGTGATTAACGAGATTGCTCCTAGCAATCCATTTTGAAGGATATTTGCTATGCGTCATAAATTAACTGGTCGTCAATTAGGCCGTAATGCTTCTCACCGTAAAGCTATGTTTCGCAACATGGTTATTTCTTTGGTTGAGCATGAATTGATTAAAACTACTTTGCCAAAAGCAAAAGAGCTGCGCCGTTTTGCAGAGCCTTTGATTACCTTGGCTAAGGTAGACAGCGTTGCTAACCGTCGTTTGGCATTCGCACGTTTGAACAACAAAGAAGCTGTAGGTAAGTTGTTCAGCCAGCTCGGCCCACGTTATAACACTCGTCCAGGTGGCTACGTTCGCATTTTGAAATGTGGTTTCCGCTCTGGTGATAAAGCGCCAATGGCTTATGTTGAGTTGGTTGAGCGCCCAGCTAAAACTCTTGAAACTGCTGTAGACGCTGAATAAGTTTTTACCGGTTCCAACAAAAAGGCCAAGCAGAGATGCTTGGCCTTTTTGCTTTTTCGGCTAAAGGTCCTAAATGATTTCTTAGTTGCCTGAAGCTATCTTTGTGTCTATTGATAATTATTTTTACGTTGATGTCTATGGTCAATGTCGCACAAGACTTTCAGCAATTGCCGACTTTTTTGCGGGCGGTAAATCGCTAAAATAGCAGTCACAGGGATGCTAATCAGGACAGGATGTGTTGGTTAGAGGATTAAGTTTTAGGATGAGACTTATCTAGGGAAGTGAAGACAGCGAGGCAGGATGCCGTCCGATCATGATGATCGGTTTGCCCGCGCAGGAAGCAATGGGGCTTGCAGGAAGCAAAGCCCCTATTTTTCTTTTTTGCTGCGCTAGGCTTTTGTTGCCTTGCTTGGTTTTGACTTCCTAGTAGTTACCCTGAGCATTGGAGCAAGGAATCGTCCAGTGTGTGAATTTGCCAGTTGCGCGACATCTTCCGGTGTTCCCGTCGCAATAATTTGACCGCCGCCACTGCCGCCTTCCGGCCCTAAATCCACTACCCAGTCTGCCGTTTTAATCACGTCCAGGTTATGTTCGATTACCACTACTGTATTGCCGTGATCGCGCAGGCGATGTAGTACATTGAGTAATTGTTGGATGTCGTAAAAATGCAAACCAGTGGTGGGCTCATCCAAAATATAAAGTGTTTTGCCTGTGTCGCGCTTGGATAATTCTTTTGCCAGTTTTACCCGCTGTGCTTCGCCGCCCGACAATGTTGTTGCTGATTGCCCTAAGCAAATATATGAAAGCCCCACATCGATCAATGTTTGCAATTTATTGGCAATGGCGGGTACTGCATCAAAAAAAGCTCGCGCATCTTCGATAGTCATGCCCAGCACTTCGTTGATATTTTTACCTTTGTACTTCACATCTAGTGTTTCGCGGTTGTAGCGTTTGCCTTTGCAAACATCACAGGGCACATAGACATCAGGCAGGAAATGCATTTCTACTTTGGTGACCCCGTCGCCTTGGCAGGCTTCGCAACGGCCGCCTTTTACGTTAAAGCTGAAGCGACCCGGTTGGTATCCTCGAGAACGAGATTCCTGGGTGCCTGCAAACAACTCGCGAATTGGCGTAAAGATGCCGGTGTATGTGGCGGGGTTGGAGCGCGGTGTGCGGCCGATGGGACTCTGGTCAATATCCACACACTTATCAAATAAATCCATGCCTTCGATCGAATCGTAAGGCGCTGGTGTTAGTGTTGAAGCACCGTTAAGTGCTGTTGCCGCCAACGGATGAAGGGTTGCATTGATGAGCGTGGATTTGCCCGACCCGGATACACCAGTCACGCAAGTCATTAGTCCCACAGGAATTTCCAGCGTCACATTCTGCAGGTTATTACCTTTGGCACCGACGAGCCGCAGCACCTGCTTTTTATCAAAAGGATTACGCTTGGCGGGGATAGCGATAGATTTGGTGCCGCTCAAGTACTGTCCGGTGATCGAGTCTTTATTCGCCATAATGGCTTTGACATTGCCTTGCGCGATAACCTGCCCGCCGTGCACTCCAGCTCCTGGGCCAATATCAATCACATGGTCGGCCTGGCGAATTGCATCTTCATCATGCTCAACCACAATCACGGTATTACCGATATCGCGCAGATGGGTGAGAGTCTTTAAGAGTCGTTCATTGTCACGCTGATGCAGTCCAATTGACGGCTCATCGAGGATGTACATTACCCCAACCAAGCCGGCGCCAATTTGGCTGGCTAGGCGAATACGCTGGGCTTCTCCGCCAGAAAGAGTTTCAGCACTGCGGTTGAGCGTCAGATAGTTCAGGCCGACATCCACCAAAAAGCGGAAGCGGTCGCGTAGTTCTTTGAGGATCTTATCGGCGATGCCAGCTTTGCGGCCAGTAAACGCCAGCTTCATGTAATAGTCATAGGCATCGGCTACCGGCATTTCGGTGATTTTGGGCAGCGGGCGCTCATCTATAAACACATTGCGCGCTTCAATTCGTAAGCGTGTGCCTTCACATTCTGGGCAGGGCTGGCTGGATAAAAATTTGGTCAGGTCTTCGCGTACCGAGTTGGACTCAGTATCGCGATAGCGGCGCTCCATATTGGTCAGTACGCCTTCAAAACTGTGGCTGCGTTTGTACACATCGCCACGATCATTGATGTAATTAAATTCAATAATTTCTTCGCCCGATCCGTAAAGCACAGCATCGCGCTGTTTGGCTTTGAGTTTTGCCCAGGGCGTATTAACATCAAACGCATAGTGTTTGGCGAGCGAGGCGAGCATATGGAAGTAGTAGACGTTCCGTTTGTCCCAGCCGCGAATCGCACCTTCAGAAAGGCTCAGCGCCGTGTCCTGAATTACTTTGTCTTCATCAAAAAATTGATGTACGCCCAATCCGTCGCAAGTCGGGCAAGCGCCGGCGGGGTTGTTAAAGGAGAAAAGGCGCGGTTCGAGTTCGGTCAGGCTGTAATCGCAAATAGGGCAAGCGTGTTTGGATGAAAACAAACGGTCAGGTGCTTCGCCATCCATGTAATTAATACAGGCGATGCCTTCTGATAAATTCAGTGTAGTCTCGAAAGATTCAGATAAGCGAAGCTTCAAATCTTCGCGCACTTTAAAGCGGTCGATGACAACCTCAACTGTATGTTTCTTTTTCTTGTCGAGCTTGGGGGTATCGTCCAGATCGCAAAGAATGCCGTCGATACGTGCGCGGATAAAACCATCGCGCTTGAGCTGTTCAAACACGTGCAGGTGCTCGCCTTTGCGGTCGCGTATGACTGGCGCCAGCAGCATTAACTTAGTGCCTTCAGGCAATGCCAACGTTGTGTCCACCATCTCGCTAATAGTTTGTGCGGTCAGAGGAACGCCGTGCTCCGGGCAACGCGCTTCGCCCACGCGTGCGTAGAGCAGGCGCAAGTAATCATAGATTTCGGTGATGGTGCCCACGGTGGAGCGAGGGTTGTGCGATGTGGATTTTTGTTCGATGGAAATCGCCGGGCTCAAGCCTTCAACGTGATCGACATCGGGCTTTTCCATCATCGACAAAAACTGGCGTGCGTAAGTGGAAAGGGATTCCACATAGCGGCGCTGGCCTTCAGCGTAGAGCGTATCAAACGCCAGTGATGACTTGCCTGAACCAGACGGTCCGGTGATAACTACAAGCTTGTCGCGCGGGATATCGAGATCAATATTTTTGAGATTGTGGGTGCGTGCACCCCTAACAATAATTTTGTCCATGTACTGCAATCCGCCAAGGCATTCAAAACGAGCGATTATACGTGAATAGATTGCCAGCAGATGTCAGTAGGGCGTCAATCTTCTGTAAGTCTTGGTAAATGGATTTAATGCAATCTTGCGCAGGATTTATAGGTTGCGAGGCGGACTAGTTGGTACACTGGCGCCCTTTTAATAATGGATGTCTTTATCGCTGACTTCTATTGACTGCTGACCCCTATCGACGGCCATTCGCCATGCAAGATCCTGTTCCTACCGAGATCAACATCTCTGCGCCCGCGCCCTTTGAGCGCAAAGTGGTGCACTCGCTCGCCGCGCTCTACACCTTCCGTATGTTCGGCCTGTTTATGCTGCTGCCGGTGCTGGCGCTATACGGCACTGAATATGCCCATCACAGCCCATTCCTGCTGGGGCTGGCTTTGGGTGCCTATGGTGTTAGCCAAGCGCTGCTGCAGATTCCGTTTGGGGTTTTGTCCGACCGTATCGGGCGCAAGCCTCTGATTCTCGTCGGCCTGATTATCTTTGTGCTTGGCAGCGTCGTGGCCGCCTTGGCCGATTCGGTCTACGGACTGATCCTTGGGCGCTTCCTGCAGGGCGGTGGTGCGATATCAGCGGTGGTGATGGCGCTGCTGACTGACCTCACGTCCGATGAAAACCGCACCAAGGCAATGGCGACTATAGGGGCGTCCATCGGCGTATCCTTCTCCTTGGCGATGACTGCTGGGCCATTGCTCGCTGCCTGGGGTGGAGTCAGTGCAATCTTCTGGCTGACGGCGGTTCTGGGATTGGTTGGTATTTATATCCTCCTGAAGCTGGTGCCCGACGTTGCCAAAACCACGGCATCCAAACGCGAAGCAGTGGCAGTGCCGAGCTTGTTAGGCGCCACACTCAAACATCCGCAATTGCTACGGTTGAATGTGGGGATTTTTGTTCTGCATTTTGTACTGATGTCGAGCTTTGTGGTGCTGCCGCTAATGCTGCAAGACCAGTTGCAGATAGCGCGCGAATATCACGGGTTGATCTACTTCCCGCTGCTCGCCTTCGCTTTCGTCTTGATGCTGCCGTTTGTGATCATCGCGGAAAAACGGCGCAAGATTAAAAGCGTATTCCTGATCGCTGTCATGCTCTTACTGATTGCCGAACTGGCCCTGATGTTGGTGTCGTCTAGCCGTGTATTTGCGCTACTGGTGCTGTTTGTCTTCTTTATCGCCTTCAATATTCTAGAGGCGACCCAGCCCTCGATGGTGAGCAAGATTGCACCCGCCGGTGCCAAGGGTACAGCTACCGGTATTTACTCGACCTGCCAGGTATTGGGCGTATTTGGCGGCGGCGCTTTGGGCGGATGGTTGCTCCAGCATCAGGGTGTCAACGCGGTGTTTCTGCTTAATGCGCTGCTGGTATTGGTCTGGTTGGCGGTCGCGTGGTCGATGAAACCACCGCACTTCCTTGCCAGCGTACTTATCCCCTTGCGCGGGCAAGACCATCAAACATTGGCGGATAAATTGCGCGCGGTAGACGGAGTGGCTGAAGTGGTGATAGTCGCCTCGGAAAATACCGTTTATCTGAAGGTTGACCAGCGCCGCGTAGATCGTAAACAACTGGCGGCAATTGTGGATGAAGTGGTGTAAAGTGTCCGACGCCCCGCAGGGGGGCAATAACCCTTAACTTGAAAGTCGCTGAAGTACAAAAACAGAAGGCGAATACACGGTAAATCAAGAGGAATTCATTATGGCTCGTGGTATTAACAAAGTAATTTTGATCGGCAATATCGGGCAAGACCCCGAAGTGAAATATATGCCCTCCGGCGGCGCGGTCACCAACGTCAGCGTAGCGACATCGGAAACATGGAAGGACAAAAATACCGGTCAACCGCAAGAGCGTACTGAGTGGCACCGTGTGGTATTTTTTAATCGCCTGGGTGAGATTGCCGGCGAATATCTAAAGAAAGGCTCCAAGGTATATATCGAAGGCTCATTGCGCACCCGCAAATGGCAGGCGCAAGACGGTACTGATCGCTACACCACCGAAATCGTCGCGAGCGAAATGCAAATGCTCGATGGCCGCGGCGAAAACACGGGTATGGGTGGTGCAGGAATGGGTGCAGCGGCTTTGGCAGGTGGTTTTGACCAGACTCCGCAATACAACAACGCTCCCACGCAAGGCGGTTACAGCCAGGGCGGCCAACAGCCAGCGCGCGCGCCACAACAGGCGGCGCCCCAACAAAATACTCCACCGCAACAACCTGCGGGATTCGACTCGTTTGATGACGATATTCCCTTCTGACGAATTGTGAACATTTTGTTATCGTTAACAGGGCGCGCTTGAATCAAGTTGCGCCCTGTTTCGTTTTGGATGCTGTGTGTATTCAATCAATAATAATTATCGGGAGATTCAACTATGTCGGCTCAAGGTCAAACCAGTTCCATTTGGTTAAGCATAAAAAATCTGATCGCGCTTGCGCTAATCGGATGTGTCAGTCTTGGCTCATTCGCAGCGCCAGAACAATCCTCAAGTGCTGATGCAGCGACACCAATAAAGCTATGGAACGGCAACAAAACAGCATCGCGCCAGCAGTACGAGCGCGAGATATTGGAGGCAGCACTCAATGCCACTACCGCCGCACACGGCAATTATCAATTGCAGGAAGATAAAACCGATTACCCGCTTGCGGCCGATGAGGCCAGTGTCTTCCGCAGCAAGGGGTTCGATATTTTCGGCACAGTGGCGGGCAACACCAAATTGGCGAATGAAAAGAAAATCCTGATTCCGCTGCCGCTGATGAAAGGTTTGTTGGGCTATCGCATCTTAATTATTCGTGCCGCCGATAAAGAAAAATTTGTCGCAATTAAATCCGCGCAGCAATTACAACAGCTGCGTATGGGAATTCCCAGCACCTGGGCCGATGCTGAATTGTTTCGCCACAATGGCTACAAAGTGGAAGAAAAGGGCAGTTTTGATGATCTTTTCACCCGTTTGGAAAACAATGAATTCGATTATGTAACCTTTGGGGCTAATGAAGTCACTGGTGTATTTAACGAGCGCGCTGCCAAATCTGGAAAGTTGATTGTGGATTCCTCCCTGTTAGTGTTTTATCCATTTCCGCTCGTTTTTTACGTTAATCCTGACAATAAAGCCCTTGCTGCACGCGTGACTGAAGGGCTGCAAATTATCAGCGCTAACGGCGAGCTGGATAAAATTTTCAATCGCTATTTTGCCGCCGATTTAGCGGCAGTTAATTTGCCTGCGCGTGCCATGATCAAGCTGATGAATCCGATCCTGCCTGCCGAAATGGCAGATTTCAAACCCTCGCTTTAAGCGCTTGCTGGTGATAATTGTCATCGCATTTCCGTGACATTGGCTGCTGTTGCAGTCAATGCATCCCCCGCTATCCTGCCCCCATAACAACACACCATGGGTAGGGATATGCACTGGAAATTCAAAACCCCAAGCTCTGGCTCTGGTCATGCGTGCTAATCAACCGCATAATCACTGTTAGTTTTTCCACCTCAAACGACCACGAGCAGAGCATATTGTGACGAATAAAGAAGAGCTTTTATCGCAGCTGCGTATAGATCGCAACCAACCAACCGATGGCGACGGTAATACCCGTTTGTGGATAGGCATTGCAGCCGCTGTGGCATTGGTTGTAACCGGATTTGCTGTGTTTACCGAACCGGCTCCCGTTAAAGTGAAAATTGAAATGGCGCGTATGGCGGTGCCCGATTCCTCGTCAGCTACTGTGCTGGATGCGACCGGTTATGTTGTTGCGCGCCGCACTGCGACAGTGTCATCCAAGGTGACCGGTAAAGTCGCAGAGATTTATATCGAAGAGGGGCAGCGCGTTGAGAAAGACCAAATCGTGGCGCTGCTGGATGATTCCAATACGCGCAAGTCGCTGGAGTTAAGCAAAGCGGAATTACACTCTGCAAAGACGCAAGTCGCCGAAACACAAGCGCGCTTGACTGAGGCGAAATTAACCTTGGAACGCAATACTGAATTAGCGCGTCGCCAATTGATCAGCGCGGCAGCATTGGATAAAGCGCGCGCGGATTTTGAATCCCTGCGCGCGCAATTAAATTCGCGCGAAGCTGACATTGCCGTAAGCCAGAAACGTTTGGCATTGCAGCAGCAAAATCTCGATGACCTTACCCTGCGCGCACCCTTCACCGGTGTGGTGATCAGCAAGGATTCACAGCCAGGTGAAATGATTTCGCCAATATCCGCCGGCGGAGGTTTTACTCGCACAGGTATTTGTACGATTGTCGATATGGCCTCGCTGGAAATTGAGGTGGACGTGAATGAATCCTACATCCAGCGCGTGCGTGACGGGCAATTTGTACAAGCTGTGTTGGAAGCTTATCCCGAGTGGAGAATTCCGGCGAAAGTGATCGCGATTATCCCCACTGCCGATCGCCAAAAAGCCACGGTAAAGGTGCGCATCGGGTTTCAGGTGAGCGATGCACGCATCCTGCCTGACATGGGGGTTAAAGTGGCGTTTATGAATGCTGAACCCGTGGTAGAAGAAAAACCGAAAGAGCCATTAGGTGTGCGCGTGCCAATTACCGCTGTGCGCTCTGAAGGTGAAGATAAATTTATTTTTGTGGTAAAAGACGGTGTTGCTGAGCTGCGCAAAGTGACGCTAAATGCCAGCTACGGAACTGACATTTATATTGGTAGCGGCTTGCGCGCAGGTGAAGATTTCGTTGTGGAAATCACGCCGGAATTAAAAGATGGTGCGCGCGTTGAACTGTAATAGTTTGCTATCATTTTTGTAAGTTTCCCGTCGCTATTTTTGTACCGCTTTTGTCTATAAATTTCGCTGGCTGCACTGCGGCCAGCGAGACTGAATAACAATAAAAATCGTTTTCTGTATTACCGCATCACCGCTGTCCCGGTTTATTTTTTGTCTCTTGTTCTGGTCTAACATCCTGGAGGATTTATGACGGCTCTCGCAACTCAATCACAGGCTGCTGGCGAACTGCTGGTGCAATTAAAAGGTATTTCCAAAGCCTATAAAAAAGGCAAAGAACAGGTCAACGTATTATCCAAGCTCGATCTGGATATTCGGCGCGGCGATTTTCTCGCACTAATGGGGCCGTCAGGTTCTGGTAAAACGACTTTGTTAAATTTACTCGGTGGTCTGGATAAGCCGAGTGCAGGTGAATTAATAATTGGCGGCCAGCGGCTGGATCAAATGTCGTCATCGCAACTCACCAAATGGCGCGCGCGTCACGTGGGTTTTATTTTTCAGTTTTACAATTTGATGCCGGTTCTAACCGCTGAAAAAAATGTCGAATTACCTTTGCTGCTCACAAATTTATCAAGCAAACAGCGCAAACACCATGTGGCGGCCGCATTGGAACTGGTTGGGCTTTCCAATCGCGCCAAACACTATCCGAGTGAATTGTCGGGTGGCCAGGAGCAGCGCGTAGCGATTGCACGCGCATTGGTGAGCGATCCGGATTTATTATTATGTGATGAGCCCACTGGTGATTTGGATCGCGCGACTGCCGATGAAATTCTCTCATTATTGCAGACACTGAATCAGCGCCAACAAAAAACCATCATCATGGTGACCCATGATCCGCGCGCGGCAGATCATGCACGTCACATATTGCATATGGACAAGGGTGCATTGGTTAACGATGGCCGCGTTACTGATACGGGGCACTAATCATGTATTACTTACAATTTTTATTGAGTAATCTCGGGCGCAAAAAAGCGCGCACCATTTTGACAGTGCTATCGATCATGATTGCCTTTTTATTATTTGGTTTGCTCCGCAGTTTGGCGGCGGCTTTTGATCAGGGGGCTGAAATTGCGGGTGAAGACCGCTTGGTCAGTATTAATAAAATCAGTTTGATCCAGGCGTTGCCAGAGGCTTATTTGCCAAAGGTACAAGCATTGGAGGGGGTGGACAGGGCAACTTCCGCCAACTGGTTTGGTGGTTACTACCAGGATCCCAAAAACCAGTTTCCACAATTCCCCATTGTTGCCGAAGACTATTTTGAAATTTACAAAGAAATGATCACCTTGCCGGAAGCGCAGATGCAGGCATGGAAGAAAAATCGTATCGGCGTTGTTATTGGCAAAGCCTTGGTTGATCGATTCAAATGGAAAATTGGCGATCGCATTCCGCTGATGGGTATGTTTCCTCGCGAGGGGGGTAGTACAACATGGGAATTTGTAATCGAGGGAATTTATGAGGCGAAAAGCAAAAGTGCTGACACCAGCGCTATGCTGATGCACTACGATTATTTTGATGAGGCGCGTCAATACGGTAAAGGCGATTTGGGCTGGTTAATTATCCGCGTAAAGGACCCCAAACAAGCGGCGCAGGTAGCAGCGGCAGTGGATGCGCTCTTTGCAAATTCTCCCGCTGAAACCAAAACCAGCAGCGAAAAAGATTTTGCCAAATCCTTTGCTAAACAATTCGGCGATATAGGATTAATCACTACGCTGATTCTGGGGGCGGTGTTTTTTACGATGTTGTTAGTCGCAGGCAATACTATGGCGCAATCGTTCCGCGAGCGGATTCCGGAATTGGCGATTCTAAAAACGCTTGGATTTTCTGATCAAGCAGTGATGATCATGGTATTGGCAGAAGCCATAGTGATTTCATTAATTGGAGGTTTGGCTGGATTATTTTTGGCGAAATTTTTTATCAGCGGCGCAGCTGAATCCTTGGCGGCCACGCTGCCTGGATTAAATTTATCAACCACCATGATGCTGTTCGGGGTCGGCCTGATGTTTTTATTTGGCTTACTTACCGGCATTATTCCCGCGCTGCAAGGCTTGCAGCTCAACATAGTTGCAGCACTGCGGAGGCGTTAATCATGTTTAATTCAATCGCGCAAATTATTGTTATTACGCTGATGAACCTGCGCAATTTACCACAGCGTTTGGGTACCTCATCCGTTGCGGTATTTGGTGTGGCCTGTGTGGTGGGGGTGTTTATCGGCGTGCTCTCCATGGCGAGCGGTTTTCAACGCACCATGGTCAGTGCCGGTGCGGAGGATGTATTAATTATGATGCGTGCCGGTGCAACTTCCGAAATGAGCAGCGGCATGGGTTATGATCAAACACAATTGATTGCCAATTTACCCGGTATCGCCAAACTCGATGGTAAGCCCTTGAGTTCGCCGGAATTATTTGTGATTGTCGATATCCCCATGCGCACCAAAGACAGCAATGCCAATGCGCCGCTGCGCGGCGTGGAGCCCATGGCATTTGAAGTGCGCAATTCATTTAAAATTATTGAAGGGCGCAATTTTGAGCCGGGTAAAAATGAATTAATTGTCGGGCGCGGCGCGCAAAAACAATTCGCCAATCTCAATGTGGGTTCAGTGGTTAAATTTGGCCAAACGGAATGGACAGTCGTGGGCGTATTTGAATCTGGCGGGGGCTTGGCTGAGTCAGAGTTGTGGTGTGATGCAAAAATTTTGCAGAACGCCTATCGCCGTGGTAACAGCTATCAAATTGTGCGCGTCAAACTCGACGATAAAAAGTCAATGGACACTGTTAAAGAAGCTATTGCTGCTGATCCAAAATTTAATCTCGATGTAAAACGTGAGACTGATTATCTCGCCGAGCAATCGGAACCCTTGAGTAAATTTATCAAAATGGTCGGCTATCCACTCGCATTCCTGATGGCACTGGGCGCAATTTTTGGTGCGGTCAATACCATGTACACCTCGGTTGCCAATCGCACCCGCGAAATTGCCACCCTGCGTGCCATCGGTTTTGGTGCAACCCCGGTTGCTATCTCAACGCTGGTAGAGTCGCTGGTGCTGGCGGTCATCGGCGGCGTAATTGGTTCGGTCATTGTGTATTTTATCTTTAATGGCTACACCGTATCGACCCTGAATTTCGCCAGTTTTAGCCAAGTGGTATTTGATTTTGCAGTAACACCCGATCTACTGGTGCAAGGTGTTATTTTTGCTACGGTCATAGGTTTTATCGGGGGTTTCTTTCCTGCTATTCGTGCTGCGCGGTTACCTGTGGCTACGGCATTGCGTGAGGTGTAAGAGGAATTTTATGAATAAAGGAGCTGTTATATGAAAATAAATGTGTTGCTGTTGAGTGTTGTCTTTTTTTCCGGTTGTGCGTCACAGCCAGAGAAAAAAAGTGTGAGCCTTAATTCAATTGAATATTCGGAGTTGACCTATGTTGATGCCGAAAAAATTGACAAAGTTGTAGTTAAAAACGCTGAGGCATTTAAGCAGTTTAATAAAGTGATTCTGTTTGCAACGCAATTTGATAAGTTAAAATTGACCGAGGAGACAGATAAAAAACTTGCCTATAACTGGAGCGAATCCACATGGGAAGAGATGGACGAAATCTGCCAGCATCTGGACGATCTCGCCCAAAAAATCTTTCGCGAAGGTGACGAATTTGTGCCAGTTAAACGCGGTGGCGATGATGTGCTGGCGATTCAATTCACACTGGTTAGTTTTATGCCCTACTCACAGCGACACAAGGATGCGGGCATGGATACGGTCGGTATCCAAAGTAATAATTCCGGCATTGGTTTGATTACAGTGCGCGGTGTACTGGCGAATGCAAAATCGGGCGAGTTAGTGGCGGTGATTGAAGACACCATGGAGGTGAATTCACGCACAGCTAGCATGGGTAATTTGGCCAGTATTCAAGATAGTAGTAACAAAGCAGCACAGAATTTGGCGTGGCGCACGGCGTTTCGTCATTTCCTTGGTAACCTGCATAACGAGTTAACCACCCTCAAATATGCCCAAATTGCCCAGCAGCAATGAGCTGCCTCCCTTCCACGTATGTGAAGGGGTGATATCACATCACCACTACTGTTTCTCGCGTTTTTTATGTATGGATGTTGTGGCGGGTGGAGGGAAATTTGTTTTTTAACATAGCTTGTGCAACTAAATTTAATCGCGTTATATTTTGCGCCCTGATGCGGTTCGGACAATTTTACGGAAGAATCATAAGTTTCAGGCAACATTCAAAGGAATAAGGAATTTATTATGAAAGTAGTTGCAAGTTTGTTAGTGGCCGCGCTGAGCGTGCCTGTCTCTGCGGGGCTTATTCGTCACGATACCCCCGATTCCTGGTACACCGGCTTTGCAGGTGATCCTGCCTTCAGCGGGGTGGGGTTGATTATTGGTGATACAGCTGATTCGCCATACTCCTGCAGCGGGACCGTAATCAATAAAAATTGGGTGCTCACCGCCGGCCACTGTGTTAATCAAGCGCAGGCCATGTCCTTCTATTTGCAAGATGATACCGGTTGGCGCTTTTACGAAGCCGATTCCTGGGTCGCGCATGAAAGCTATAGCGATGCCAATTTATTCGCCGGTTGGGATATAGGGCTGATGCATTTTGAAACCGATTTTGATGTGGCGCCCGCACAGCTTTATACCGGCAGCAATGAGCGGTTTAATTTATCAGCCAGTGCGGGTTTTGGTTACACTGGTACTGGTGATACAGGTATGCAATTCATCGATTATCAGCGTCGTGCAGGCACTAATATTGTCGATTATCTCTGGTCAGAAGAAGGCAGCGGTGAGCAAATCCTCTGGTCAGACTTCGATCATCCCACCGATGCAACCTATAACGCCTTTGATTTTTTAGGCGTGGATTTTGATGATCTGGCAACGGTGCTGGAAATCATGATTGCACCGGGCGACTCGGGTGGCGGCGTCTTTGTTCAAGAAAATGGCCAAACCTATTTGGCTGGTGTGCATTCTTTTATCAGCGACTTTAGCAATAATGGTATGTTCGGTTACGGCGACGCCTATGGCTCAACGCGGGTAAGCGGTTTTATCGATTGGATCAATGGCAAGATCGCCGCTCATGAGGTGCCAGAATCCGGTAGTGGCCTGCTTGTTCTGATCGGCCTGCTTGGGTTGTTGGCGCAGCGAATGCGCAAACAAGGCTAAGTACTGCTGCGTTATTGTCTTCTCAAAGCCACTTTCACGAGTGGCTTTTTTATTGCCGGGTTTGGCGTTTTACCCGCGCTGTACGTAAAAAGGGGGTTGATGTAGTATCACCCCCTATTGCAACCAAAGCTAAAACAACAATTACAACAAAAATGGATCACCGCGAGGGTCAACGAGTTGAAAGACGATAAACCCACATCCTTTGATATTGCCTTCCGCGCCGGCGTGTCCCAGTCCACGGTTTCGCGCGCTCTACGCAATAGCCCTTTGGTCAATGAAGAAACCCGTCTAAAGGTTCAGCAAATTGCGCGTGAACTTAATTACAAAGTGGATAAAAACGCGAGCAGCTTACGCTCTCAACAGACTAAAACGATTGCGCTTTTATTGTGCGAAGATCAGGGCACAGGCACATCATTAATCAATCCTTTTTTTCTATCTATGCTTGGTAGTATCACTCGCGCGACAGCCAAACGTGGCTTTGATTTATTGATTTCCTTTCAACAATTTAGTGAAGATTGGCATGCGGATTATGAAGATGCCAACCGTGCCGATGGTATTATCTTTTTGGGTTATGGCGATTACGAAACCTTCGTTAAAAAACTAACTTACCTCACAGAAGTGGGTGCGCACTTTATTACCTGGGGACCAGTGCTGGAAGGTCAGCCAGGTGTGTCGATTGGCTGCGATAATTTCAATAGTGCCTACAACGCGGCAAAACATTTGTTATCGCTCGGGCGAAAAAATATCGCTTTCCTCGGCGATGTGTCC
This sequence comes from Cellvibrio fibrivorans, assembly GCF_031457055.1. Classification (NCBI taxonomy): domain Bacteria; kingdom Pseudomonadati; phylum Pseudomonadota; class Gammaproteobacteria; order Cellvibrionales; family Cellvibrionaceae; genus Cellvibrio; species Cellvibrio fibrivorans. The sequence continues at coordinate 463,030 of NZ_JAVDVX010000004.1, read as the reverse complement.
GAGCACAGCCCGGAGTTTGCCGACCGTTATCATGGCTTCTGCAAAGCGCTGCAAGAAGCTGGTATTGAAGTAAACCCAAAGTTGCAAGTTGCTGCAGAGACATCGGAGGAAGAAGGTTACAAAGCTACGCTAAGTTTGCTGCAGCGTCGCTTGCCTTTTGATGCAATTTTTGGCGCGAGCGATTTAATTGCGATAGGTGCAATGAAAGCGTTGGAAGAAGCGGGCATGCATATCCCGAATGATGTCGCCGTGATGGGCTTTGACGATATTCCCATGGCCTCCTACACCCATCCACCGCTCTCCACCGTGCAACAAGACACACTGCTCGCCGGAGAGTTATTGGTAGAAAATTTATTGCTGCTGGTTGATGGCGAAAGACCTGAGTCGATGTTGTTGCCAGCGAAATTAATGGTGCGTGGTTCCTGCGGTGCTAAGCCGGTTAAGAAATAAGTGACAAGGAATGTTGATTTAATATGAAATATTACAAATGGACATGTTGGCTTTTTGCGATAGTAATATTCGGGGTGATTAAAACTTTTGAATATTTGGGTTTCGATAGAGGAATTATCAATCAAGTTTTATTTTTTAGTGGGCTTATTGTTTTTTTTTGCTGGAATGTTGTTTTTGTTAATAAAATCTATACGGCTTGATAAAAAATCAAAAGAAAGTAACGCAAGAGTTAATCAGGGATTAAAAAAGCTTGAACGTATAACTAAAGAGTAGTTGGCAATATTTTTGCATTCTGCAATACGGATTTAATTCCTGTCCCGTATCGCAGAATATACATAATTGTATTAATGCCCCTGCGCCACCAAATCCCCTTCCTCTCCCGCATCTCGCACAAAATACACAGAAATCGCGCCGAGAACCATGCACACACCGGCGAGTACTAAAATATAAATCGCCTCGTTGTTAAATACATATTTCAAAATTTGCCCTGCTACCAAACCCGACACAATTTGCGGTGCAGCAATGGTGAAATTAAAAATTCCCATATACACACCGGTTTTATCGGCTGGTAATGAGCCTGCAAGAATTGCGTAGGGCATGGCGAGAATAGCGGCCCAGGCGACGCCGACGCCGATCATGGGAATTAATAAATCCAGTGCGCCCTGCGGAACATCCACTTCGGTCAACCACAAATTCACATGCACCACTTCGGCGTTTTGGAATAATAAAAAACTCATATAGCCCAAACCACCGGCGAGCAGTGAAAGCGAGTAAGTGAGTTTGCGGCCAATGCGATTGGCGATGCGTGTAAGCACGATTGAAAATAGCGCGGCAAATAATGAATAGGCAGCAAAAATAATTCCTACCCAATCACCTGCTGCACCTTTTGCGGCAGCAATTTCTGGGGGGATTACATCGAGCGAATGCAAATAATCTGCGTCAAACCATTTGGCTTCTATGCCCCAAATATATTGGGTGATGGCGGGTGTGGTGTAGACCCACATAATAAATAATGAAAACCAGGAGAAAAATTGCACCACGGCAAGTTGGCGCATAGTTTTTGGCATATTGATAAATAATTGCCAGAAGTTGGCGAGGCGTGTTCCCAGCGATGGTTTAACACTTGGCACCGCGGCTGCGGTTAAGCCTTTATAGCGGTTGTAATCGGCCGGTGCATATTCCTTTGTGCGAATAACTGTCCAGAGTACAGTGAGAAATAATGCGCTGGCGCCGATATAAAACGCCCAGGTAACCGTAGGAGCGACTTCGCCTTTGGGGGCCGTATTTTCCAGGCCGATAATATTGGTGAGCACAAACGGCAGTATAGAGCCGATTACCGCGCCGATATTAATCAGCAGTGCCTGAATGGAGTAGCCGAGTGTGCGCTGCTCATTGGGTACCATATCCGCAACCAACGCGCGGAAGGGTTGCATGGTCACATTAAATGCGCCGTCCATTAACGCCAGCATCAGTCCACCAAATAACATGGGAGTGATGAATGCAACAAAGAGCGATGCGTTGGGCATTAATAACATGCCGGTTGCGGCAGCAATTGCGCCGCCGAGAATGTAAGGGCGACGACGGCCAACACGGTTCCAGGTGCGATCCGAGGCGGCGCCGACGATGGGTTGTACCAGCAAACCCATAATGGGTGCGGCGAGCCAGAAGAGTGAGAGCGAATGCAAATCAGCACCAAGATCGGAGAGCACGCGGCTGACGTTGGCGTTTTGCAGTGCAAATCCGAGTTGCACCCCTAAGAAGCCGAAACTGACGTTCCAGACTTGCCAGAAAGGAAGGGTAGGTTGTTTCATCGTGTATCGCCTTTGTTAGCGTTAATTTTGTTGTTATTACTGATGTTTATTTTTTTGCGTTGCTATTTTTATTTAAAAGCAAATCCCGTTTTCAATAATATTGAAAACGGGATTCTTGTTTTTACTCATATCCAGGCAGTGCCTGGATATGAGGATAATTGAAGAAATTATTTTACATAGCGCGCTTCAGTGCTCGCATTTCTGTCCCAGACTTTGCCATCGCTATAGCTGCGTAATAATTTCACGTATTCCGCGTGGGTCCAGGCGAGTGGTGTTGCGCCGTTGGTGCCTTCGCCGATTTGATAATTATAGGTGGCATTACTGCCGACACCATCCCAAACTTGCTCAGGTAACATCATGCCTTGGTTGGCAAACAGTTCCATGGCTTTTACATAGGTGTTGCGCAGTTTTTCTATATCGGAGCCGCCTTTGGTTTTTGCCAATTGCAATTCATAGTGACCGCGTTCCCCGGTAAAAATTGGCCATACACGTCCGCGCCCCTGGCTGGAGTTATTAGCTTCCATATAGCCCAAGCCGGTTGCCATATCTTCACCGTAGCCATCGATACCGTAACGGCGCCAGCCGGGAAAACTGCCTTCAATGCCGGGGAAGGTAAATTCGTATTTGGTGCGCAATAAATCCGGCAGTTTTACGTTGTCATATTCAGGCAAGGTTTCGAGAATTTTTGCATCGTTTGCGGCGCGCACACCATAGCGCACCAATTCCAAAAATCCGCCATCGATGACTTGCGATTCATCGGCAATGACTTGTGCGTTACTGGTACCCAGCGCTGAGTGATCATTTGGGTCTTCATTGGCGTTAATGCGCAGATAATAACTGCCATTGCCTTGTTCACCTGTGAGCGAACCTGCGGTAGTGTAAGTGCGGGCTTCCAGATCGCTGGCATATTTATCGGCGGCGGCGAAATATTTTGTTGCGCCTTCGGTGTCACCTGCCTGTGTTGCTATGTCGCCCGCAGAAACCAGCCCGGCAATAACAGCGGCGATAGTGGAGGGCGAATAACCCTGTTGTTCTTCCCAGCGCTCTTGCTGCGTGTAGGGTGGTTTGATGCTGGTATCATTCCACATAATTTTGACGGCACCGCCATTCACCAAAAAATCCGCTGCAGGTTTCAGCATTTTTTGATACCAGCTGGAAATATCCGCATCGCTCAAAATGCCCTCTTTCCATAAACGCCAGCCGAGCATAATGGGCATACCGGTTTGGTCGAGTTGCACACCTACCCATTCCGGCTCGCCATCCACGTGAGTTTTTTGCAAAAACCAACCGGGTGTGCCGCTATAACCGGCAATTTTTTCGCTCGCTTGCACTTGTTGTAAATACTCAAAGGCAATGCGCGGTGATTGGGTGTCGCCCAGTGCGAGCATTGCCATGGCGACTTGATAAAAATCGCGCGGCCATACGGCTTTGTAGCCTGTTGCCGATTTTTCTGCGGGCTTGGTGTCGCCCCAGGGGTTGGAAAGTGATGCGATAAATGCACCAGCGTGGGTTTTATCTTCTTGAGCTTTCAACACCATGGCGCTGGTGTAAAGTAATTTACCGTTATCCGTTGCGGTGGTGGATAATTTTTCCAGCGCGGGGAGTGATTGTAAAAAATCCTGCCAGCCAATCGCAGCGCCCTCGCCGTTGTAATGCGCGAGTACTTTGTCATAGCCGGTGGCGAGGGTTTTCTCGGCAGCGGCGGTACTTTCTGTTGGGCTTTTACCAAAACCCAACACCAAATCCCACTGCGCGTTTTCACCATTTTTTACGGCAGGCATTTGCAATGCAAAGGCGACATTGCCTTTGTCTGCACCAGTCGTCGAATAGGTTTTGGTGAGCTCACCCGTTTGTTTTACTTCGCTAATACCATCGGAAATTCCCTCAAAACCTACTGCGCTTTGCACTGCTGCTACACTGGTTTTTAATGACATGCTGCTATTGCCATCGGTTGCGGTCCACACACCGTCGCTGAAATTGGCGCTGTCATTACTGCCGGTATTGGCGATGGCGGGATTCACATAAATGTAAGGGATTATGCCATCGGTAAATGCGCGGAAAACAACGCGCATCATTAAGCTTTGTGAATCGGGATCAGTAAAAATATGTTTTTCAATTTCATATTTTCCGTCTTTATCTTTATTCACGATTTTGTAGGCGAGGGATTGCGGGCGGCCCAGCGCATCGGTTTTTAAATATTCAATGGTTGAAATAGTGTCTTTCTTTTCTTCATCGAGAAACGTATCGCCCTTGATAAAAAATTGCAGCTCCTGCAATTGCGCTTCGTGAATCAATCCATACATGGTTTCGGTAAGGACACCCTGCGCAACAGAAAACCAGACTTTTGAAATGGCGCCACTTGCGCCCGAGTCACTGTAAGCGCCATTGGTATATTGTTCAAAGGAAGTGCCAATACCGGTCTTGCCAGCATAGGCCCATACCGATGGGGCACCGGGCGCGCCGGGCGCGACTGAATCGGCGGGAGCACTAGAGCTTGTCGATGAGTGATCTGAACAGGCGGATAACAACAGGCTGCTGATAATCAGCGTTAATAGATTTTTTTTCATGACAAGTCTCTCGTGTTTTATGCCGGTGGCGGGTGTTAAGTGACAGCTAGTTGAGTTATTTATATTGTTAACTTACTTGTCATGGCTGTTTGTGCGGCGATGTAGCGCATTGATATAAGCACTAACCGTCATAGCAGAAATGACTATTTCGTCACCTTAGGCCTTGACTAGAATCAACTCAAGTGCGTGCATACGTATTCAGCCTGCATACGTATTCAGCCTGCATACGTATTCAGCCTGCATACGTATGCAGGAAAGAGTAGTTCAGGTTTTTTCAGTCTGCGTGAATAATTGGTGGTTTATGAATACGTATTCTATGGTTTTTGCAATGCAAAAAACTGGCTTGGCGACTTGCATACGTATGTAGTCACTTGGCGAAAAAATATTGCTCGCGTATGTTGTTGCTATGTAAGTTACTACGCAATACGAACATCGCAGTTCTCGTTTTAGTGCTGTAGTTGTTTTTATAGCAACTCCGGTGTTCATGAGATCAATAACAAGAGATTCAATCAGATGACAACAACTCCCTGGTGGCGCGGTGCGGTGGTATATCAGGTATATCCACGCAGTATGATGGACGCCAACAATGATGGCATAGGTGATATCCCCGGTATTATCAGCAAACTCGACTACATCGCGAGCCTTGGGGTGGATGCGATTTGGGTGTCGCCATTTTTTAAATCGCCGATGAAAGATTTTGGTTACGACATCAGTGATTACCGCGATATAGATCCAATTTTTGGCACGCTTGCCGACTTTGATGAATTGATTGCTAAAGCGCATGCGCGTGGTATTAAAATTATTATCGACCAGGTGTTGAGCCACACCTCTGACCAGCACGCCTGGTTTTTGGAAAGCCGTGAATCGCGCGACAATCCTAAATCTGACTGGTATGTGTGGGTTGATCCCAATCCCGATGGCACGCCACCGAATAATTGGCTGTCCATTTTTGGCGGCTCAGCCTGGGAGTGGGAGCCGCGTCGCTGCCAATATTTTTTACATAATTTTTTAAAATCCCAACCCGATGTAAATTTCCACTGTGCCGCTGTGCGCCAGCAAATATTGGATGAAGTGGAATTCTGGTTAAAGCGCGGTGTGGATGGCCTGCGTCTGGACGCAATTAATTTCTGCTTCCACGATAAAGAATTGCGCTCCAACCCGGTAAAACCCGAGGATGAGCGCAAAGGGCGCGGCTTCTCATTGGATAATCCCTACGCCTTCCAAAAACATGTTTACGACAATACCCGCCCGGAAAATATTGCGTTTTTGGAAAATTTACGTGCCTTGATGGATCGCTATCCAGGCACAGTGACCCTCGGTGAAATTTCTGCCGACGACTCGCTCAAAACCATGGCGGAATACACTGCCGGTAATTCGCGTTTGCACATGGCGTATAGTTTTGAATTGTTAGTGGATAAATTATCTGGCTCCTATATTCGCGAAACTGTGGAGACGCTGGAGAAAAATTTATCGGAAGGCTGGCCTTGCTGGGCGATTGGCAACCACGATGTGCGCCGTTTTATGTCGCGCTGGGGCGGAAAAGAACAGTCACCGCAATTAGCTAAAACACTCAATGCACTTTTATTATCACTGCGCGGCAGTGTGTGCAGTTATCAAGGTGAAGAATTGGGTTTAACCGAAGCGGAAATTGCGCAGCATGAATTGCAAGATCCCTACGGCATTACCTTCTGGCCGCGTTTTAAAGGTCGCGATGGCTGCCGTACACCTATGCCATGGAATCACACAGAAGCGCATGCCGGTTTTTCGCAAGCACAAACCTGGCTGCCAATTCCCGCTGCACACAAAGAGCGTGCAGTTAGCCTGCAGGAAGATGATAAGAGTTCAATACTGAATGCGTATCGGACCTTTATGCACTGGCGTAAACAACAACCCTGTTTGCGTTTAGGCGACATTCAGTTCGTTGCGGCAGCGGAGGATTATTTGGTATTTACCCGCAGTTTTGGTAACGAAAAATTGCTTTGTGCATTTAACTTTTCCGCGAATGCACAAACTATTTCACTCGATGGCAGCTACCATTTGGAAAAAATGGAAGGTCACGGTTGCCATTCAGTGGTTACCCAAAGTAACAATTTGTTAGTGCCGGGTTATGCCACAGTAATTTCCCGCGTGGTCTAGTGTTTGTTTTGTCTTTAGTTGTTCTCCTTGTCGTTAGTCTCGCTTGATAGAGGGCTTTATGCCCTCTTTTTTTAATTTCCATTTCAGTTTTTTCGTTCAGCTTCGTTATTGCTATCTGCACTTTAAACATTTTTGTTTATTTGATTTTCGTTTTTGAAACGTTGGATTGAAAAAATTAATCAACTAGGCTTATGCGGGAGGCAGGGAAATAAAGAATCATTGCAGAGTGAAAAGTAAATGCATACGTATGCTGTGTTTTGAATACGTATGCATTCTATTGTGAGAGGTGCTCCCTAAGGCCTACTATCATTTTAGCGACAGAACCCTCTGTACAGCGTATAGATAAGTTGTTGTACGCATAATGTTAAAAATAAAAGATAGCTTCGCGGAGAGAAAATCATGAAGAAACACAAGTTTAACCACATGCTGGCATTAGCGACCACTATGGCGCTGGTGTCTGGCTCGCAGACGGTGTATGCGCAGCAAGCAGCGGCAGAAGTGGAAGAAATTACCGTTACCGGTTATCGTGCTACTGTATTAAATTCTATTGATACCAAGCGCCAATCTGACGTAGTTGCTGACGTTGTTGATGCATCTGCGGTGGGTTCATTGCCACAAGTATCGATTGCTGACGCCTTGGGTCGTATCCCTGGTGTAACTACCGTGCGCGATTCCGGTCAATCATCGCAATTGAATATTCGCGGTATGAATGGCGACTTTATTCAAACTACATTGAATGGCCGCGAGCAAGCGACTACCAGTTCTTACACTGAAAGCTTGCGTTGGATGTCATTCGACCAATATCCCGCTGAATTAATTAGTCAGGCGGCGGTATATAAATCACCTAAAGCATCGCACATTGAAGGCGGTGTTGCGGCAGTTGTTGAACTCAAAACCGTTAACCCATTGCAAGCAGCGAAAGAGCATAACTTCAATGCTGGCGTACGTTTGTCGCATAACGATGATGCGACTGGCGATACCGGTGGTGAGCGTTATAGCCTCTCTTACCAAGGCAAATTTTTGGATGACACTTTCGGTGTGGCGCTGGGTTATTCCAGCCTGACGCAACCGAACAACTTTGACGGTTCGCGCGCCGCAGCCGATGGCCAGATTGGTTATGCTTCGGCCAATTCTGATTTTGCCCGCGCCTATCAATTCCAAACCGGTTACGGCGATGACCAGCGCGATGCATTTATGCTGACCACTGTGTTCCAACCAAACGATTTTTTCAAAGCGCAATTGGATTATTTTAAATCCGAATTTGAATCCGAAGATAAACGCCACGGTGTGACCGTAGGTGGTTTGTCGAATGCCACTGCCACCAATGGTGTGATCAGTATTGGTAATCCGAAAACCACCGGTGATTCTTCCCCCTGGATTGAAGCACGTACCGAAGACCAATCCACCAATGCTGATTCAGACAGCCTGGGCTTGAATCTGGAATTTAATCTTACCGATACCACCACGCTCACACTGGATTACACCGACAGCAAAGGCGATAAAACGCGTAAAGATCGTTTGGCGTCCATGCACGCCTATCAATTCGGTACCGCCACTGGCAACTTGAATGGTGCAAGCGTGACGGGTGCAACTTGGGAAGAGTTGGCTGGCCAAACTATTTCCATCACCGAGAACGGTGAAAAAACGCCGACGATTTCATTCAACAATCCTGACTTGCTGACCAGTTCCAATATGCGTTTGTCGCGCTACGAAGAATATCCACATGTTTACACCGACGAAGTGGAAAGTTTCAAAGCCGATCTGAAACAAGAACTGGAAATGCCGTTGATCAAATCTGTCGAAGCAGGCGTGCGTGTTTCCGAGCGTGTGTTTGATTCACGTCGCGGTACCTTCCTTTACGGTGCGCGCGATGGTCAATTCCGTTATGTCGATGGCAATGGCAACTGGCAATCTTACTGCGCTGACAATATCACCGAACCTTTCCTCGAGTGTCAGCCACAAGAAATTGATGGCTTTGTTTCTGTAGGTTCAGTTGATGGTGCACCAGATCACTTCGTTGTGAACATGCAAGGCTTGGCCGATGATCTTTTTGGCCCGGGTAATTATCAAGGTAAGCAAATATTCAGTCGCGATTGGACGTTTGTAGAGTCAGGTGCACTGGAAGAAAAAACCGAGGCATTCTACTTAATGGCCAATTTGGAAACCGCATTGGGCAGCGTTCCAGTGACCGGTAATATCGGTGTGCGTTATGTGAAATCCGATGTGAAATCCAAAGGTGTACAAAACGTCGGCGCTGGTAATGGCGAGCCAATTACCGATGATGTTGGTGTTACCCAAACCAACTACAAATACGTTGAGTACGGTCCTGAGTTTAGCGATACCCTGCCAAGCTTGAACCTGAATTTTGAATTGAGCGATAACGATGTATTGCGTTTTGCTGCGGCAAAAGTAATGGGCCGTCCGCCTGCTGGTCAATTAAAAGGTGGCGCAGGTTCCTGGAACGGTGGTGATCGCGGCGGCAACCAATACAACGTGTGGACCAAAGGTTCTCCATATCTGGATCCATTCCGCGCTAACCAACTTGATTTGTCTTACGAGCATTATTTTGACAATGGCGGTGCAGTGACTATTGCAGGCTTCTGGAAAGATATCGAAAGTCTGGTAGAAAATATTTCCTACAATCCAGCCATTCAACGCGACAGCAACGGCAACCCGGTGTTGGATGCAAATGGCCAGGTTGTTGTTACCGAAGACACACTGCCGATTTTCCAGGCAAATGGCTTGGAAATTCCAGCGGGTATGGTTGCAGGTACTTACCAAACTGCGGTGAACAACGAGAAGGGCGGTTATATTCGCGGTTTGGAATTGGCCGGTACTTATACCTTCGATACATTGCCCGGAATTTTTTCTGGCTTAGGTACCACAGCAAGCTATTCTTTCACTCAAAGTGAAATGGAAATTACCGGTGGCTCGCTGTTTACCGACAAGCTGTCATTGCCTGGTCTTTCTGAGAATGTGTGGTCGTTGACGGCATTCTGGGACATCGGCCAATTCAGCACTAACCTCAATATGCGTTATCGCGATGAGTATGTGTTGAATATGCCTGTACCCGGCAGTTCTACACCGGTGCTTGGCCAAGCCTACACCACTATGGATTATCAAGCGTCCTACGCGTTCGACAATGGTGTAGATGTGGTGTTTGAAATCACTAACCTGACGGATGAACCAGTGGTGTTGTCCTACGGCCAGGAAGGTCGTTTGGGCGAGTACAAAACCTTTGGTCGTCAGTACTATGTTGGTGTGAACTACAAGTTCTAACAGTCTGCAGTAACACTGGGAATTCCCAGCGGCAATCAGGAACCGCCCGTCGAGCCCACTTGACGGGCGGTTTTTTACTAAATGGCAGTGATGGATAGGTGTTGTTATGAATGGCAAACGTGTGTTGATTTTGGGTGGCGGTACGGCGGGTTGGATTACGGCGAATCTAATGGCGACCCATTGGCAAGACAAAGGCTTTGACATCACGTTGGTGGAATCACCGGACATCGGCATCATCGGTGTGGGCGAAGGCTCAACACCACCGTTAAAACATTTTATGGATGTGATTGGTGTTGATGAGCGCGAGTGGATGGCCGAATGCAAAGCCACTTACAAAACCGGCATCACCTTTAAAGACTGGTCAATCAAACCGGGATTCACCGACTATTTCCATCCGTTTTTATCGCAGCCCGATCAATTTAGCGCCCCCGCTTTTTTTCACAACAGCCATTTGCGTCGCAATGGTGTTGATCTGGAAGGTCATCCCAATCACTTTTTTTTAGCAACAGAATTAGCGCGGCAAAAATTAGCGCCTATTGCACCGCCCAATTTTCCGTTTGAAATTAATTACGGCTACCACTTTGATTCCTCGCTGCTGGGAAAATTTTTAGCCAGAGTCGCTGCGCGTAAAGGCGTGAAATATATTCAAGCGACTTTGCAGGAAGTGGTGTTGGGCGATGATGGCAGCATCAATTCACTTAAGATGCGCGATGGACAACAACTGAGTGCCGATATTTATGTTGACTGCACCGGCTTTAACAGCGAGTTGTTGCAAAAAGCGCTCAAGGTGCCGTTTATCAGTTGTGCTGATATCTTGTTTAATGATTCAGCCGTGGTATTCCCAACGCCCCAACAAGAGCAGATTGAAGTACAAACAATGGCGACTGCGTTGAAATACGGTTGGGCATGGAAAATTCCACTCACACACCGCAATGGTAACGGTTATGTCTATAGCTCGCGTTTTTGCGATAAAGACAAAGCAGAAACTGAATTCCGCACACATTTGAATTTATTGGATTCCGATATAGAAGCGCGGCATTTGAAATTCAAAGTGGGGCGCGTCGCAGAGCAATGGCATAAAAACTGTTTAGCCGTTGGCTTGGCGCAGGGTTTTATTGAGCCACTTGAAGCAACTGCATTGGATATGGTGCAAGAAACCGTTGCGCGTTTTATTGAGGCCTACAACAACGGCAATTACAGCGACCAATATCGTCAGGAGTTTAATAATCGCATTAATTTACGCTTTGATGCAGTGCGCGATTACATCGTCTGCCATTACCGCATTTCTTCGCGCACAGATACGGATTACTGGATTGAAAATGGCCGCAATGAAAAAATTTCCAATTCCTTGCGCTCTATTTTGACGAGTTGGATGCAGGGTAAAAACATTACCGATGAGTTGGAGCGCCAAAAGCTCGATGCCTATTTCCCCAATGTATCCTGGAGCTGCCTGTTAGCGGGCAAAGGTATTTATCCAACCCAGGCGCAATTAAAACCGGGCAACGAATTGGCGCACCAATACGATCTGAACAATATTCATCGCTATATCCAGGGCTGCGCGCTGAATTTCAAGCCGCATATGGAGCAATTGGCCATGCTGGAAAAGGCAGCGATCAAAGCTGCATGATCAAGTAAGAGAAAAGAGCATGAACATAATAATTAAGGACCATTTCCCTATGCATAAACCTTCTCTTTCTGGATTGCTGGTTCTGCTCTGTACATTGCTATTTTCCTATCCGGTAGTGGCGGAGGGCAACAGTGCAGTAGAAGAAAATCGCCATGCGATCAAACATTTCGAACCCGCCAATTGGTGGGTGGGTATGAACTACCATCAGGTAGAGTTGATGGTGCACGGCGATAATATCAGCGCAACGCAACCGCAGATTAATTATCCCGGCGTGCAGATCCTTTCCGTTGTGAAAACGGATAACCCCAATTATTTATTTGTCACTATCGATATTGCCGCGCATACCAAACCTGGAAAATTTCCCATTGAATTTCAGCATGATGGAAAAATCCAAAGCCGTTTTGAATATGAATTACTTGCGCGCGGAAAAAATTCTGCACAGCGACAAGGTTTTTCAGCGAAAGATGCCATTTATTTAATTACCCCGGACCGCTTCGCGAATGGTGATACTAAAAACGATGCCGTTGCCGGATTAACCGAGCAGCCAGATCGGACGTTTAAAGGCGGCCGTCACGGTGGTGATATTGCCGGAATTGCGCAACATCTGGATTACATCGCGAATATGGGTTTTACCCAGATATGGCCCAACCCGCTGACTGAAAATAATCAGCCGCAATATTCCTATCACGGGTATGCCGCGACCAATTTGTATTTAACCGATGCGCGCTACGGCACCAATGAGGAATTCAAGCGCTTTGTCGCCAAGGCCAAACAAAAAGGTATGGGGGTGATCCAGGACATAGTGCTCAACCACATAGGTTCAAAGCATTGGTGGATGAATGATATGCCCGCAAAAGATTGGCTGAATTTTCCCGCTGAGTTTATTGCCACCAATCATCGCCGTACTACAGTGCAAGACCCCTACGCTGACCCTCAGGATAAAGAATTATTTGTCAGTGGTTGGTTTGTGAAGTCTATGCCTGATCTAAACCAGCGCAATCCACAGCTGGCGAATTATTTAATCCAGAATAGTTTGTGGTGGATTGAATACGCAGGTTTGAGCGGCATCCGCGAAGATACTTACGGTTATGCCGATGAACAATTTTTATCGCGCTGGGCAAAAGCGATCATGGATGAATATCCCAATTTTAATATTGTCGGTGAAGAGTGGAGCACCAACCCGGCAGTCGTTGCCCACTGGCAGCGCGGAAAAGAAAACAAAAGCGGCCATGTATCTCATATGCCGAGTGTAATGGATTTTCCAATCCACGAAACTCTACGCCAGGTACTACTGGAAGATGAGTCTTGGGATACGGGTTTTGTTCGGCTGTATGAAATGCTGGCCAATGATTTTGTATATGCCGATCCGTTTAATCTGGTTGTCTTTCCTGAAAATCACGATACCGCGCGCATCTACTCTGTATTAAATGAAGATCTCGACCTGTTCAAAATGGCAATGGTGTATACCGCTACCATGCGCGGGATCCCGCAATTTTATTATGGTTCGGAAGTATTGCTGACCAGCCCTAAAGAACGCGATGACGGTGCCGTGCGCGCGGATATGCCGGGTGGTTGGAAGGGCGATACCAAAAATGCATTTACCGGTACAGGATTAACTGCCAAAGAAAAAGAAAGTCAGCAGTTTATAAAAACACTGCTGAATTGGCGAAAAAATTCCGAGGTTATCCATCGCGGTAAGTTGCGCCACTATGCGCCGCAAAATGGTGTTTATGTATATGTACGCTACGTGGATGATAAAGCAGTAATGGTATTGCTCAATAAAAATAAGCAAGCGGTAACACATCCTTTACTCGCCTATCGAGCATTCCTGGATGGCAAGAAAAAAGCAGTTGATGTGCTCAATAAGCGCGAGGTGGATATTACCAAGCCATTGTCGCTTGCCGAAAAATCGTCGCTGATTATTGAGCTGCAATAGAATTGTTTTTACAACCCGTGGCGGTCAGCGTGCTGGCCGCTCTTAATTCCTCGTTCCCAAGTTCCGCTTGGGGACGCCCATCACTCCAACGCGTGAATATCAAATGAAAATCTTCTTGTTGGTAACCTTGATGTGCGTGGCTGTCATTGGCTGCACGCAAGTCGATAAAAACAAACATGTAAAATCCACTGCATCCGGGCAAGGTAAACCTGTTGTCTACCAAATCTTTACCCGCCTTTATGGCAACACCAATAGCACCAATAAACCCTGGGGCACCATTGAAGAAAATGGGGTGGGGAAATTTAATGATATTAATGAGGACGCGCTTAAATCGATTAAAGAATTAGGCGTAACCCACGTGTGGTACACCGGTGTGCCACACCATGCGGTGATCCGCGATTACACTGCCTACGGTATTAGCAATGATGATCCGGATGTAGTGAAAGGCCGCGCTGGTTCACCTTATGCAGTAAAAGATTATTACAACGTAAATCCCGACCTTGCCGAGAATCCCGCCAATCGTTTGCAAGAATTTGAAGCCTTGATTGCGCGCACCCATGCGCAGGGCATGAAAGTGATTATCGATATAGTGCCCAATCATGTGGCGCGTTCTTACCACTCATTAGGTAAACCTGCCGGTGTCGAAGATTTTGGTGCACGAGATAACACGCGTGTTGAATATGCGCGCGATAATAATTTTTATTATGTGGTGGGGGAGAATTTTAAAGTACCTGCTCCTCAAAATAATTATCGTCCGTTGGGTGGTGAAGTTCATCCACTTAGCGATGGCAAGTTTGTAGAAGCCCCCGCGAAATGGACTGGCAATGGCTCACGTCTCGCTCAGCCGAAATTTGATGACTGGTATGAAACGGTAAAAATTAATTATGGCGTTCGCGCAGATGGCAGCAAAGATTTTCCTGAGCTGCCTGCTGGCTATGCGCAAAAAAGTGTCATTGCCCACGCGCAATTCTGGCAGGGAAAATCGGTGCCGGATTCCTGGATTAAATTCCGCCAGATCGCCGAGTATTGGTTGGCTAAGGGTGTAGATGGTTTTCGCTTTGACATGGCGGAGATGGTACCAGTGGAATTTTGGAGCTATTTAAATTCTTCGATCAAACAAAAGAATCCTAATGCATTTTTATTGGCGGAGGTCTACAACCCGCAGGAATACCGCAATTATATCCGCTTGGGAAAAATGGATTATCTCTACGACAAAGTGGAAATGTACGATAGTTTAAAAGCGATTATGCAAGGTAAAGCCACGACGGATGTGATCGCCAGTGTGCAGGCACGCATGAGTGACATAGATGAACATATGTTGCACTTTTTGGAAAACCACGACGAGCAGCGCATTGCCAGCCCGGAATTTGCCGGTAGCGCTGAAAAAGCCAAACCGGCGATGGTGGTCTCGGCATTAATCAGTCGCTCGCCTACGATGGTGTATTTTGGTCAAGAAGTGGGGGAGGCGGGTGCACTGGAATCCGGTTTTGGCGATCCATCGCGCACTACCATTTTTGATTACGCGGGTGTGCCGGCGCACCAGCGTTTTATGAATGGCGGAAAATTTGATGGCGGTTTGTTATCGGCTAAAGAAAAAGAGCTGCGCGGGTTTTATCAACAACTATTAAACCTCTCACTGCAGCAGTCCGGTTTTGCGGGTAAATATTTGGAATTGCATACTCACAATCTCGCCCGGGCAAAGGGATATGATGACAAGGTGTTTTCTTTTGCCCGTTGGGATAAGCAACAGCGATGGCTAATTGTCAGCAACTTCAGCGCAATCGAGGCGCGCCAATTTGAGCTGCAGCTGCCTGTAGCACTGATGAAAGCCTGGGGCCTGCAACAGGGCAATTACATGATTGAGTCTCGCTTGGGCAAGCAAGCGAAACAGTTCAGTTTGCAGGTCAAGGGTGCTGCGGCCAGTGTAAGTTTAGGCTTGGCTCCTTTGGAGTCTCTGGTGCTGCAGTTAGCGGTTGACTAGCGGGTATTGCAGCGGATAAAAAATTTATTTTTTTAATAACATTGAATTCATAGCACGATTTTTTTTATCGTTACATCAACTAGCTTTGCTACATTGTTAATACTAATGAATGCGCCTAAGAGCACATCTTGGCGCATTTTTTTTGCTCTCAATAAAAAAGTGTTACTTTTCTTCATGTTTTTTGCTTTTGCATACGTATGCAATTTGCAGAATTCCCCGCCTGATTTTTTGCATACGTATGTAGTTTGCGAATTGAAAACCCCCTCCATAGACTAAGCTTTGAGCTAGAAATTTTTTAATAGTCATAACAGAAAAATTCTTTTTTTATTTTTTCAGGGTAACTATGCCCCGCATGTTGGCGTGCATTTTTTTGCGGCCAGTACGCTGTTTTCCATTCAGGTTCCTGCTTTCACATTGTAAAAATAATTAATTGGGAGATAGTCAAGATGTTCAACTCACGAACTTTCAGTGCACGGCAAAGGTTGGGGCTAATTGCTCTGGCGTTTGGCGTGTTGTCATTCAGTGGTTGCGGTGGTGGCGGTAGTGGTACAGATAATTCTGTCGCAGAGCTGCCTGCGTGCCGCGATCCATTAGTGATCCGCGCAGATGGCACCTGCGGCGCTGCACTTCCACCCGTGGAATTACCGGCTTGCCCGGATGGCACTGTGCGCAATGCTGCAGGCGAGTGTGTAGTGCCCGATTTTCCATTGCCAACCCGGATGCCGGGCGCCAATGAAGTGGTCATCTACGTTAACAGCGAAGAAAAAGATTTTTCCGGTTACAACCTGCATCTTTGGCAGAGTTGCGGCAATGGCTGGGGTGACAGCATAGTGGATGGTAAGGGCACGACTTACCCGATTCCCACCACTTGGCCGAATGGTCCCCATGTCACCAGTCAGGATTCCGGTAGTGTGGGTATTACACACGACCCCTATTACGGCGCATTCTTTGTCATTCCAACGAGTGCACTGGGTAGCTGTGGTAATTTTATTATCAAAACCCCCGGTGGCGCCGCGCAGACGGGCGACCTGCAAATCAACATCAAGCGCGATGGTTCCGGCCAGTTCGATCGCATGGGTTGGGTGATTATCAACTCGGCCAACATGCGCAACAGCCGCTTCAGCACGCTGCCTATCTGTATCAATGATGTGTGCACCCTGGAGCGCCCACTGCTGAGTATTAGCGATGTGGAGGCTCATTGGATCAGCGCGCGCACCATTATCTGGAACCGCGAATTTTCGGCGAGCAAAAAGGTGGAGCTGTATAACTCTACCGCTGGTGGCATGGCGCCAGCGGCGGACGGCAAATTGACCGGCGGCAGTCTGCTGGCGCAGTTGGGTGCCGGACGCCCTATGACCGATGATGAACGCGCACTGGTGCCGCATCTGGCCAATTACATTGCATACGATCTGCCGACATCCGTCAGCCTGGATGCCATCAAAGCCGCGCTGAAAGATGAGCTGATTATTATTGGCCGCTACGATTCGGTTGAGGAAGCCGGTACTATTGAGCGCGGTCGCGGTACTCGCATCCAGGTTGCCAAAGCGCTGGATGATCTTTACACCAAAGGCAGTAATGACGCTGATGAAGCGAAATTGGGTGTGAGTTACAGCTCAGGTGTGGGCGTGTCTGTGTGGGCGCCAACGGCGCAGGAAGTGGATCTGCGCATTTATTCCGGTGACCCGCTCAAACTGGCTGATTCCAAGCCCATGAACTGGAACGCGGCCACAGGTATTTGGACTTACACCGGCACAGCTACCGAGCTAGACCGCAAGTACTACCGTTTCCGCATCAAGGGTTACAGCCCTGTATCCAAAAAAGTGCAGCGTCTGGAAGTGACTGACCCTTACTCCATCTCCTTGTCTACCAATGGCCGTCATTCGCAGTTCGTCAATCTGAACGATAGTGATCTCAAGCCCGCTGGTTGGGATGGCCACATGGTGCCCACAGTTGCGGCGCCGGAGATGATCAATATCTACGAAACCCATATCCGCGACTTTAGTGCCAACGACCAAAGCACCTCTGCGGTTTACCGCGGCAAGTACATGGCGTTTACCCAATCGGGCACTGCACCGGTTAACCATCTGCAAGAATTGGTGGATGCGGGTATGACCCATATCCACTTCTTGCCGAGCAACGATAGCTCCAGTATCAAAGAGAGCAGCGACGAGCAGGTGAATCTGGATAGCTACATCTTTGAGCTGTGCCAAAAAGTGACTAACCCCGATAGTGTTGATGCCTGTGATGGTTCGGAAAGCAACGCATCAACCCTGCGTGAAGTGTTGGAAAGCTATGACCCTACCAGCGACAAAGCGCGCAAGCTCATGGCTGCCATTGGCGATCTGGATGCGTTCAACTGGGGTTACGACCCGCAGCATTTCAATGCGCCGGAAGGTAGTTATGCGAGCGATCCTATGGGCTTTGCTCGCATCAAAGAAATGCGCGCCATGAACATGGCATTGCACAACATGGGCTTGCGCGTGGTGATGGATGTGGTTTACCCGCACACCATTTCCTCTGGCCTTGATGTTGCCAACTCCGTCTTCGACAAAGTGGTTCCCGGTTACTACTACCGCACTAACCCTGCTACTGCGCTGGCTGAGCAGGGCACAGGTGCAGGCCCTGATACCGCGACCGAAAACCGCATGATGGGCAAGTTCGTGCAGGATTCAGTCGTGCAATGGGCCGAGGCCTACAAGGTCGATGGCTTCCGTTTTGACCAATCCGGTTTTATGCCCAAGTCAGTGCTGGTCGATGCCTACAACGCGGTAAAAGCCGTAGATGAAGACAGCTACTTCTACGCCGAAGCTTGGACACCGGGCGGCGGCACCTCGGGCGACCGAATTGTTGAGCGCTCAACCCAGGAGGCTTTGGCCGGTACCGGCATAGGTACGTTCAATGACCGTATGCGCAACCCATTGCAACAGCTTGCCTTGATCAAAGGTGAAGGGGTGGATGCAGTGCGCGTAGGCCTTGCGGGCAACCTCAAGAACTTCAAACTGAAAACCAAATCCGGCGCTATCGTGAAGGCTGAGGCGGTGGGTGCTTACAACCTCGACCCGCAAGAAGCCATCAACTACGTGGAAAAACACGATAACGAAGCCCTCTGGGATTGGATCCATCGCCCCAATGCGCTGCCTGCTAATACCAGCCGCGAAAATCGGGTGCGTATCCACAACCTGACCCTGAGCCTGCCAGTGCTCAGCCAGGGCGTACCTTTCTTCCAAATGGGTAGCGACCTGCTGCGCTCCAAGTCCATGTCGCCCAACAGCTACAACGCAGGCGATTGGTTCAATGCGGTGGATTTCACTAAACAAAGCAACAACTGGGGTGTGGGTCTGCCGCCAGAACTGCGCGATGGCATCACCGATACCTATGTGCTCAGCCAGTTTGCCGATAGCCAATCCAAGCCGCTGCCAGCTGATATCGCTATGGCCGGTGAGGTATTCCAGGAGTTCCTCAGTATCGCCAGCAGCAGTCCGCTGTTCAGCCTGCAAACCGAGCAAGAAGTTTTGGACCGCGTCGGTTTCCACGATGGTGGCAAAACCCAGGTGGCAGGCTTGATTGTGATGAGTATTGACGATGGCGCAGGCACAGTCGCCGGCACCGATTCAACGGCGCGCGCCGACCTCGATCCTGCCAACGACGCACTGGTAGTCGTGGTTAACGGCAGTAACCAAACCCAGGTAGCGATGGTACCTACCGCGACCGGTTTTAGCCTGCACAGCACCCAGAAAGCCTCGGCCGATGCAACCGTGAAAGCGGCGAGTTTTGCTGAAGCGACCGGTAATGCGACCGGTGGTAGCTTCAGTGTGCCTGCCTATACAACGGCGGTATTTGTGAAAGCCCAAGCGGGCGCGCAAGGTGCTGGTTTGTCTGCCTCGGCTAGTTTGGGAGCAGCAGTTCCTGTGCCTTATGGCGATACCGCAGTCTATGTGCGCGGTGGTGTGTCAGCAGCTGGTTGGGACGCAACGGCCGCTAACCGTATGGCCTACGAAGGCGGCGGTGTCTACTCGGTACTCCTGAATGTGCCCGCGGGCAACCACGAGTTCAAAATTGCCGAGGCTAACTGGAGCAGTCCGAACCTGGGTTCCAATGCGACGTTGGTACCGGGCGGTTCTATCACTCTGACGCAGGGCAGCAACGACAACATCCATCTTAATGTTGCGACAGCCGGTATCTACCGCTTTGAGTTGGATGCTTCGTCCAGCACTACTGCGCCAACCCTCAAGGTGACCAACCCGGATACCTTCGGTGCAGTGCCTGTGTATCTGCGCGGCACCGTGACTGCATCAGGTTGGGATGCCAACGCAGGCAATCAGTTGGTATATCAGGGCAACAGCCTTTATGCGGTGACCTCGGCCATGGTTCCCGGTGACTACATGTTCAAGGTGGCATCGAGCGATTGGAGCACCTTCAACATGGGTAGCAATACCCCGGCGCAGTTGGGCCAGCCCCAGATTCTGACCCAAGGCAGCAATGACAATGTGCCGCTGACCATCACCAAAGCGGCGACCTACCGCTTTGAGGTCAACACGCGCAATGCCGATGCGCCCACCGTGCGGGTGTATGAGGATGACCTGTTCGCCGCAACGCCTATTTACGTGCGGGGCACCATCACCCCGTCCGGTTGGGATGCTAATGCAGGCAACCGCTTGACCTATGCCGGTGCCGGTCTTTACACCCTGACCGTCAACGTGGCTATGGGTAGTTACCAGTTCAAAATCGCCGAAACCAACTGGAGCAACCCGAATCTGGGTGGCACGGGCGCCGCTGTCGGGGAGGCAGCTGCATTAACCCAAGGCTCCAATGACAACCTGGCCATCACCATTCCTGTGACCGGTACTTACCGTTTTACGGTGGATACCACCCAGGCGGACGCCATCACAGTGCGGGTGGATCTGGTCGAGTAATAGCAGTGCCCCCAAGGGCATTTAGGAAGCGCTGCGCCCGGTGTGAGGGCGCAGCCCATAAAAAAACGCTATCCCTAACGGTTGAGAAGAACACGATGAAAACATTTAACGTAAAGCCTATGGCCCTGGTGATATCCAGCCTCGCCGTGGCAGGTATTTCACCCGCGCTGCTGGCGCAAGAGCAGACCAAACCCGAGATCGAAGTGGAAGAGGTGATGGTCACCGGCTACGCCCGTTCGATCCAGAACAGTTTGGATACCAAACGCAACGCCGACACCGTAGTGCAGGCTATCTCCGCTGCTGATCTGGGTGGTCTCCCGGATGTGTCCATCGCCGATGCACTCGGCCGGGTGCCCGGTATTACGGTGACCCGTTCCGGCGGACAAGCGGGCACCATTCAGGTTCGCGGCATGGGTGAAGGCTTTGTCTTTTCCACCCTCAATGGCCGCGAGCAGGTGTCGCCCAACGGTACCCGCGCCATGGAGTTCAGCCAGTTCCCCTCGGAGTTGATCCAGTCGGTAGAAGTGTATATGTCACCCAAAGCATCGCTGATTGAAGGTGGTGTGGCAGGTACAGTGGAATTGAAAACGGCTAACCCGCTGGAAATGACCGAAGACCAGAAACTTGTGGTCGGCGTGCGCGGCAGTTTTAACGATCAGGCGAGTGATATTTACGGCGCCGAGCCTTATGGTTCACGCCTTTCGCTCTCGTTCCAGAAAAAGCTGTTGGACGGCACCCTCGGCGTGGCACTGGGTTACGCCAAGCTCGTACAGCCGCGTGCAGCCGCCCGCTTTGAGCACTACAACTACGAAACCGCCCCCTTCGATCTAATGAGCGAGGACGGTCTGAACACCCAGGTGGTGGATGAAAATTTCAATCCCCAACCAGTGGCGGAGCGTCCATCCAGTGTGCAGATCAGCAACGGTTTTGAACTGCTGCAGACAGGCGGTGAGGAGACCCGCGATGGCTATGTGGCTGCTGTCCAGTTCGAGCCTAATGAAAATCTGACGATCAAGTCCGACCTGTTTTACTCCGAGTTCACCTCCGACAGTTATTCGCGCGGCTTCCGTATTCAGCCGCTGCGCAGTGCCGATGTCAGCAGTGTTGTGCTGTGGAACAACCAGGCTGTAGTTGGCGGTGAATTCAAGATGGCCGACGACAACGCCGATGCTTTCGATTTTCACTTAGTCAGCAACGATGTGACCCAAACCAACGAGCTGCTCTCCGGCGGCTTGAATGTACAGTGGAAGCAAGATGCCTGGACCATCGCCGGTGACCTGTCGCGCTCCGACGCCTCGGGTGTGCAGGCAGATGGCGTAGTGCGTGCGCATCTCTACCGCGCCAAAGAAGATCCGGCACCGGGTTTTGACCCCTACGAGCGCGATCCCGACCAATCCATGGCCTATCTGCTGGACGGCATCAATCTTCCTACCGTAAGCCTGAGCCGTGATTACGCTGCCTACGACGCCAACGGTGTCAGTAACCTGCGCTTGAGCCGCTACGAGCGCTATCCGCGCATCAACGACGATCTGATTGACGCCGCGCGTCTGGATTTGAAATACGAGTTTGACGACCTGTTTATAAGCTCCCTAGAGGCGGGTGTAAGGGCATCCGAGCGCAACCATACAGACCGCCGTCAAGTGTTCGTTTACGGTGATGGCGCCAACAACACGATCACGTCGGACTGGTCCCTGCCTATCACAGTCGATACTTCCGATGTGGTGAACTGGAAGGGCGATTTCTCCCGTTTCCCATCCTTCCTGGCGATTGATGGCGACGAAATTATGCGCTCTGCGCACAACGTCGGTTTGGTGCTGGGGCCAGTGCCTGAGGCCACCATAGAAAACCCCAATCCGCAGGCCGTACCTCGTTCAATTGAGCCAGCCGCGCGCTGGGGCGAAGGGCGTGATTGGTCGATGAAGCAGAGTTCCAATATCGACGAAAACATCACCTCTTATTATTTGCAGGCCAATCTTTCTACCAGCCTGTTGGGGCGTGACCTCACCGGTAATATCGGTGTGCGCCACGTAGAGACTGACCAATCGAGCATCGCATTGGTCAATGTGAATGGAGATGTTGAGCGCGGTGCGACTGAAATTTGCGATGAGCTGGGCGATTGTCGCAGCAACTTCGCCTACCAAAAACTCGGCGCCAAATACAGCGACACCCTGCCATCGCTAAACCTGAACTTCGCCCTGACCGACGAAGACCAGCTGCGTTTGGCTCTGGCGCGTGTGTTGTCGCGCCCGCCCATCAACCGCTTGGCGGCTCCGGATTCCGAAGGCACCATCACCACTGGCTCGGATAATGTCCCGCGCTTTAACTACGGCTCCAACACCTCTCCCTACCTGACACCGTTTATTGCAGATCAGGTTGATCTCTCCTACGAGCATTACATGGAAGAGACCAACGGTGCCTTTGTGATTGCCGGTTATCACCGCGACATCAAATCCTTTATTCAGGACGTAACCTTCGAGCAGTTTGATTTCCGCGCCGCCGGCTTTGATATTCCCGATAGCGCAGAGATTTTGGTCGGAGGCGTACCAACGGAAGTAGAGGTGGAGAACGGTACCTATTCCACCTCTATCAACAATCAGGAAGGCGGATTTATTCGCGGGATTGAAGTCTCCTACACCCAGACGTTCAACTTCCTGCCGGATGTATGGTCAGGCTTGGGGGTGAGCACCAGCTACTCCTGGACGGACAGCGAGATCAGTGTGGTCAATCCGGTCGAGGCGGGCATAACCGCGGATGCAGCACTGCCATTCCCTGGATTAGTAGAGAACTCGGCTAACTTCACCGTTTTCTACAGCTACGGTGGTTTTGAAACGCGCCTGTCTACCACCTTCCAGGATTCGTTTGTCGGCGAGACACGCAACATCAACTTGCAACCGATCATCTATGCACCGGAAACGCTGCTGGATTATCAAGCTGCCTACAAGTTCGATAACGGTTTGGACCTGGTGTTCTCCATCAGCAACCTCACCAACGAACCCAATAGAAGTTATATGTTTGATGAAGAGTTAACTCGCACCTTGCAGTGGTTTGGCCGCACTTACTACCTGGGGGCTAACTACTCGTTTTAATGTTTTAGTTCAGGTGTTTTTCGTGAAAGCCGCACATGAAAATGTGCGGCTTTTTTTTGCCTAATTTGGATTCGGTGGGATTAATCCATATGAACGGACGCGTGTATGATCCGGAACTGGGCCGCTTTATGAGCGCCGATCCGTTTGTGCAAGCGCCCTATAATTCGCAGAGTTACAACCGCTATTCGTATGTGTTCAATAATCCGCTGAGTTTTACGGATCCGAGTGGGTATAAGTGTTATGAAGTTACTGTTGGCAGTCAGACCGCCGGAGGAGCAGAAGGAAGCGATAAAAATCAGTATGACTCACAAAATCAGACTATCTCTACTGGTGGTAGTTTGTGTGGATGGGATGCATATTATTTTTCTCAAGATTGGTTAAATAATATGGAGCGGTATTTGCAGGCTGCTTCCCCGTATATGGTTCCCCAGTACGCCAGACAATCGATGGAATTCAACTCAGCTGTGTTAGGTGTACCCAACACACTTGATTTAATGGATGCACAGGCCGCAGAGTCAGCGCAAGAAATTTCTGATGAACTTCAGGCCAGTGGGCATGCAACAATAGCAACACTTGCGGGAATTGTTGTGCTGACATATGGAGATAAAAACAAAAAGAAACATGCTGAAGCGTTGTCTACCGATGAAAAAGCGGTTCGTGATGCTACTGGTAAAGGAAATAACATAACAGTGAAGACTCAAAAAGAAGCAGAGAGAATTTTGGAAAAAGTGAGGCCGAATATACCGTGGAATTACACCTATGGACCTAAAACAAAAACGAACAAGCAGGTTCATCCTGTTGATGGCAGTGGTAACGCTCCAGGCCTTGATTATGAGTTGCCCCATATTAAATGGCGTGATTGGTCCGATGGAAAATCATCTGGAGTAGAAGGTCATATTTATTTTGAATCAGTGAATGGGGGGGTCTAATTTATGGATTTTACATTTCTTGGGGAAATTATTTCTGACGAGAGTAGGGTAGAGTTTCGTAGGAAACTTGTTGGAAAATTATCTAAACATTTTTTTATGGATCGAGGTGAATCTATACCAATATCTTGTCGCATCAACTCTTCAGAGTTGGCAAATGACTTGGAAAAAAAATGGTTTCATGAGGGGCGGCGGCATATTGTGTACATGGAAAACTACGATGTTATGATTCTTTCGAAGGTAGATGATTTTTTGACGTTTCTAGCGAACCGCGAACCATGGCAAGATTACGATGTTTGCATCTTTGATGAGGAAATAACTTTTTGCGTGGCGTTGACACACAACGAAGAAATAAAGGTGGTTCATGCTTTGTAACACTTAACAAAATTGGGTGCTGCTTCCTAGTGAATTTTTTGCAGTGCCTCCCTCAACCCCGGTAAACCCAATGCCGGGGTTTTATTTTTAGTGTTCAGGAAAGTTATTACCACCACTAAAATCCCCCCACAAAAACGCCTATAAATTTAATCTGTAGTTTGTAGCCTGAACCGACCAGTGGGCGGATCTATGCTGCCAATCCGACTATACTCATCTACCTGTACTGCTTATCCCCGAAAAGGAACTCCTATGCGTTATCCCAACTTCCCGCCTATTGCCTACTTCGCTGCGTTGATGCTGGCGCCGACATGGGTGTATGCCCACGCCGAGCATGATAAGGTGCGTTATGTCGCCGAGACGGGGAAAGACGAAGGGCGGTGTGACCAGATCAGCGCGCCCTGCCAAACCATCGCCTATGCCGCGAAACAGGCGGGCAAGGGCGACCAGATTCAGATGGCGGAAGGGCGCTATGAAATTACCGATCTGGATTCGATATTTTATCTCTCATCCAATGTGGTTCCCGTCACTGGCAGCTATCAAAAAAAGACTTTCCAAAAACCGGCCGCGCCTGCCACTAACAGCATTCTGGTGGGCGTGCCCGCTGAGTTCGCGCAGGGTTTGGCTGAGCAAGGGTTTCAGGTCATTAGCGATACCAAAGGCCTTAACCGCAGTGAGCAAGATTATCTGAATGCCAAACAATCGCAGTTAACGGCGATGGCAAGTGCGCAAGCAGAAGTGCCCTGTGTGGCGGGTAAAGCGGGTGAATTTAGTTGCAATAATTTAGGGCTGCTTGCGCATGTGCCGCTTGCTACCCTGGGCAATAACAATTCGCGCGGCAATGATATTTGGGGGCATTTTGATCTCAATGACAATCGTGAATATGCGTTGGTCGGTTTGACGAATGGTGTGAGTATTGTTGAAGTGACTGATCCGGTGAATCCGCGTGTAGTGAGTTATATCGCCAGCCAAAATACCATCTGGCGCGATCTGGCAACTTATCAATATTACGATGACACGCGTCGCCGTTGGATGAGTTATGCCTACATCAGTGCCGATGCAGCATCGGTAGGTACAATGATTCTGGATTTGAATGAGTTGCCAAATAAAGTGACCCATGTGGCTAGTGAAACCACTGACACCAGTGCACACAATATTTATATCAGTAACGTCGACTACTCTACCGGTGTTGTACTCACCAAGCGCACGCCTTATTTGCATCTTGCCGGCAGCAATAGACAGGGCGGTGCATTTAATAGTTATTCGTTGACTAATCCTTTATCGCCGCAAGCAGTTTATAAACATCCGGCCAATTCGCGCGATTGGTACAGCCATGACATTACCTCACTGTGGATTATGGATGCGCGGCGCGAGCAGTGCATCGATAAAAATAATGACTGCGATCTGGTGATTGACTACAACGAAAATGAAGTCTTGTTGTGGGACAAAACCGATAGCGCCAAACCCTTTAATTTGGCGCGCAGCACTTATCAATATGTGTCTTATGTGCACTCGGGTTGGTGGACAGAAGACCGGCAATTTTATTCAGTGCACGATGAATTGGATGAGCAGCGCTACAATTTAAATACGCGTGTGCGTTTTTTTGAACTCAACAATTTACGTGCGCCCGAATTGGCAGGCGAGTATATCGGGCCGACGCCAGCTGTTGATCACAATGGGTATACCCGTGGCAACCGCTACTATTTTTCCAATTACGAGCGCGGCTTGGTTGTGCTGGATATTTCGGATCCGCGCAATCCGGTTGAGGCGGGTTTTTTTGATACCTATCCCATTGCGAATTCCGCTTCGTTTAATGGTGCCTGGAGTACCTACCCATTTTTACCGAGTGGCAATATTTTAATTGGTGATATTAATAGCGGTTTGTATGTCATTCGCGATAACACCGCCAAAGCGCAGGGCAGCGTAAAATTTTCCAGCGCGCGCGTTGCCGCAAAAGAGGATGAGGTATTGCGCGTGACATTGCAGCGAATGGGTGGCAGCACAGGTGCGGTGAATGTGTTTTATGAGGCTCAACCGGGCAATGCAACTGCTCAGGATTTCACTTCCATCGCTGGCAGTATTAGCTGGCTCGACGGTGATGCCAGCGAAAAAATAATTGAGATTCCGATTGCAGCTGATGTTTCAGGCAATGAATTTACCGAAACTTTTTTTGTGCGCCTCTACAATCCGCGCAATGGGCTTATGTTGGCGTCGCCCAATCTTCTTGTTGTGGATATCGCCGATAAACCGGATGAGCCGGTGACAGTCAGTTCGTCGTCCGTTAATACATCCAGCTCTGCTGCTGCAGTTGAGCCTAAAAAATCGGGCAGTGGCAGTGGTTCGGTACCGCTGTTGATTCTGGGATTGCTCGGCTTATTGGCTGTTAATACACGTTATTCTTTCGCGGTAAATGCTCATGGCAATTGAAATCGAACGTAAATTTTTAGTGGTGGGTGATGCATGGCGCACTGCGCCCCCGGTGTTTTATTCGCAGGGCTACTTGAATCGCGATAAGGCCCGCACGGTGCGGGTGCGGATTGCCGGGGAAGAGGCTTTTCTAACCATTAAAGGAACTTCTGTTGGTGCGCGCCGTGCGGAATTTGAATATCCGATACCGGTTTGGGATGCGCGCGAATTATTGGCACTGTGTGAGCAGCCACTGATTGAGAAAAATCGCCGCAAAATCTTGCATGAAGGGTTTGTCTGGGAGGTCGATGAGTTTTTGGGTGAGAACCTTGGTCTTGTGGTCGCAGAGATAGAATTACCTTCGGAGGATAGTGTTTTCGCCAAACCGGATTGGGTGGGTGAGGAGGTGACTGAGGATGCTCGCTACTTCAACTCCAACCTTTCCTGCACCCCATTCAATCGCTGGTAAATAGCTATTTGCTATTAGGTGTATCAGGTCAATTTTCTTTGATAATGATTATCGCTTGCTTAGTATGGCTACATCGGCTGATCGCGAAGAGTTTGATTAGCCACCCTATTAGCAAGCGAGGATTCCATCATGGCAAAGACCGCAACATTTGCAGCAGTTCACTTCACCGTCGCCTTTTCAGTAGGCTACGCCCTGACCGGTAGTGTAGTTATCGGCGGTACTATGGCGCTGGTGGAACCGGCTATAAACACGGTTGCCTTCTACTTTCACGAGCTTGGCTGGAAGAAATTTGAGGAGAATAAGGCGGTATTAGAAGAGGCGCTGGCCAACAGCGTTTAGATGGCGACCCACAATAAAAAACGGCCAGTAACTTTTGCTAGTTACTGGCCGTTTTTTTATCAATATGTAATCAGGGGTTCTGGCTCTCGTCGTTGTCGGCCGCTTCCGCTGCCTGATTGCGTTCTTCGCTGCGTTTTTTGAGCATCCGGCCAAAAAACAACCCCGATTCGAATAGCATCCACATGGGAACGGCGAGCATGGTTTGGGAGAACACATCCGGTGGCGTCAGCAGCATGCCCACTACGAAACAAGCCACAATAATGTAGCGGCGTTTTTCTGCCAGGCCTTCTGGTGTAACTATGCCTGAGTGAATCAGGAGCACTGTTGCGACCGGAATTTCAAACGCAAAACCGAATGCAAAAAACATGTGCAACACCAAATCCAAATATTTGGTGATGTCGGTCATCGCACTCACACCCTCAAGCTCTATGCCCATGGTGAAATTAAACAGCATAGGAAGCACAAGGAAATAGGCGAAGGCCATTCCGGCGAAGAATAAGATTACGCTTGAGATCAGCAGGGGCGCGGCAAGTTGTTGTTCGTGTTTATAGAGCCCGGGGGCTATAAATGACCACACCTGAAAAAGGATAAAGGGCACAGCCAGCAGCAGCGCCAGATAAAACGTTAACTTGAGTGGTGTCAAAAAGGGCGAGATCACATCAGTCGCGATCATGTTTGTGCCCTCGGGCAACACCGCGAGCAGGGGCGCCGACACCACACCGTAAATATCAGTGGCGAATGGAAAAAGGCAAACAAATACGGCCAGCAAAAAATAGACAGTGTGCAGCAAGCGATTGCGCAGCTCTATCAGGTGATGAACCAGCGGTTGTTCTTTATCTTTTTGATCGTTCATGAGCGACTTAGTGGCCTGTTCCAGATTGCGCGGACGTATTGGCAGCCTGATGTGTGGTGGTCGGTGTTGTACCTGCAACGGCTGCACTGCCAGTGCTGGCAACAGTCGTGCTGCTTGTTGTGGATGCAGCAGGGGTTGGTTGTTGTGCCGTAGCGGGAGTGACCAGCTTGCTGCGCTCTGCGGCAGATTCATCTCCGTGAGCGTGATCAGGTAACTCGTCGGGTGGGCCGTAGTCGGATGCTTGCCGGCGCGCTTCGGCATTGGCATCTTCATACTGCTTAACATCAAGAAGCGTTTGTTCGAATTTGATTCGTGCTTCTTCGATATTTTGCATGACTTCTTCATTGTGCAGTTGACGACGAATATCATCCGCACCGATTTGCCGCTCAATTTCGTTGCGGGTATCGCGCAAGCTGCGCTTGAGGCGTCCAATCCAAAGCCCTGCGGAGCGCACGGCACCTGGCAACTGCTCTGGCCCAATCACGACCAGAGCTACCACCAGACATACCAGCAGTTCGGTAAAACCTATATCAAACACGGCTTACACCTTGGTGTTGTTTTGATCAACTTTGTCGCCGGTTGGCGCAGCTGTCGCTGCAGTGTTTTTCTGGTCCAGGTTTTTTGAATCAAGCGCTTTCTGCGCTTCCTCTTCTTCTTTTTTGGTCTCGTCACTGCTCATTGAGTTTTTGAAACCTTTGATCATGCTGCCGAGATCGCCACCCAGTGTGCGCAAACGCTTGGTGCCGAATAACATGACCACAATGGCCAATACGATAAGGAGTTGCCAAATACTAATGCCGCTAAGACCCATGATGATTTCCTCGCAAAAAAATAGATAAAGGTTGTTATTCCTGAGTGCGCGCTGCTTTTTCGTCGTGACCTGAAACGTTAAAACGACGCGCTAGCTCCTTCAAAACTGCATCGGCATCGGTGCCGAGGTGCGACAACATTACCAGGCTATGAAACCACAAATCGGCGGTTTCGTAGATCAGGTCGGTATTGTCGCCACTGGCCTGTGCATCCTTTGCTGCCAAAATCGTTTCGGTGCATTCCTCACCGACTTTTTCCAAAATCTTATTCAGCCCTTTTTGATGCAGGCTGGCAACGTAGGATGTCTCAGCGCCCGCATTATTTTTACGCGCCTCGAGAATTTCCGTCAGTTGTTGGAGAATATCGTTACTCATGAACAGCTCATTTCACTAATAAGGGTTGGCAATCTTAGCGGTAAATATCCGCCGGATCTTTTAATACCGGCTCCACCGTCTGCCATTCGCCGTCTTTTAACACGCGATAAAAACAGGATTCACGACCAGTGTGACAAGCGATACCGCCCAGTTGTTCAACCTGTAGAACAACCACGTCTTCGTCGCAATCGAGGCGGATTTCATGCAATTTCTGGATGTGGCCAGAGGTCTCGCCTTTGTGCCACAACTGGTTGCGCGAGCGCGACCAGTAGACAGCTTCACCGCGGTCGGCCGAGAGTTGGAGGGATTCGCGATTCATCCAGGCCATCATCAAAATCCGGCCAGTTTTGGCATCTTGCGCGATGGCGGGAACCAAGCCATCAGCATTCCAATTAACGGTGTCTAACCAACTACTCATAAATTGCTCTGTAGAATCTTACGTCATATTTTGTGCGCGCAATGCTTTTATTAGGTTAGCGCGCAAATGTTGCAAGTTGACGGTACCGATGACGGCACTGGTTACCCCGGGATGAGCGTAGGCAAAATTCAGCGCGCTCTGGATGGGGTCTTGTTCTTGATCTCGTTCGAGATCCTGGTGTTCAGCGGAGCCTTGTGTTTCCTTCTGAACGGGAGGCGCATCATGGCAGATATGACCGCTGGCGAGAACCTTTTTTAGCAAAACTGCCGCACCTTGTAACGCAGATTTTGCGATTACCGGCTCTTCGTCGGTGTAATTCGCATGGTACATCAGCATCACAGCATCACATACCTCAGCCGCAAGCAGCCCTCCCTCGAGGGTTTTGCTGGAAATGCCGAGGGCGCGAATCCATCCTTCTTGCTTAAGTTGCTGCAAAGTTTGCAGGGCACCGCTGTTGCACAGGATATCCAGATCATTGCCATCGGAGTGAATCATCACTAAATCGAGATAGTCGGTGCGCAAGCGGCGCAGGGAGCGCTCGACACTCATGCGGGTGTGTTTGGGGCTGAAATCAAAGTGGGATCGGCCTTCATCTGAGAATTTATCCTCCGTGAACTCTTCGCCGACTTTGGTGGAGATAACCCAGTCTTTGCGCTCCTTGCGCAGCAGGTCGCCGAGGCGCTCCTCGCTGTAGCCATAGGAGGGGGCGGTATCAACAAAGTTGACCCCCATATCGCGCGCGCCATTGAGTAATTCACGCAATTGCTCATCGCTGGGTAGAGCAAACGGTTGTGGGTATTTCAGGCTCTGGGTGCGGCCAAATTTGACCGTCCCCAGACCAAAAGTGCTGATGTCTATGTCGGTACGCCCGAGGCGTTTACGCGGCATCATTAATTGTCATCCTCTTCATCTGGCTCACGAAAACGCAGCGCAAGCAGTTCCTCAGCGCTTATCGCTGGCGGAAATGCCAGTTCCCATGGGGTTTTGGCGAGGGAGGCGTAGGGCAGATAATTATGCAGGTTGATAGTACTTGCTGAGGGAGTTATGCCCGCGTCTTCCACTAACGCCAGCACTTGATTGGCGAGGTTGGGCGCCAGCGTGAGTTTGGTTGGCCAGCCGACGAGCAGGTTCACAGCACCATCTGCGGGTGCGATAAACGCGTTGTCGGGGCGCACCAGCCCGGGTTGCAATGGCTCGGCGCGTGCGATGGGTAGGGTTGCCCATTCAGCGCCATCCAGATTTACCCAGGGAATCAGGTCTTCCAGTTCCTGCTTGGCCAGCTCGATTAGCGCTTCTGGTGCCATGTCGGCACCTTTTTCCGCGAGGTTGCCGCCCAGATACCACACATGCGCACCATCTGGCAGGCGGTGGCTGGAGATCGTCAAGCGCGGAGTGGTCTCGCGACCGAGGCAATGACCGTAAAAATCAAAGGGGTACAGATGCTTGACCATGACTTGTTGTAGCGGGCGCAGTTGCATCGCCGGGCTTTCCAGCCCCAACTGTTCTAGCAATTCCGCGTTGCCTTTGCCCGCAGTAAAGATAAAGCGCTGCGCATGTATCTCGATGGGGCGGTCCAGTGTATCAATCCGTAGGCTCACCAATCCCGCCGCAGTCTGGTGCAATTGGGTTTTCGACCAATCGATCTGGAAGCAGTGCCCCTCAATGTTGTGAGCAAGATTAGCGACCAGGCTGGGCGCATCGATCACAAGGTCTTCCAGCCGATAAAGGCTGCCTGAAAAAGCCTTGTTGCGCAGCAGTGGCGGGCGGCGATCCGGGTGTACCGGCTCGACCCGGCCGCGGGTGATTTTGCTGGCGAGAAAGCCGGTCAGCTTGCTACCCAGATCATCACCCGACCACATAAAAAAGTGGTCACTGAGAATACGTGTATGGCGCAAATCAACATCGCCTTCACCACACAGGCAGGCGCGCCAGTGTTTGGGCATTTCGGCGATGGCTTCGGAGGCGCCGGTCAGCGCACCGGCGAGCGTGTATTTCATGCCGCCGTGGATCATGCCCTGTGAGGCGAGGGTTTGGTCGCTGCCGAGCGCTTTGGCTTCAAATAATGCGATGCTGAACCCGGCACTTTTGGCGCGGTTGGCCAGCCAGAGCCCGGCAACGCCGCCGCCGATAATGGCCAGATCGAGATGGATGCTAAGCGGGGCTTGGCTCATGGGTAGTGCGATTCCGTCAATGGCTAAGGCGCTGATTCAAAAGGGGCGCGCAGTATAAGTCTTTCGCGCTCGAATTACCCTTGCAGTGGCAGCGGGTTCTACTGCTAATATGCACAAAAATTTTACGGGTATGCAGAGCGCAATGTCATTCAAGTTATTGTTAACCGATGTAACTTCCCCGCTAGGCAAAGCGCTGGAACACGAGTTGGAGCGCGAGCCGTTCAAGCTGCTGGTGCCCGCTGCGGCCGAATTGGATTGGTCTGATGTGCAGAGTCTGAAAACCTACCTGCAAAAACACCAGCCGGATTTGATAGTGAATTGCCGCGGCTGGGAAGAGGCCTTTTACTCGGGGGGCCAGGCTGCACTTATCAACACTGCCCGCGAATTGGCACAGGCTTGCGCCGAAGTACAGATCCCCCTGATCCACCTCTCCAGCTATACCGTGTTCGGCGGCGATGGCAAAGGGACGCACAGTGAAAAAGACCCGGTCGCGCCGCTCAATGACTCCGGGCGGGCATTTGCTGAGGCGGAACAGGTAATTGCAGCGTCGGTGCCCAAACATATCATTTTGCGTTTGAGTTGGGTGATTGGCGCTTATGGGGATAATTTGCTCACACGTCTGCTCAGTTCATTTCTCGCTGGTGCGTCTGTTACCGTCAATCGCCGTTTGCGCGGAGCTCCTACGGCGCTCTCTGATGCCGCGCGTGTCGCTGTCGCCATGAGCAAACAAATCTATTGCGGCGCGGACAATTGGGGAGTTATGCATTACTGCAGCAGTGATGCCTGCACTGAAGACGAATTCGCCGAACAGTTGTTGCAATTGCTTATCCAACAACAACTGCTTACCGCCGAACCCAGTATAAGTCTGGTCGATAGCGACCCCACCGACGAACCCCTCAGTGCCATCCTCGGCTGTCGCCGCGCGCGCGATTACTTTGGCATCCAGGCACGTTCGTGGCGTCCGAGTTTATTGCCGCTAGTAAAACAGTGGCTGCATAACCGCGAGCAGATAAAAGCGGCGCAGTAGTTTTGATCCTCCAATAGAAAAAACCGCGAGGCGCTAGTGCGGCTCGCGGTTTTTGTTTTTTTACGGTGGGTAATTAAACGCGCTGCACTTTAGATTCGTTGAAAAACCAGTGTCGCGTTAGTGCCGCCGAAACCAAAGCTGTTGGACATGACGCGGTTCAGTTTCACATCGTCCTGACGCTTAAGCACTATCGGCATGCCTTCGGCTTCGGGGTCAACTGTTTCGATGTTGGCTGACGCGCAGATAAAGTTATGCTCCATCATCAGCAGGCTGTAAATCGCCTCTTGTACGCCGGTTGCGCCGAGGCTGTGGCCGGTGAGGGATTTGGTAGAGCTGATGGCGGGGATGCTAGCGCCAAAGGTCTCTTTAATAGCGCGCAATTCAGCTAAATCGCCCACTGGGGTAGAGGTACCGTGGGAGTTGATGTAGTCAATATCGCCATCAACCGTTGCCAGTGCTTGTTTCATGCAACGCACAGCGCCTTCGCCTGACGGTGCAACCATGTCATAGCCATCGGAGGTTGCGCCGTAGCCGACGATTTCAGCGTAAATTTTTGCACCGCGCGCTTTGGCGTGTTCGTACTCTTCGATCACCAAACAGCCGCCGCCGCCCGCGATCACAAAGCCATCGCGATTAGCATCATATGCACGTGAGGCCTGGTCAGGGGTTTCGTTGTATTTGGTAGACAGTGCACCCATCGCATCGAACAGGGCGGTTAAGGTCCAATGTTCTTCTTCGCCGCCACCGGCGAAAACGATGTCTTGTTTGCCGAGCTGGATTTGCTCCAGGGCCACACCGATACAGTGGGCGCTGGTCGCACAGGCAGAGGAAATCGAGTAGTTAACTCCTTTGATTTTGAACGGCGTCGCCAAACAAGCAGACGTGGTGCTGCCCATAGTCTGTGTTACGCGATAAGGACCAACACGCTTCAATCCTTTTTCGCGCAAAATATCTGCCGCTTCCACCAGATTTTTGGAGGAGGCGCCGCCTGAACCCATGATGATGCCAGTGCGATCGTTGGATACCAGATCTTCACTTAAACCAGAGTCAGCAATAGCCTGTTCCATGGAAAGATAGGCATAGGCCGCCGCATCGCCCATAAAACGCAGCACTTTGCGATCGATTAGCTCGGCCAGATTGATATCGATGGAGCCTGCAACATGGCTGCGAAAGCCCATTTCTTTGTATGCTTCCTGAAATTTGATACCGGAACGGCCAGCGCGCAATGCATCCAACACGGCATTTTTATCATTGCCCAGGCAGGACACAATTCCCATACCGGTAACAACAACGCGTTTCATAGGCTACCTCTTTCGTATTTAGCAACAGCGCCGGGCAACTAGTTTGCTTATGGCGTGCTTAAATCGGACGTGGTTAAAAAGGCGAGCATTATGCCATAAGCAGTCAAGCGCTCACCCGTTATCATTATTGTGGACAGTTAAAAGCTGTCAGTGTTCTGGAACAGGCCAACGCGCAGGTCGTGGGCGAAATAAATATCCTTGCCATCGCAGGAAACGCGGCCATCGGCGATGCCCATAATCAGCTTGCGTTCGATCACACGCTTCAAATTGATGTGGTAAGTGATTTTCTTGGCGGTCGGCAAGATTTGGCCAGTGAACTTGACCTCGCCACAGCCTAGTGCGCGGCCGCGGCCGGGATTGCCTTTCCAGCCGAGGAAAAAGCCAACCAATTGCCACATGGCATCCAGGCCCAGGCAGCCGGGCATTACCGGATCACCTGGGAAGTGGCAGTCAAAGAACCACAAGTCAGGGCTGATATCCAACTCGGCAATAATCTCACCTTTACCGAACTCACCGCCGGTTTGGGCGATGTGCACTACGCGATCCAGCATTAACATATTGGGCTTGGGCAATTGTGCGTTGCCTGGGCCGAACAATTTGCCGTCGCCACAGAGGAGCAGGTCTTCGCGGCTGTAGGAGCTTTTAGGTTCAAAGGTCATGGATTTTACTCTGCTAGTGATCATCGAGCACGGGCAAGGCCCGCGCAAAAGTGCGCCATTCTAACCGCTGTGGCTCAGTTGTCCAGTTAGACGGGCGCCAGTTGCATGTGTTGCTGGCATTGATTATTGGTAATTAGTTAGAAGCTGCGTGCCAGTGAGAACTCGGCTAATTGCTTCATTGCGGTGGTGTAAGTGTTGTCTGGCAATTGTTGCAATTGGATGAGCGCCTGCTGCACTTGTTGCTGTGCTGCCTCCAGCGTGTAGGCCATGCCACCGGTGGCATGGACGATCTCCAAGACGGCGGGCAGCAGGCTCGCATCACCGGTGCGGATGGCGTTGGCGATGGTGTCGGCCTGCGCGGGAGTGCCGGTACGCATGGCGTGAATCAGGGGCAGGGTGGGCTTGCCTTCGGCCAAATCATCGCCGACATTTTTCCCTAAGGTGGCGGCATCGCCGGTGTAATCCAATGCATCGTCTACCAGTTGGAAGGCGACGCCGACATGACGGCCATACAGCCGCAATGCCTCGCGTTGCATGGGTGTTGCACCACATTGCACGGCGGCGACTTCACAAGCGGCAGCGAAGAGAATGGCGGTTTTTTTGTCGATGACGCGGAAGTAGTTTTCTTCATTGACATTCGGGTCTTTGGCATTCACCAGTTGCTGTACTTCACCTTCGGCAATGATATTGGTGGTATCGCTCAGGATCGCCATCACGTCCATGCTGCCAATGCCGACCATCATCTGGAAGGCACGCGAGTAGAGGAAATCGCCCACTAGCACGCTGGGCGCATTGCCCCATTGGGCGTTGGCGGTCGGGCGGCCGCGGCGCAGGTTGGACATATCGACCACGTCGTCATGTAGCAGGGTGGCGGTGTGGATAAATTCGATAATGGCCGCGAGCGATAGATGATCTTTCCCCTTGTAGCCCAGCGCATTGGCGGTGAGCAGGACCAGCAGCGGGCGCAAGCGTTTACCGCCGGCTTCCACCAGATAGTGGCCGATATTTTCAACCAGACCGACATCCGAGTGGAGCTTGTCGATGATGAGTTGGTTGACTGCGCTGAAGTCGTCTTTAACGGCCTGGTGGAATGGCAACATGGTAGTTTCTTATTTATCTAGGGTGGATTTGTTATTGGCGTCAGGGCATTTATCCGAACTGACTAAATGGCAGGCGGCAATGCTAGCAGTGAAGGCTAGAGAGTCAAGGAAAAGCTGGCGCGCAAAGCGCATCAAACCAGGTTACTTGCAGTGGGTACCGGCTCTTACAGGCCAATGCGCAATAATTCTGCGAACCCAGTGTCCACTGGTGAAATTGCCATTCATCGCCATCCTCATTAAGCACCGCTGCAATCTGCGCGTTGATATTATCGTCCGCAAGATCAAACGAGATCTTCTCCAGTCCGGCCGAAATCCCTGTCCCCATTGCTTTAAAGAAGGCTTCTTTTAAGGTCCACAGACGATAAAAGTAATCGCTTTGCGCTACACCAGGCAGTGTTTGTAGCCGGGCAAATTCATGGGGGTGGTAATAGTTTTCGGCGATGCCAATTAAATCGCGCGTAGTGCCAACCGCTTCGATATCTATACCGATAAGTTCAGCGTTAGCAACTGCCAACATCGCCCAGTGTCCGCTATGGCTCAGGCTGAAGTGAATATTGCTCCGCGGCAGGTAAGGTTTGCCTTTATCGGTGCGCAAAAACTCCACCATCTTCGGTGGTAGGTTGGAGTAGCGTGCCAGCACTTTGCGCAGCAGCCAGCGGCTTGCGATGTAACTCTCTTTGCCGCGCACAAATTTCTGGGCCCGCTCGCGCTCGGCGCTGCTCATAACACGCTCGGCATCTGTGTAATGGTCGGCGGTAAATCGGCGGATATCCAGGCAATAAATATGTATATCTTGTGCGCCCAATCCGTAGCCTTGCTCAGGTTGACTAAAGGCGGGTGCTGGCAATGGTGTTAACGATAAGATCATAAAAGCAATTTGGTCGGCGATGAATGCGCCCATAATACGCGTTTTACCGCATCGATTTGCGGTTACGTCACACCAGCTTTGCGCCGCCTCGATAAATCAGCGACAATTCGCGCCCTCAAAAAAACCAAACCCATTTTGGAGTTGCTATGCAAATCACTGCCGACAAAGTAGTCAGCTTTCATTACCGCCTGAGCGAAACTGGCGGTGAGTTGCTGGAATCATCCTACGATACAGAACCAACCCTGTACCTCCATGGCCATAAGGGTTTGCTTGCCGCATTGGAAGAGGCGCTGGAAGGTAAAAAGGCGGGTGATAAAACCACCATCAGCCTTACCCCAGAGCAGGGTTATGGCGTGCGTCAGGAAGGTGCGGTTCAGCGCATTCCCATCAAACATCTGCACGGCCATGAAAAACTCAAAAATAAACTCAAGCCTGGCATGAAGGTCGCGGTGAATACCCAGCATGGCCCATGGGATGCCATTGTATTAAAAGTCGGCAAATTCAATGTGGATATCGACAGCAACCATCCACTCGCCGGTAAAAACCTCGACTTTGAATTGGAAGTTGTTGAAGTGCGCGATGCCACCGCTGAAGAGCTGGCGCACGGCCATGCCCACGGCGTTGGTGGCCATCACCACGATTGATCCTGAGTAATCGCTCATCCAAAAGCCCGCACGTGTTGCGGGCTTTTTTATTGGGGGATGGTATGGCAATGCGTCTTTGTTGAGAATTGTAAATCGAAAGGCAACGTTGTCAGGTTTTGATTGCGGCTTTAGGTGTCGCTCGGTTATTGTGTTTTTCTTACAACAAAATCAACCATAACAACGACACCCATCAGGGTTACAACGGGCAATCACATGAATAAACCAACCAGCAACGCTAGCCGCGTTTTATCGATCGACGTCTTCCGCGGCATTATTATTTTCACCATGGTTTTTGTTAACGAGCTAGCTGGCATCGCCGATGTACCGCAGTGGATGAAACACTTGCCCGCAAATGTGGATGGCATGACGTTTGTCGATCTGGTATTTCCCGCGTTTTTATTTATTGTCGGTATGTCCATTCCCTTTGCGATCCAGGCGCGCGCGAACAAAGGTGATTCTGCGCTGGAAATTTTTAAACATATCGCCCTGCGTAGTTTGGGTTTGATAGTGATTGGTGTGTTTATGGTGAATGCCGAATCCGGTTATGACGCGGCGGCAATGGGCATCTCTATGCCATTGTGGACGCTGTTGATGTTTATCTACGTTTTATTAATTTGGTCGAATTATCCCAAAACACTTTCACCTGCGATTTCACTGGGCGCAAAACTGATTGGTGTTGCCGGCTTGGTGATGCTCTGGTGGATGTACAAAGGCCCTAATGATACCGGCATGACCACCCAGTGGTGGGGCATCCTTGGTTTGATCGGTTGGGCATATTTAATTGCGGGCTCTTTATTTTTAATCACCCGGCAGTTTGCATCTCCTGCGACACAATTTTTCACTCTCGCGTTAGTCGCACTTGCATTGATCGGATTATTTTTTGCGCTGGATAAAACCGCTTTGGCATCGGTTCCGGTATTGCAAACCCTGGCTGCAGCTAATGGCAACCACACTCATGCGGCGATTGTGTTGGCGGGCGTGATCCTCTCGCAATTATTTTATTTGCCAGCTTTTGCAGCGAGTAGATTTAAAAATTATTTGGTTTTTACTAGCGTCATTGTGCTACTCGCATTTGCAAGCTGGCAGGTTTCACCTATCTCCAAAATTTGGGCAACCCCCAGCTGGGCATTATTCAGTGTGTTCTTTTGCTGCGTGATTTTTGGTGCGGTCTATTGGTTAGTGGATGTCAAACAGCAGCGTGCCTGGACGGCATTCTTTGAGCCCTCCGCAACCAATCCTTTATTGGTTTATATATTGCCCTACATTGTTTTATCACTGTGCGGAATTTTGGGTTTCTATCTTCGCCCTGAATTTTTTAACGCGGGTCTAGCGGGCATTTTATGGAGCCTGGGCTTTGCGTGCGTGATTATGGTGATAGGTGCAGGGCTTACGCGTATGGGATTGCGCGTTAAGTTATAGCTATTCAAATGCTGCGAAGTAACAATAGCTTCGCAGCTCGTTTTGCACCCAGGCTATTCACTACCGCATTCGACACGCTGCATATCAACAACACCAACGCAACACTACCAGAACGTAAGCCAGTAACTTATCTCCTAATCGACGCAATCAACTGCTGAACTGTCTGTTACAGTGTTTGTGTCGCATATTTCCCGGTTTTTGGATTATATTGGTGCAAAAATATTAATTGCAGATCGCAAAAATTATTGAAATGCACGATTAATTTTCATTGAATACATTTTGTAACAAATTGGTAGGCATCTCCATGTTAACTTTATTTTACGTTAATTCAGTGCGCCGCCATTTGATGGTTTGCTTTTAGCGCAAGGAATTTATTTGGTTATTTTTTGATATAAATTTTGTGATTTTTTGCACAATTGTCATCTTGGAAAACATATTGTCGTCTTAATTTTCTTTTTAAGTGGTGCTCTCTCTTGTGATTGATATTTTTACTGAGTAGGATGCGAGCCAATTCGGGGTAGGAAGTTTTTCCCCAAAAAAAGAATGGTAATAGGAAAGTATTTAACCTAAAGGAATGGTGAAGGAACGTGAATCCAGGTACATTTTGTATCCCGGTAACGATGTGCATTATTGTTAATGCCACATCTGTTGTTGGCACTAAGATCCCCCCATATTCAACTTTTGTTGATCCCTTTGTTAGTTTTCGAACTATCCAAAATACTCTCCTATTAAATTTTCCTGGCGAATTGATGATCATGTTGCGCATGTTTTCATCTTTTTTAGCTTGCTGCCGCCTGTTTTTTTTCTCGGCTGATACAGTTTTTTTTGCTTAAGTGTTGGCTGTTTTAATCCGGGTAAAGCGTTTATGCGTGTTGGAAGTTTGTGCTGGATGTAAGTGCTTTTTCTCATTTTACCGTAGTTAAAAATTAATGATTCTCTTCATTGTTAAAGGAAAATATCATGAAAACTTCGATTACTCATGCTTATGTTTTGACTGAAGTTACCAGCACCTTGGCTGATGTGTTGGGTGTGGAGGCAGAAGACATTTCTCAATCAAGTGAGATGGTGAATGATCTGGGTGCTGAATCTCTGGATTTTGTGGAGTTTAATGCGAATCTGGAGAAAAAATTTAATCTGAGCTTGCCAAAAAAAGGTGCGCTTTTTCAGGCAGGAAAAATCTCTGGGAACCTGGAGCAATTTTACGGTGTAA
Organism: Cellvibrio fibrivorans; assembly: GCF_031457055.1. Classification (NCBI taxonomy): domain Bacteria; kingdom Pseudomonadati; phylum Pseudomonadota; class Gammaproteobacteria; order Cellvibrionales; family Cellvibrionaceae; genus Cellvibrio; species Cellvibrio fibrivorans. The sequence continues at coordinate 421,878 of NZ_JAVDVX010000004.1, read as the reverse complement.
AAACTGGCTTGACTCCCGATGGGATAGATCTTTTGTCGCACTCATTGTCACGTTATGCCCATCTGCAACCAGGCATGATGATTGGCGATATTTTTAACGCTACTCAAGTCATTAATATTGCCAACCTCTGCTACAGCTTGCTTACCCATTATTTGCCGTCTGCATGTCCTGAGTGCGGTCATTCGCATGCGAAATTATCACCGATTGGAAAATTGCAGTGTGAGAATTGCAGTGTGTTGATTCGTCCATTACAAGGTGATGAAGCGGAAGAAAAAGGTCTGCGGTCTTATCTTGATGCCAGTGTCTTAGAGGTTGCGTAAGTCATCATGGCTAACAAAGTGGTAGTAACAGGGATTGGTCTTATTTGCGGTCAAGCCATGTCTGCAAATGAATTGTTTGAGCGCATCAGCCAATGCCAATCATCGGTGCGCAAAAATGAAAAGTTGGCAGCTTACGGTGTTACCAATTCTGCCTGCTCATTTATTGATGAGCAGGTGTTGGCTGCACTGGATGTTCAGTGTCGCGCACAAGGCTTACCGCAGCTTTCTGCTCCCGCTTTGTTGGCTATTTATGCGGCTGCACAGGCAATTGAAAATGCGGATATAAATGTAAAAAGTATTGAGCGTAAGGGTCTTTTTTTGGCCTGCAATAAACAATCGCTTGAAGCAGAACATCTGTTGGGTCTGGCGAAGCATTTTGACCCAACTACCGGGAAGGTAGATCTGGATATGTTTATGGAAATGCAGCGCCATGAAAAGCAATCCTATTTTCATAAGCGTCAGGATATGGCCGCGTTGGTTTTGGCTGAGCGTTATGAATTTGATGATGTAGTCATGACGCCAGGCGATGCCTGCGCCGCTGGTGGTATCGCCGTAGGAACGGGATATCGATATATCGCGCAGGGTGAATTGGATGTTGCGCTGGTTGGTGCAACAGAAGCCATGTGCAATTACATGCCGATGTTGTCTTTCTCAATATTAGGTGCACTGGCACCGCAGTCGGGTGAAGATCCTGCTTCTATCAGTCGTCCTTTTGATAGAGCGCGCAGTGGTTTTGTAATGGGCGATGGTAGTGCATTCCTGATGCTTGAATCCGAGCAGCACGCACAAGCGCGCGGTGCAAAAATTTTGGGTTATGTAAGCGGCTTTGCTAAACAAACAGAGTCCTGGCGGATTACCTCCAGCCCTAAAGATGGCTCCGATTACGCACGCTGTATGAGTGATGCTATCGCCGATGCCGGGCTATCCATTAATGACATCGACCATATCAATGCACACGGTACTTCTACCGAGCAAAACGACAGTTGTGAAAGTGCCGCAATTAAAAAATTATTTGGCGAACTTACAGCGTCTATACCCGTAACCTCCAATAAATCGGCGATCGGGCATTCACTCGCCGCCAGCGGAGCGATTGAAGCCGCCTTATCAATAATTTCGCTCCAGCAACAACTCTTGTTGCCGACGTTGAATTTTTGCGAGAGCGATGAAGATACGGCGGGAATTAATGTCGTGCAGCAGGCGACACCGTCCAAAATAAAACACATTTTGTCTAATTCGTTTGGTTTTGGTGGCGAGAACTCGGTACTTATTTTAAGTGCAGTAGCAGAGTGAAGGATCATGATTAAAACAGAAAGTAAAAAAGCGCCAGTATTTGTAGAGCAAGGTTCGGTTTATTGCAGTGCAGGCAATAATGTGAACTCGCTTTGGCAAGCTCTGGCAAACGGCCAACAAAATTTGACTGCACTTCCTTGTCCCGCTTATGACGCTTGGCCTTGGTCCCAGGTGTTTCTGGTGGAAGAACCGGGTGCGAGTGAGTTGGGTGTAGACAGAAAAATTCTGCGCACTATGGAAAAGCAAGCCAAAATGGCACTCTATGGTGCTGCCCTCGCTGTTCAGCAGGTTGAAACTCTGGCAAACAAATCAATTAGCAGCGCTAAAAAAGGTTTGTATTTAGCGCTGCCAACTGTTGATGAGTCTGTTCCGCCTTGGTCGTTGTTGGAAACATTGCATGAGGTTTCTGCAACACCCGCACAACCGATAGAGTTATCGTCAAGTGAATTTCTACAGCGTGAAATTCCCGCCTTTTTTGGTTTATCAACGCTTAACAGCAACGCTTGTGCACACATTTCCGCTTGTTTCGATTTAACCGGTGCGATGGGAGCATATTCACCATTTGCAGATGCAGCATTTCAAGCCCTGATTGATGCAACAGGTGCAGTTGCCCAAGGCGAAAATAGTGTTGCCTTGGTTGGTGGTGTTAGCCCCAAGGTAAATCCGCAATTGTTATTGCAATACGAACATTGGGGTTGGGATAAGTTGCCCGCACTCATTCCCGCAGAAGGTTCGTCGTTTGTTGTGTTGACGGCGAATAAAAATCCGGACGCAGTTTGTGTTAATGGTTTTGCGCGCGGTTTTATTTGTAATAGCGCTGAGGCTTTAGAGGCCTATCAACAACTGCTAGCGCAAGCGCTCACCAATGCCAATATCACCGCAGCGGATATTGATTGGTTTCTACCTTTTGCAACCGGTAGTAAAGATATTCAAGCGCTGTTCGCCCTTGGTGCAAAAGAATCATTGCCAATATTGTCGAGTGAATCTTGCATGGGGTTTTCAGGCGCTGCTGGTCCATTGATTAATCTCAATTTAGCGCTTCACGGTCTGCAACAACAAAAATACTTGGTTAACACACCCAACAATATTAACGCTCAAGAAAATGCGGGTGCTCTGCGTCATGTTGCATTGAGTGCTGCAGGTCCTGAGGGACAATATCTCGTAGTGATTCTATCCAGGGAGGTCATATGAATATGCGAGTTGTAGTAACCGGTTTGGGCGTAGTGGGGCGCTTGGGTTTTGAGTGGCAGGATTTTTGGGCAGCATTACTTGCCGGACAATCAGCGATTGTTCCTTGGCAACCGGAAAATATTGAAGACTTTCCCGTGCGTTATGCCGCTCCTGTCGATAATGCGCAATTTGCTTCGTATTTTTCTGCGCAGTTATCCGCACAACCGCCGATGGAAAGGCGCAGCCAATTCGGGCTTATGGCGGCGCATCAAGCCATGAATGATGCTGGTTTATTAGGGAAAGCAGGATTGAATATGGGCGTAGCGGTTGGTTCGGGGATTCCCGAGCGCTACACACCGGACATGTTATTGGCGATGGGAGATAGTGGCCCTGACTGGCAAACGCTTTACGCAAAGCGCGAGCAATTAAATCCTGCTATGCGCAGCGGCAACGATCAGCTCGCTGCATTAATTGCGCGCGCGCATGGTGCCAATGGCCCGGTACAAAATTTCAGCACCGCCTGCGCGGGTGCCGCTCATGCAATCGGTAGTAGCTTCCGAATGATTCGCAACAGAGAAATTAATTGCATGATCGCTGGCGGTGCAGATTCGGTATTAAATTTAATGACTATGGTGGGGCTTAACTTATTGGGGGCTCCTTCAGTTTCTGAAGATTACGGCGATAAATTATGTCGCCCATTTGATGAGGGTCGCTCCGGTTTTGTAGCTGCAGAGGGCGGTGCTTTTGTTGTGCTTGAAAGCCTTGATCATGCACTTGCACGCGGTGCACACATCTATGGAGAGGTAGTGGGTTTCGGTAGTTCAATGGACGCTTACCGTGTTACTGCACCTCATCCCGAAGGTAAGGGCGCTGCGTTATCAATGCATAAAGCCCTGGTTGATGCCGGCCTTGATGCGGACGATATTAATTACATCAACGCACACGGGACATCAACACCGCTGAACGATACGGCGGAAACTTTTGCCATTAAAACAGTATTCGCAAAAGATCAGCACTATCAAAAATTGGCAGTGAGTGCGACTAAATCGCAAATTGGACATTGGATTGCAGCAGCTGGTGCGCCTGAGTTTATTGCGACATTGCTTGCGACGCAGCAAGGAATAGTTCCGCCAACGCTTAATCTCGAAAATCCTGATCCACTTTGTGATTTGGATTATGTACCGCATAAAGCACGTGCTGTAACGATTAACGCGGCGCTCTCAAATTCCTTTGGTTTTGGTGGTCTCAATACATCATTGGTGGTAAAGCCTTACAAGGAGGATCATCATGGCTAATGTTTCGACGGATATTTTTATTACGGGTGCTGGTTGCCTATTGCCAGGTTGTAATAACCCCGCAGATTTATGGCAGCGGCTGCTGGAAAAAAAATGTGCAACTGTGCCCTACACAAGTGAAGACATAACTACTCAAATAATTTCCTGGTTTGGCCACATCAGTCCGGATCAGGCAGCTACGGCACTTGCTGCTGTACCTTTTAAATTGCGTCGTTATGCTACACCCGCTTCGCAATGGGGAATCAAGGCGACTGTTGATGCATTAACTAACGCGCAATTGGATCTAGCCTGTATTGCTCCCGAGCGGATCGGCTTGTTTACCGCACAAGGTGATTACAGTTATCCCTCGCTGCCGTCATTCACGGCGGGTGTCGGTAAGGCGATTGAGCAAAATAATTTGAATTTGCCCGCATTAACAAACGAATTTTTAAATAATCGCGGCATGGATGCATTCTTGTCTATCAAGGGGCTTTCAAATAATTCCCTGGCAATTGCGAGTCTTGCGTTTGGTACGCGTGGCGATTGTGGCGCTTATGTACAAAATAAAAGCGCAACTATTGCCGCGTTACGCAGTGCGGTGATGAGTTTGCGTTACGGTTACAGCGATGTTGCTTTGGTTATCTGTACGGGCACTTACAATGAAGCGCTTACATTAACTGAGCTTTATCAGCAAAATTTATTGTCTCCTGCCCAACAAGGCGCAGCATCCCAGCGGCCATTTGACCAACAGGCAGACGGATCAATTTTAGGTGAGGGTGCCATTGCTTTGATTTTGGAGACGCGTGCCCATGCGCAAAAACGCAATGTGGCCGGATTGGCCAAAATCGATGGTATCGGCAACAAAACCGCATTTTCAACCGTGGATCAGCACAATAACTATCATCACTGCGCGCAAAAATTGTTGCAAAAAGCCGGGCTGGAGTTAGATTCCGTTGATGCCATAGTTGCGACCGGAGCCGGTGGTAAAAAGGCCGACCAGCAAGAAGTAGTACAACTTGAACAGCTGTTGAATGGCAAGGCTATTCCTGTCACTTGTGCGTCGGCGATTACCGGCAATTTACCTGCCTGTCCCCTGGATATGTTGACCGCACTACAAATGCTGCAGCACCAAAAAATCCCGGCGATCGCTAACCTCACTAATCCCATCGGCCACCAGTTGCATTTGGTGCAAAAGGAATCGCTAACGCAACCTGTACAGAGAGTATTAACGCTGAACCGCTGTTACACCGGGTTCAACTCCGCCGTGGTTTTATCATCTCCCTCTTATCAATAGTGCCGCGCCATGTCTAATTATCAACATTACGTAAAAAATCACTTGTCCCAACTAATGTCTACCTTGGGCTTAAATATTTCCTATACCCGTGCTGAAGGGGATTATTTATATTATCGCGATGCACAGGGCGATGAAGTGCCTGTGCTGGATTTACTGGGCGGTTATGGTTCCTTGATCTTTGGTCACAATCACCCACAGATTGTTGCGCGCGCAAAACAATTATTGGACCAGCAAGTTCCTGTGCATGCTCAATTTTCACTGCGTGAAGGCAGCGGTGAATTGGCTAAAAAATTGAATCAGGTTATGCAGCGTGAGCTAAATAGTGATGAAGAGTTTGCAGTAACTTTTGCTAATAGTGGAGCTGAGGCGATAGAGGCAGCGATCAAACATGCAGAATTAGAACGCGTGTTAAAGTTGCAGGATTTATTGGATGAAGTAACCCTCAATATTGAATCTGTGCAGCATTCTATCCGCGTAGGCGAGGCAAAAATTCCGGAGCATATTTATCGTCATACCAGTATTCGCGAGCAAGTATTTGATGTACGCAATTTCGAAGAGTTGATCGTTGGTCTAATTAATTACAATACCGAGCAGCTGGTTAAACGCCCAATCTTTTTAGTGCTGGAAAAATCTTTTCACGGAAAATTGATTGGCAGTGTGCAGTTGACCTACAACAAAAATTTCAGAAGGCCATTTCAATATTTTGGTTTGAATACCCGTTTTATCTCTCCTAATGACCCTGCGCAGTTAGATCGGGTATTGCAAGAAGAGCGAGTGGTTATTTTTGATCTCGCCGTGAATAACGGTGAGGTGGCAATTGTCGAGCGCGATATTCCCATTTTTTGTGCCTTCCTGATTGAACCTATTCAAGGCGAAGGCGGCGTAAACCTGTTAAACAAAGAGTTTGCACAACAGGTTCGTAAAACCTGTAATCAGTTGGATTGCCCGTTAATTATTGATGAAATCCAATCAGGTATGGGGCGCAGTGGCACTTTTCTAGCCAGTACGCAAATTCCCGTGAAGGGGGATTATTACACTTTCTCAAAATCCCTGGGCGGCGGCATTGCAAAAGTATCGGCAACCCTGATAAAGAAGAGCCGTCTACGTAAAGAATTTAGTTTGGTGCACAGCTCTACCTTTGCAGAGGATGACTATTCTTCTGGTATCGCTTTGACAGTACTGAATATGTTGGATGATGTGCAGCTCAATGCCTACAAAAAAATTAATTCCAGTAGTACGGCCTTGCGTGAAGCGCTTATTGGTGTACAACAGAAGTTCCCTGATGTAATTCGCGATGTGCGGGGTTTGGGGCTTTTTCTTGGTGTTGAGTTTTTTGAACAAAAAAATGCTAGTTCAATTTTATTTCGCGGTGCTTCGTATAACGATTCATTTGGCTATTTGCTTGCGGGTTATTTACTGCATGAGGAGCGTATCCGCATTGCTCCTCCAGGTAGCGCGCCTAATGTATTACGTATAGAGCCGTCGCTGTTTTTAACTGAAACGCAAATCAGTCATATTGCAGAAGCTTTTGCTCGTCTGTGCCAAATCATCCAGTGTCAGGATGCGTTGCATTTAGCTTTCCCCCTGACGCAGTCAAAACGCGGTAAACCGCGCGTGTCGATTGATAATCATCATCAGGATTTTACTGCTAAGGCAGCCTCTCATGCTGGACTTTCATTAACTCGCCCTGTGCGCAAAGTCGCCTTTATCAATCATTTAATTTCGCCGGAATTATTGGCAGAAGTTGATCCTTCATTGCAGCATTTGAACAGTGAAGAGTTGCGCAATTTTATCGAGCGTATGGAACCCAACAAAAAAACTGCGCCTTTCCCGCCTGTGCGGATTCAATCGCCTTTAGGGGTTGCAGTGGATTTCTATCTGTATCCCCTATGCGTTAGTTCGCATCAAATGGTGAACTACCTTAACGACGGCAATCTTGATGGTATTCGCGATGATATTCAGGATCGTATTCTGGCAGCGCAGGAGGAAGGCTGCGAAATTGCCGGTTTAGGCATGTACACCTCCATTGTTACTAACAACTGCACCTCGTTAAAAATTCCTGATATGACGCTAACCTCGGGCAATGCATTGACGATTGGCATGGCATTGGAAGCAATCGAGCAGGCTATAGCTGACCAACGGATTGCTATAGATGATATGACCGTTGTTGTAGTTGGTGCCGCTGGAAATATCGCCTCAACCTATGCATCACTGTTAAGCGAAAAATGCACGCGATTAATTCTACTCGGTAGTGAACGTAGCGGTTCGCTCAATCGCCTGCAGCAAACGGTGTACACGATTTATGAAGACACTTGGCAGGAAATCAACAGCAAGCCATTCAATCAGCTTGGTGCACTGGCGAAAAAACTCATCCAGGAGCCAATTATTCAGGAGTGGATTGAGTGTAAAAATGCACCGGTAAAAGTAATTGGAAAAACGATCGCCAATGCAATTGCGGAGCGTCACGGTGCAGATCCCTACGTCACGATTTCTACCGATCTCACGCTGGTTAAACAAGGCAATATCGTGCTCTGTTCTGCAAACAGTGCAGAGCCATTCTTGGGCGCTGACGATTTTGGGATGAATGCGATTATTTGCGATATCGCTGTACCAAACAATGTGCAAGCCAATATTGTTCAGCAGCGGCCCGATATCATTTACCAACAAGGTGGCATTGTCGCGACTCCAAATGGTGAGAGCTTGCATCCTACTGCGCGAGCGTTTTTAGGGGCGGGGCAGTTATTTGCGTGTATGGCAGAGACCGTCATTCTTGGATTGGCTGGAATCAACCAACACTATTCCTATGGTGCGATTTCCAAACAGCAAGTGCGTGAAATTCTTGCGTTGGCAAAAGCGCATGGATTCTCTCTGGCAAGTTATAAAAAGGGAAACTCTTTGTAACGCCAGGCAGACAATTTTTAACAATATTTTTTACATTAAAGGAATGCAGAATGACTGAACTGAATAATCAGGTGGCAATTGTCACTGGTGCAAGCCGTGGTATTGGTCGTGAAATTGCAATTCAATTGGCGCAACAGGGTTGCGATATTGCTATCAATTATCGCACTGACGAAGCCGGGGCGCTAAAAACAGCTCAATTAGTGGAGGCGCTTGGTCGTAAAACCTTGCTGGTACCTGCCGATGTCGCCAGTTTTTCGGCCTGCTCACAAATGGTCGATGCGGTCATGGATAAATTCAATCGTGTGGATGTTTTAGTGAACAATGCGGGTATCGCACGCGATAGTTTATTGATGAGCATAGAGCCTGAAGATATAGCTGCAGTTATCAATACCAATCTCTACGGCGTTATATATCCAACGAAAGCAGTTGCACTTCACATGATGCGCCAGCGATACGGGCGCATTATCAATATCTCCTCATCCGCTGCGAGCAAACCCGGAAAAGGCCAAAGTATTTATGCGGCTGCCAAAGGTGCAGTTGAAGCTTTTACCAAGGCGATGGCGGTAGAATTGGCGCCACGCAATATATTAGTTAACGCGGTTGCTCCAGGGGTAGTTGTGACGGACATGTCTGAACATATTCGCGAGCTGGGCGATGAAGAAATTAAAGCACGTTTATTATTAAAACGTTATGCCGAACCTCAAGAGGTTGCCGATCTGGTTGTGTGGCTGGCAAGGCCACAAAATCAGTATATGACCGGTGAGGTATTGCACCTCGACGGTGGATTGAAAATGGCATAACCGTTTAATGAGTTAATGTACGAATTTTAATTTTAATCTACGAGCACAAAGGATATGAGTTTCAATCAAAAAACGGCCATCGTTACCGGAGCCGCCGCTGGTATAGGTGCCGCAACTGCAAAATTACTCTGTGAGCGAAATATCACCGCGATTATTTTGTTGGATATTGCTGCTGACACTTTGCAACAATTTGCTGATGAGTTAACGCAGTTGTATCCACGTACGCAGATACTTACCTGTGTAGCCAATATTGCCGATAACAATTCTCTACGTGAATGTTTGCAGCCATTGCTCACGCGTCTTGAACGTGTTGATGTTTTGGTAAATAGCGCTGGTGTGGCCGATGAAAATGATCCGGATGAAATCGACATCTGGCATAAGGTGTTGGGAGTCAACTTACATGGCACTTATCACACCACCATAGAGTCATTGACCTATATGCCTGATGGTGGGCGCATTATTAACGTGTCGTCGATTCTTGGTCGTGCGGGTAATGTGCGCAATACCGCCTATTGCACGTCCAAACATGCGCTGCTGGGTTTCACTAAAAGTCTTGCACTGGACGTTGCCCCACGAAAAATCACTGTAAATGCTGTCTTGCCTGCTTGGGTTGACACACCCATGTTGCGCAATGAAATTGCGCTGAATGCAGAAAAAATTGGGGTTGATCCAGAGCAAATGCTGCGCAATGCCAAAAAGAAAATTCCACTTAAGCGCCTAACTAAAAGCGAGGATGTTGCAAACTTGATTCTATTTTTGGCCTCAAATGAGGCGAGCAGTATTACCGCTCAAAGCTTTACTATCGATGGTGGTTTTACATGTGGTGTTTAAGAGCGTTAGTCGCAAGTATTACAAGTTTGTCGTTATCGATAAATGCGCAAGAGATCGAGTGGGATGCTGCTGTCGGGCTAAATCTCGCTGCACATATCGACGGTGCAGAACCAGACTTCAGTGAGCAGGGCGGTGACTTTATCCTCAAGTTTACGCAGGATACTGCTCAGTACTCTCTCACGGGTGAGGGGCGTGCACGTTGGAATGATGCTTACAACAGTAGCGAATACAGCGAGTCAGCGCGCGATGCCTATGAGTGGAGCGCCGATTGGCGAGAGCTCTACATCGCAAAAGACATTCATGATTGGAATATCAGCTTCGGTTTACAACAAGTAGTCTGGGGTAAGGCCGATAACCTGCGTGTGGTCGATCTGGTAAACCCGCTGGATTACCGCGATTTTGTCTTGCCGGATTTAAATGATTATCGCAAACCGGTTTTGATGTTGAAGGGTGAATATTATTTGGCTGATTGGTCTCTGCAAACACTATATATCCCGTTTTTTGAACCTAACGATTTTGCTAAGCCGGGCAGCGAATACGAATACACAACGCTTGATCCTGCACTGCTTCAAATGTTTACCCTGCTACCAGAGGACCAACCCGGCCGCAGTTTTAATAATGGTGAGTTCGGGATGCAGCTCGCACGCAGTTCTTCCGGAATTGATCTCAATTTTTTTGCGTTGTATGGCTGGGATGATAATCCCGTGTATCGACAAATGTATGCGTTAGATGATGAGAGCAACATTATCGCCAATTTGCAGCCTGAATATCACCGTCAAACAATGCTTGGTGCTGCATCTGCATACGCACTGGGAAACGGTTTTGTATTGCGCTCTGAAGTGGCAGTAATTCCTGACAGCATTTATATGCTTGGAATTCTTGATGCAGCGGGTGGGCTGATCGAACAGACAACCGTTAATGCGTTAGTGGGAATTGATTATAGCTGGCGCGATTGGTTGTTTTCCGCTCAGGCTAATGATCGTTACATTGATAACTGGAACTCAGAGCTTAGTGTCATGGAACATCAACCATTAGTCACTTTCTCCGCCACTGGTCAATCCTTTTCCGGCCGTTTGGATTCGCGTATTGCAATCGCACGCTTTATTGAAGAGAGCAATGAACAGCTATTGCAAATAAGAACTACCTGGCGCCCCGACGATCGCTGGGCCTACTCGCTCGGTGCAGATTGGTTTAGCGGTGTTGTCGGCGGCGTATTTGGCCAATTTGAAAGCAAAGACCGTGTCTGGCTAAAAGTGCAGCGCAATTTTTAATTTAATTAATTTTTTTCATATCGTGTGATTCACAAAGGAGATGGTAATGTTTTCCCGAAAATTAGTTGGCATCGGCATGTTACTGATGATTTCATCAGTTGCGCATACGGCTGAATTAACCGCTGATGACATATTAAGTAAGGTACGTAACCGCGCTGATGGTGCTGATAACTACGCCAAAGCCAGCTTGGTATTAAAAGAAAAAAATGGGTCAGCACGTACACGCAATCTATTATTTCTGCAAAAAGATTACGGTAAAGATGACAAGCTCACCTTGAGTTTCACTGAGCCTGCCGATGTGAAAGGTGTGGTTTTGCAAAGTATTAATTACGACGAAGCCGCTGCCAGAGAAGACGATCAATGGATGTATTTGCCCGCCTTTCGTCAGGTGCGCCGTATTGCCGCTACTGATAAACGTGGATCTTTTATGGGTAGCCAATTTTCCTATATCGATTTGGATAAATTACGCATTACAGATTACCAACAAAAAATCCTTGGTGAAGAAACCATAAATGAACGCGCCAGTTATCTGATTGAACGAATTCCTGCGTCGCTGGAGGTGATTAACCGCACCGGTTACCACAAAATTCATGTGTGGGTCGATAAAGAATCGTTTGTAGTGATAAAGCAAGTGTATTTCGATGCGAAAGGAATTCCGTTTAAAGAGTTTCAGGCGAAAAAAATGGAAATTATTCAAAACATCTGGACGGTCACCCACAGTGAAATGCGTGATTTGGTAAATAGCCGCGCATCAGATCTTATTTTTAGTGATGTTAGCTATGACGTAGGTTTGGATGACGTCTTGTTTCAACAAAATATTATGAAGACAGGAGTGAAAAGTGGAAACCTACCTAAAATTCGTTGATCGCTGGGCTAAGGCGATTTTATTAATACTGTTTTCAATAACAGTATTTTTTGCTGCTCAGTTAGGTAATTTAACCAATGACAGCAACCCTTATTTGTTGCCAGAGACACATCCTGCACGAAAATCTATTCTGGATATGCAGCAAGAATTTAGCGGTACGTTTGATGCCGCCATGATTGTGATTCACAACGAGCAGGATATTTTTAATCGTATCACCTTGGATGCGGTTTACGAGCTGACCCAGTCATCGCGCAAGCTGATGCTTGCCACCCAAAGCGATGCTGATTATCTCAGTGCACTGGCTGGCAAGTATGGTGAGGCCAATTCCGAATTTAAAAAATTGGCTACTGACATCCTTAAAGATGGTTTTGCACAAAGTGATTTTTTTGCTGCAGATCAACTAATGGCGCTGAGTAAAACCCTGCCTTTGTCGCACGCTGAAAAAGCATTTGTTAATTATTTGCCACGTCGGTTGAACCCGATTAAAGAGATGGCAGGCTTGGCAGCGTCGGACAATATTATTACCCAGGATGGTACGCTTAAAATTTTCAAGAGCCTGCACGACAAAATCGTTCCTGCCGAGCAAATCAAACAGGAAGTGATGGGCAATGAGCTAATGCTCAACAGCGTGTATTCTGCTGATAATAAATCCACCATGATCACGGTTGAATTATTTATTAAACAAGATGATGCCGACGGCCAGGTGCGCGCTTATGAAGCAATTAAGCATTTGGTCGATGACTATCGCGCTCGTCACCCTGAATTTAAGGATGATGTTTACATTGCAGGCGTACCTATTTTTATTGCGGAGCAAAAAAAGTTAACCGATAACGATTTGGCGACTTTGCTCCCAATGGTCTTGCTCATCGTCGGGGGCATTCTGGTCGTTTTTTTTCGCAGGCCAATGGGATTTGTACTGCCTATGCTAAATGTGGTGATGTGTACAATCTGGACTCTGGGCATGATGAGTTTATTTCGTGTACCTATGGATTTAGTCACCAGCGCGTTGCCCGTGTTCCTGATTACTATTTGCGGTGCTGATGCTATTCATATGATGAATGAATACTACACCCAACATAATTCTGGCCTGCCCCCGAAAGAAGCTGTTAAGAAATCCCTGCGAGCTATGTTCTCACCGATTGTATTAACCACTGTTACCACGGTTGCCGGGTTCCTATTTTCTACATCGACCAATATCTCCAGTATTCAATCGTTCGGCATTTTTATGGCGGTAGGTTTGTTTTCCGCCCAAATAATTTCCTTATTGTTGATTCCTGCCTGGTTAAATCTCACCAAAGCAAAAAGCAAAATTGGTTCACCCAAAGCATCCGGACGGGAACGCCTGGGTTCGGCACTTGAGGCGTTTTTCGGTAGTTTGATCAAACATCGTAAGGCATCACTGCTTACTTTTACGTTAGTTATGTTTGGACTGGGCTTCATGGCGACCAAAATTGTGGTTGAGGATGCGGGGTCGGATTATTTCTCTGCGACGAATGAATTCCGGAAATCCGATGAGTTTGTCAATTCGCACATAGCCGGTACAAGCCCTGGCTGGGTGGAGATTGCCGGTAGCGAGCCAAACGCAATGTTGAATACGGACACGGTAGCCTTTATCGATAAGTTGGATAAATTTTTATTGACTCAGGAAAATGTTACTTACACCTATTCGATTGCAACTTATATCAAGCGCATGAACCTTGCATTGCATGATATGAATCCGGAATTTAATCGCTTGCCTAATCGTACCGAAACAGTGACTTCGATAGATCCTGAGACCAATCAGGAAATTAGTGAGACAATTAACGGTGATGATTTGGTATCGCAATTAGTTCTGCTTTATGAAAATGGCGGTGGTAGCGATCTAAATAACGTACTGACTCGCGATTTTTCCAAGGCTGCAGTTTTATTTACTATGAATACAACGCGTGCTACTGAATATCAAACCTTGTTGAATAATCTGGATGCGTGGCTTGCGCAGAACAAACCGGCAAATGTGCACGTTCAAGTGGCGGGTACGCCGGTGATTTGGACCGGCGTGTTACACGAAATTATTAAAGGCCAGTTCACCAGTTTTGTGTTGGCTTTCAGCTCGATCTGTGTGGTGCTTATGCTGTGGATGCGCTCGCCTAAACTGGGTCTGCTTACGGCATTACCACTGGCAGCTACTATGGTTAGCTATTACGGCATTATGGCAATTCTAGGAATTGAGTTGAATATTGGCACTGCGCTGATTTCATTTATTGTGGTTGGTATTGTGGATTATTCCGTGCATTACTTGCATCGGGTGAAAGACCATTTGGCAACGACAAATGCCAGTATTGATGAATCCCTTTTGTATGCAATTCGCCACTCAGGATCGTCAATTGTTTTTAACGTTGCGTTGTTCTCCTTGGGCTTTCTCACTTTATTGTTATCGCAATTCAAACCCATTGCTTACTTAGGCGGCTTGGTCGCACTGGCGCTTACTATCAGTGGTTTTATGTCTATTTTTCTTATCTCCATGTTGGCGCCTTGGTTTATGCGCAAGGAAAAACCACCTGTACCCAATCCAACTTATGAAGCAGGTAATGTCAACGCAGGTGAGTATTCATGAAAAAAAATATTGTGGTGATTGTTGGTCATCCAGATTCAAATAGTTACTGCGCTTCATTAGCCGAAAATTACGTAAAAGTCGCAGCAGAAAAGGGGCACGACGTAAAACTGTTTAAGTTAGGAGATGCCAATTTTGATCCAATACTCCACCACGGACATAACCAGCGGCAGGAGTTGGAGCCGGATCTGGTGACTATACGTGAAGCAATACTCTGGGCTTCGCACTTGGTATTTGTTTATCCCATTTGGTGGGGGTCTATACCCGCCCTGTTAAAAGGTTTTTTTGATAGAACATTTTTGCCGGGATACGCGTTTAGCTATCGCAAGAATTCTGTGTGGTGGGACAGATTGTTAGCAGGAAGAAGTGCCCATTTGATTGTCACTATGGACACGCCGCCTTGGTACTACCGCTGGATCTACAAAATGCCAGGGCACAATCAGATGAAAATTACCATTCTTGAATGGTGTGGCATCAAGCCAATAAAAATCAGTTCTTTCGGACCTCTGCGCGGATCAAGCCCGGAGCAACGCGAGAAGTGGACGCAAGCGGTGATTAAGCACGCAAGGAAAGTGTAATCACTTAAATTTAATTTTTTATAATCAATAGCCAAGGCAGGGTTTTGACATGCGTATCTCCAAAAAAGTTAAGGCTGTATTTAATACAGCAGTAGTTCCCGTTTTATTATCAGTTTTTGCTCCATTTAATGTTGCTTCGGCAAATTCATCTTTTGTTGCATTTGAAAGCGGACAGGTACGGCCATTGGCTATGTCTGCTGATAAGTCCCTCGTTTTCGCAGTGAATACTCCAGACAATCGTTTGGAAATTTTGCGTGTAGAGGATGATCGCTTGACTCTACTTCATTCGGTTCCTGTAGGTATGGAGCCGGTCGCTGTGGCTGTGCGCAACAAGAAAGAGGTTTGGGTAGTAAATCATCTATCCGACAGTATCAGTATTGTGAGCCTTGATGATCATAGTCCGCGTGTAGTAAAAACCTTATTGGTTGGCGATGAACCGCGCGATTTGGTCTTTGCCGGGAAAAATAAAAGCCGTGCGTTTATCACCACCGCACACAGAGGACAAAACTCTCCGATTGATCCGCAGTTGAAAACGGCCGGTATTGGTCGTGCAGACGTTTGGGTATTTGATGTTAATGACACGGGTAACGGTATTGGCGGTAAGCCACTGACTATTTTAAATTTGTTCGGTGATACACCGCGTGCTCTTGCTGTTAATAAAGATGGCTCACGTGTTTATGCCGCGGTATTTAATTCGGGCAACCAGACGACGGTGCTGCAAGGCGATCTTCCCAATGGTGGGTTGGCAAAACCTTCACCTCACATGACTACCGCGGGTGAGCCAGCGGTGCCAACAGGCTTAATCGTAAAATTTAACGGTCAAGATTGGCTTGATGCAGGCAATCCATTAACGGGGGAGGCTCCAAAAAAATGGAATGATCGCGTGCGTTTTTCGCTGCCTGATAACGATGTGTTTGTTATTGATGCGAATGTAAAAATACCTGAAAAAATTACTGAGTATAAAGGTGTTGGTACAACATTATTTAATATGGTTGTAAATCCTAAAAGTAATAACCTTTATATTTCCAACACCGATGCACGTAATCATATTCGCTTTGAAGGTCCAGGCACGAATTCAACAACAGTGCGCGGTAATTTTGTGCAAAGCAGAATTACTGTCATTGAGGATGGTGTCGTGAAACCTCGATATTTGAATAAGCATATTAAATCCTATGATAAAGATATAGGCACCGATGCCGAGCGTGCTTTAAGTATCGCCACTCCGCTTGAAATGGTGATATCAGATAGCGGCAAAACATTGTATGTGGCAGGGTTTGGCTCACAAAAAATTGGTGTTTATAAAACTAACGCATTGGATCGGGATTCATTTACTCCTAGTGCAGATGCCCAAATCCAATTGAGCGGTGGAGGGCCTAGCGGTTTGGTTCTGGATGACGCTAATAATCGTCTATTTGTGATGACCCGTTTTGATAATTCGGTGACGATGATTAACACCAAAAATCAACGCGAAGTTGCCAAATTAGCCCTGTTTAATCCCGAGCCTGATTCCATTGTTAACGGCAGGGCATTTTTGTACGACGCCAATCTAACGTCCAGTCGCGGCGATTCATCCTGTGCTGGGTGCCACATTTTTGGTGATATGGACCATCTTGCTTGGGATCTTGGCAATCCGGATAGTTTTACTAAAAGTAACCCGGCACGTTATGTTCCACTATTTGAAATGTTTCCCGAATTTACCAAACCTTTTTTCAATCCGATGAAAGGGCCTATGACCACCCAAAGTCTACGTGGTATGGCGGGCAACGGACCTATGCATTGGCGGGGTGATCGCACCGGCGAAACCCGAGACGCTGATGAGTCTATTGAAGAGCAATCCTACGAGGATTTTAATGTAGCGTTTACCGGCTTGTTGGGTAGGGCAGAGCCATTAACCGATGAGCAGATGCAGAAATTTACCGACTTTTCTTTACAGTTAACTTATCCACCAAGCCCCATTCGCCGTCTCGATAATGCTTTAACAGCATCTCAATCCGCTGGTGAAAATACCTTCTTTAATTTTTTAAGTACGGGCCCGGGGTTGATGAGCTGTAATGACTGCCATACCGTCGATTACGCTAGCGGAAAATTTGGTTCATCAAGTTTAATGGCAGTGGAAGGTGATGGTTTGGCAGAAAATTTCAAGACACCACATTTACGTAATCTTTATCAAAAGGTGGGTATGTTTGGCAGTACTGGCAACCCGCAAGATGGCTACGAACATACTGGCGAACAAATTCGCGGTTTTGGTTATCAGGGTGATGGAACTATTGATACCGTAAGTCAATTTCTTACACTCGAATTTAATTTATTTCAATTCGAGACACCTGAAGATCGCGAAAATGTTGTTGATTACGTCTTGGGAATGGTGGGTGAGATGGCTCCGATTGTTGGTCAGCAATTAACGCTTGACCACAAAAATTATATGCGTCCAGCTAGCCGCGAAAGGCTGGAGTTATTGATGGCGCGTGCTTTTGTAAAAACCCCGCGTCCGGAATGTGATTTGATTGTGAAAGGTCATGTTTTCGGTAAATCATTTGCGGCAGTTATGAATGATGATGGTAATTTTATTGCTGACAAAGCACGGGCTAAACCAATAAATGCGAGTGCTATCTATCAACTGGCTGCAATTCGTGGCAATACCTTAACCTTTACCTGTGCACCACCAGGTACGGGTTTACGGATGGGGATTGATCGCGATGAGGATGGTGTGCTGGATGGTGATGAGTGGAAGACTAACTAACTAAACTTAAATCGTGATCAAACAATGCCAGCTGTAACAGCAGCTGGCATTGTTAAGAGTTTATCATTCAATGATGCTGTTAAGCCGTCGCCTCGCTGCGCGGCCAAGTCGGTTTCGCGCTATACCAAAATTCCGGTTTTAACCCAATCAAACGATAAATCCCTTGCGGTAAATCCAGTTTCACATTGTCGATATTGCGCGTTACCTGTGCGTGGCTAATCGCACCTTGCACATACTGTTGCATCAGGCGCGCAATCTGTTCTATATCCTTTTCCTGTGCCCCATTTAAATAATTGCCATTCAACAAACTGCGCACTAAAGCCTGATTATATTTAGCGCCGCGCTCAGTCATCAGTTGCAGTGTTTCGGTGATGCGTGTTTCACCGCAGCCAATTTGCATTCCTGCACTAAACAACGCGCAGCCGGGTACATTATCTTTGTCTTCACCCACTTTGTTGATGTAAATAAATTGGATCCAATTTTCCAATTGTTCGAGAGGGGTGTTGATCGGCGAGAGTATGCAATCCAGATCCTGGCGGATGTGATCCCAGTGGTGGGACGTCGCTTCGCAAAACAATTCTGCCTTGGATTCAAAGTGGTGATAGAAGCTGCCTTTGGTGACGCCCGCTTGCTTGCAGATTTCGTTAACGCCCACGGAATTGTAATTGCTGTTCCAGATCAGGTTCAGCGCGGTTTCCAGTAGCAGTGTGCGGGTATCAGTGGGGCTCATGACGCGGGTTCTCGTACAAAGGTTATGGTTATTATGATACCGGCCGGTATGTTTTTCAATCGGCGATTTGCCGGTTTGTACCTGTATTAGGTGCAAAATACCCAATAGTGCAAAAACCTGCAACCTGCAAAACCTATTGATTTTGCGGGGTTTTATAGCTTTTAAGGCCAGCCTCAAAATGCTTTTGCGAAAAGACCGTAAAAATTTCTGTTGACCTACATACCAACCGGTATGTATGATTTTCACAAATGCCGATTTAGACCCCTCCAAGGAGTTTCAAATAGTCATTTATTTGCTAACGAATACCAGGAGATTCCCATGAATAGCGCCAATCCATCTGCTTTTCCCCACAAGGCTTACCAATACACCGCTGCAGCCATACTGGCAGGTATTGTGGGTTTTTATTATGTGTCAGGTGTTGATGCTGCAACACCTGCTGCCGTACCGCCCGCCCCGGCGGTGGATGTAGTGGTACTGGAGCCACAAGAGATCCGCACCTGGGCCAGTTTTTCCGGACGTTTGGCACCGGTTGAGAGTGCAGCCATCAAACCGCTGGTGAGCGGTACCATCCAGCAAGTACTGTTTACGGAAGGCCAGCAAGTGAAAAAAGGCCAGCCGTTGTTTGTGATTGACCCACGCCCGCACCAGGCGTCTGTGCAACGCGCCCAGGCGCAGTTGGCGACCGCGCAATCCCGCGCAAAGCTAGCGCAAGATGAATTGAATCGCGCGCAGCAATTGATCGCTGCCAAACTGGTGTCGCAAAGTATTTATGATTCCGCGTTGAGTACCCATCAAGTTGCGCAAGCTGATGTAAAACAAGCGGAAGCGGCACTGAGCCAAGCAAAACTTGATTTGGAATATGCACATATCAGTGCGCCGATTAGCGGCCGTGTTGGTCGTGCAGAGTTAACGACTGGCAACGTAGTGGAGGCGGGTGCAAATGCACCACTGCTGACACAAATAGTTGCTAACGACAAACTCTATGCGGAATTTAATGTGGATGAAGCCACTTACATCCAGTTCGTGCGCAACACCAAAAATACGCAAGATATGCCAGTGGAATTAATTCTCGCGAGCGACAGTAGTGTGACCTACAACGGCAATATTTCTGCTTTCGATAACCGCTTGGATACCAATAGCGGCACCATCCGTGCCCGCGCCATTTTTGATAACAAGGACGGTGCTTTGACGGCGGGAATGTTTGCCAATGTGCGTTTGGGTTCGGCGGAAAAAATCCAGGCGCTGTTAGTTCCCGAGCGTGCAATTGGTACCAACCAAAGCAAAAAATTTGTGTTGGTTGTCGATGAAAAAAATACCGCGACCTATCACGAGATTACCCTGGGTGAACATTACCAAGGGCAGCGTGTGATACTGGCGGGCGTCAATGCCGGCGATAAAATTATCGTCAATGGTTTGTCTCATGTGCGACCGAATAGCACGGTCAACCCCAGTGTAACCCAAGCGATTAGTGCAACAGCGGTTGCATCCAATCACTAAGTACACCTCCGTATACCCCGGTACAGTTCGGTACCTCAACCGATAGTGTTTGTATAACGAGTATTGCTGGTGCCATGCACCAGCAGTCTCCAAACACGTCTGTTACTTTTGATCTAGTGCTTATTTTTATTTCTACTTTTTTGCAGCCATGCAAGCAGGCTTATCATGAACATATCCAAATTTTTTGTGGATCGTCCCATTTTTGCCGGCGTAATTTCGCTACTGATTTTTATCGCCGGTTTACTCGCAATGTTTCAATTGCCCATCTCGGAATATCCGGATGTGTCACCGCCTTCGGTAGTGGTCAATGCGTCATACCCTGGCGCCAACCCGAAAGTGATTGCAGAGACTGTTGCAACACCGTTGGAAGAGCAATTGGCCGGCACGGAAAATATGCTGTACATGTTTTCGCAAGCGACCACCGATGGCCGTTTAACGCTGACAGTCACCTTTAAAATCGGTACGGATGTCGATCTTGCACAACAAATGGTGCAAAACCGTGTATCGCAAGCGCTGCCGCGGTTGCCTGATGTCACCCGTCAACGCGGCGTGACTGTGGTAAAAAGTTCACCTGATTTAACCATGGTGGTGCATTTGATTTCGCCGGACAAAAGTTACGACGAACTTTATTTGCGCAACTATGCCTTGATGAATATTAAAGATGAGCTTGCCAAAGTTGCCGGTGTCGGCCAGGTGCGTTTATTTGGCTCGGGCGATTACGCGATGCGCATCTGGTTGAATCCGGAAAAAATTGCCGAGAAAAATCTCACTGCCAATGATGTAGTCAATGCAATCCGCGAGCAAAACGTGCAAGTGGCTGCGGGAATGATTGGTGGTGCACCTGTAACGGATTTGGTTGATGTGCAATTGCCAATTAATGCCAAAGGCCGTTTGGATAATCCGGAGGAATTTTCCGAAATTATTATTCGCGCAGGTTCCACCGGTGAAATTACCCGTTTAAAAGATGTGGCGCGTGTGGAGATGGGTCCATCGGAATACAGTTTGAATGCGATGCTCGATAGTCGCCCTGCAGTGGCTATCCCTATTTTCCAATCACCCGGTGCCAATGCGATCCAGATTTCCGATGCAGTGCGTTCTACCATGGCGGAATTGTCTGAGCGTTTTCCCCAGGGTGTTGAATATGAAGTGGTGTACGATCCGACGATTTTCGTAAAGAGTTCGATCAAAGCCGTAATTATAACCCTGCTTGAAGCCTTGGCGTTGGTCGTTGTGGTCGTAGTGTTGTTTTTGCAAACCTGGCGCGCGTCAATTATTCCCTTGCTCGCTGTTCCGGTATCGATCATTGGTACTTTCTCGCTGATGTGGGCATTTGGATTCTCCATTAATACCTTGTCATTATTTGGTTTGGTATTGGCGATTGGTATTGTGGTGGATGATGCGATTGTTGTAGTGGAAAACGTTGAGCGTAATATTGAAGAAGGTTTAACGCCGCTTGCTGCAACTTATAAAGCCATGCAAGAAGTCAGTGGGCCGATTATTGCGATATCACTGACGCTGGTGGCGGTGTTTGTTCCCATTGCATTTGTGAGCGGCTTGACTGGTCAATTCTATCAGCAGTTTGCGTTGACGATTGCAATATCAACGGTGATATCCGCAATCAACTCATTGACCTTAAGCCCTGCTCTGGCCGCACTCTTACTAAAAAGTCACGACGCACCGAAAGACCGTTTAACGCGCATTATGGATAAGTTGTTCGGCCGCTTTTTTGCCTGGTTCAATCGTAGCTTCAATCGTGCATCCGGTAATTATTCTGGCAAAGTGGGTAAATTATTGGGTCGCAAAACTTTGGCGATTGGCGTTTACGCCTTGCTGCTCGGCATTACCGCGGTAGGTTTCAATATTATCCCCAAAGGGTTTGTTCCCGCGCAGGATAAACAATACTTGATTGCCTTTGCACAACTACCTGATGGTGCAACCTTGTCTCGTACTGAGCAGGTTATCCGCGAAATGGGTGAAATCGGTTTGGCAGAAGCCGGTGTTGAAAGTGCAGTGCAATTTCCTGGCTTAAGCATCAATGGTTTCACTAACAGCTCAAGCGCCGGTATTGTGTTCTTAACCTTAAAACCGTTTGAAGAGCGCAAAGGCAAAGAATTGTCTGCAGCGGCTATTTCACAAAAACTGCAAATGAAATTTGCCGGTGTTGAGGAAGCCTTTATTGCGGTGTTCCCACCACCACCCGTACGCGGTTTGGGCACTACTGGTGGATTTAAATTGCAGATCGAAGATCGCGCTGGTTTGGGTTATGAAAAATTAGCGGAAGTGGTTGCGCAGGTGCAACAAAAAGCCATGCAGCGCCCTGAGTTGGCGAGTGTATTTTCCAACTACAAAATTAATGTGCCGCAATTGTATGCCGATGTGGACCGCACCAAAGCCAAACAACTTGGCCTGAATGTAAAAGAAATTTTTGACACCATGCAAATCTATTTGGGTTCGCTTTATGTCAATGATTTCAACCAATTCGGCCGCACCTATCAAGTTATCGCCCAGGCAGATGCAGAATATCGCAACACGCCAGCAGACGCGCTTAACTTAAAAGTGCGCAATGCACAGGGCGATATGGTGCCGCTGGGTTCAGTACTGACTATGGAAGAAAGTTACGGTCCAGAAAGTGCGGCTCACTACAACGGTTATCTTGCGGCAGATATTAACGGCAATGCAGCTCCCGGCTATTCCAGCGGCCAAGCGCAGGATGCGATCGATGAAATTTTGGATGAAGTGTTGCCCTCAGGCATTGTGTATGAATGGACGGATTTGACTTATCAGGAAGTGCTTGCAGGCAACACCGCGATTTATATTTTGCCGCTGTGTTTGTTATTGGTGTTTTTAGTGCTCGCTGCGCAGTATGAAAGTTTGGCGTTGCCAATGGTAGTGGTATCAATTGTGCCACTTTCTATTTTGGCTGCACTCTTTGGTGTATGGATTACCAATGGCGACAACAATATCTTCACGCAAATCAGTTTGTTTGTGCTGGCAGGGCTCGCGAGTAAAAATGCGATCCTGATTGTTGAATTCGCGCGCGAATTGGAAATGCGTGGCATGGCAACTTATCAAGCAGCGATTACTGCCAGTCGTATGCGTTTGCGTCCGATCTTGATGACATCCTTCGCGTTCATTATGGGTGTATTGCCGATGGTGTTCTCCACGGGTGCAGGCTCGGAAATGCGCAGCGTTATGGGGATTGCGGTTTTCTCCGGCATGCTGGGTGTGACTTTCTTTGGTTTGTTCTTCACGCCTATGTTCTATGTATTGCTGCGCAAATTGGAAGGCAAGCGCAATTACTTAGTTAACAACGGGGCCGTTGCAGAAAAAGTAGCTGCAGAAAAATTAGAGAACCAATTGCATTCAAATGAGCCGCATTCACATCAATCAGCTCTTGATCACAAAGAGGTGCAAGTATGAAACAGCAACAATTAATCAAACTGTTTAGCCTGGCATTGTTGCCCTTGGTTATCAGTGCTTGTAGCGGATTTAAATCGGTAGAAGATTCGCGCGCGCTGGCCAATGTGCCAGCTGCACCGGCGGCATTTGAATTGCAACAGGGCATGGATCAGCAACAACCGGTGGCGGCCTGGTGGTCGCAATTAAATGATGAACAACTCAATCAATTAATTACAGATTCATTGCAGCAAAACCATTCCGTGCGTATCGCACAGGCATCGCTCGCAGAATCGCGCGCGCTCTTACACAATAGCAAATTGGATCGCTACCCTACTGTGGAAGCCGGTGCGAGTGGTACGCGGCAGAAACAAAGTGCTGATGTGGTGGGTGATGTTGACTCGCGTATCAGTGAATCTTATCAAGCCGGTTTTGATGCAAGTTGGGAATTGGATTTTTTTGGCCGGGTGCGCAACGGGGTGAAATTATCCAAGGCACAACTCGCTGCGCGCGAAGCTGATTTACAAGCTGCACAAGTGAGTATTGCTGCGGAAGTGGCTAGTGCCTACATTAGTTTGCGCGGCAACCAATATTTGTTGGATGTCGCACTGCGCAATGTACTTAACCAGCAGGAAACCTTGCAGCTCACCCAGCGTTTTCTTGAAGTAGGGCGGGGCGACCAATTGGATGTAGCGCGCGCTGAATCGCAGTTGGAATTAACGCGCTCCAGTATTCCCACATTGCATGCGCAAGTGAATGTTGCCTTGAATCGCATCGGTGTATTAACCGGTAAACCCACCGCGGAATTAAAAACTGCGTTGACGCAGGTGAAATCCCTGCCGGAAATTCCCGCTTCTTTTGCAGTGGGCAATCCGGCGGATTTATTAAAGCGTCGCCCTGATGTTCGCCGTGCAGAGCAAGCCCTCGCCGGTGCAGTAGCGGAATATAATATCCGCGTTGCCGATATGTATCCCAGTGTCACTTTCTCTGGGGGTTTGGGATACCTATCAACGGATTGGACTCGCCTTGGCAATAGCGGTACCGATACCTTTTCATTTTCACCGCGTATCCAATGGGCAGCGTTTAATCTCGGACGGGTAGATGCACAAATCGACGCGGCTGACGCACGCACACAAGCGCGCATTGCCGAGTTTGAACAGCAAGTGCTGGTCGCTTTGGAAGAAGCCGACAATGCCCTACAAAATTTTTCGCGCGAAGAAGAGCGGCGCATTGATTTGCAGCGCGCATTGAATGCGAGTAATCAGGCAGCGTTTTTTGCGCGCAAGCGTTTTGAAGTGGGCAGTAGCGATTTTTTAACCGTGTTGGATGCCGAGCGTTCGCAATTGAATGTGAGTGCGCAATTGGCGCAGAGCGATATGCAAGTGTTGTTGAATTTGGTTGCTGTGTATAAATCCCTCGGCGGTGGTTGGGAGTTTGCACAAGAATCTGTTGCCAACCGTCAGTAGAAATCATTGTTTTCGGAAACCCTTTTGCCTGCCGGTGCCCCCTTTGCATCGGCGGGCTTTTTTATATGTATGTTTTTTTTTGCAGCGCCGAAACAATATGGCTTGAAAATTTCACTGCAAGCGACCATCTTAAGGCCATTGTTTATTGATAATTTGGAATCAATATGAGCGTTACCCAAATCAGTTGCCCCCACTGCTTTGCCACTAATCGCCTGCCGGGCGAGCGCTTGGCCGATAATCCCACCTGCGGCAAATGCAAACGTCCACTGTTTGTAGGCAAGCCGCTGGAGTTAAACCCCGGCAATGTCGCCAACACGATTGAGAAAAATGATATTCCGGTATTGGTGGATTGCTGGGCGCCCTGGTGCGGCCCTTGTCAAAGTTTCGCCCCCGTATTTGAACAATTAGCGGCGCAATCCGAACCATACTTGCGCTGCGCCAAACTCAATACCGAAGCGGTTCCGTCCATCGCTCAGAGTTGGGGGATTCGCAGTATTCCGACGTTGATTTTATTTAAAGGGGGTAAGGAAGTGCAGCGCGTTTCTGGTGCTATGCCTATGCAGCAATTGAAGGCTTGGTTGGTGCAGGCGGGTGCGTTTAATTGATTTAACAAAGCGGGGATTCTGCAATAGAAACAGCTGAAGTTCTGCTAAATGCGGGTTGTTTATTCTGGTTGGTCGTCATCCTCGCGAACGCGGGGATCTATAGGTTGTGTGTCTTTCGCGAAAATGGACTCCCGCGTTCGCGGGAGTGACGATAGGAAAATAAAAAGTTACCAATAACGTGGCAGTTGTTTTTTGATTTCAATATAGCCGGGGCATTGCTCGATATATTCGCCAATCAATAATTGTTTCATAATTCGGCTAACCATTTCGCGCGATGAGCCGACCATATTGGCGATATCCTGATGCGTCACTTTCGGGTTGTGGATGCGCTTATTGTCATCGCTGAGTTTTTCCAGCGCGTTGCTTACGCGGCCGTACACATCCAGCAGTGCCATGTCTTTTACGCTGTCAGTTAAATCGCGCACGCGGCGGGTAAGTTCCGTTATCAATACCATCGCAAATACCGGATGTTTATTTAACAGCTCCAGTACACCCGCGCGTGGCACCAATACCATTTCACAATCGGTCACAGTCACCACAGACGCCGAGCGCGGTTGGCCATCCAGCAGCGACAACTCACCAAAATATTCACCCTCTTGCATGTAATTCAGGTTCACCTGGCGGCCATCTTCATTGGTCAGAAATGCGCTCGCGGTTCCCTTGCGAATAATATACAAATGCGACGATTCATCGCCTTCGGTGACCAGCACCGTGTTTTTCGGGAAGCGGCGCGGAATACTGAGTTTTTCCAATTGTTGGAGATATTCGGGTGGCACATCGGCAAAGAGGCGTACGTTCTCTAACATGGCGGTGGCTTCTGTTGTTATGGATGTTGGCGTGATGCTCATCATAACTCTTGAGGTGTGACAGGGCTAATGTTGGCGCCAAAATTTGCATAATTTTGTGCGTTTTTTCACTGCGTGGAATCTCTTTTGCTGATTTGTTGTTATTGTCACTAAAACACACAATAATCGCCGCCACTTATGCCCTATTTTGAGCGGCAAGGATTATCATTTTTTCACCACCAAACGCTATCGCACGGAGAGCCGACTGCATCATGGTCGCCGAACACAATCAACATTGTGAACAGACACTTATGTTCACCGACATAGTCGGCTACTCGCGCCTTATGGGGCGCAATGAGGCTATGGCGATAGAAATGTTGGGCGACTACCGCAAAATTCTGCTTTCCCATATTGAGCAACAAAACGGACAGTTGGTTGAATTTATCGGCGATGCGATTTTCGCGCGCTTTGATTCCGCCGCCAGTGCAACTGCAGCCGCCATCGCCATCCAGCAACACCTGCAAGCGTTTAATGAAGTGCGCGATAAAAAATTACCGCCACTACAAACGCGCATCGGCCTGCACAAAGGCGAAGTTATGCTCCGCGATGGTGCAGTCTTTGGCGATAGCGTAAATATTGCTGCGCGCCTTGAACCTCTCGCCGTAGCCGATGGCATTTGTATATCGCAAACCGTGTACGACGAAATCCGCTTCACTCTCTCATCACCTGCAAAACGTTTGGGTGTGCAAGCGTTAAAAAATATCGAACAAAAAATTCGCGTCTACTTAATCAAACCCTCCGGTATCGGCTGGCGCGATCACCTGTTCTATTTCCTGCGCGGCCTCAATAAAAAAATCGTCGCCTACCGCTACCCATTAACGGTGTGTTTACTCGCTTTCATCGTCGCCGGTTTTTATTTTATCCCCCGCTGGTTAGTTCCGGGCTACGCGGCCAATTATGTAGAAATCGCCGATTTCCAAAATCTGATGAATGAAAAAGGCGATGCCGATTATTTCTCCGCTGGTATAACCGAAGCTGTGCGCTCCCAATTAGCGGATATGCGCGATGTGTATATCGTGGATGCAAAAGAAGGTATTCATGCACCTATCCGATTGGAAGGTAGCGTGCAGCGTTTGGGCGATAATTTACGCATCGCCTACCGCTTATTCCGTCGCAAAGATAATGTGCAAATTGCTGGCGGAAAGTTGGATGGTACTTATCAAGATATTTTTATTTTGCAAGATAGGTTGGTGGGGGAGATTGCGCGGTATTTAGCGGATGAATTTGAGTTGCAGAATTTTCGGCCTGCGCCGTTGAGGTTGACAGGGGATGTTACGGCTTATGATTATTATTTGAGGGGGTTGGATTTTTTAGGTAAGCCTTTATCAAATGAAAATGTAGATGCAGCAATTCAAAATTTCAATCAATCATTGATTTATGATGATACTTTTTCTTCGGCAAATTTTGGTTTATGTGAGGCTTATCGATTAAAAAATGAGATTGTCAAGTACACAGGTTTTAGTCAAGATGCAGAGAAGTTTTGTTTAAAAGCTCTTGAGCAAGGAGGTGATTTTTCAGCAATTTATGCATCTCTAGGTGCTTTATATAGGGATTCTGGTAGATATGATAAGGCAATAGAATATTTGCAGGGTGCGTTGCAGAAAGAGCCGGATAATTTAGCGGCAATAATAGCCTTGGCTGGCACGTATGCTTTAATTCAAGACAATTCTACAGCTGAAAGTCTATATGTTTCTGCAAAAAAAAATGCTCCAAAAAATTGGATTGTTTATCAGGAATATGGCTATTTTTTGATTCGTAATGGTCGATACGAGGATGCACTTGAGAATTATAATAAGGTAATTAAGTTAACTTCAGACAATGTTAGAACGCTCAACAATATTGGTGCTGCTTACTTGTACATGGGGAATTTTGATAAGTCTGCCGCCGCTTTTGAGCGGGCGCTTGAACTAGAGCCCAGTGATGTTGCTTATTCTAATTTGGGGGTTATGTATTACTATTTGGGTGATTTTGAGCGTGCTGTGAATTTATATAAAAATGCGCTAAGGTTAAGTCCTGATAATATCGAATACTTGAGTAATATTGCTGATGGATATTTTTTTATGGAGGGTGGAAGTGGGTTGTCTGATGAGTATTTCATAAAAACAAGAGTGGCTGCAGAAAAAAATATTATTGCTAATTCTGCCGATATTTTACCTTATCTATATATAGCTTTATCTTATATTCATTTTGAGGATTTTGAGAAAGCAAAAGAAATGCTAAATCGCGCTGAAAAAATTTCCCCTGATTACGTTTTTTTATCTTATGTATGGTTGAGGCTTTCTGTTTTAGAGAGAAATGATGAAAATATTATATTTTTTTATAAAAAGGCTGTTGAAAGTGGGTATTCAAATAAAACGATACTTTCAGATCCTTATTTTTCTATACTAAAAAGTGATAAGTTTTTAGCGTTTTCAAAAAAGTGATTTTTTATTAATTAAATAGGAGATTTTTGTATGCGTAATTTTTATGGTTTTGTAGTTGTGTTAAGTTTTCTGCTCTTGAATGGGTGCAGTAATTTTGATTCTAAAGTAGGTGAGTTAGCTGCACTGCCGGGAACTGATACCGTATTGGTTGGGTTATATTTGGATAAAAATTCTTACCCTCAATCTACTGTTGAAACGGTAAAGGTTTTTCCTGGACAAAAAATAATTTTTGCGGGTCCTAATGAGTTCGATATTTTGTTTAAGGATGGAAAAAGTCCAATTAGGGAGCTTCAACTTAAATCATCTAAAGGGGTGGTCACTGTTGAAATTCCAAAAGATATTTTTGAACGAGAACAGCGTGCAACTAAAAAATCAGTTTCTATAGAAAGACTTCTATATCGTTATGGTATTCGAGTGGACGGAAAAGTCACAGATCCAAATATTGTGGTTGTTCGGCGCTAGATTCTTTTGGCGGTTTGATGGCGTTATTATTTTTAATCTACTAATAAGGAGTTTTTATGAAAGTACAAAAATTAACGTTAGTTGTTAAAAGTGATATTAAAGTTGGCCTTACCATCCATGTTATGCCCCGTTAGAGCTACTTTTATTTCATGCAAGAACATCTCTTTTATGAAGATGCAATTTCGACGTTTTCGGTCAATTACAAATCCATTAACAAGGAGTTTTTATGAAGGCACCAAAAGTAACATTAGTTGTTAAAAGTGATATTAAGGCTGGTCCTCCAATGATTGTAAAAAGGGAGCACTAACGAAAATGTTCATAAAAAACCAGCGCCTGGCCCCGCTGATTTTTTTAGGGTGTCAATTCAGCTTCTTGCGCCCTCACTTTCTAAATGGGTTGCAGGTGTAATAATCCATCCATCGATTCATTAATAAGGAGTTTTAATGAAAGTACAAAAAGTAATGTTAGTTGTTAAAAGTAATGTTAGATCCGGTCCTCCACTGATCATTAGAAGGGGCGATTTGTAGTCTTTAGAAAAACCGGCGGCTAACCTCGCTGGTTTTTGTTTTCGGGTCTTAATGCAGCTTTTTGTGCCAACCGCTAGTAAATTAGATATCTCTTATGTTTGCTATTCATTTAATCTTGTCGCATCAGTGATTGACATTCAATTGATGTCGCCTTAGCGTAATGGCGCACCTAACTTTAGATAAGTTGAAGGTGCTATTAGTCAATCCATCGGTCCATTAACAAGGAGTTTTTATGAAAGCACAAAAAATAACATTGGTTGTTAAAAGCCATATCAAATCTGGTCCTGAAATTAAAGTACGCCCTCGCTAGTTTTGCCATTGTTTTAATCGAGTAATTAATTGGTCCTTAACAAGGAGTTTATATGAAAGCACAAAAAGTAACGTTAGTTATTAAAAGTGATATTAAATCCGGTCCGCCTATTATTGTAAAAAGAGATCATTGATAGAAATTAATGTTGGTAAGTTATTAAAAGTGATATTAAATCCGGCTCTGGAGTTATAGCAATGTCTCGTTAATTTTGTCATTACTCTAATTGGGTGGTTAATTAATCTTTAACAAGGAATTTTTATGAAAGCACAAAAAGTAACGTTAGTTGTTAAAAGTGATGTTAAATCTGGTCCTCCTTTGATCATCAGAAGAGAAGGTTTGTAGTCTTTAGAAAAACCAGCGGCTAACCCGCTGGTTTTCTTTTTCTGTACTTGGATGTGCGACCTAATATGGCAATTAACTTCTCCGATACCCTCGCCTCAATCAACGCTGACCTTAATCGCCGCACTATTGTTTTTGCAGCCGTGCTCGGTGTTTTATTGTTGTTGTGGTTTGGTTGGTTATTTTTGGTTCCGCTGAGTATTACCAAGCAAGCAACCGGTAGCTTTGATACCGGACAACCGGCTATTGCAATTACCACTTCAGTTAATGGGCGCATTGAACAGATTCAATTAGCTGCGGGCGATTTTGTTAATGAGGGTGATTCGCTTCTCGTCATTAATACTGACGATGAACAAAAGCAAATCATCACATTACAAAAATCCCTGAATGAGCAGAAGACTGCCTTGGCAGCGATGGCCAATACCCACACCAGCGAATTACAAGCATTGACGATTCTGCGCAACTCTCTTGCAATCAAAATAGAATCCGCTCGCGCGCAACTGGCTAATGCCCAGACCCAATACGACCAACAAAAAACCATGGTGGAATTGTTGCAAGGCGCGACCAGCGCTGTTTCAAAAATTGAAATTCAAAAAGAACAATTACAGCTGCAACAAATTCATGAGCATTTATTAGTAACCCGCCAGTTGGTAAAAACTACGCAAACAGAAAGCGATCAAGCAGCTGAACAGGAAAGTTTATTGCGTGCGCATTTTGCGCAAGACATTGCCCATCAGCAAAGCCGGATTGCTGCGTTAGAAGCGCAATTAACCGGACAGCAACAAGCGGCAGAGCATAAAATTTTACGTGCACCCAAAGCAGCGCGTGTGGCTGAGGTTATGCCTTTGCAGCAAGGGCAATGGATTGCGGCAGGTACAACTCTGGCGACGCTGGTGCCAGAGGGAGAATTGCGTGTGGTTGCACAATTTTCTCCGATAGATGCCCAAGGCTATTTGCAAGTGGGGCAAACCGCAAAAGTACAGGTGGATAGTTTCCCCTGGTTGCAATATGGCGCGCTCAATGCACAGGTGTTGCAGGTGAATGAAGCCGAACGCGATGGCACTATTCGTGTGCTCCTGGGGTTAGCGGGTAATAACCATTTGGCGATTCAACAGGGCATGACCGCAAAGATTATTGTGAATGTCGCCGCTGCTACGCCGTGGGAATTGTTATTGCAAAGCCTTGGTCGCAGCCAATCACAACAATAAATAAAAAGGATTTTCACAATGAAAACTGCATGGTTGGCGCCCGAGGTAATGCAAGTCTCGCAAATGGATTGCGGCCCCAGTTGTTTAAAAAGTGTATTGGAAGGTTGCGGAATTCCGGTTCACTTCGGGCGCTTGCGCGAGGCCTGCCAAACCGATGTGGATGGTACCTCGGTTAATACCATTGAAGAGTTGGCCTGTGAGTTAGGGTTGGACGCCCAACAAGTATTGGTGCCGCTCAATCAATTTGAATTGCCGGAAGCGGCAGTTGCGCCCTCTATTTTAATTACCAGCTTACCCAATGGCTTAACCCATTTTATTGTGCTCTGGCGCAGCTGGGGGCCTTGGGTGCAGATTATGGACCCATCATCTGGCCGCCACTGGATCAGTTGGAAGAAATTAAAAGAGCGCGTCTATCTTCATCGCATGTCCCTCGACAAAACAATGTGGTTGGGCTGGGCAATGAGTGAGGATTTTTTGCAGGCGAGTCAACGCCGTTTGCAGAAGCTGGGTATTAGCGGTGCAGATGCACAATCCTTAATTCAAAGTCTTACTCTGCATCCCGATGCTACTGCAGAAGATGAAAATAACCATTGGCTAACCATTGCCAGTTTTGATGCAACGCTCACCTGGGCTGAAGCTTTGTACCAATGCAAGGCATTGAATAAGGGTGCTGAACTACTGACTTTCTTGCAGCGGCAATATACACGTGCATTGCAATCATCCGAACCCTGGGTTGATGTTGTACCCCGTCAATATTGGTGGGCGATTCAGGATAAAAAAGAAGATAGTTCCTTGCGTGTTGAAGCGGCAGTCCTGGTGCGTATTCAGGGAGTACATACCGCACAAGCGAATGCAGAATCAGATTTGCCATTGTCGCTAGATCCGCGCGTTAAAGAGTCTGAGCCGAATCCATGGCAAGTGTTGCGCGATATGTTGTTGCCTGAACAGAAAAAATGGTTTTTGTGGTTGCTGCCTATTATTGGTTTAGCGGCAGCGACGGTCACTACTCAGGCGCTGCTATTCCAGGGGCTGCTGGGTGCAAGCGATCTTCTTGGCCAACAAACATTTAATACCTTTATCCCTTTAGTGTTTTTATTTATTGTGCTCAGCACACTCATTGAATTTCCCATTGCGGCGATCAGCTTGTCCCTCGGGCGACAACTTGAACACCAATTCCGTATCGCCCTGTTTGAAAAAATCCCCAAGATTCACGACCCCTATTTTCGTACACGGTTATTGACCGATATGGCGCGGCGCAGCCACCGGCTTTATCGATTGCGCAATTTGCCGGTATTTTTTGTGTCCATCCTGCAACAGATTGCCTTGGTATTGTTTACCTTGCTGGGAATTTTCTGGCTGGATACAACGGCAGGTGTAGTGGCTTCAGGCTTGGTAATGATTATGTTGTTGTGCAGCGGTTTGCTACAAAAAGTGCTGCAAGAATTTGCCAGCCGTGCAGACATTCAATCGGGTTTGCTGGGTATGTTTTATTTTGATTCGCTCAGGGGTTTGCGTGTTATTCGCAGCCATGCCGCACAACAGACATTTGAGGCAGAAACAGAAATACAGTTGCGCCGTTGGGGCGAGACCAATTATCAAAGGCAAAGCCAGCAATCACTTGCCTTGCTGGCAATGGATCTGGTTTCGCTCTTGTGTATCGCCGGGCTGATGTTTTCAAAAGCTGTTTCCGCCGATGCAATCGCCCCTAGCTTATTATGGTTTTACTGGTTATTGCGTTTACCATTTATGGTTAAACACCTCAGCAGTTTGTTACTGCAAATTCCTGATTATCGTTTGGTGTTGTCATTGTTTGTGGAGTTATTGCAAGCCACCGAAGTGGAAGGTCTATCTGCAAAAGCCCAATCAGGTAACAGTGTTTTATCTACGCAAGAAAACACAGCAACTGGCGTGGCGATTGACTTGGTTGATGTCGCGTTGAATGTATCGGGCCATAGTGTTTTGCAGCCAATCAATTTGACGATTGCTGCAGGCGAGCATATTGCCATTGTGGGTGAATCCGGTGCGGGCAAATCCAGTTTGTGTGAATTGCTATTGGGTTGGCATTCACCTTCAAGCGGTGAGTTATTGGTAGATGGCAAGGGATTGGATGCACAAGCACTGCATCAATTGCGCGCGCAAACGGCCTGGGTGGATGCCAATGTGCAATTGTGGGACAGAAGCCTGCTGGACAATATTAATTATGATCACGGCAAAGGTAAGTTGAGCGAGTCAGGGCTTGGCAAAGTATTGGCAGGTTTGGCGCAGGGTTTACAAACGCCATTAGGTGAAGACGGTAAGCGCCTTTCCGGTGGAGAGGGGCAGCGTGTGCGTATTGCTCGTGCATTAGGTGTGGACGCTGCGCGTTTGGTTATTTTAGATGAGCCCTGTCGTGGTTTGGATCGCGCGGCGCGCGAACAATTACTCCAGCAACTGCGCAGCCAGCATGCCGGAGCAACGTTAATTTGCGTCACCCACGATATTAGCGAAGCGATTAAATTTCCGCGTGTATTGGTGATGAGCGGCGGGCAATTAATCGAGCAGGGTAAACCACAAGAGTTATTGGCAAGCACCGGTAGTGCGCTCAGCCATTTACGTGAGTGTGAGCAGCAAGTGCTGAACACGCTTTTGCATGAACAGGGCTGGCAATCATTGCGCATGCAAAATGGGCATTTGCATTACGGTGGGCTAGAGGCATCGGCATCGCTGCAACAGGCTACACCAGCGAGTGAGGTAGCCCATGTTTGATCAATGTATTTGGCCTGAATCCCTGCGTTTACAGGCGGTTAATCGTTTGGTGCAGGGGTTGGATCGTCCTGTTTCCGCAGCAGTCGCGC
The DNA here is from genome assembly GCF_031457055.1 of Cellvibrio fibrivorans. Lineage (NCBI taxonomy): Bacteria > Pseudomonadati > Pseudomonadota > Gammaproteobacteria > Cellvibrionales > Cellvibrionaceae > Cellvibrio > Cellvibrio fibrivorans. The sequence continues at coordinate 387,312 of NZ_JAVDVX010000004.1, read as the reverse complement.
CAGTCAATAACGAACAAATCAGTATTGTGCATTACGCGGAGGCGGTAGGTATTGAGGCCTTGCCAATCAAAACCAACTACCGCGACTTACCGCAAACCCTGGCAGGTTTTTGCCCTGGCATTATTCAAGTACATCATCAGGATCAAGCGGGTTATTTGTTGGTAGCGCAGCGCAAAGGCCGCCAACTGAAACTATTAATGCCCGATGGGAATAGTCACTGGTGTGACCAAACGGCAGTGGTGGAATTTATTTATCAGGATCGCGGCTACGCGGCTGACCCCACCAATGTGCAGGTGCTTGATGAGTTGGGTTTACGCGGCAATCGTCTGCAAAAGGCGCGGGCCCTATTACTGCATCAACAATTTGCACAACAACCGATTGAGGCCATGTGGTTTTTGCGCGCACCTTGCGCAGCCGACCTGAAAACGGCAATTGGCCGTGAACGATTAGGCAGGTTCGCCACCGGTTTTATGCTGGCTCATATAGCCGGGCGCATTGCGTTACTCGGTGGTGTGAGTCTACTAGGCTATGCAATTGCACAAAGTTTATGGACGCCCAGTATTGTGCTCAGTTGGCTGTTGGCCATGTTGAGTTACTGGGCATTCAATGCGTTAGGGCAAATGTGTCAGGTGCATCTGGATGTTCGCCTCGGCCTGATAATTAAACGGCAATTGCAAGCAAGCGCACTGCGTCTGTCGCCCGAAGCACAAGCAACCAAAGGCCCCGCCAAATTACTCGGGCAAGCAATGGAGGCAGACGGGCTGCAACACAATGCGTTGCCCGGCGCCTTTGCCGCACTCAATGCGATTATCGATATTGCGATTGGGCTGACCATTGCCATAGTGATTCAACAATGGGCACTGGTGTTATTCATTATTATTTTTTTAATGGCCAATAGTGTGTTGACGGTGAAATTCGCGCGCGCTTATCGCGAGTGGACCAAACAGCGCAAACAACTGAGCCAGCTAACGATTGAGCACATCCAGGGCAATCGCACGCGGTTGATGCAATCATCGCCACAGCGACGACACAAAATAGAAGAGCATCTTCTGCAGGCCTATTGGTCTACATCATTGCAATTTGGTCAATGGGCATTGCGCCTACAAACGCTGGTTCCGGGATTATGGTTAATCAGTGCCAGCGGAATTTTGTGCATTGCGATATTTTTATCGTTGTTATCCATGATGCAGTTAGTGGCATTGCTCGGCGCGATATTATTGGTTTGGCAGGCATGGCATGTGTTTGCCGACAGCGCACAGCAACTCGTGCGCACCTGGAGTGCATGGCAGGATGTCCAGGATCTTTTGCAGCCCGAGAAAAACACTGCCGTTCAAGCCCATGCACTCAGTGATATTCCTGCAAGCAATTCGAGTTCTGTACTGAACGTAAATCAAATCAGTTTTGGTTACAGCAACACACAGCCAACGCTTCACAACCTGAGCCTGCATTTACAGCAGGGGCAGCAGTATTTATTGCAGGGTGAGTCGGGCAGCGGTAAATCTACGTTGCTTGCGCTGCTCGCCGGGCAGGCCAGTCCGCAACAAGGCTGGTTACTCTGCAACGACCGTGATCTGCCCAGTATGGGGTACCGGCATTGGCGCAAAACCATTTGCTGGGTTCCGCAATATCACGACAATTATATGTTCAGCGCCACACTGCTGTTTAATTTACTGCTAGGTAGAAGCTGGCCACCAACGCAACAAGATGTAGACGATGCCGAAATGGCCTGTGAAAAATTAGGCCTCACCCCCTTACTGAAAAAAATGCCCGCCGGTATTTTGCAATCGGTCGGCGAGATGGGTTGGCAATTATCCCAAGGCGAGCGCAGCCGCGTTTTTTTAGCGCGGGCGTTATTACAAAACCCGGATTTTTTATTGTTGGATGAAAGCCTCGGCGCGCTGGATTCGGCGACGAGTTTGCAAATTCTGGGTAATTTAAAAAATGAGCCTTCGGCAACCTTGTTATGTATGCATCCTTAGCTGCTGGTTGACAAATAGGCACTGCAAGAATAGCGTAGGCTCGTACTCAAATTGACCAATCGTCATTGAATACAAAATTATCCATCCATCAAATCGATTTAATTTAAGGGAATTTTATGAAGGCTAAAGCAGTGAGTAAGTCTGTGGTAAAAAATCAGAAACCAGTTTTAGCTGTGAAGAGTGATATTAAGGCTGGGCCTCCAATGGTTATTAGGCCCCGTTAGTTGATGACGATTCATTGATAGTTGTAATAAGGAGATGTTATGAACACGAAAGAGTCAAAAGCGACGAGTTCTTCGCTGGTTGTTAAAAGTAACGTTAGATCAGGGCCGCCTATGGTTGTTCATCCAAGGTAGTCTAGTTGTAATTTCTATTTAATAAGGAGTTTTTATGAAAGCTAAATTCGTAAGTAAGCCTGAGGTAAAAAATAAATCAATTTTGGTCACTAGGAGTGATGTGAAGGCTGGGCCTCCATTGGTAGTAAAACGACACGATTAATCTTACCAAGAAGTAAATTTCTATTGATCAACAAGGGGATTTTTATGAAAGCTAAATTAGACGTTAAAAGTAAATTAAATCAGAAGCAGACAGCGTTGACTATTAAGAGCAATGTCAAAGCTGGTCCACCTTTAATTGTTAGAAGAAAAGATTGATTTTTTTAAAACCAGCGGCTAACCCCGCTGGTTTTTTCTTTCCGTCCCACCGCATCCCCCCAACCGTGAATAAATCACAAATCCCCCCTGTATTAGCTCACAGATCCCCCCATCAAAATCCAGTAACTTAACCACTGTAGCAGGGCGTCAGCAAGGATAAGCGAGCGGGACGAGGAGTTTCGCAAGCCAGGGATAAGACTGCGCTCAGTGGCACGAGCTTAGGGTTGCAAGGATGCGCTATAGGCATAATGCCTCCCCCAATTGCTTTAAGCCCCGTGTCACCGCGTTACGCCATTTATGGCATGGCGCCCGGCTACTGTTGAATCGCTTCACCTTTGTAACAAGGACCACAACCAGCGTTTACGCAAAGTGCAAAAACACGTTTGCGCGATCTGAAAAAAGGAGTTACGCGAATGCTCAACCACTCACTCATGTTCCTCGCGTTAATTTCTTTTTCCATAGTATCCAGTGCTGCGGCGATCCCTATGGATGCGGATCTGGCAGCAGTCGATGCTACCCCCAACGCGGTTTTGCACAAGGACTATGTGATTCTGCAAGGAGGAGATGTCGACAAGGATGTCGCTGAAGCTCTCGCTGATGTTGATGTGGACGCAGCACCTGCTAAATCCGACTTGCCCGCCGTTAGCGATTGGTTTGCCGTGCGGGATGATGAAGGTGGTTTGCAGTCTCTGGCGCTGCTGATGCTACTCATTGGATTGGGTGTGTTTTTTCTCTCGCGTAAATCTTCCTCGACTAAATAATCAGGCGTCCCCCTTAATTTCGCACAAGCCCTGCCGCGTTGCGGTGGGGCTTTTGTTTTTTCCGCATTTTTCGCATGTGAATTTTTCACAAATGCCCCGGTGTTTTGTCACGGTGATGTCGCCATTGGTGCAGCACAATAGCCTTATCCAGTGACAGGGACTGAACTGTACCGGATGGACTAATCACTTTTTCTCAGGAAGGATCTTATTATGAAAACTGCAAATAATTCCTCTATTCAACACGCCCTTGTTAAACCTCTCACCCGCGCTGTGCTCATCGCTATAGCGGCTACAGCTGGCGTCAGTTATGCCGATGACGACAGAAAAACCGAAACTACCAAGCCTGATGCCGTAGTGCGTATCGACCCAACGTTGGAGCGTTTGGCTGCGCAGCAAACTACCTTGCCGGTAGTGATTGTGTTCGGTGAGCAGCCGCAGCGCAAAATCGCCCGTGAATTAAATGCAAAATATGAAGGTGAAATTGATGCCCTCGCTGCGCGTGTGCGCGGTATTTACGACAAATATCTGCCTAAAGATACAATTGAAGGCCAGGACAAAGAAGCTGAACAAAGTAAATTGTTGAGCCAGTACGTAACCGATGCAGATAAAAAAGAAATCCGCGCGCTGAATGAATCCCGTGAAAAATTAATGCGCGAATTGCGCCAGCAAATTGGTCGCCAATCAGGTGGGGCGGTTGCAGAAGTGCAAAAGGTCTATGTAGATCGCATCAAAAGTCTCGGTGCAAGAATCCATGAAAATTACGCGACTATCAATGCAATTAGCGCAGAAATTCCGGTCGCTGCATTAAAAGAAATTGCCGCACTCAATGGCGTCGCAGAAATTGTGTATAACAATCCTGGCAAGGCCGAGTTGAGCAATCAGGTGCAATCATTGGGTGCCGATACCTGGTGGGCATCGGGTTTTGATGGCGGTGTGTGGGATGTGGGCGTGCTGGATTCCGGCGTGTTAGATACCCACGATGCACTTAAAAGCCATACTTTTTACGAAAACTATGCCACCAACGGCAATCACGGGACGGGCGTTGCTTGTATGTATGCCAGCACTAACGCAACCCACAAAGGTCTCGCCTTTGGCTTGAACGCGATATTAGTCGATAACGCAGGTGATGATGCCACCACTATGGCGGGCGCCGATTGGATGTTGCGCACGGCGGGCGATGATCCGGAAGTCATCAACTATTCCTGGGGTAACGGCAATGCCACGGGGAATGATTGGCATCCGCTCTCACGCTTTGTTGATGGCGTGGTATTTGACTACGCTACTACCTGGGCGAAATCAGCCGGTAATCAGGGCGTTGGCACTAACACCATGACCGTGCCGGGCAATAATTACAACGGCCTCACCGTCGCCAATATGTTCGACAACAACACAGTTAGCCGTAGCGACGACGTGATCTGGTTTGAAAGCAGCCGTGGCCCAACCGTCGATGGCCGCAAAAAGCCCGACCTTGCAGCGCCCGGTGAGCAGACCATGACCTGCAACAGCTCAGGTGGTTACTCCAACCTTGGTGGCACCAGCTCGGCGGCACCTAAAGTCGGTGCAGCATCTTTATTGTTGATGGATGGCGGTAACTGGGACCCACGCGCAATCAAAGCAGTGTTGATCAATACGGCGGATTCCTGGGAAGACAACAACACCGATACCGCTGCCGATGACACGGCTAAAACCGGCAAGGAGTGGAACAAAACCTACGGTTGGGGCTATCTGGATTTGTGGCACGCCCACTTCCATCGCAACGATTATTTCTCCAGCAGTGTAAAACCCAAAAACCAAACTGGCAGCTACAAGCTTTACAAAGGCCATATGTTTAATGGCGATAAAGCAACGCTGGTGTGGGAGCGCGATGTGGATTACAACAATGCCGCAACACCAACCACTTACCGCAACTTGTCGGACCTGGACTTAAAACTCTATGCCGAAACGACTAACGTGCAGTTGGATTCTGACACCACCGTGAAGGACAATGTGCATCAAGTCGCGGCGAGTGCAAGCCAGAAAGCGGTTGTAAAAGTTTACGCCTACAGCTCATCGTTTGATGGTGCCAGCAGCGAGCCATACACCTTAGCGACCGAAGAGAATTTTGCGCTTGCCAGCGGCCCTGCTTTCACCAATACGATTACTGCACCCGCGAGTGTGATTCGCAATTTTAATTTCACTTACTCGGTTGCAGTAAAAAATACCGGTGATCTGGATGCGCACAATGTCAACGTAAAAATCAATTTGCCCGCAGGCTTTACGCTGGTATCCGGTGCGGTAACCCAAAACACCGGCACTATCGCGGATGGTGCAACCAAAACGGTGAGCTGGACAGTGAAGGCTCCCAATCTGGTGACTACGGCTAGTATCGGCGTGACCACTACCAGTATTTCCTACGGTGAAACCTTTACTGCTTCGGCAGCGAAATCGATCAGCGTAAAAAATCTGGTGCTGACCTTGCCGTAAGTATTAATGTGTACCTGGGTTGTTACTGGAAAATAAAAACGCCCACCCTGTAATAGGGTGGGCGTTTTTATGTTTGGGGAAAAGGTTTTTATTTTTTTGCTTCGTTACTATTAAAGTAAGTCGCCGCATCCTGTGTAGCATTTTTAATGTGTCTTTTCATCGCGGCGCGCGCTTCAGTGGGGTTGCCATTTTCAAGTGCGGCCACTATGTCTTTATGGTCTTTGATAGAAGGATGAACGCCTCGCTCGCGCAGACGTGCAGCAAAAGCGGCGCTTAGGTCAGATTGGCTACGCAGTTCCCAAAGCCAATTTACTACTGTGGAGATAGCGCTGTTTTGCGTAGCCGCTGCAATAATATTGTGGAACTTCCAGTCAGCCTTCTCCGAGCTATCGGGGCGCAGTTCCTCTTCTTCCATCTCAATAATGGCTTTCTTCAGTTCACTGATTTGCTGCTTGGTAATTTTCTTTGCGGCCAACGCACAGGCCTCTGCTTCCAGAATATGGCGAATTTCCAGAATCTCAAACGGCCCTATGCCTTTATCATCAATGGTGAGGCGCGGCTTTTTCTGGGTGACAAAAATGCCAGCGCCAGTGCGAATTTCAATAATGCCCGATAGTTCCAGTGCAATCATCGCCTCGCGGATAGTGGGGCGGCTGACATTGAGTTTCTCTGCCAAGTCCCGCTCTGAAGGGAGGCGTTCGCCCGCTTTTATAGTGCCGTCACTAACCAGCTTTGACAGCTGTTCTGCAACCTGTACGTAAAGGCGAGATGTTTTTATTGCCTGTAATTCCATCGTTTTGCTGCCTCAAACTGAATGTTTTGGTACCAGTAAAATATTTATCTTATGAATGAAAACCGGTTGCGTCATTCTAACCAAGTTTTTTTGGATGAAAACATAAAAATGTGTAAATACGGGAAATATTTGTTGCTTGCCAAGGTGTGGCACTGCTAGCATCCATGAATGGTAAAGTGGTAAGGCCAGATTGCTGCTTTGCTGCCTGTTGGTCTTGATGTCAGGTGTTGTACATCTTTATTGATACCTGGGTGGGAAAATAATTATGGCGGCTCTGGGTGGCTAATGGCCAACCCTATCGCCATTCTTAACGATAATAGAAAAGGTGTTAGTTATGAATTATAAGAACCTATGGGTGGCATTTCTGATATTGCCGTTACTTGTTTTTGTAGGCAAAGCCAATGCGCAGGATGTATATGTACAAAACGCCTACGCGCGGGATTTAATTAGTCTTGACGGGCACTGGAATCGCATTATTGACCCCTACGAAAATGGTTATTACAACCACCGTTATTTGCCCCATGAAGATGGCTATTTTAAAAATGCTCAAGTAAAAAATAAATCAGAATTACTTGAATATAATTTTTCTACTAGCGACAAATTACACGTACCTGGTGATTGGAATACCCAAGAGAGTCAACTATTTCTCTATGAGGGCACGGTGTGGTATCACAAAGATTTTTCACTCAATAAAAAAGTCGGTTACCGCTACCTGGTGCATTTTGGCGCGGTGAATTATCAGGCAATTGTCTATGTTAACGGTGTAAAAGTGGGGGACCATGAAGGCGGATTTACTTCATTTCAATTTGATATTTCCGACAAGCTTGTTAATGGGAAAAACTTTGTTGTCGTAAAAGTTGATAACCGTCGCGAGCGCAATCAAGTGCCCACGGTAAACACGGACTGGTGGAACTATGGCGGTATAACGCGTCCGGTAGCGATTTTGGAATTGCCAGGAACTTATGTGGCCGATTACTCGGTGCAGCTCGACAATGCCAATTCCAAAATGATCAATGCAAGTGTAACGCTCGCGGGCAATCTCAAGGCGAAACACGGTGATCTGTTGTTATCGATTCCTGAATTAAATATCAAACAGAAAATGCAGATTAGCGCTGATGGCCAAGCGAAGTTAACCCTGGCTGCCAGTCCGCAATTGTGGAGCCCCGAGCACCCAAAACTCTACGATGTTGAAATCAATTTTAATGGTGAGGTGGTTCGCGATCGCATTGGTTTTAGAACTGTTGCGGTTAAAGGCGAGAATATCGAATTAAATGGAAAATCTGTTTTCTTGCGCGGCATCAGTATCCATGAGGAAGCTCCCTTTAATGGCGGCGGTCGCGCCTGGAGTGAAGATGATGCGCGTACCTTATTGCGCTGGGCAAAAGACTTGGGTTGTAACTTTGTACGTCTCGCACACTATCCCCATAACGAAACCATGCTGAAAATAGCAGATGAAATGGGTTTGCTGGTGTGGTCTGAAATTCCGGTTTATTGGACGGTGATGTTTGAGGACAAAGCGGTTTACGCCAAGGCAGAAAAACAACTAACAGAAATGATTACGCGTGATAAAAACCGCGCATCTATTATTCTTTGGTCGGTTGCCAATGAAACGCCAGTAAAGCAGGAGCGGCTGAACTTTCTCTCGGGCTTGATTAATAAAACACGCGAACTCGATGGCACACGTTTAGTCACTGCAGCTATGGACACCCAAACCACAACGAAGGATGGCAAGGTTATTGATGATCCTCTGGCAAGTGTTGTGGATGTGATTGGTATCAATAGCTATTGTGGTTGGTATTACGAAGTCCCAGAAAATTGTGCAAGTCAAAAGTGGGCGTCAAAATACAACAAGCCGCTAATTATGAGCGAGGTCGGTGCAGATGCACTACAAGGTAAATTGGGTGATAAAACTGAACGTTGGACTGAGGAGTATCAAGCGGAAGTATTCAGACAAAATATCGCTATGATGGAAAATATTTCGGCGTTGCGCGGTGTAAGCCCCTGGATCCTGAAAGATTTCCGGTCGCCGCGTCGTTCATTGCCCGACATTCAGGATTTTTATAATCGTAAAGGTCTGGTATCTGAGGCTGGTGTTCGTAAGCAGGCCTGGTATGTATTGCGCGATTATTATAAGAAGAAAGAGTCTAGCGCTGAATAATTCATGGTCGCCGCACTTGGTGCTACAAGTGCGGCAACTCTGAGTGATGTGCATGTTTGACCTTATGTTCTGGTGTTCTCCAGACTATTCCGAGGGTATGCTCACTGATACCCGCTTTGCGAATCAGTTGTAAAACTGATTCGCCTTTTTATTTCTCATCCTATCTTATTGTCGATTCGACTTCATTTCCCAGTTGATTTTTTTCAGCCCATTTCTGCAATTGCAGAAATTTTTCTGCTTTAGGTCGTCGCTGTCTTGTAGCAGCTTTAGATTGATCCTTGACGGATGCTGCCCTATTGCTGGATTAAATATTTTCTCTGCTAAGTCCAAAAACTTCTATTTAGCCGCCAGTCATCGCTTGCAGTTCGTTAGGTAATGTGGTTTAGTGGGTAAGTGGCCTTACCACTTGTCCATAATGCGGCTTGGTGGGTTTGCCAAAGATAATCAATAGAAAGACACAGCAGATATTAATGATAAAAATCAATATAAAAGAGGATGCTATGAACTCATTCAAACACAACAATAAAAGTCGGGTATTTGCCCGTTCCCTGCTGGCGCTCAGCATTTCATCCAGTCTTTATGGGGGAGTCGCGATTGCCGCCGAAGAGCAAATGGTTGAAGAGGTTGTCGTCACTGGAATTCGCGCCTCGGTGCAGCGCGCGATGGATGTAAAGCGCAACGCGGCGGGTGTGGTGGATGCCATATCTGCTGAGGACATGGGTAAGTTTCCTGATACCAATCTTGCCGAATCCTTGCAGCGCATCACTGGCGTTTCCATTAGCCGCAGTAACGGTGAAGGCTCGCAAATTACTGTGCGGGGTTTTGGTGGCTCCAACAATATGGTGACCCTCAATGGCCGCACCTTGCCGTCGGGTGGATCTACGGCAGCCTACGGTGGTGGCACCATTGGTCGCGCGTTTGATTTTGGTAATCTCGCATCGGAAAGTGTAAAAGCGGTAGAAGTGTATAAAACGGGTAAGGCAAGTGTGGCCACTGGCGGCATTGGTGCAACCGTTAATATTATTACTAACAAACCTATTGAGACTGATGGTTTGGTGGGAACTGTTGGCGGCAAGCTCGTGAATGACTCCACGAATGAAAGAGGCGATGATATTACCCCGGAATTATCTGGCCTGGTGAGTTTCGCTAATGATGATCAGACTCTGGGTGTATCGCTCTCGGCAAGTCATCAAGTACGCGACAGCGGACAGTCTGGGCTCACGGAAAACAATTGGAATATTCGTCAGTGGGTTACTCCGGGGCAGCCAGGTTCGTTAAGCACATTAAACAGCGCGGAAATTATTAACCCACCGGAAGTGGGACAGTTATATGCATTGCCCAACGATTTGCGTTACCACTTTGTTGATAATCATCGCGAGCGCAACAATGCACAGCTTACGCTGCAATTTAAGCCGACAGAAAAATTATTGGGCACGCTTGATTACACTTATGCTGAGAACCAGATTGAAGAGGCGCGTGGTGATAAAACAGTATGGCTGCAGGGCAATATTACCAAAATTGTTTTTGATAAAAACCCCGATGTTGCCGGTCCACTATCACTTGAGCAGGCGTGGAATTTCCCTAAGGATAACAGCTACGCCCAAACCAGCGGCAACGTAACCAACACCTTAAAATCGCTCGGTGTCAATTTGGAATTTGAAGCTACCGACCGTTTGACACTGATGGTTGATGCGCACGACTCAGAGTTGGAAGGTGGTCCGGAAGAAGCTTACGGCAGTGCGGTTCGCTCTGGTATGGCAGTCGCTATTGGTTCTTATACAACTTTCGATTTCAGTAAAAAATTGCCGCAAGTTACCAACCTGATTAATGATTCAGTTAAGGGTAATAACAATGGTATTGCAGATATTGGCGATGTCAGTTCAACTGTTTTTGATTTTACCTACGCGCGCCAAAAAATGGATGTCAGTCAAGTTAAATTCGACGCTAAATATGAATTTGACAGTTTCATCCTGGAGGGTGGGGTGGAAACACGCAATATGCAAAGCGCGCAGCAACAATCCAGTTGGCAAAAGCAGGGTGGTGGTAATAGCGTTGCATTTCCCATGGATATTCCGGATGAGTTAATCGAAAACTATAACTATGTCGGTGGATTTGATGATTTTAATACGGCGGGGTACCAAACAGATGGCTTCCGGGCTGATGCAGTCAAATTAGCCGAGTGGGGTGCGGCAACCTACGGTGCTAAAGCTGCGGTACCTTGGGGGGTTGCGTATAATCCTAATTTTTCTACCAATACCATTATCGAGGAAGAAACTGCAGCCGCTTATGTGCAGTTTGGTTTTGAATCAGAATTATTTAGCAGACCTGTTAATTTGCTTGCCGGTGTACGCTATGAAACTACCGATGTGGCGTCATCAAATTCAATGTTGGTTCCAACAGAAGTTACCTGGACGGACAATAATGATTTCCTGTTGGTTCGCTCAACGACACCTACTATGTATGCACAAAAAAGTGACTACGATAACCTGTTACCGAGTGTTGATTTTGATATTGCATTGACCAGTGAAATTAAAGCGCGCGCATCTTATAGCACCACCATTTCGCGTGCGGGTTACGGTAATTTGACCTCTGGCGCTACTATCAGTGCTACCGGTGGTTTGAACCAGCCAACAGGATTGGGCGGCCAGCCAGTTGCCAGTTCGCAGAATCCGGCGCTCCTGCCTTTGGAGTCAGATAACTTCGACGTTTCAGTTGAATATTATTTTGATGATGCCAGTTATGTGTCGATCGGTTTTTTTGAAAAACATGTTGAGAATTTTATTGGTTCCGAGCAAGTTTATGAAAACCATTTTGGTTTGTTAGATGCGACTGCTGGCCCCCGTGCGCAACAAGCCGCCGCCGCGTTACAAGCAATTAATCAGCCTGTGACTGAGGACAGCTTGTTTGTGATGACTGCAATTTTGGATAACCCACAAGATTTCCCGAATGGCGCAGCGGATTTTAAAACGCCAGCACAAGATCCAACCTTTTGGGGCAGCGTGGCGACTAAATATGATATCTCGCCGGAGGCAGGTGATCCTGAGTTGTTGTATTTGACTACCAAACCTATTAATAACAAAGAAGCAAAAATTAATGGCGTTGAACTTGCTGCGCAACACTTCTTTGGTGAAAGCGGTTTTGGTATTCAGGGTAACTACACCATCGTAAATGGTGATATTGGTTACAACAATGCATCGCCCACTAATATTACCCAGTTTGCATTAACGGGGTTGAGCGATACCGCGAACCTCGTGCTCATGTATGAGAATGAAGTATTGCAGGCACGTGTTGCTTATAACTGGCGCGACGCGTATCTAGCTGGATATACCAGTTCTAACCCGACCTATGTTGAGGATTATGCGCAAATCGATATGAACGTGAGTTACGAGGTGACGGATAACATCACGCTATCATTCGAAGGTTTGAATCTCACTGGTGAAGATAGTCGCGCCCATGGCCGTACAGAATTGTTAGTGTGGAATATATATGACCTTGGTCCGCGCTACCAACTTGGCGCGCGGTATGATTTTTAATTGAGTGGTGTGTTCACTGGGTTAAAAACGATAAGGCCGCTCTTACCAGCGGCTTTATTTTTATACATACACTGGGGGTTTTTAACATGGGAAGGCATGTCGTATTAAATAATATCGAGCATAAAGATTTAAAGGTGATTACCCGCTATTCCGCCGCTTTTGGTTATGACGTTTCTAATGTCCTGACTTTTGTAACGGAGTTTTCTGCCGTGCACAAAGAGTATCCGATTTTCTTTCACGCAGATCCCAAGACACACAAGTTGCGCCCGGTGGCAATGTTGGGCTTTGATGATAATGAAAATCTATTTTTGGATGAGCATGGGGCACCCAACGGTTGGCGCGCACGTTATATTCCCGCTTTCAGTGCGCGCGGTCCCTTTTTAATTGGTTTCCAGAATCAGCTAAAAGATGGTGGAGATGAACATACTCCCGTGATACACCTGGATATAGATGATCAACGCTTGAGCGAGCATGAAGGTGAGGCGATTTTTTTACCGTTGGGTGGTAACAGTGAATATTTAAATGCAGTGAATCATCGGTTGCAATTAATTCTTCAGGGGCTTTCTTTAAATGACGCAATGATTGCAGCATTTTCTGAATTGGATTTAATTGAACCTGTGAATCTGCAAGTGCAATTCGATAATCACCATGAATATCGTATCCATGGTTATCACACTGTGGATAAACAAAAGCTGGCGGCTCTGGCGTCTATCCCTTTAGCTAGATTGAACGCGGCAGGCTTTTTGGAGGCGGCCCACTATATGATATCGTCGCTGGAAAATATTCCTGTGTTAGTTGAGTTGAAAAATAAAAAGTGCATTCACAGCATGCTATAACTCTTGTGGAATAAGCAAAAAAAGAGCAAAAAAAATCCGGCAGTTGCCGGATTTTTTTTGCCTACAGGAATGCCGGCTATTGGCAAACGCCACCCGCTACCTGCGGTATCACTGCCGCACCAGTACCTTTAGTGCCCTGGAATCCAAAAATAACGGTTTGTCCTGGTTGAATAGTAGAGTTCCAACTTAAATTGCTCGCGCTATAAGGGTTGTTACCCGCTGTATTGGCATTCCAACTGTTGGTCATGCGTGAATTGTCGCTATAGCTCCAGCTGACGTTCCAGCCATTAATTGCAGTCGTACGATTGTTGGTGATGCGAATATCGGCGGTAAAACCGTTGTTCCACTGATTGGTAACAACATATTGGCAATTACTCGTTGCAGTACTAGAAGCCAGGCTTGATGCGGCAAGTGAAGACGCTGCACTTGATGTTGACGAAGCTGGCATTGACGATGCAGGAACAGAGGATGCTGCAATCGACGAGGCCGGTCTGGATGATGCGGGTATAGATGATTCTGGTGTTGAAGATGCCAGTACGGACGAAGCGGCAACACTGGATCTGGATGAAGCTGGTGCTGATGACATTGATCTCGATGATGCCATCGACGACGATGCGGCAGTCATAGTGAGCGCACAATTATCAACAGTGAAATCCCAGCCGGGGTTATCTGCAGTATTCGCGAGGCGTACACCAAATTTGCTATCGTAGTTATCGCCTCCCACGGGTATTTTTGCGGAAGTGGTACAGCGGGTGCTGCCATCGCCAGCCACATCGCAAGTACTGGTGACGATATTAGTCAGGTCAACATCTTCTTCAATAAATAATTGCACCTTGGTGGCATTTGTTCCCGTAGTCGCGACATCGCATGCAAAGCTATAAGTATTCCCCGCAACTGTATCGACTTTTTGGTAGAGCTGGCCGTGCCAATTTAATTCAGTGCTGTCGGTATAAAAACGCACACTATTATTTTCGTAGCGCACATCGCGCAGATCACCGGTTGGCTCAAAGGAGTAAATACTCCATCCGTTGGCACTGCCGGTAAATTCACCATTAATAAGTACAGTAGAGCCATTACTGCCGCCACCGGAGGTATCAATGATTTCTTCAACGGGCGACATGCCGCTGGCGAAATGCGTTTTACTGTAAGTGAATTTACGCAGACTTTCACCGCTAAACACTAACAGCAATGTGGTATTCGCACCGATGTTGGCAGTGTATTGCTGCGTGCTGTTTGCATTGATATTAATTTTTACACCGGTTGATGCAATTGCATCGTTATTGAGGCGCAGTGTGAAATTTTGCGCACTGGTGCCGCGGTTCATTACCATCACTGATCGCTGTGTACCATTCACGGTACCATAGGCCACCACATTGGTATTGCTCGATACTCCATCCGCATAAGTTCCGCTCATGAATTTGCTAACAAATGCCATGTGATGATAGGAGGAGCGCGGTGTGCCGTTACCATCAATCATGCTGAAATCTGACCCGGAGCGTTTTCCGTCATTTTCAAACATCGACCAGGTTGCTGCATAAGTGGCTTGGTATTTCATAGCGTACCCGAGAACCTGACCAAACATTTGGCCGTTTTCATAGGTGTGTACCACTGTGCCGTCTTTGGAATTATATTCACCAATCCCCCATTGCAGTGCATTGGCACCGGAGCGGTTGTGGCGAATATTGGCTGCATCAACCAATGCTTTGCTATTTTTGATGCTGTTTAAAAAGCTTGCTGCACCTTGAATGGCAGGATCTATACCGGCGTCCTGCGGGTATGAATGCCAAGAAATGCCATCGATATAGTAATAATCTTTGCCGGGAATCTTTCCGCCGATATCGTTGGCGCTGCCGCTGTTAAACATTTCACCTAAATAATTCATAAAGTAGGCTTCATCCGGGCCAAAAATTTTAATGCTCGGGTCTACCGCTTTCATTGCAATAGAAAGGGGTTTGATATAACCGCTGACAACTGCCGCCAGGGCGGCGTTGTCTGCTGGTTTGCCCGCCTGCAGCCAAGGTTCGTTGCCAATGTTCCAATATTTAATATTCAGCTTCTTGGTCACGTTGAGGTACTGCACCATGCTGACAGCAGCGGCGACACGGTCATTTAATGGTGTGGCATAGTTGTATTGTGAAACCTGAACAAGCGGCTCTGCACCGGCTGCTCTGATTTTGAGAATCCACTGTTCCATAATTTCATTGCTGGGCATGTCTTCATCAAATTGGTGGCCACCAATGCGAATCAGCTTGGTGTTCATATCTTTGGTTTGCTGCCATACCGTTTCGCTGGGAGTAGCACCGGTATCTTCGTTTGCATACCATAAATTATTGCCTACCAATATCGGGCTAACTTGTTGTGCAAGTAACGCTGATGACATGGTGCTAGCAATCAGCAGCCCGAGTGTAGTGCCAATGGATTTTATAGAGCGCCCATTGTTGTGTTGGTAATTTTTCATAATTATTTTTCTCTAAGTAAGCTGTGCGCGACAATTGCTGGGTGATGTCAATCGGCAGCGCTAGTGGGTGGTGTGAAGGATTTTTTTCCGCCCGAAAAATTGGCGTCAGGTAACGTAATTATTGTTGTTTTAGCCAGCCTAAGCACAAATAGGAATGCATTCAATGCACCTTAAAAAATTGACTGTTTGCTAAAGAAAATAATGGTTTTTTTATTAATCATATTCTCATGGCGCAAAATTTAAGAGCGTAAATTTGCATTTACTTATAGTCAATAAGTGTATAACGGTGGGTTTTATGGCAACTATTTTTAGTTGGGTATTTCAATGATAAGAATTGCTAATTATTGTTTTTTTATCCCAATAAAACGAGTTCGTATTCAAATACTATCGGATTGTAATTTATAGCGATCAGTCAATTTTTCTGCGGTGCATTTTCATTGATGGGTGTAGGGAAAATAATGCGTGTAGACCAAAAATTACGGTGATTACAAACAGGATCATTAGAAATAATTTATCTACTCGCAGAGGCTGCAGCATGACGGTAATTAGTAATAAATGGTGTGCACGCACATTTTTCATCGTGTCTGCATTTTTATTCGCAGGGGCAGGGGTGCAAGCGCAACCAATCAGCGCTTATTTGTATGGCCAAAACCATTGGCTGGCCGATGGCGACGAAGGACGTGTGGGTTATATCCATAATCTCTGGCCGCAGGTGAAAGCCAGCGGCGTAAAAACGGTGCGTATTGGCGGTAACGGCTATGAGCGCAATTTTCCCAGCCGCAATCAACTCAATAAAATGGTCGATAATATAAAAAGCATAGGTGCTGAACCTCTGCTGCAGATTCCGCGCCATTTTTCTGACGAGGCGACTAAAGAGCTGGTGGCCTACTACACGCGTAAAGGCAATCGCCAGATAAAATTCTGGTCGATCGGCAATGAACCTATGTTGCATGAAGAGTACATCATTGAAGAGATTCACCAATATCTGGTGCGGATTGCCAAAGCCATGCGTCGTGCCGGACCAGATATAAAAATATTTATGTTTGATGAAGCATGGCTGCGTATTCCGGAGTACAGCGCTCTGGTCGGCGGAAGGTTGGATGTAGTGGGTCTTAAAGAAAATGGACGTTGGTTAATTGATGGGGTTAATTTTCACAGCTATCCCAATGGCCCCAAATTTGTGCGAGATGATGTCGTGTTTACTGGCCCCAAGAAAATATTGGATCAGGTCCTTGAATTACAAACGCTGATTAAAAACGCCAATGCAAAATATCAGCGTAAGGGTGATGCGGCATTGCTGTGGGGGCTGACTGAATTTAATGTGACCTATCACAATCCTGATCGTGAAGTGTCCGGGTATGGCAACACCTCATTTTTGGCTGGTCAATTCACTGCAGAAATTTTTGGCTATGGCATGCAGTACAGCGCTTATATGTTAAATCCATGGTGCATCAACGAGTCTGATGCGGTGGCTACCGATTTTGGCTACCTGGGTTTACCGCGTGAATTTTATCCCCGCTCTTCCTATTACCACATGCAATTACTGAGTACCTACTTGCTGGGTGAGTTTATTGCCAGCAGCGATAACCAGGCGTACGTAAAAACTATCGCTACACGGGACGCCGGCACTATCGCCATCATGATAATGAATCAGCATCAAACTGACACCTTTGAGTTTGGCCTCTCCTTTAGCAAGTCATCGGCTAGTGTAAAAAGTCCATTGCAGATTAATGTCGCTGCAAATTTAGATAAGACTTTCAGCTCACATATCGCTGCCCAAAGTACGCGGGTATATGTGTTCGATAAAAATGCTAGCTTGCAAAAAACCATTAGCTACAGCCTGCAAGACAATATGGTCTTTAAAGCTCCTCAGGTTGAATAGGCCATCAAATAGAAAGCAAAAGTGTTAAATAGATAATTAATCCAATAAAAAATTACAACTTCGTATTCCTAACAGGAGAAACACTCTAATGATAAAACTTATAACGACAGGATCCTGGCTTGCAAAAGCGGCTCACACAACTACCGGGCTGTTTATTGTTGGCTGTTTATCTAGCGCCGTTGCGCAAGAGATCAGCCCGCTGTTGGTCGGCAATAATCTCTGGTATGCAAACCAAACTACCGGAGTAGGCCCCAGCAATAAGGTTTGGCAGCAGACTAAAGAGATGGGCACGCAGGTTATTCGCATTGGTGGCAATGCGTACAACGATAATATGCCGTCCAATGCCATTGTCGAGCAATGGGTGAATCTCATTCGCACCAACGGTGCGGAACCGATTATCCAGGTATCACAGTACGACAATGCGACGCCGCTGAATGATCGCGTTGCTGCCGCAAAAAATTTGGTCGAATACCTTAATGTGACCAAAAAACTTAACGTTAAATATTGGAATATCGGTAATGAGCCTTGGCTTGAAGCGGAGCGTCCCGCAACTTCGACAATGCCGGCGCTTGTAGCAGCCTACATAAAACCGATTGCAGCAGCGATGAAAGAGGCTGACCCCAGCATTAAAATTTTTGGTCCGGATGAAGCGGAATTTTTTGATGATTATTACACCGAGTTGTTTAACAGCGGCAGTGCGAATGATATTGGCGGATTGGTTCCCGGAAAAAATTACTATTATGTAGATGGTATTTCATGGCATCGCTATCCACAGGAAGATAATGTTGATCCAGCGGTGGCCGGAGCGGCGGATATAGTTTCTCGTGTAGTAAAAGCAAAAGCCCTGGTTGATGCCGCTAATGCTCGCCACAACCGCACCGGTGCCAATGCGTTGCAGTGGAGTATCGGTGAGTACAACGGTAAAGGCGGATCGGTTGTGCATACATTTGAAAATGGTCAGATGTTTGCGCAGGTGTTAGGCGCGGCAATGAAATACCAGGCAACCTATGTAGCGACCTGGTCGATGTTTGAAAATGGTGGTTCACGTTCGGGCACCGACTTCAGCATGATTGATGGCAACGGTACTCCGCGCTCGTCATATCGCCACATGGAATTTATTGCAAAACACATGAAGGGTAATTATGCCGAAGGCATTTCCAGCAATGCCAATGTGGTTGCCTTTGGAGCGGTGAATGGCAGTCAGCGTGCGGTCATGATTATGAATCGCAGTACCAGCGCTGCGTACAATTACACGCTTCGTTTGAATAATGATGCTATTGGCGGTGCAAGTGATTTAAAAATCAATATCGATGCGGGTAGCGTGCAGGAATACAGCGATACTATTGCCCCCAATACATCTATTTTCCTGGTATTTGGTGAGCAAAACGTCACCCTATCCACCTACAGCAAAACACATTTCCTTGCTGATTTGGCACCCACTGAAGAGTTGGTTTCCCTCTGTGGCAATAATCGTCCCACAATTGATACGGTTGCTCCGGTATTCCTTGAGGCGAACGGTGGAGCAAAAGTTGTCAATTTAACCGGTATCAGTGATGGTAATGAGTGCACCCAAACGCTCACGCTCACAGCAACTAGCACTAATCCAGCAGCAGTATTGGCGGATAATATTATTCACTCAGGTTGCGCGGCTACGGCAAGTGTAAGTTTGTCACCGGTCGCAGTAGGTAATTCCACCATCAATATTACAGTGCAAGACTCGGGTATTCCTGCAAACAATTGCGCGGGCGTAAGCAAAACAATTTCGTTTAATGCTTTAGTCGCCAACAGTGTTAATGTACCGGCAAAAATCCAGGTTGAAGATTATAACGAAGCTTCAGGTTTGGTATTGGGCAATAGTGACACCGATGAAGGCGGACATTTAGGTTATGCCGACAATAATGATTTCGCCGATTACTATATTAATGTCCCAAGCGCGGGTAATTATGCAATCCAATTCAGAATTGCGAGTGCAGCGGCAACAGTGCCAACGTTTGAGCTGCGCAATGATGCCGGTACAGTGTTAGGTAAAATCACCGTCGCTAATACAGGTGGTTGGCAAACCTATCAAACTATTACGTTGTTAACGAATTTGCCGCAAGGGCAGCAGAAGCTGCGTATTTACTACACTGGCTCGGGTACCAATATCGATTGGTTTGAAGTAAAACAAGACGACGGCTCTTTTGTGCAGTGTACCTGTGTTAGTGGCTCAGTACAGGCGAGTAGCTCATCAACCGCAAGTTCAATTGCTGTGGGCTCGATAGCGGCAAGCTCTATAGCAGCAAGCTCAGTTGCCTCTAGCTCGGCAGTTATCAGTTCTGCCGCCGCAAGCTCTGCAGCTGGTGGTGGTTCGTCTGGCGGCGGTGGTAGTTTGTCGCTGTTAAATATACTGGCATTGATGGCGATGTTAATGCTGGGGCGCCACCTGCGGGCAACCAAACAACATTACGATTAATGTCTCAAGCTTGTGTGGGCTTATCCCACACAAGCGAGCATCCAAAAAAAAGGGAACCATCTGGTTCCCTTTTTTTTGTGCGGCCAATAATGATTAACAATAATTATATTAGTTAATGCGTGGGCGCACCTGCGCAAAATACTGACGGCAAAATTGAATAAATGCCGATAAACGTTTCGATTGATGAATCAATTGCGGATAAATAATGTGCATAGTATTGCTGGTTGTCAGGGCTTCATCTTGTAGAAACTCCAGGCGACCTTCGGCGATATCAATTTCCACCATATAATCTGGTGCGCGAATAATTCCCACCCCTTTTAACGCCTGATGTTTTAACAGGTGGCTATTATTAATTTGCAGCCAACCCTTACACTCTATTTCTTTGCCCGCAAAAGTCCAATCGGGTTGATCATGGCTGCGCAGACACTGGTGGCGGGAAAAGTCCGCCGCGGTTTGTGGTTTGCCGTGCTGGATAAAATATTCCGGCGCGGCGCAGCAATAGTATTGATAAGTAAATAGTGGCACTGCGATCATATTCTGTGGGGGTTCATTAGTGCCACGAAAGGCGATATTAAAATCGCTGCGGTTCAAATCCTGATAGGGATAACTGCAATCAATCGAAAACTCGATATTCGGGTGAAACGCTTTGAACTGCGCACATATATCCAGTAAATAACGCTCGCTAAATTGTAATGGTGCAGCAATTTTTAATAAACCTTCAATAGCTTGCCCTTCATTTTCAACATTGCGTTCAAGTTCTTGCAAGTCATTAAATATTTTTTCCATTCCGGTCATGACCCATTGCCCCTCATTGGTGAGACGCACACTGCGGGTGGAACGAATTAATAATGTCATGCCCATGTCTTTTTCGAGACGGCGCACTTGCGACGAAAGATGGCCGCGAGAAATACCAAGCCGCTCAGCGGCTACGGTATAACTGAGGTGCTGGGCTACTTCACTGAACAACATCAAACGTTCTAACTTTTTATGTTCTTTGTTTATCATTTTGTCTGACCCGTCGATGTTTTTTTGTTATTAAAATATTTAGTCTTTACTTAACTCCTGGCGCGCACCTGGGTGAGTGCGTGGATAACACCACGTAACTCTGCCAACCCTTTCATTCTGCCCAGATACGAGTAACCGGGTTTAACGTTAGGTTGATCTGCTTCTTCTAATAACAAGTGGCCATGATCAGGGCGCATAGGAATTTCATAATTGGCAACACCATTGAGTTTGCGGCGTTGTTCTTCTGCCAGTAATGCATCGATCAAACCGACCATATCGTTATCGCCGCCCAAATGTTCCGCTTCATAAAAGGAACCATTTTCCTCACGAGTGACGTTACGGAGATGGGTGAAATAAATGCGTGGTCCAAATTCTTTTACCATGCCGACTAAATCATTATCAGCGCGCGCGCCAAAAGAACCTGCGCACAGCGTCAGGCCGTTGGCCGGGCTGGGTACGCCATCTAAAATCAATTTCACATCATGACGGGTTGATACCACGCGCGGTAAACCAAACAGCGAGAATGGTGGGTCATCCGGGTGAATACACATATTTACCCCGGCAGCTTCGGCCGAGGGGATTACCTCTTTCAGAAATTGCCACAAATTATTGCGTAGGCCGTCTTCGCCCAGCGCGATAAATTCACTGATAGCGGCACGGATTGAGGCGCGCGTGTAACTGCCTTCGCCGCCGGGTAACCCTGCGATAATATTTTTTTCCAGCAAGGCGACTTGGGCATTGCTCATGCTTTTGAAATAGGCTTCTGCTTCGGCCACTAATTCGGGACTGTAGTTCTGCGCGGCATTATTACGCTGCAAAATAAACACGTCGTAGGCAACAAAATCCACCATATCAAAACGCAGTGCCGAGCCGGTATTTTCCAAATGGTAATCAAGGTTAGTCCGCGTCCAGTCAATGACTGGCATAAAGTTGTAACACACGACTTTCACGCCGGCTTTACCGGCATTGACGAGGGATTTTTTATAGTTCTCTATATAGTGCGCATAGTTACCGGTGCGTGTTTTGATATCGTTGTGTACAGGAATGCTTTCAATTACCGCCCACTTCAGGCCAAAGCTTTCGATGATATTTTTGCGCGCTAGGATTTTATCCAGCGGCCATTCGTCCCCGGTCGCCACCTCAATCAAGGAACTCACAATGCCGGTAGCGCCAGCCTGCGCCACCTTGGGAAGTGTTACCGGGTCTTTCAGGTCAAACCACCGCCAGGTTTCTATCATCTCTGCTCTCTCGCTCCGGGAATTGGATATTTTGGTGATACGGCCAATAAGGTGGTAAGGCCACTATGCCATTTAACCAGAGTGGGTTGTTTATCGCAAGCTGCGCAGCGTTCGTGAACCAGGGGAAAGTGATGTTGTCGGATGAGGGTGGGGTTGGTGCAATCTAACGACCATTTGAGCTGGAACCCCGGATTGATGCTATACATAGGTTTAAGGCAGATAAAGGAGGCTCGATGTGCGTAAAAACTATCTTTTTATTGACTACGAAAATGTTCAGCCTGAATCCATTGCCGGTCTGGAAAAAGGCAATTTTTATATCCTCATATTCCTCGGCGCCAACCAATCCAAACTCAACACTCAGCTCGTCCGCTCGCTACAGCCTCTGGGAACCCGCGTTGAATACATCATTCTCTCCGGCAACGGCAAAAACGCACTCGATTTTCACATCGCGTATTACATCGGGGAGCGCGCTGCGATCGAGCCAGATGCTTACTTTCACATAGTCTCCAAAGACGCAGGTTTTGACCCGCTGATCCAACATCTGAAAGACCGCAACATCCTTGCTTCTCGCTCCAGCAGCATTGGCGAAATTTCCATCTTGCAAACGTCCAGCTTAAAAACCTTGCCCGAACGAACCAGCGTTGTAAAAGCCCGTCTCGCCCAAATGGAAGGCAAGCCCAACACCGTAAAAACCCTCTCCAGCACCATCAATGCACTTTTTCAAAAAACCTTGAGTGAAGATGAAGTGGAAATGGTGGTGAAGGATTTGTGCGGTAAGGGTGTGATAGCGATTATTAACAAAACGCGTGTGACCTATTTGCAGAAGTAGCAAAGAGGGAAATTATTTGTAAGTTCTCGTCGTCGTGACAGCAGCGGATTAATTTTTAGTGGCATTCCAATCCGGTTCTTTCAAACCCTGCATGCAGGCTTTCACTTCATGATCAATAATATTGTTGGGTTTAATGCAATCTTTGATGCTGCGCTTTATTTTGATTTCAGATGTGTGTTTCGGGTTTTTAAGTAGGGCTTCCTTATTGGTGGCGGCCCTGCAAGCTGTGTCTCGCGTAGATTGATTTTCAAACGTAGCATTGTTGTTGGAAATATCGATCCAGCGATTACAGGTGGCAATCAGCTGTTGCAGCTCGGCATCTTTATTGTCACTTCTTAAATGGTTTATCGGGGTATAGCTAGTGGTGTTACTCGGCTGCCCTCGTGCGACAGATATAGGTCCCGGGGTAGTCCCTTGGCATTTCGCGAGTTGACTTTGCAGATAGCTTTTCTGTTTTTGCAGCCTTCGTTGTTGATCGGCATTACCGCCATTGTTGCTCCATCGGCTGACTTGATTTATCTGTTGTCTCCAGTAAGTGCAGTCATTTGCAGTTGCAATCGATGGCATAACACTGCCAATAAAAAGTATTGTGATAATGACTCTATTCAATTTTTTCTCCATTGATACGCGATCTTTTGTGAGTTTGTAAGTGGCCACCTATTCACCTTTTATTTCCGGTTTTTTACTCGTAGCAAAAATCCGCTCGGCAGGGATGCGCAGTTGTTGCAGTAGATACGTTGAAAATTCCGGCGAATAACCTTGTTTTTCAATTGAACGCTCCATGCACAGCAACCACGCATCGCGTTCCGCTTCACCTATCGGTAAGTGAGCGTGATCACGGGGAATATTAATACTGCCGTATTTTTCATGATAAAGACTCGGCCCGCCCATCCATCCGCACAAAAACAGTGTTAGCTTATCGCGTGATTCAGCGAGATCCGTTTTGTGCATCTTGCGGATAGTCGCTGCTTCCGGTAGTGCATCCATTTCCTGATAAAAATCATCAACCAATTGGCGTATACCGTCGATGCCCCCGGCTGCTTGGAAGGATGTATCGGAAAAACCGTAGAGTGGGGTGGTAGTCAATTTATATGCCTATTTACTGTAAAGAGTGCACAAATATAACGCATTTGTTTGAGTTGATTCGCGACTATTAAGGCTTTTTAGATAATCAATATGTCGGTGTTGAGGTGGAAATAGGCTAGGCTTAGATAGTCGAAACGGTCGAAAAACCTACTCATTAATCTCAAATATCATGTAACTAACCCTATCATGCCCACTAATAGATTTTCTGGTTTCCCTCGGCGGCGAGCATCAGATCAGGATACGTTGATCGATGCCCAGCTAGTTGAGTTGGCTTATCAAAATCTTCCTGCGATGGTGGCTGTAAATATAGCTGCAACACTGGGTGTTGTGTTTTTATTGCATGCAGCGGGTGCGAGTGGTATCCGGCTTTGGTTTGGATTGGTCCTTCTGCTGAGTATGTTGCGTTTAATTTCCTGGGTGCTGTTTAAAAAGTATGGTTCGGTCGCCAATGGTTTAACTGCGAGTGAGTTAACCGCAAATGGCTCGCGTCAATATTCAGCTACATGGATGTTGCTTTATACACTAGGGCTCCTGTCGGCTGCACTTATTTGGGTCTGGCTGCTGTATATCACATTCCAGTCGACCGCCTCAGAAGTGAAATTCATTGTTATAGTGACTATCTCGTCGCTTGCCGGTGGCGCCACAGGTATTACTGCGCCGCTAAAATATGCAGGCCGAATCTATATAACAATTTTATTGGTTCCTTCCTCAATAATTATTTATTCGGCGTCGAATGAATACTGGGTTCTCTCCGCTTTGGCCATCGTCTTTTGGGGAGCGATGATTGTTAATCATCGCAATAACCACCGCGTGCTGTTGAAAAGTTTGACCTTGCAACTGGAAAATAAACAACTCATCAATAATTTACAAACTCTTAATGCAGACCTCGAGCAGCGAGTTCACCAGAGAACTGAAGCGCTTAAACAGATCGCGCATCATGACGCGCTTACCGGGTTGCTAAATCGGCCGGGATTAATTGATTGGATGGAGAAAAATCTCAGTGCTGAAAATCCACATGAGGCAGCGGTTCTGTTTCTTGATCTGGATAGATTCAAACAAATTAATGATGCACTTGGTCATGAAATTGGTGATCAAGTGTTGCGTATGATTGCGCATCGTTTTAACGATGTGTGCCCAAGTGATGCGATTGTTGCCCGCTGGGGCGGCGATGAGTTTCTATTGATTACAGAGCAGTCTACTAATGCGCGTGAGCGTGCTGATCTGATCGCGCATCAACTCATTGAGGTCGCCACTGCACAATTTAAAATATGCGATGAATCCTTAGGCGTTGGCTTAAGTGTAGGAATGGCTTATTTTCCAACAGATGCCGCTGATTTTCAGGATGTTATTCACGCTGCAGATTTGACGGTTGCGGAAGTCAAACGAAGTGGGCGCGGGCGTAGTCTTATCTATGACGATATATATGCGCAAACCCAGAAGCGTCGATTTGATTTGGGTAGAGCCTTATCAGAGGCGCTCAAGCAAAATGAATTAACACTTGCCTATCAGCCGGTGGTGAATGTGTTAACCGGTGATGTTGAAGCCTTAGAGGTTTTGTCTCGTTGGCATCATAAAACTCTTGGTGTAATCGACCCTTGCGAATTTATTAATTTGGCTGAAGAGACCGATAGAATCAACGCATTAGGTGATTGGGTCTTGTATGAGTCGTGTCTTAAGTTCAGCGAGTGGGTCCCGCAAGGTTCTGCAATTAAACTGGCGGTCAATGTTTCAATAAAACAGTTGCTCACTCCCGGCTTTTCGGCGCGCGTCAATAGCATATTAATAGAAACGGATTTTTCTGCTAAATCACTTATTTTGGAAGTGACGGAAAGTCTATTTGGTGAGGAGCATCTGGATGCAACCTTGAAAACAGTAGTGACGCTACGTGAGATGGGAATAGACGTATATATCGATGATTTTGGAACGGGGTATTCTTCACTTTCTCGCCTGCATGAATTCCCTGTTACCGGCATTAAGATTGATCGATCATTTACCGCGCAGGTGGATAGTCAGGGTGTTGTTATTATCGAGAGCGCAATGTTAATTGCACAGCGCATGAATTTGAAAGTCATTGTCGAGGGCGTTGAATCAATTAGTCAGTTGAAAAAACTGTCTAGCTTGGGAGTGGTGGCTATGCAAGGTTATTATTTTGGTCGTCCTTCACCCATACCGCATATTGAGTCCATTAAACCTATTTGGTGTGATGTCTTCTTGAAAGAATAATGTTTTTTCAAGTTCTGAGTTTCGCTATCGATTTTGCAAAAAAGCGTTCTATTGCGTAAAGAAAGTTATAAAAACAAATGCCCCGTCTTCACATAAATCAATGCTCCATCGTCTTTTGTGAAGGGGTGATGTTGGCTTAGGTGTGGGCTGCGGAGCCATGAGCCTTTCGGGTATAGGCCGTGTTCGTCATGAAATGTCCCTTCCACTACAAATATTTCTTCTCCGCCCCAATGCCGGTGGCTGCTGAATTGTGTATTCGGTGCCCATTTTACTAGGGCGACGTGTTCACCTTCGAAGTCATGCAAGGGCATTACGCTTAATCCATCTACTAGCCCTTGGCGCCATGGGGTTGTATGGGTGTCGATGACGGTTTGTGTGGTATCGGCTGCGTTGAATTGTTGCAATTTGACAAAAATAATCGCGCCTTCTTTACCAATTTTCGGTGTGTGCGTTGTCCCTATCGGGTTTCTCACATAACTGCCTTTTTCGTAGCTGCCATTCTCGTCAGAAAAAACGCCATCGAGAACAAAAAATTCTTCTCCACCTGAATGCGTGTGCGCTGAAAACTCACTAAAAGGCGCATAGCGAACAATCGATGTCGCGCGCGCAACTTCATCGCCAATCCGGTCGAGCATCATGCGCTCAACACCGGCCATGGGCGATGCAACCCAGCGATAATCTTCAGGCCGAATCACGATGCGTTGTGAAAAATCTGCATTGAGTCGATTGGTCATTACTTAAGTAGTCTCTTGCATTAATTGCGTCAGAATCTGTTTGTAATTCTCAGTACCTTGCGCACCCGTCACCAGGTGGCGGCGATTAAATACGATTGCCGGTACACCACGGATGCCAGCATCTATCCAAAACTTTTCGGCAGCGCGCACGTCATTGGCAAAGCGTTGATCTCGCAATACGGCCACAGCTTCGTCTCGCGCCAAGCCAATTTCTGCTGTTATATCCGCCAACACTTGATCGTCAGACAAATTTCGGCGATGGGTAAAATGTGCTGCAAAAAATGCTTGCTTCAAATCCTGCTTGCGCCCTTGTTGATCTGCCCAATGCAGTAGTTGATGCACATTAAATGTGTTGTGCATGCGCATATCGTCGGTAAAACAAAACTCAAATCCCAACTCGGCGCCAACCACCGTTATATGGTTTCGGTTAGCGTCCGATTGCTCTTTGGTCGAGCCATATTTCTCTGCCAAATGTTCACGCAAATTTTGGCCTTCTGCAGGCATATCGGGGTTCAGCTCGAAAGGCTGCCAGTGAAGTTCATAGGGTATTGCAGTTTCCGCCAGAGCGCGTTCCAGCTGCCGGTAGCCAATAATGCACCAGGGGCAGACAACATCGGACACTATGTCTATACGGAGTTTGTTTGGGGTGGTGGTCATGGGGTAGGCCTGTATTGCGTAGCATATTGGGGTATTATTGTTGCAGTGTTTGCGCCGTGAATACAGCAGAAATATAAAACATCATCTCATGTAGCTGTATCCAAATGCGGTCACCACTGGCCAGGATTTTAGATTTTATACATTAACTAATAAGAGATATCAAAAAATGGAATTATTAAAAATTGAAGAGATTATCAATTTATATCTATATCGTAGCAAATCTGTTTCAGTTGATTTACCTAGTGGCTCTATTAGGCGACTTAAACACTGCCGTTTATCACGACTCTACGAATGGAAAATCATGAAAAAAACTCTCGCTCTATTCTTGTTTGCACTTATTTCCTTTCAAGTTGGTGCGATTGAGCTTAGCGACCCTTCAAATAGAGTTTCGTGCCCAGAGCTAGATAATAGTTTTATGTGTGCACAAAGGATCGAAAAAAGTATTATTGAATTGAACAAAGAAATAGTATCGAGAACAGATGGTGTTCTCGAAATACGTTCCTTGTCAGGTCAACTCTATAAAGTAAAGGAGAATAGCGGAGAAGACGATGTAGATTACATGGAGCATTACTTGGCCGTCGGAATATCCGACGATAAGAGATTTGTGTCGCTATTTGTTCAATATTCTGAAGGTAATTCATGGGCAATTTTTGATAGAAATACGAGTATTTTAACTAATGTTTGCGGTTACCCTATTTTCTCACCAAAAAAGGGTTATATCGCGTTTTCTGAAATGAATCCATATTCGGAAATGACTCCCACATGTCTTCAGATTTATGAAATTGGGGAGGTTGCAATAAAAGAAGTTTTTGATGCAAAAATGGGGAATGAGTGGTGGTCTGATAAAGTAAAATGGGAAGGAGAAAAAAAGTTCATCTTTGAAAGAGTCAAATGGAACCCTTTGTGGGCTGAAGAAGGTCAACCCGATTTTCAGTCAGAAAGTTATAGCCTTAAGCTTGATGATGGAAAGTGGCTAATGGTTCCGAATTAAATTGCAACAAGCAATTAAATGTGAATGTAATTTTCATTCTGGATTTTTGCAAAAAAAAGTGTTTTATAAGGGGGGGTAGGCTGCGGACATGTGTCATGTTGGGCATTGCTGCCTTCGCGGCCCGACCCAACCTACGTTAGATCATCGTTTGTAAACGTTTCGCCGCAACCCCATGCCTCGCCATTACATCATTAATATCAACATCCACCATTTCGCCATTTTTTACTTTCCACTCTCCAGCAACCATTACGTAATCCGCTTTGTGGGCGCCGCATAGAATTAATGCGGCGAGTGGGTCGCCGTGGCCGGAGAAGCGGGGTTGGTTTAGGGAAAATAGGGCGAGGTCGGCTTTTTTGCCGACGGCGAGTTCGCCGAGTTCGGGGCGGTGTAATAATTTTGCGCTACCAGAGGTTGCGAGTTTTAGAGCATCGATATGCGTGAAATTCGCGGAGCCGTAGCGGAGTTTTTGGAGCAGCATGGCTTGGCGAACTTCTTGAATCATATTGGAGCCGTCGTTGGATGCAGAGCCATCGACACCCAAACCGACCGGTGCGCCTGCGCGTTGTAAATCGCGAGTGTGGCACATGCCGGAGGCGAGGAGCATGTTGGAGGTGGGGCAGTGGCAGACGCCGACGTAGGCGTGGCCCAAGCGTGCAATTTCTTCTTCATTAAAATGAATGCCGTGGGCAAGCCAGACGCGGTTGTTTAACCAGCCTACATCATCCAGATAATCCACCGGGCGCATACCAAATTGTTTCAGGCAGAAATTATTTTCATCTTCGGTTTCACCTAGATGGGTGTGCAGCAACACATCTTTTTGTTGCGCGAGCACAGCGGTTGCACGCATTAAATCTGGCGTTACAGAAAAAGGTGAGCAAGGAGCGAGGGCGATTTTGCAAAAGGAATCTTCGCTGGTGTCGTGATAGCTATTAATTAAACGCTCGCTTTCGCTGAGGATTTTTTCATCGCTCTCCACCACCGAATCCGGTGGCAAACCCCCTTTGGATTGGCCGAGGCTCATGGAGCCGCGTGTTAAGGTTACGCGGTTGCCGATGGTTTTGGCGGCGGCAACTTGCGCATCAATCGCGTGCGGCATAATGCTGCTGAATACATAGTGATGATCGGCGGCTGTGGTACAACCTGACAGCAATAATTCGCTTAACGCTAATTGCGTAGATGCAAAAATTGCCTCGTCATTTAAATTTGACCAGACCGGATAGAGCGCTTGTAGCCAGGGAAATAATTCTTTGTTGAGTGCGCCGGGCAGTGCGCGGGTGAGCGTTTGGTAAAAGTGGTGATGGCAATTAATCAGACCCGGCAAAACCACATGGTCAGAGGCATCGAAACTGTAATCGTAAACGCTATCGGGTGATTTCCCTGCGGCAACCAATTCAATAATGTTATTGCCTTGAATCACCAAGCCATTGCTGGCGTCTTGTGAATTACCTGTCCAACAGGCGCGCGGATGTTTAATCCAGATGGCAGCACTGTGTGTGCTGCCGTAAGCAGAAGATGTCATTGGGGTTTACTACTGGTTGCAGTGAAAAATTAGGCGGCAGGTGGTTCTGTCGCGGGTGGTTTGAGGCCGCAGCCTTTTAAAATCATATGGCTTAAAAAATCGGAAATATCTTTGATCATATCCGGCTCATATTCTGCCCGGTTCATCACCGTGAGAATTTTCACATCGAAATCCGCGTAGTGTTGCGTCGATGACCAGATTAAAAAAATCAAATGCATAGGATCGACCTTGTCCATGCGCCCGAGTTCAATCCACTGCTCGATTATCTGCACCTTGCGGCGTACGAACTGGCGCATCTCGGTGCGGATATAACCTTTCAAATGTGGCGCGCCCTGAATCATTTCCATCGCATAAAGTTTTGATGCGCGTGGATGGGTATAAGACAGCTCGACTTTTTTGCGAATAAAACGATCCAATACTTCAGCGGGATCATCATCTACCGTGATTTCACCGAGCAGGTCGTTCCACAAATTAATAATGTTATCGAGCACCGCGACGTACAAATTCGTTTTACTTTTAAAGTAATAATGCACATTGGCTTTGGGGATGCCCGCGCGGTCGGCGATGTTCTGGATACTCGCGCCGCGAAAGCCATTGTGTACAAATTCTTCCTCTGCCGCGTTAATAATATTGGTGAGATTGCGATCGCGGATTTTGCCCGGTTTGTATTTTCCGGTGGGCGTTTCAGTGGGATTAAAATCCAGCGATGTTTCTGCCTTTTTAGTCACCATAGTTTTTACCGTCGCACTCTTACTGGTAGGGATGGCTTTGCCGGTCGTTGTCTTTTTGTTGCTGGGTGCCGCTACTGCATTGTTTGCGCTTGGTGTTTTTACCGCTGTGGTCTTGGTTGCCATTGTTATTGTTTCTCGCGTTAAAGTGCGGCTGTGTGCGACTAACTAATTAAGCTTATTAATAGCTAGGTCGATACAGCCGCGTCGTTAGTGTTACTGCGGAATTTTCCCTTCAATACCTTTTACATACCAATTTTGCTGATGCAATTCTTCATCGCTCAGGGATTTCCCTTCTGCGACTTTCAGCGTGCCTGCCTGATCATAAATAGGGCCTTGATAGACAGCGCGTTTGCCCGCGATCATTTCCATTTTATACGCATCTACTTTGGCGACAACCTCTTTCGGCACTACCGGATTCATCGGCGAGAGTGCGACTACATTTTCTTTCAAGCCATGCCAAATTGCCTCTGGCTTCCAGGTGCCATCCAATACCGCTTTGATTTTTGCGCTGTAAATACTCTCCCAGTGTTGGGTAGATGAGGTCAAATGGGTTTTGGGGCCATAAGCGCTCATATCGGAATTGAATCCAACCGAGTAAATGCCTTTGGCTTCTGCAGCTTGAATGGTGGCCGCAGAGTCAGTGTGCATGGTGAGTACATCGGCACCTTGCAATATCAAACTTTCCGCCGCTTCGCGCTCTTTGGCTGGGTCGTGCCAGGTGTTGACCCAGACCACTTTCATTTTGACATTCGGATTCACCGCTTGCGCGCCGAGCATAAAGGAGTTGATGCCGCGAATCACTTCGGGAATCGGAAATGCGCCTACGTAACCGATCACTTCTTTTTTACTCATAGCGCCAGCGACCATACCGGCGAGGTAGCGGCCTTCGTAATCGCGCGCTTGATAATTACCGACGTTGGCGGCAGTTTTATAACCGGTGGCGTGTTCGAATTTTACTTTGGGAAACATTTTGGCCACTTTAATAGTGGGGTTCATGTAACCAAATGAGGTGGTGAAAATTAAATCGTAACCGCGTGAGGCCATATTGCGAATCACACGCTCGGCGTCTGCACCTTCGGCCACGCTTTCAACAAAAGTGGTTTCGATTTTATCGCCAAATTCTTTTTGCACAATTTTGCGCGCTTCATCGTGTTGGTAAGTCCAACCGGCATCGCCAATCGGGCTGACGTAAACAAAACCGACTTTTAACGGCGCAGCGAAGACGCTGGCGCTAAGAGTGAGCAGCGAGGCTGCACCCAGCAACCGGAGAAATGTTTTTCGTGTTAACAGGGTCATGATGGTTCCTCTTGTGATGTTTTGGTTTTTTTAAAAATTTAGCTGTTACAAATTTATTTGAGTGGATGCCAATTTATTTCAACGGATGATAGGGTTGCCCGAGCGAGCGCGGCGCAAATAAGCCCTGATTTTTTTGGCGATACATCATCATCACCAACACAATAATCGTGATTACATAGGGCAACATGGCGAGCAGGTTGGGCGAAATTTCATAACCGTAACCCTGCAATAACAAATGCAGGATACTCGCAAAACCAAATAGCCAGGCGCCGAATAAAATGCGCTCGGTGCGCCAGCTGGCAAATACCACTAACGCCAGTGCAATCCAACCGCGCCCGGCCGCAATCCCCTCTGACCACATGGGCGTGTAAGCGAGAGATAAATAAGCACCCGCTAATCCCGCCATGGCTCCACCAAACATGACTGCGCAGTAGCGCACCACCATTACTTTGTAGCCCAGTGCGTGGGCAACTTCTGGGTTCTCGCCGACGGCGCGGATAATTAATCCCAAACGTGTGTAACGCATCACCACAAATACAGCGGCAAATAAAATAAACGAGAGATACACCAATAAATCCTGCGCAAATAATGCCTGGCCGATAAGTGGGATATCGCTTAAAAACGGAATCGCAATTGGCGCAAAACCAGTAACGGTTTGGCCTACATAAGCGGCGCCAAGAAAAGCGCTTAAGCCTGTGCCGAAAATGGTGAGTGCAAGGCCGGTGGCGACTTGATTGGAAATTAAAGTGAGTGCGATAAACGCAAAAATTAATGAGACAAAAATACCTGCTGCAACGGCAGCGAGCACTCCCAAACCCAAACTACCACCCGCATAAGCGGCGATAAATCCGCAGGCGGCACCCACTAAAATCATGCCCTCTTGCCCGAGGTTTAATACGCCTGAACGCTCCGACATCATCGCGCCCAGCGCCACTAACAGCAGCGGCGTGCCGGTGCGCACCATTGCGAAGAGAATATTTTCGATCAAACCTATATCCATAAAATCTTACCTGTGTTCTTAATTTTATTGCGAGTTATTGAGTGATAGCTGAAGGTTTAACGCTGCGCGAATTCGGTACCACGCGATAGCTAATCAACAAGTCACAGGCAAGCAGATAGAACAGCAACATGCCCTGGAATAATCCGGTGATGGATTTTGGTAAACCCTGATCGATTTGCGCCATCTCGCCGCCGAGATAAGTCAGCCCTAGTAAACAACTGGCGAGCAAAATGCCGAGCGGATGCATGCGCCCCATAAACACCACAATAATGGCGGCGTAACCATAACCAAGTGAAAGCGTGGGGATCAGTTGCCCTACCGGACCATTGGTTTCAGAAATCGCTGCTACCCCGGCCATGGCGCCACTGAAACACAGCAGCAACCAGATTAATTTTTTGCTATTAAATCCCGCAAAGCGCGCAGCGTTGTGGTTCTCGCCCATCACACGCAATTGAAAGCCGAGTAGCGTGCGCGTGAGCACCACCCAAATCACCACCAACATAAACAGCGCAATAAAAATGGCGATGCTCACGCGATAATCCTCAAATAACACCGGTAATAATGTCTGGCTCGCAAACAGTGCTGACTCGGGAAAATTAAGCCCGTCTGGATCTTTCAGAGGGCCATGCACTGCCCAGAGCAATAAATTTACCGCTATATAATTGAGCATAATCGTGGTGAGAATTTCATTGGCGTTGAATCGTGTCAGTAGAAGCGCCGCAATTGCCGCCCAAGCCATACCGGCGAGTGCACCGCTGGCGATAATCACCGGCAGTACCCAAAAGCCTTCGCTCTCCGCCAGTTGTAATGTCACCGCTCCACCAATTAATGCACCAAAAACAAATTGGCCTTCAGCGCCGATATTCCAGATTTTTGCTTTAAAGCAGAGTGTTAAACCAATTGCACAGAGCAACAGCGGTGTGACTTTTACCGCAAGCTCAGAAAGACCATAGAGGTCGCTGATCGGTGCAATAAAAAACGTGTAGAGGCTGCCGAGCGGTGGGCGGCCGAGCAATGCAAATAATAAGGCGCCGGAAATTAGCGTTAATAAGAGCGCGAGCAGCGGCGACAAATACACCATCAGCTGCGAATCGTGCAGGCGTTTTTCAATGCGCATGGGCCACCTCCGCCGCAGCAGTGTCTGTAGAGATGCCTGTAGATAGAGTGCCAAAATTCCCGGTCATCCACTGGCCGAGTTGCGCGAGTGGGACAGCAGATTTTGGTGCGAGCGGTGATAAGCGCCCGCCGCACAATGCGCCGAGTCGATCAGCCAATAAATAGAGTTCGTCGAGGTCTTCGCTGATCACCAAAATCGCGGCGCCTTTGTCGCGCAATTTAATCAACTCCTGGTGGATTAAATTCGCAGCGCCTACATCAACGCCCCAGGTAGGATGAAAACACACCAACACGTTTGGATTCTGCAAAATCTCGCGGCCGATAATAAATTTTTGCAAGTTACCACCGGAGAGACTTTTGGCGCTGGCCTCGGCGCCTGTTGCTTTGACTTTGTAAGTTGAGATGATCTCGGCAGCGCGCGCTTTTATTGCGGGCCAATTCAGCCAGCCGAATTTTCCGGTTTGGTTGATATAACTGGTTAACAAATTATTTTCGGTCAGACTCATATTGCCGAGAGCGCCGCGCCCGATACGGTCAGCGGGGACAACGCCTAGCCCCATATTGCGCCGCTCCTGCACACTGGTATTGCCAATATCTTTTCCGTGAAAAATTAAACTGCCGCTATCGCTGCCCAGCTCGCCATTAATTAAATCCACCAATTCATCTTGCCCGTTACCGGCAACCCCAGCGAGGCCGAGAATTTCGCCCGCATGTAATTGCAATTCAATATCCTGCAAGTGAATAGCAAAGGCATCGCGCGGTTTTACTTCAATCTTATCGAGTGCGAGCAGGCATTCACCGGCGTTGCCAGCGGGCATGGTGTCTTGTAATTCCAATTCATCGCCGAGCATCAAGCGCGCCATTTCGCCAGGGCTGGTTTCGCGGGGAATACAGGTGCCCGTCACCTTGCCGCCGCGCAGTATGGTGGCCTTGTCGCAGAGTGCATTTACTTCGTGCAATTTGTGCGAGATAAATAAAATGCTGCACCCTTTGTGCGCGAGTTTTTTTAATACCTCGATCAGCTGCGCTACCTCGGGGGGAGTGAGTACGGCGGTGGGCTCATCGAGAATTAAAAGTTGGATGTCTTGCAACAGGCAGCGAATAATTTCTACGC
The DNA here is from genome assembly GCF_031457055.1 of Cellvibrio fibrivorans. Lineage (NCBI taxonomy): Bacteria > Pseudomonadati > Pseudomonadota > Gammaproteobacteria > Cellvibrionales > Cellvibrionaceae > Cellvibrio > Cellvibrio fibrivorans. The sequence continues at coordinate 351,805 of NZ_JAVDVX010000004.1, read as the reverse complement.
GCTGCTGTTCACCGACCGACAGGCTGTGTACGAGGCGGTCAGGATTTATCGCGAGGCCGTATTCATCGCCCACCGCAAGAATGCGTGCGCGCAGTAAATCGAGCGTGCCGTATTCTGCAGGCGTTAAATAGAGCGCGATATTTTCGGTCACTGTTAATGTTTCAAATAACGAGAAGTGCTGGAACACCATGCCCATGCCGAGTTGGCGAGCGTGAGCCGGGCCGGTGATGTTGACCTCGCGATCATTCCAGGTCATTTGCCCGGAATCGGGTTTTACTACACCGTAGATCATTTTCATCAGCGTACTTTTACCCGCGCCGTTTTCCCCCAGCAGCGCATGAATTTCCCCTGGCGCCACTTGCAGGCTCACCGCGTCATTCGCGATGCAGCCCGGATAGGCTTTGGTGAGGGAAAGCAATTCAAGGCGCATGGCCTTTTTTTCAGACATAAACCAACTCGCTCATAAACCTGACTATCTGGACAAAAAGATAGACTGGTTTGAGCAAATTGCATGCCAGCGCCTGCGAAATACCTGCCTCTGTAAAAAACTCATAAAAAATTGTCTATCTGGCCAGACTTTTGCTTTGGGTGATAAAGCGAGGATGGAGAGAAAGCGGTTTGGCTGAAATCGGCTATAACCATTTAAAGGTTCTTCGCCCTGAATCATGGGTCGATCTGTTGGAGGAAAGTCTGTGCGGTTTGTGGTGAACAATGTTCCAGTTGAGTTGGCGGAGGCAGCGGCAGATCTGACGCTGTTGCAGTACCTGCGTAGCCAGCAGCATCTGATGGGCACCAAAGAGGGTTGCGCCTCGGGTGATTGCGGCGCCTGCACTGTGTTGGTTGGCCGCAAAGGCGTGGATGTTATGGCTTACAGCACAGTCAACGCCTGTATTTGCCCGCTCGGCAGTCTGCAGGATTGCCATATTGTGACGGTAGAAGGTTTGGCGGCAGCGCCGCAAGAAATGCATCCTGTGCAGACGGCGATGGTGGAATGCCACGGTTCCCAGTGCGGTTTTTGTACGGCCGGTTTTGTTGTGTCGCTCGCGGGACTGCAATTGGCGGGCGGCGCGGATTTGGCCGAGGCTGATATTGCGGTGCAACGTGCAGCGGTGATTGATGCAATCTCGGGCAATTTGTGTCGCTGTACGGGTTATCGCCCGATTATCGATGCCGGCCTGTCCGCCCTTAAAAAACCTGCCCAAGTGGCCAGTTTTGTGCAAAATTGGGTGCCATATGCACCTTTAGCGGGCATAGATGGCGAGCCTGCGCGCGCTTACGGCAGAAACTTGTCCGATGGCGTCAGCGATTATTGGCAGCCACATACCGAAGCGGCACTACAGCATTTGCTGGTTGAATATCCGCAGGCGCGCCTTGTTGCCGGTGGAACCGATTTGATGCTGGAAGTTACCCAGCAATACAAGTCACTTCCGCAACTGATTGACCTTAATCGCATCGACAGCCTCTGCGCAATCCACATCAGTGACGATGAGGTTGTATTAGGTGCAGCGGCAAATTACAGCACTATCGAAAAAGCGCTAGCGAATCTCTCGCCGGAATTTGTTGCATTGCTCGCACGTTTGGGCTCGCGCCAAATTCGCAATCGCGGAACGCTAGGAGGCAATATTTGTAATGCCTCGCCGATTGCCGATGCTCCGCCGTATCTATTGGTGATGGATGCCGAGCTGGAAATAGTTGATAGCAGTGGTAATGCTCGTCGTGAATTGCTGACGAATTTTTATCGCGACTACAAAAAAACAACGCTGGGCGTTGGTGAATATCTCGCGCGTATTCGCATTGCACGTGCGCAACTCGCACAGCCACTCAAATTATTCAAAATCACCAAACGCTATGAAGACGATATTTCGGCAGTGATGGGGGCATTCTGTTGGGGTGGACAAACGTCTAACGAATTTAAAATTGCCTTTGGTGGAATGGCCGCGATTCCCAAGCGTGCCAGCATGACCGAACAATTTTTATCTAATACGGAATGGTGTGTGGCGGGTGATGTCGATGAAGAGATTCTTGCGCAAGCCTGTGATTTGTTGCACAGCGAATTTTCGCCCTTGAGCGATGTGCGCGCCAGCGCTGCTTACCGCATGGCCATGGCCTGCAATCTGCTCAAAAAAGCCTGTTATGAATTTGCGGCTGAAGCCTCGGGCAAAGCGCTTGAAACGAGGTTGTTTAGCCATGCGTAGAATCGTTGTTAATGCCGAATTATCGCCCGCTACTCATACGGGCAGTGCCGCCGGTGGAGTAGGCCATTCCATCGCGCATGAATCCGCACACAAACATGTGCAAGGTACGGCGGAGTATGTGGATGATTTACCGCTTATGCCCGGCACTTTATTTGTCGCCACCGGCCAATCCAGTAAACCCCATGCGCGTATTCGTGCGCTGGATTTGTCTGCGGTTAAATCCGCTCCCGGTGTTATTGATGTCATTGTGCAAGGCGATATTCCCGGCAAAGTGGATGTCGCACCTGTGTATGCGGGTGACCCCTTGCTTGCCGGTGATGTGGTGGAATTTATTGGGCAACCGATTTTTGCGGTGGCTGCGACCAGTTTTGTGGAAGCGCAACGCGCCGCACTCCTGGCAAAGATTGATTATGAAGAGTTGCCAGCGCAATTAACGGTGGAAGATTCACTCGCCGCACAAAGTTTTGTTTTGCCGCAGCACCAATTGCTGCTTGGCGACCCGGAGGCGAATATCGAATCCGCACCACATCAACTAAGCGGTGAGATTTATGTGCGTGGGCAGGAACATTTTTATCTGGAAGGACAAATCAGCGAAGCGAGACTGACGGAAGATGGCGGCATTCATGTTATCAGCTCATCGCAACATCCCACGGAACTGCAAAAATTAGTCGCTGAAGTATTGGCGATTCCATTTCATTTGGTGGTCGCTGAAGTTCGCCGAATGGGCGGGGGATTTGGTGGCAAAGAAAGTCAGGCCGCACCGCTCGCATGTATCGCCGCATTATTTGCACAGCGCAATCGCCGCCCGGTGCGCTACCGCATGCCGCGCCGCGATGACATGATCCAAACTGGCAAGCGTCACGATTTTTTAAATCGCTGGAAAGCAGGTTTCGACAGCGACGGAAAATTACTCGGTGTGGATATGTTGCTTGCGGGCAAGTGCGGGTTCTCACCGGATTTGTCGGAAGGCATTGTCGATCGCGCCATGTTCCATGCAGACAACGCCTACTTTTTAAATAACGCGCGCATTCTCGGCCTGCGCTGCAAAACTCACACAGTGTCCAATACCGCCTTTCGCGGTTTTGGTGGCCCAAAAGGGATGATGGCGATTGAAACCCTGCTAGAGGATATAGCGCGCGCACTTGGCAAAGACCCGCTTGATGTACGCAAAGCTAACCTCTATCAACCGGGTACGGATGAAACGCCTTATGGACAAAAAATCGAGCAACATGTATTGCCAGAATTAATTGAGCGCTTGGAAAAAAGTTCTGATTATCGCGCGCGCCGCGTCGCCATCACCGAATTTAATAACACCCATCGCACGCTTAAAAAAGGTATTGCCTTAACGCCGGTAAAATTTGGTATTTCCTTTACTGCCAAGCATCTCAACCAAGCTGGTGCACTTCTGCAAATTTATACCGACGGCAGTTTGCTGATTAACCACGGCGGTACCGAAATGGGGCAGGGGCTCTACACCAAAATCCAGCAAATTGTTGCCAGTGCATTTGGAGTGAGCGTGCATCGCGTCATGGTGTCATCGACACGTACGGATAAAGTGCCCAATACTTCACCCACGGCGGCGTCATCCGGTACTGATTTAAATGGGATGGCCGCCAAAGATGCCTGCGATAAAATCAAAGCCGATTTAATAGTGTTTGCGTGCGAGCATTTTAAAATCACGGCGGAACAAATCCAATTTAACAATGATGTGGTTGTGCTCGGTGAACAGGAGTTGGCTTTTCCTGCGTTTATCAAACTTGCTTACCTCAATCGCGTTGCGCTGTCGGCAACGGGGCACTATCGCACGCCCAAAATTTTCTATGATCGCGCTACCGCTAAAGGTCAGCCGTTTTTATATTTCGCCAATGGTGCAGCTGTGTCTGAAGTGACGCTCGATTGTTTGACGGGTGAATATAAAGTTGAACGTGTGGATATTTTGCATGACGTTGGTAAATCATTAAATCCTGCCATTGATATAGGCCAGATTGAAGGTGGTTTTATCCAGGGTATGGGTTGGCTGACCACAGAAGAATTATTGTGGGATGAAAAGGGCCGCATTATTTCCAATAGCCCTGCAAATTATAAAATTCCCACGGCGTTTGACGTGCCGGACATTTTTAATGTGGAATTATTTGATGAGCCAAATTTGGAAAATACCATACATTTATCCAAAGCGGTGGGTGAACCGCCGTTGATGTTGGCGATCTCGGTGTGGGCAGCGCTGCGCGATGCCTGCAGCAGTACGACTAATTATCAATTCAGCCCGCGTCTGGATACACCCGCAACACCCGAGCGAGTTTATTGGGCACTGCAAGAGTGCATTGCGTTTAATCAACCTGGTGAATCAAAAGCGTTAGTAACAAGAGGTGCAATCTAATGGCAATCCTCAACTGGTCAGCGGCAATCCAACACTGCCAACAACGTGGCAGTGGTTATGTGATCGCCACCATTATTAACACTCAGGGTTCAACACCGCGCGATGGCGGCAGCAAAATGGTGATCACCACCGATGCTACTTACGACACTATCGGCGGTGGCCAGTTGGAATTTTTATTGGTGCAGCAGGCGCGTGAACTGCTCGCGCAAAATAAAACCTGTCAGATATTAAAACCCATCCCGCTTGCAGCCGAAGCGGCGCAATGTTGTGGTGGCAATGTGACGGTAATGCTTGAAGCCTTTGCGGCCTGCAGTTGGCAGATTGCACTCTTCGGTGCAGGGCATGTATGCCAATCACTGGTGACTATTCTTGCGGGGCTGCCGTGTCAGGTTCGGGTTATCGATAATCGCCCGGAATTAATGACCAATAGTTTGCCAGCGAATTGCCGCTACGAATTTTATGCCGATCCCACTGAAACAATTGCGCACTTACCGGATGATGCCTGGGTGATTATTTTTACCCACGATCACGCCTTGGATTATGCACTGTGCAAAACATTGTTATCCGATCAGCGCTGGGCCTACGCAGGCATGATTGGTTCGCAAACCAAAGCGCTGCGTTTTCGCAAACGTTTGGTGGATGCCGGATTTGCAGCCCAAGCAATCGAAAAAATCTACAGCCCGATTGGTCTGCCTGAAGTAAAAGGAAAATTGCCGATGGAAGTGGCGGTATCCATAGCGGCGCAATTGCAAAGCTTGTATTACCAGCGTGTGACAGTGCAGTCAGGGCTCTCAACTTCATGGCGCGACATTAAAACGATTATGCAAGTGCAAAAGACAACGGGAATCTTGTGTGAATAGAGTGCGATTTTTAAAAGGATTGAATGATGACGCTAACTGAATTTAACGCCTTACCAAAAGAAGACGCTATGGCGGCGCTCTACGGTTGTTGCCATTGCCAATCCTGGGCAAAACATGTGGCTGAACGGCGCCCCTTTGCTAATTTGGAAAAACTATTGACCACTGCCAATTGTTTTTGGACGGGTGTGGAGGAAAAGGAAATTCTTGAGGCTTTTTCCGGCCATGCGCGCATTGGCGATATCGAGTTACTCCGCTCCCGTTATGCGGGGCGTGCCACGCAAGAGCAGGGTCAGGTGTTGCAGGCGAGTGAAGCGGTTATTCAGGCGCTGTATCAGCTCAATAAGGAATATGAAGCAAAAAACGGTTTTATTTTTATTGTTTGCGCGAGCGGTAAATCGGCAGAAGAAATGTTGCGTTTACTTCAGGACAGAATTGATAACCCGCGTGAAGTGGAATTACAAAATGGCGCCTGTGAGCAGGGGGAGATTACACGTTTGCGCATCGCCAAATTAATTGATGGTTAATAAATGATTGACGGAAAAAGATTATGAAAAAAGCAGCTATCACCACCCACATTTTAAATTTGGACGCAGGCAAGCCTGCTGCCGATGTGCGGGTTACTTTGCATCGTCTGGACACCAATCTGCCCATTGCCAGCGCCACAACCGATGCTGATGGTCGCATCATGCACTGGGAAAATGATTTCACATTACAAGCTGGTTCCTATCTGTTGTATTTCGCCATCGGCGATTGGTACCTGCAACAGGGGAAAAACAGCTTTTATCCGGAAATTCAAATCAGTTTTCAGGTGGTTAATGTGCACGAGCATTATCACGTACCGCTACTGCTGAATGCTTATGGCTATTCAACCTATCGCGGCAGCTAGATTGATGATGGGAATCGTCACTCCTGCGAAAACAGGAGTCCAAGTTGTTGACAGTTATGGATACCCGCGTTCGCGGGTATGACGAAGTAAATATTTTAAGTTCTAAGGCTGGTTATGACTGCTTCTGATGTAAGTGCATTTCGCACGCGAATTTTACATTTTACTGATGTGCCTGATCCGCTTACGGGTGCGGGGATGGAATACTTTGACGATGGCGTGTTGCTGGTGGAAAACGGACGCATCAAAGCGCTGGGTAGTGCCGAGGATATGGCGCGGCAGGGGCTGGATTTGCAGCAGTGCCGCCATACGCCCGAGTACTTATTGATGCCGGGGTTTATCGACAGCCATATTCACTATCCGCAAACCAGCGTGATTGCCTCTTACGGCGAACAGTTATTGGATTGGCTGAATAACTACACCTTTCCGACGGAATTGCAATTTTCTGATCCTGATTTTGCTGCTGTTGCTGCCGATGCCTTCTTAAAATTCCTGTTACAAAATGGCACCACTACGGCGATGGTGTATACCACAGTGTTCGCCCAATCAACGCATGCATTTTTTTCAGCCGCCGAAAAAATGAATATGCGGATGATTGCCGGCAAAGTGATGATGGATCGCCATGCGCCTGCAGAATTATTGGATACCCCGGCAAGCAGTAATGCCGATTGCCGTGAATTAATTGAGCTATGGCATAACAACGGGCGTTTGCAGTACGCATTGACACCGCGTTTTGCACCCACTAGTTCACCTGAACAATTAGCAGTAACGGGACAGTTGTATCGCGATTATCCCGGCATTTATTTGCAAACCCATCTCTCGGAAAACCAACAGGAAATCGCCTGGATAAAATCACTTTATCCGGGCGCGCGCGATTACCTGGATGTCTATGACTATTACGGTTTGCTGGGGCCGCGCAGTGTATTTGGCCACGGTATCCATTTAAGTGATGCAGAAGTTGTGCGCATGGTGCAGACACAATCCGGTGTTGCATTTTGCCCTACATCCAATTTATTTCTCGGCAGTGGCCTGCTGAATATGGCGCGCTTGGAGGCCGCAGGAATTCCCGTAAGCCTGGCTACCGATATTGGTGGTGGCACCAGTTTTTCGCAATTGCGCACCCTTGCCGAAGCCTACAAGGTATTGCAACTGCAAGGGCAATGTTTGCATCCGTTAAAAGGGTTTTATATGGCTACATTGGGTAATGCACGCGCCCTGCAATTGGATCATTGCATCGGCAATTTTGAAAAGGGAAAGGAAGCAGATTTTATTCTTATCAATTTGGGTGCAACACCTTTACAAGCGCTGCGGCAATCAACCGCGCAGAGCTTATCGGAAAAACTCTTTGCATTAATGACTTTGGGCGATGAGCACAATATCGCGCGCGCTTATATCATGGGTAAGCTGGCGTTTCGCCGCACCGATAGCACACAGGGAGCATTAGTATGGATGGATTAATTAACCCGCTGGTGCTGGAGTGGTTGAACCTCGCCTTTCGCTGGTTTCATGTGGTCGCTGGCATTGCCTGGATAGGTGCATCATTTTATTTTATCTGGTTGGATTTAAGTTTGCGCACACCGCCGCAATGGAAAACGGATCAAGGGGTGAAAGGGGATTTGTGGGCAATTCACGGCGGTGGAATTTATGAGGTCGCCAAATACCAATTGCGTCCGCCCGAAATGCCGGTGAAATTGCATTGGTTCAAGTGGGAGGCTTACAGCACCTGGCTGAGCGGTACAGGTTTATTAATTTTAATGTACTACCTGCAAGCGCAAACCTATTTGGTGGGTCACAACACGCTGATTCAATCGTCGGGGTTGGCGGTGGTCGCCAGCATAGCGTTTATTCTCGGTGGGCAATTGGTTTATGAATTACTATTGCGCACACCTTTAGTAAAACGTGGTTTGGTTATCGCCGTCGCACTGCTGGTTATTATTAGCTTGGCGAGTTATATCGCACATCAATTATTTTCAGCGCGTGCAGCGTATTTACATGTGGGGGCGATGATTGCGACCTGGATGGCCGGTAATGTGTTTTGGGGGATTATGCCGGCACAGCGTAAATTTGTTGCCGCCGTCAGTAATAATGAAGCGCCGGATACTTGCGCCATGGCATTTGCAAAGTTGCGCTCTACGCACAATAACTATTTAACCTTGCCGGTTATTTTTTGCATGCTCAGCAACCACTATTCATTTCTCTATAGTCACGCTTATTCGTGGTTGGTGTTGGTGGGAATTGGTGTATGTTTGGCGTGGGGGCGACACTTTTTTAACCTTAAACATTTGGGTTATGTGAAGCCAATCATTTTAGTGACCAGTTTACTTGGGATTATTGTAATAGCTGTGTTGATGTCGATCACATCGACAAACACCAGTGCAGTTGGTGGTGGCAGTGCTATTCAAAAAACCGCAGAAACCGCTTCAATAGAGACTGCAAAAATCACCCAGCTCATTCAGGTGCACTGTACTAATTGCCATGCAGCTACACCATCGCAACCCGGTTTCGCAGCAGCACCAGCCGGTTTGATTATTGATTCTGCAACTGGCCTTGCGGTACAAAAAATTCGCGCCTTGCCCGCATTACAATCTGGTTATATGCCGCTTGGCAATTTTCACCAGATGACTGAGCTTGAACGCAAAACATTAATTGACTGGCTCAGTGCGCAATAATATTTTTGTAAGGAAAAAATGATGGCTGCCTATGTGATTGTCGATATAGAAGTGCACAATCCGGAAAACTATAAAGAGTATCTCGCTAAAATAACGCCCACTGTTGCTGCCTGTAACGGCCGCTATCTAGTGCGCGGTGCACAGACACAAGTGGTCAGTGGTAATTGGCAACCTAAACGCTTGGTGGTGATGGAATTTCCCGATCTTGCTATCGCCAACCACTGGGCGACTTGTGCTGAATATGCGCCCATCCATGCGCTGCGCAATGCCAATGCCAGTGCGAATATGATTATTGTGGAGGGGAGTGTGGATTTCACTGCAAGCTGAGTAACCCTTCTCATTTAGATCTCACCGCACTTGTTACCATCTTGGCACTGAATAGATTCCAAGGTGTCGCAATGAATTTCTCATCACTAATAGTGCGGTTGTTTTCTTTTTTTATATTATTAACGCTTATATCTTGCGGTGGTTCGGGGGGCGGTTCCAATACTCCCGCATCATCGAGGCCAGCGTCATCCGCCGCGAGTATTGTGCCTTCCAGTGCAACCCTGTCGAGTCAGCCACCTGGCAGTATGAGTTCAGCTAGTAGCATCCCGTCTTCATCTTCAGCATCATCAATTATTTCTCTTACAGCGCCGCAAAACATTTCAGCTGTTCCCGCAAATGGCTCGGTGACGCTCACCTGGAATCCAGTGGTTGGTGCAACTGGTTACAATATTTACTACGCATCTGAAGCGAATATTTTAATTGCTAATATCGCCAGTTTTGATGATGGCACCCGTCTGCAAAATGTTACATCACCGCGTGTGATTAGTTCATTGCGCAACGATGAGACTTATTATTTCGTGGTCACAGCGGTAAGTGCGGGCGCAGAAAGTGTGGCGAGCAGTGAAGTCAGTGCAACACCGTCACTCATTGATTTAGCTAAACAGCCGACAGCGCAAGAAGTGTTGGTAGTTGAGTTGGTAAACCGTGCGCGCGCCAATCCGGAGGCCGAAGCTACACGTTTGGGGATTGGTTTAAATGATGGCATTACCGGAACGCCCATTACCGCTGCTGCCAAACAGCCACTCGCACACAATTTATTGTTAATTGATTCGGCGCGCATCCATTCGCAGTGGATGTTGGATGCGGATATTTTTTCGCACACAGGTAACAATAATAGTAGCGCTACTGAGCGGATGATTGCTGCGGGTTATGTTTTTTCGGGTAGTTGGACAAGCGGCGAAAATATCGCCTGGGGTGGTACTACCGGTGCGAGTATTAATTTAACCAGTTATGCCGTTTCGCAACACGAAGGTTTATTTAAATCGCCGGGCCATAGAGTCAATATCCTGAATGGCAATTTTCGCGAATTGGGAGTTGGGCAGAAACAGGGATATTTTTTATCGAATGGCACTAATTATTTATCCTCCATGTTAACGCAGAACTTTGCCCGCTCCGGTTCCAGTTATTATTTAACTGGCGTTGTGTATAGCGATAACAATAACAATGATTTTTACGATGTGGGTGAAGGTATGAGTGGTGTCACCATTAGTTTCAATGGCAAATCTTATCCGGTTTACGCGACCGGTGCCTATACGATTCCGGTCAGCAATGGTACTTACAATCTGACGATCACCGGTGATTCATTGGGCGCTGCGGTTTATCATACATTGCAGGTCAACAGCGCCAATGAAAAGGTTGATGTTATAAAAAGCGGTAATGCAATTGATGTGGTTAATTGGTAAGGATCGGTTGCTTTATTGTTTAATCAACCGTTCAATCAATTCCCAATGCTGCGGGAATTTTTCCTTCAGCAATTCGTATGTCCCCAACGTCATATCCGCATAATCAAATCCTGGTGACACCGCTTCGCTGATCAAACCGTAGCCGTGTTCGCCTGCTAATAATTCCGATGATTTCCAAATGCCGCCTTTCACTGTGAGTTGTAACAATTCCCCTTTGGTGACATCGCTGCCCATAATCACTTGTTCGAGTTTGCCGTCGGGATAAATCAGTGTGTAACGGATCGGATCGCCCATGTGGTAGTAGTGGACTATGTCGGATTTGTTGAGATGAAAATGGCCGATAGGCGATTGACTGGTCAGCATATAAAAAATCGAGGTGAGGATAAAACGCTCGCCCTTGTCGGTAGACAGTTTTGCGTAGTCATTGGCTTGATAGGTGCGACGGAAAAATCCACCTTCAAGATGGCCGGAGAGATTTAATGCTTTGGCAACCTCTTCTGCACTGGGTTTGGTGGTGTTCATAGTGTTGTTAGTGCTCGCGTTTTGCAGTGTTGTACTGGTGGAACTGCAGGCTAACAAAAAGCAGAATGATGCTGTAATAAAAAGGTGCGGAAAATGGTTAATTCTCATTGTGATTGCTCATCTCTGTGCAGTGTATTGAATGACATTGGGCGCGTGTCAGTGTTGGCGATGTTAAAAAAGCTGACCACAGAATCACATCAAATTTAGTGCCATTAATTTCAATAAAACCTGCGCAAAAAAAGGAGCGGGCGAACCCGCTCAAGTGGGGCACTCATGAGAACAACACGAACCCGGTTAACAACCTAATTGGCTTTTCAGGCCGCCATAACTCCGTTCAACCGGAGCTTGAATTGTTGTGGATAAAGTGGGCATCACGTTGATGCCTGCACGCAGTTCAACTTCATCGATAGTCACTTCTTTGCTGCAGAAATTATCGGCGCGCGCAGAGTCTTGTTCCATGATGAAGGCCGACGCTTTTACTGTGCCGCTGATAACGGCGATGACCACTTTGTAATAGCCGGACGGAATGATGTGCGATTCATCGGCACCCGGCAGTGAGCCGAAATACCATTCATACAGTGGGCCGGTGACGACAAAAACGGGTTGGCCGCTGCGCGCAATAACACGCTCGGCATTTTCCAATCGCTCCCAAGGGCCTTGATTCAATTCAGCGGCTTGTGGGGTGATGTTGGATAAATAATTGGTGGTCGCCCAATCGGCGGTATTGCTAAAGGCTGCGAGAGGAACTTGATGGCCGCGGTCGGTACCCAGTTGTGCGGCGGCGTTGGTGTAATCAGCGGGTTCAAGGGTATTGGCGGCGGTGATGCTCGGGTCGGCTTTCCAGGTGCGGGTGCGCGAGGGGCCATCAATGGTAGCTGATGTCACTTGATATGCAGCCCAATCGGCGAACTTGGTGGTGGCGTTATTGCTGATGGTGTAGATCGAACGGGTGACGACTTGACCGGATTTTCCGGTGGGGCAGCCGTAAACGCAGTTGGCGGCTTGGGTGGTGGCAGAGCAGAGTGCGGCGAACGCGATTAAACCAAGGGCGAGCTTTTTCATAACACGTAACTCCTTATATCAGCGGATTAATAAAGGTTGCATTGGTGGGTTAATAACGGTGGAACAGGTGAAAAGCCCGGAATTGAGCGCGAGCTTGCCCAAACCCTTTTGCCAGGAGGCAAAAGGGCGGGAGCTGCGTTCGTTAACGGGAAAGCGAGGTAGGGTTAGAAGCTGTAGCTGACGCCCAACTTCAAGCGCCACACCGATTCTTCTGGCACGTACTCAGTCCAGTTTTTGGTGTTGGTGCCGTTGAAGCGCACGTCGTATTGGTATTGGCCGGTGATGGCGTTTACGTCGTAATCCCACAATGTTTGCTGTGGGAACTCCATGCGGCGTACCTGGCCTTTGCTGCTGTCGAGCAGGTTGAGCAAGTTGTCGATGGTGAAGTAGATGGTGCCCTTATGGCCGTCCGCAAAACCGGGGATATCTTGCTGGATGCTTAAATCCAGGTCGGTCACCCAGGGTTGGGTAGCGATGTTTTTAGGTACATATCCGCCTGCGTAACCCTCAACACCCGCGCCTTTGATAACGTCCAACATGGCGGCGTATTTTTGTTCGGGGGTTGTTGCACCCGGCCAGTCACTGCCCGCCCAATCGATATTAGGGTCGTTGGGGCCGGTGGGAATGTAGGGCAGGTAGGCATCGCTGCTTTGGAATTCGCGCTGATCGCCCAGGTCGTTGTCGTTAAACGAATCCAGCGCCCAGCTCAACGGGCGACCGGAACGGCGTTCAAAGGCGAGGTTGATGCGTGTTTCATTGTCGCCAAACCAGTTGGCGGTATAACCCAGGTTGAGCACAACACGGTGTTCAATTTCGTAGTTACTGGTGCCCACCAATTCTTCGTTGCGGTTGATGGTCATGTTGAAGTTGTAGTTGGAGGCGGCGGTGGAGTTGGTGCCCGGGTTGACCTCGGTTACGTCTTGATGGGTGTAGGCCGCGAACATATTTACGCCGTTGTCCCAATCCTTACTGATGTTGGTGGTCCAGATGATGCTGCGGCCATCTTTGTCGGCATTGGTGAGCATGATGTCGGAAATTTCCGCCAGGTTGCCTGTGTATCTACTGCGATAAATGATGCGTTTACCGTCGGCAGTGCGCCGTGCTTCCTCGCGCGAGGTGTCCACCCAGAAGGAGGAGTTCTCCTTGTCGATATAGTTGAGCTCGGTGCTCCACAGGTAGCCATCACCCAGGTAGGGAATGTTCAGCTCCTGATCCCAGCCCAATTGGTAGCGCCAATCCGATTCCAGCTCATAGTCCGGATCGACATAGGCGGTGCTGCCAGCGCCTCTGACCAGTGAGGCTTCGACCGAGTCGGGTACTTGAGTGAAATCGACATTAGCGGGAATAGCTATCGCAGCGTTGGTGGCACTGTTAGGTGCAGCCACAGCGGTCATGCCATCGGCAGTGAAGGAGTTGGCGACCCAGACGTTGGGTTTGCCACCGCTAAAACGGCCGATACCACCGCGCAGGGTCATGGTCTCGTTCAAGTCCCAGTTAAAGTTGATCCTTGGCAGGATGATGTCCAGTCCGTCCAGGTTTTCGGTATTGGTGTAACCGTAGCTGGTCATAAAGCGTGGGTTTTCGGCGGGTACATCATCGGATGCGATCTGCTCATAGCGCAGGCCGAAGGTGAGTAACAAATCCGGTGTGACTGTCCAGCTATCTTCCCCATAAAGCGCGTGGGTAGTGCGTTCCGCTTCATAGGCCAGATCTTCGGCATTATTGGTATAGGCGTTGCGGTAGGTGAGCTGGGAAGGTTTTTTGGCCGCAAAATCGGCGAGGCTTCTGAACACCCAGGTGCCTGAGGTGTGTTGGCCAAACAGGTTGTAGTAGGTCACGCTCTGGCCCTGATAGCCAAAACGCAGTTCGTGGTCACCCATCAAATAGGTGCCATCCAGATGCAATTGCAAGGTTTGGGTGTCGGCGACATTGGCGTGGCGCGCGGCATCGGTACCAAACACTATGGCGTTGCTGCCGATATTGACCGTTACCTGACCCAGGTCAGTTTTCTTCTGTGAATCCGTTGTCAGGTCTTTGTAGGACAAGCCAATCGCGGTGCTAAATGCATCAGTCCAGTCAGAGAAAACATGGGTACTGTAGGTGTCCGATACTGTCTTGATGGTGAAAAAGTTGGAGTCCATGCGCAACTGGAAGGCTTGGTCCGGGCTGTTGCGATCCAGTTCGTTATCCTGCCGCTGGTAGCTGAAATCCATGCGGTGTGCATCGCTCAGGTTTACATCAAACTTGACCAGCAGTTTTTCGTCGCGCTCACCCACGCCACCAGCGACCGAATCGGTCAGGCCGTAGACGTCGTTCAGTGTCTGCAAAAACTGCGCATAGTCAGCCGGTGTGACATTGCTGGTGTTGGCGCCCGAGCCATTTACACCAAAGAGTGCGGAGTTGTCCTGCTCCAGACTTTCGTAAGAGACAAAATAAAACGCTTTGTCCTGCAGAATCGGGCCGCCGAGTGTAAGCCCCATAGAGTTTTCTTCGCCCAGATCCAGATCACCGGTTTCAGGGTCGCCTGAAAGGCTGTCGTTAGTGCCGTCAGCACGTATCGAGCCATGTAAATCATTGGTGCCGGACTTGGTTACCACATTCACCAAACCGCCAGAGAAACCACCCACTTTTGCGGTAAAGGGCGCGGTGTTGACGCTGATTTGGCTTACCGCATCGAGTGATACGGGTGGGCGCGAGCTTGGGTAGCCGCCAAGGTTGAGGCCAAAGTCATCGTTCTGGCCCATACCGTCCACGGTGATGTTGTTAAAGCGCGGGTTGCTACCGGCGATGCTCAGCTGGCCATCCTGGATAACGACCAGCGGGTTGCTGCGGATAATGTCTTTAATATCGCGCCCGAATGCCGGGGTATTGTTGATGTCATCCTCACTGAATACCGAGCTGGCGCCCTTGGTGCTGGAGGGGATGACGGTGCCGATCACGACCACTTCTTCCAGATCGCTGGCATCAAGGGTTTCGAGGGTTTGGTCGAGGCGCAGGGTCTTGCCCAATTGCAGAAACAAATCGCGCATTTCCGCGTCGCGGTAGCTATCGGAATCGATGGTGATTTTGTAAGGGCCGCCGATGCGCAGGCCTTTCATGGAATAGCTACCGGCGCTGTTGGTTTTCACTTCGCTGACAGTGCCGGACGGCTCGTGCAAAACGATGATGCGAGTGTCAGCAGCGGGTGAACCATCTGGTGCGGTGATCTTGCCCAGGATCGCCGAGCTGGTGTCCTGGCCATGGGCGTAACCGGAAATACCGGCGGCAATCGCCAGGCAGAGTGTGCTTCTTTTCATGAGCGGTTTCATAGTGTGTTCCCTAAGCAATGGTAATGATGTGGTGAATAACGGTGCTCGCTACCGAGCTATGGTTGTGCGGCCAAAGGCCTTATGGTTTTGTCGCCAAGGCCGTCAGACCCGGCTTGGCTCTGGGGTCATAAATACTGTTGAGCAAACCGGCGAGGCGAATGCCCGCTTGCAACAAACGCTGTTGGGCGATGGGGAGCTGCTGGTAGATGTAGCTGTAACTCAGGTCAGGGCTGGCGTTGTTGATGGGTGCGGCGCCCTGGTAAAGCCCCTCGCTCAGCGCCATGGATTCTTTCAACCAATCGGCGGGGGTACTGGTCAGGTAGGTTTTGATGAGCTGTTTATCCTGCGTATCAATAAACGCGGCGTACTCGGTAAAACTCAGGTTTTGCGATTCGAGCAAATCCGTATCCCAGAGCGAATGCAGGTTGGTCGGCTTGCCAAAAAATTTCACTTCAACCAAATTGCCGCCGCGATCTTCCGCATGGCCTGCATGCATCGGCTGGTGAATATCGCCGACCAGATGCACCAGAAAACGCAAGTAAAACTGGCGCTCGGCGAGCGGGGTATTTTTATCTTTTAAAGCGGCGATGCAGCGCAGAATGCCGCCGTAAATATCTTTCACGTCGTCTTTTGATTGCGGCGTGTGGTAGTGCTCTGCATCAAATTTGTCTGGCTCAGCCACATTGATGTAGTGCCAGCGCGAGGAGTGTTTTTGCCAGAACTCAGCCGGGTCAGAGCGCATCTCATCTGCCCAGGTGCCAACTTCAGGCAGCAGGTCGCCAGCTAGCAAGGGCAGCAGTGCCTTTTGGGTTTTTTTGGTCAGGTGCTCATTGGCTATCTGGCCAACTATTCGGTGGCCGTTCTGGCCCCAGGCCAACACCTGCACACTGGTGGTGATTAACAACAGGCCGCAGACAAATTGCGCAATCTTCATAACAAACTCCGGAAATCCAAAACGGTTCAACACCACTTGTGTTGGGCTTATCTTCAAACTTGCGTCACGTGCTAGAAAGCATTTATCCAAATTCAAAGTTACTGGTTAATAAATCTTTAACATCAATTGGTTACCGTTAATAAGTAAGCTTATTCAAGGCGATAAATCCGGTTTGTGGGGGTGTGGAACGGCAGCAGGAGCTATGCCACAGCCTGATAAATCTAAAAAATCACAGGGAATTAGTGCAGGACTCGGCGTTTTTTCGCCAATCTGGCGCGTGCTTGATCTGCTTTGGTGCGCTGGGCGGCCAGACAGAACATTAAGTGGTGAGAAATTAATATTTGTCCGGTTGGACAGGGATTTATTGCGGCGGGATTTACCCCGAGATATCAGAAAAAATGCATTCTTGTGAATGAATTCAGGGAGTTTGTGAAGCAAATAAGGGATTAACAGCAAAATCAGACAAGTGGTTGCGATTTGCTGCGCCAAAGGTACGGATATTGCAAAAATACTGCTGCCGAAAATATCAAAAAACTCAGCAGATATTCTCTTAAAGTAAGCTGGTAAAGGTTGCGGCATACCAGATATGGGCACTCTGAAAACATCATGAACGACTTAAAACTATTTGCACCTATCAGCTTTCCCTTCACGCTATTTTTTTTGGCGGTGTTAGCTATGTGGTTTGTGGGCAAAAATAGCCAGGCAAAGCTCGACTACCATTTGCCATCATTAATTGAAGACAGCTACACCTGCACGGCGGGGAGTAACTCGTCCGCTGAAAAATTAACGGTCTATATGAACACGCAAGTGGTTGCGCGCAACCTCGCCAATTTATTGTGTGGCGATCCGGTTGTGCAGCGGCAGTATCATCAAGTGCAAGCTTATTGGGGCACCGGCGATGTTTCCGATATTACCTTTATCGGCAAAGGCATCGGCGATTTGGTCAACACCAAAGATAATATTGTGCAAGCCTTCGATGCAGAAAATACTCACGGCTACAAACGCCTCGCGAGTTATTCGCAGTATCAAGCCTATTTAATCGGGCGCGATGAAAAACCAATTTTAACGCGTGAATATTTACTCGGCCGCCGCATTGGTTTACTCGATTATCCCTCAAGCCGTTCCGGCCACATTATTCCCATGCATTTATTACGCGAATTGGGTTTGCGCGAAGAACATGTGTCCATTGTTTACAGCCACAACCACACGGGCCTGCGCGAATTACTCGCGAGCGGCAAAGTAGATATGATCGCCAGTTACTGGGCGGCGGAAGACGCTGAGCGTTTTTCCGAAAATTATATTCAAGCCATCGGCAATAGCGATATTCGCGGCAGCAGTTGGTATTTGAAAATGAATGGGCGCAACACGGATTTGTTCTGTGCCTTGCAAGCTACTCTGGGTCACCTTGCGCAACAGCAACAGTCCACCTATTTTGGTGAACTCAGTTTTGCTGAAGGTTGCCCGCAACCCATAGTGGAACGTTAATGCATACGCTGCCTATCAATCACCTGGGCATGAAATTGCCAGGGTTTAAACAACTGCGTCTGTCTTCGCTTAAAAAGACGCTCAATTATTATCATCTCTTATTATTTGTCGGCGCATTTTGTGCGCTGCAACTGGCGTATTTTTTTGGTATGTCGCTGCAGCGCGATTTTAATATAGAGCGCAGTATTCTCGCCGTTGAAAATCGCGTATCACTGGATCTGCCGCGCCTGTCGCTGCCTAATCCTAGTTTGAATATCGCAGGTAATCCGGCGCAGGTGCGCGAATACCTGCAAAAACTGAATGCATTGTTGATTGAACAAAATTTGTCGGTACGCGTAAGCAGCTTGCAGCAGTTTGATGCTCAGTCACAGTTGGATTCTGCCAGTGAAAACTCACACGCGCACAGGTTTATTGAGCGCCAGCTGCAATTGCCAGGGCAAATTATCAGTTTGAAATTAGCGATATGCCAGCCGACATTGTGGCAGAGTGCATCGATCTATCCGTTACTGTCGTCGCTATTACTGGTGTTTTTATTATCGCCTTATTTGCAACGAAAACCCGCCCCCGTTGTAACGAATGTTGCGGCCAGCCAAACCCGTCAAGTTGGATTGGTGTTGGATTTGGAAAATAAATGCATTGCAGTGCGCGGCACCGATTATAAAGTTGAACTCGCCAATAAACCGTTGTGCTTCTATGCTGCATTGTTGAATTATTGCCAGCAGCATCCGGGCGTACGTTTATGTCAGCACGCTATCTTGCCGGATGAATTACTAACACTGGCCAATCAATATTTTATGCGTCTCGTCGTGCTCGGCCACACCATCCGCAAGCGCCCGGATTTTGATGCGAACCTTGAGAAAATGCTAAGCGAAATTCGCGCAGCATTGGATGAATTATTTATCGACCATCCGGAAAGTAAAACGCTGTTTTATCCACCCAAAGCGCTCGGCGAAGGCTCCCGCTCAAAAATGCATAATTTTGCTTTGAGTCGTTTAGGTGAAGCGGAGTGGGAAATTAAGGGTAGATAAAAATACCTCATAGACATAAGTGTGTGTATTAATAATGGATCTGCATGCCTGAGAATGTATATATCAACAACATTCGCTGGTCTGGCCGGGTTTGCCTATGGATTCCTGCGTTCGCAGGAATGACAAATTACCCCACATAGTACTTATTCGTCATACCCGCGAACGCGGGTATCCATAAAACTAAAACCCCTTCAGCTGTTTTAATTTCAATTTAGTCACTTCACTCGCCGGTTTGGCGTAATCGTGATTAAACAGCGCCGCTTCCCATGAACCATAAACTGGGTTGGGAATTAAAAACCATTTTGTACCCCACGCGCTCTGGCCGTTTTTAGCCAGTTCGACACGTGTTTCCGGCGAGCTTTTTGCACCCGAGACAAAATCGCCAAAGTCATCGCCGATCAGCGCGATAATACGAAAATCTTTACTTACGAAAGTGCGCCTTGCGCCTTTATCGGAAGAACTCCAGCGGTTTTCGTTTTTGGTCAGCACTACATCTATATCATCGCGCAGTGGCAAATTTTGCTGTAGCAAATTTTTGCGCGTGTCCTGCTCCTGGCTTGCTTCGCGGTTGGTGACATAAAAAATGGTCACGCCCTGTGAATCGGCAAAATCCAAAAAGGCTTTCGCGCCTGGCAGCGGTTGGGCGGTGGCAAGCTGCGTCCATTTGTCCCAGGCTTCTTGGGTGAAAATGGCATTGTCTTTAATTAATTGCGCTTGGAACGGCGAGTTATCCAGCACAGTTTCATCAATATCCAAAATAATCGCTGGAGGTAAATTTTGGTAATCGCCCGTTTGTTCTTGCGCAGCAGTCCAATTTTTATCGGCCAAACCTTTGCCTAACATGCTGGTGGCTTGGGCGTAAGCACTTTGGGTGAGGGCGTAATATTCAGCCGAGGTTTGCATCCACAATACTGCGTTAAGTCGCTCGTAAGTGGGTTGTGCCTGCGCGTTGTTTTTTGTGTCGATGGAACCGCAGGCGCTAATGCAACAGGCACCGGCCAACAGGCTGATTTGGCATAGATTTTTTAACGAAGTAGTCGGCATAATTTTCTCATTGTCAGGTTGCTTACAAGGGTTTGTGTTCGTAATTGTTTGTCTTTGTTAAGCGTTGAGTGCCCTTGTGTACCATTTTTATATAAAGATAATTAATCAGTAAGCAGAATTATTTTCTGCATCAAGAGGGTGAATGGTGCTCGTGCCAATGCTGCGCAATTGCATCGCGGCGGCATACCCATACATCATTGTGCCGCAAAATATATTGGATAAATCGTTCCAGCGCTTGAATGCGCCCCGGTCTGCCGATAATGCGGCAGTGCAAACCTATGTTCAGCATCTTGGGCGCAAATTCACCTTCGGCATAGAGCGTATCAAAACTGTCTTTGAGATAGGTAAAAAATTGGTCGCCACAATTAAATCCCTGCGCCGCCGCAAAACGCATATCGTTGCTGTCGAGCGTGTAGGGAATAATTAAATGTGGTTTGCCGTTATTGATATGCGTATATTCCTGCGTCCAGTAAGGTAAATCGTCGGCGTAAGAATCCGAGTCATATAAAAAACCGCCTTGTTCGATGACCAATTTGCGCGTGTTAGGGCTGTCGCGGCCGGTGTACCAACCGAGAGGGTGCGATCCGGTAACGCGCGTGTGTATCTCAATCGCCGTGCGAATATGTTCGCGCTCGATGTCTTCTGGCATAAATTGGTGATCAATCCAGCGGTAGCCATGGCTGGCAATTTCCCAGCCGGATTCAAGCATTGCTTCGACTGCATCCGGATTGCGCTCCAAGGCCATAGCGACACCGTAAATTGTTACCGGCAATTGGTATTTATTGAATAATCGGTGCAGCCGCCAAAAGCCCGCGCGGCTGCCGTATTCATAGAGCGATTCCATACTCATATGGCGCGCTTCAAAGGCGCGTGCGCCGATAATTTCAGACAAAAAAGTTTCCGATGCAGCATCGCCATGCAGCACGCAATTTTCTGCACCCTCTTCGTAATTAATCACAAACTGCACGGCAATTCGCGCGCTGCCCGGCCAATTGGCTTTGGGGGGATTCCTGCCGTAGCCGAGCAGGTCGCGTGGATAGGGTGCTGGGTTGTTGTTATCGCTCATGTGCTTTACCGCTAATAAAAGTGTGCTTAACAAAACTTTAATAAATACCGGGGTTTTGTCAAAGCATCATCAAATTCTGTGCCATCGTTCAAGGTTAGTGTTTTCCGCAATATCGCCCTGCAAGCCGCAATATTACTGGGCAAAAAAGCCTGGCTTGCACCAGATTAAAACAAATCCCGTCCATTTGGACAGGATATTGCCAAGGCTAATCCGCTATTGGCGCGGAATCGCACCCACTGGTATCACAATTGCATTAGCCCCTCTGTCTTACTCCTCCCTCGTAAACAACTTCCTGGATTTTCAGAGACTCTGCTTATGTTATTGCCCAGTATTCAGACCCTTTTCCGCGCAGGGTGCCGCGCCGCACTTGTTGTAATTGTTATCGCTGGTTATTTGATGGCTGCCTGGAGTGTAGCTGCTCCTGCAGCAAGCCCCGCAATCGGTTCTGCGACCAGCAGCGATTGGTTCGAAAAATTCAAAGCCACTGCCAGCGATGAAGATTTGTACCGCTTTTTATATGCGATGCCTAAAGGCGGTGATTTGCACAACCATATCAGCGGCTCGGTGATGTCCGGTTGGTGGTATGAGGTTGCACTCGCGCAAAAAGAATATGGCTATCGGTTTTACACCAAAGTGCGCATTAATAATTGCCGCGATTTCGCCGACAACAATTTCGGTTATCGCCCTTATTTGATGTTGTTCAACAATGTTATGGAATCTACCTATAACCAATTGCCCGAGTGTGAAAAAGCAGAATACAAACGCTTGGAAGACCTGGACGAAAAAGAAAAAGCGGGTTGGGTCAATAGCGTAACCCTGAGCCATGACCATGAAGGACGCGATGAATTTTTTCAAACCCATTGGCAGCGTTTGGATCAATTGCTTTACAGTCCGTACCTGATTGCAGAAATTCTCTATAAAAATATGGAGGCCTTTGGCGAGGAAGGTTTGATTTATTTGGAGACCATGCTGGAGGCGGGCGGTTATCTTAAACCTGACGGCAGCCCGGTCAGTGAGGACGAAGCAGTCGCTATATTTCGCAAACGGCTTGCACAGGCTGATGCAAAAAAAACCGGCGTTACTGTGCGCTTTCAGGATTCCATCTTGCGTTTTGTTCCCAGCGCTGAAGCACAGTTGCGCGCATCTTACGACATAGTCTCGCGCCATCGCGATTTGTATGTGGCGGTGAATATGGTAGGGCGTGAGGATAACGATAAAGGTTATCCGCTGCGTTTTACCCAAACCCTGCGCGAGCTGCGCCACAAATATAACAACGTGCGACTGTCGGTGCATGCTGGCGAAGTAGACGAACCCAATTCCCATATCCGCGATACTTTAATGCTCGGTGCAGATCGCATTGGCCACGGTGTGAATTTAATTAGCGATCCGGAATTGCTGCGCGAAATGCGCCACGGCCCCTATCTGGTGGAAATCAATTTAATTTCCAATTTGTTGCTCGAATATGTCAGCGATTATGCGCAGCATCCCTTCCCGGAATATTTACGTTTGGGAATCCCAGTTGCGCTCTCAACTGATGATCGCGGCATGTGGGATTCCAATATCACTGACGAATTTTTTGTTGCAGTAAAAGAATTTAATTTGTCTTGGGATGAATTGTTGCTGCTCAGTCGCAACTCGCTGCAATACAGTTTTGTGGAGGAGGATGTAAAAGCGCAGCTGTTAAAAACCTATAACGCGCGCGTTGATGCTTTTCAAAAGTCGTTTGCGAAAAATGGTGTTGGCAGTTTGAAAAATACCAAGCCTATTTCTTATGGCTTTACCTGCAAGCGTTATTCCCTCTGTAATTTCCACTAAGCAAGCGGGGGTGCAACATATTGGTTCAAGTGTGCGTGCATGGCGCATTATTTTGCATCAATACCCCTGTGCCCCGATCTACTCCAAGCGCCTTTTTGAGAGTGTAATTTTTCAATATATAAACGATTGAACTGTATTTTGTATTAGTTAAATAATTGAAAAATAAGGAAATTAATATGTATTTTTTAAAGAGTTAACCATTTAGACAGGAAATGGCACAGCGCTTGCAATTTCTCGCACAGCTTTCCTGATACATATTATTAGACACCCTTGGAGTGCACTTGCTATGACCATACACAAACGTTTTATTCGCAATAAACTCGCGTTACTGATCAGCATGGGTTGTGTCGTTGCAGCGCCAGCGTGGTCAGCTGAAGAGGTGGCGGCGCAAGCTGTTGCACCCATAGCTGCAGCAGGTGCGGTGGAAGAAACCCTGGTGATCGGTGACACCATGGGCTTGATGACCAAACAAGGTAAATCTGCTTTTGGTTTTAACAAGACCATTGTAGAAACCCCGCGTAGTTTGACTACAGTGAGCGCCGACATGATGGAGGCCTACAACATCAGCGATATTGATGATCTGGTGTTGGTTTCTCCTGGTGCTTTCACTCAATCGTTTTTTGGTGTTGCTGGTTCTTTAGATGTGCGCGGAACTCCGGGCGAAGTGTATTTTCGCGGTATGCGCCGCGTAAACAACCCTGGCAACTATCCAACGCCTATTGGTGCGTCTGATCGTATTGATATCGTACGCGGCCCTGCATCTCCCATATTCGGTCCATCAAAAATCGGTGGTTACCTCAACTTTGAACCCAAGTCTGCTCGCGCTGAATCAGGTCAATATCTCGATAAGCCAGAAGGTCAATTCTCGGTAACGCGCGGTAGTTGGGATAAGAATATTGTGACTGCAGAAGTTGGTGGCCCAGCATCTGTAGGAGAAAAAGATTTGGGCTATTACGTTTACGCTGAAACGGAAAACTCCGGCAGTTATTACGAAAATTCAGGTACTGACCAGAATGTTTTGCAGGCTGCGTTTAATATGGAGCTGTCTCCTTCTACCCGTATTGAATTCGGTGGGATGTATCACGAATTTGATGGCAATCAGGTGGCGGGTTGGAACCGCGTAACTCAAGATCTGATTGACCATGGTACTTACATTACAGGGTCACCTACCTCAGTTGATACCGACGGCGATGGTTTTAATTCACCGGATGAATACACGGCTTGGAAAGGTACTTTTGTCAAAGGCAATTTCTTTATGCCTGGAGTCCCTTTTACTGTGGCGCTAGACGAGGCTACCGATGCCCAGATGGATCCTGCTTGGGCGCTGCAAAATGTTGGTACGGCGAAATTGGATGGCAGTCAAACATTAGTAGCACCGGATGACAAGCTTGTGACCACTGTGGGCACGCTTTTCTTCGATACAATTCACGAAGCCTCAGACGCTCTCACCATCACCAATAAATTCTTCTATGAAGAATTAGAGAATATTAACGAAAATGCCTACGGCTTTTCGCAATTTGTTGATACCTATGTGGTTGAAGATCAAGTGGTGTTTGCATTCGATATGGATCATACGGATTGGCTAAAAGCCAGCTACCAAGTATCGCCCAGTATTCGCTACACCGATTTCAAACAAGGCGATGATTTTGATTTCGAATACTTTGATCGTCGCGATTTAACGGGTACATCAACTGGTCTGGATCGCAAACTGTTAGCAACTCGCACTGATTCGGATTATGCCAATTATGTAGTGGGTGATTTTACTGATTACGGTTTTGCGATTTTGGCGGATTACACTATTGCCGAAAATCTGGGCGTCTTGCTGGGTGGACGCTATGATCTGATCGATATGACGTCAACACGTGTTGGTTCAAAGTTGTATGTACCCACTGCTGACTTTACTGCGGAAGACTCTGTTGATGGTGGTTCATGGACAATGAGCGTGTCCTACCAGCTACCCTATGGTTTTATTCCTTACGCCACTCGTTCAACGCAATCCACAATCGTAATGGGGCAGGGTTCAGAAATTTCTCCCGGTTTGATCGAAAATGCTGACGGTACTAAGGCGGGTAATGCGCTTGCGGATTCGACGCTGAAAGAGGTTGGTGTAAAGGGTAATTTCTTCGATGATCGCTTGTATGCTTCTGCAGCTTACTTTGATCAAACCCGTACCAATTTTAGTGCGCAGGATTTGGTGAGTAACAATACAACACAGAGTGAGGGTTATGAGCTGGAAGCACGCTTGTTAATCACCGAAGATTTCACCATCACTACAGCCTTAACGCATTTGGAAATTACTAACCTGACAGCGTTGGATGGTGGCAGCCAATTTGGTTTTGCAGGTGCTGGTGATTTGGTCAATGTTACTGACCCGTCATTGTTTTACGGCTATGTCATGCAGGGTTTAACACCCGTTAGCAGCGAAGAAGATGCTAAAAAATCGGGTATTCCAGAAAACATGATGAGTGTGACTGGTGCTTACAATTTTGGCGATGGTTACAGCTTTACCGCTAGTGCGGTGCACGCTGATTCAACTTACTCTGGTTTCTCCCGTGCCATTAAATTGCCGTCTTACACCTTATTTAACGCTGGCATTTCCTACAGCACCGATGCCTGGTCTGTTAGTTTGCAAGGCAAAAACCTGACGAACGAACGCTACTTCCGTGCAAACTTCCCGGATCTTTTTGGTAGCACCATTGTGTTGCCAGAATTGCCGCGCAGCTTTGTCGGTAAGGTGACCTTCAAGTTCTAGGTTGATATTTGATTTATCACCTAAATGTTGCGCGCAGGCCATTGTCGATTCAATGGCCTGCGCCTACTAAAACGACAGGGTCATCCAATGTTTATTCGCACACTAAAAAATATCACTGCAATAGTTTTATTTTTCTCATGGTTTTCATCTGTTGCTGCCGGGGCAGCGCAAATTCCTGAAGGAACGCCCAAGGCGCGTATTGCCGTATTGGGTGGGACTTTTTTAAATGACATTATTTTTTCCAGCAAACTGATCAAAAAAGAGTTCACCATCGAAACCAAATTAGGCACTTCACCTAAAATTTATTACGCCGAATATGAAGGTATCCCGTTTTATTACGTGCATGCCCACGGCGAGGGTAAGTGGTTGGAGACTTGGGTAGCGCTCTATGATTTAGGTGTGGAAGAAGCGATCGGCGGTGCGACTGCCGGTGGCATCAATCCCAAGATGGGCGTTTATGATTACGTGATCCCCGATGATTTTATCGATATGAATGTGGATCGTGCGCTCGGATTTCCGCCAGAAATTTATCGCGACCCCAACGCCATTCCGCTGCCGCGTTTTACGCCGGCGATGGACACGGATATTCGCAACATCCTGCTTGCTGAAACCAAAAAAGCATTTAGCAGTAATAGCGATTTTAAAAAGCACAAGGTGCACGACGGTGGTGTGATTGTGCAGGCACGCGGTGGTCGGTTTGAATCAGTGGCAGAAATTAAAGCCTTTGCCCAGTGGGGCGGCGATGTGGTGACCATGAATGTGCCGAGCGAAATTGTTTATGCGCGTCAGCTGGGAATCAATTACGCAGCGATTATTGTGATTTCCAATCCGGCTGAAGGCGTAGGTAAGTGGGATTTTTCGCTGATGGAAGAATTGTATCCACGCATAAATCCACTCAGTTTGAAAATTGTTCTGGCATCGCTTAAACCAATTGCGGCGCTGCAAGGTAAGCCGCGCGTGTCAGATGGATTGATTAACCATCCCGAGATGACCTCCAAAAAGAAAGAGAAATAATTGCCACGCGCAAGGGAATCTCTGAAAGATACACTTTTCGTCATACCCGCGAACGCGGGTATCCATAGCAATCAAAATAGTGGACTCCTGCGTTCGCAGGAGTGACGAATAATTCAGAGCTTTTCTCGTTATTGTTAACTGAATTTATGACAGGATTTTTCCAATGCAAAAATGTAAACCGGGTTTATTGTCTGTTGCGCTGCTCTCGTTAATGTCGGCAGGTTTAATGACGGGTTGTGAAAAGCCTGCGACTGAAGTGGCTGCTACGCCAGCAGCGAGTGTGCAAGCACCGGCGCCAATTAAAGTGAAATTTGTTGTTGTTACCATGTTTGAAATTGGTGAAGACTCGGGAGATAAAGCCGGTGAATTCCAACTGTGGAAAGAGCGGCAAAAACTCGATACTAAATTTGAATTTCCCAATTCTTATCACGATATCTACATGAATATGGAAACTGGTGTGATGGGGATTGTGACCGGTATAGGCACTGCACATTCTACGGCGGCGACTATGGCGTTAGGTATGGACCCGCGTTTTGATTTTTCTGATGCCTATTGGTTGGTGGCAGGTATTGCGGGTATCGACCCGGAAGATGCGTCCATCGGCTCGGCCGCATGGGCAGAATATTTGGTTGACGGCGACCTCGCGCATGAAATTGATGCGCGTGAAATTCCCGCGGATTGGGAGACAGGTTATTTTGCGCGTTATACATCCAAGCCCTACGACCCGAAAAAACCGGCTCCCACCGGTGAAATGTTGCGTGTGAATCCTGATTTGACCGAGTGGGCATTTCAATTAACGAAAGATATTCAACTGCCCGATATTGAAAGCCTTGAAGCTACGCGCAAACTTTATGTAAATCACCCGAATGCGCAACGCAAACCTTTTGTGTTGAAAGGTGACCAGCTCGCGGCCATGACGTTTTGGCATGGCGAAATTATGAATACCTGGGCGAACAAATGGACGGATTACTGGACTGAAGGCAAAGGTGAGTTCGTGACTTCAGCGATGGAAGATACAGGTACTTATTTGTCGCTTACTTATTTGCACAATATCGGCAAAGTGGATAAAAACCGCGTGCTGGTGTTGCGCACTGGCAGCAATTACACCATGCCACCACCGGGTGTTACCGCAGCAGAAAACCTCCTCGCTGAAAATGAAGGCTATGCTGGATTAGATGCTTCGTTAGAATCGGCTTACATTGTCGGTACGGCGGTGATGGATAAAATTCTCGGCAATTGGGACGTTTACAAAGATAAGGTTCCGGTGCCGGCGGATTTGAAATAGTTGGTTTATTCAGTGCGCGGTCTTGGAGGGATTTCGGTGTTCTCTCTGAGACCGTCTGAGACATGGATGTCGAAGATGAGCCTACATGGATGTATTCACGGCGAGTCTCAGAGAGAATGCCGGAAGCCCTGACGCTCAGGTGATTTGCTTTCTTAAGGTTTTACACATGTCGCTCGATCAACGCGTCTTCGCATGGCGCGGTCACTATCCTAATCCCCGCGCAGGCTCTGGCAGCCTTGCAGGCTTGCGGCTGGGAGTTAAGGATTTGTTCCATATCGCCGGATTACCCACAGCCGCAGGAAATCCTGACTGGCTGGCCAGTCACGCAATACCGGAACACACATCGCCGGTAGTAACGCAATTGCTCAGCGCCGGTGCTGAACTGATCGGCAAAACCCAAACCGATGAACTCGCCTACAGTCTTAATGGATTGAATATCCACTACGGCGCGCCGATTAATCCGCGTAGCCCCGAGCGTTTGCCCGGTGGTTCATCAAGTGGTTCCGCCGTTGCGGTTGCGGCGGGCGATATCGATATAGGTTTAGGTACCGATACCGGCGGCTCCATCCGTGTGCCCGCCAGCTACAACGGTTTGTTCGGGATTCGCACCAGTCACGGCTTGATTAGTAGCGAACACATGGTGCCGCTCGCACCGCTGTTCGATACCGTCGGCTGGCTCACGCGCGATGCCAGGACACTCGCGCAAGTCGGCGAGGTATTGCTGCCCGATAATCTGCCGCGCCAGTTTGAACGCAGCTCATTGCGCATCGCCGTATTGTTGCCATTACAAAACGGTGCGCTTTGGACCCCCTCTCATCAAACCTGGCTTAAAGGTCAGTCAATACTGCAAGGCTTTAAACCAATAGTGATTAATAGCGACTGGCTTATCCGTGCCAGCCAATGCTTCCGTATGCTACAAGGCCGGGCGATTTGGCAAACCCATGGTGAGTGGATCAGTCAAAACCAGCCGACATTTGCACCGGATATCCACGCCCGTTTCCAATGGTGCGCGACGCTCACAGACGCCGATCAAATTGCCGCTGAAAAAGAGCGTGCAAGTTTGCGGGCCGATATCGACAACTGGTTTACCGATGTCGATTTAATCCTGCTGCCTACCACACCGGGCGCAGCACCTTTGTTGGGTGCTGATGCCAGTTGGATGGATACTTATCGCAGCCAGTTAATGGGGCTGACTGCACCTGCGGGGCTAGCGGGATTACCGCAAGTGCATCTACCGGTGCTGAATGATCAAGGAGCACCTTGTGGTGTCTCGCTGCTCGGCAAACGCGGCAGTGATAAAGCACTACTGCAACTGGCAATCGATTTATGTGGTACTCACTCATGACGCAACATGCCATCGCCTTCAGTGCTCCGCACGCCCAAGCCGCTGAAATCGGGCTGGATGTGTTGCGTGAAGGTGGCAGTGCGGTAGATGCAATGATCGCCGCTGCTGCTGCGATTACGGTGCTCTATCCGCATATGAATAGTCTGGCGGGCGATGGTTTCTGGTTGATCCATAAACCCGGTGAAGCGCCGCGTGCGATAGATGCCTGCGGCTGCGCGGCAGAATTGGCGTGTATCGATTGGTATGTCGACAAAGGCTTGCAGCAAATCCCCAGTCGTGGCGCACTCGCGACTGTCACTATGGGCGGCACGCTCGCCGGTTGGCAAAAGGCGCGCGCTATAGCCGCCGAATCATCTGCCCAATTTTCTTTAAGCCGTTTGTTAGCGCCCGCGATTGCGCTTGCTAGCCAAGGCATTAAAGTCACTCACAGCCTTGCAGCAGCGAGCCGCAAAGTGCAGGTGGAGTTGGCCGAGCAGGCGGAATACCAGCGCGTATTTATGCCCAATGGCCGCCCGCTGATCGAAGGCGAAATGCTCACCAATCACGATTTGGCGACCACGCTCACCTGGTTGGTGAATCACGGATTGGAATCGGCTTACAGCGGCGAATTTGCAGAATACATCGCCACACAAATTGAACAACTCGGCAGTCCGTTGCGGCTATCGGATTTGCAAAATTACCGTGCACAAGAGGTAAAACCGCTCTCGGTGCAAACCCGTTTTGGCCAATGTTTTAACTTGCCTGCGCCGACGCAAGGCGTTGCCTCGCTACTGATTTTGGCGATTTATGATCGTCTGTTTAAACCCGAATGGGATGAGGCCGCGCGCGCTCACGGTTTGATTGAAGCTACCAAGCTCGCGTTTATTGTGCGCGACCGCGAAGTTGCCGACCCTCGCAGGTTGAGCGAGCGCTGGGATGATTTGTTGAATGATGAACATATCGACCAACTCGCCGCCGTCATCAACGAGCGAGCCTTGCCCTGGCCGCAAATCGCTGAACCGGGCGATACCGTGTGGATGGGCTGCGTGGATAACACTGGCACTATGGTCAGTTTTATCCAAAGTATTTATTGGGAATTTGGTTCGGGCGTAGTGATCCCTGGCACCGGATTGGTGTGGAATAATCGCGGCGTGGGTTTTAGTTTGGAGCGCAATCATCGCAATGCGCTAGCGCCCGGCTATAAACCTTTTCACACCCTCAACCCCGCCTTTGCACTCTTGAATGATGGCCGCCGTATCAGTTACGGCACCATGGGCGGTGAAGGCCAACCGCAAACACAAGCAGCATTATTGAGCCGCTATCTGTACGATGCGCGCTCGCTCGATGAGGCGATCAGTCGCGGCCGCTGGCTGCTCGGTCGCACCTGGGGCGATAACAATCACGATTTAAAAATGGAGCAGGATTTGGTTGATCTACTTGGAAATAATTTGCGCGCGCGCGATCACGCAATTAAAGCGGTTCCAGCACGCAGCGAAATCATGGGCCATGCCGGAGCAGTTGTGAGTTTTGGCGATGGCAGTGCCATTGCCGCGAGCGATCCGCGCAGCGACGGAGCAGGCATCGCATCCGTAATGACGGAGCGCGCGTAATGAGTGATTTTTTAAGCCAGTGGTTGCCTACCATGATCGCGATGGTGCTGACCGGCGCCTTCGCAGGAATCCTTGCCGGTTTGCTCGGCGTGGGCGGCGGCATTGTAATCGTGCCGGTATTATTTTTTGTGCTGCAACATTTTGGTATCAGCGCAGCGACGGCGATGTTAGTCGCCACCGCGACGTCTTTGTTGGTCATTGTGCCCACCAGCATTTCTTCTGTGCGCGCACATCACAAACGCGGCAATGTCGATTGGGCACTGCTCAAACGCTGGTGGCCTTTTATGGTGGTGGGCGTAATTGCAGGCAGTGCTTTAGCGTTGAAAGTAAAAGGCGAAGTGACCAGCGCCGTGTTTGGTGTAGTCGCATTACTCGTTGCCGCCAATATGTTATTCCGCGCAAAAGCCGCGCCCATAGCGCAACAATTACCGGGCATGGCGGGGCAGGGGCTAATGGCGGGCACCATCGGATTTTTTTCAGTGATGATGGGCGTTGGTGGTGGCACTATCGGCGTACCTTTACTCAACGCATGCAATTATCCGCCGCATCGCGCAGTGGGCACCGCATCCTGTTTTGGTTTATTAATTTCCATTCCCGGCGCGGCCGCGATGTTGCTAGCCGAGACTCCTGCAGATGCACCACAAGGCATGATCGGCATGGTGAATTTGCCCGGATTTTTATTGATTGTGCCGCTCACCGTGTTGCTTGCACCTGTGGGTGCCTGGATAGGATCTAAACTTGAACCAGTGATGCTGAAACGCGTGTTCGCGATTTTTTTATGTATCAGCGGTGGGCGTATGTTGATGCAGGTATTTGCGTAGCAATAAAAATTCTGCATGAGTTATGCGTGTTTTGTTTGCCGTTATTAGTAGTTGTTAGGAGCCGTTAAATGACAGATCAGTACAGCGTCAATCCAGCGCTATTGCGCCCCTTCTCACCACCGCCGCGTTTATTAATGGGGCCGGGGCCGATTACGGTTGATCCGCGCGTATTGCGCGCAATGTCTGCACAACTTGTCGGCCAATATGATCCGGCCATGACGCAGTGCATGAATGAAACCATGGCCTTGTATCGTGGCGTATTCAAAACCAAAAACCAATGGACGTTATTGGTCGATGGCACTTCGCGCGCGGGTATCGAAGCCGTATTAATATCGCTGATCGAACCGGGCGATAAAATTTTAGTTCCGGTATTTGGTCGCTTTGGTCATCTGCTGTGTGAAATCGCTGAACGTTGCGGCGCCGAGGTACACAAAATTCACAAAGAGTGGGGCGAAGTATTTACGCCTGACGAAATCGAAACCGCGATTAAACAAGTGCAGCCCAAAGTGCTCGCGATAGTGCAGGGCGATACTTCTACCACTATGCTGCAACCGCTCGATCACCTCGGTGAAATTTGCGCGCGCCACGGCGTTTTATTTTATTCCGACGGAACCGCCTCCATCGGTGGCAATCCGTTTGAAACTGACAAATGGCAATTGGATGCCGTCTCTGTTGGTTTGCAAAAATGTTTATGCGGCCCTTCAGGGAGTGCGCCAATTACACTTAGCGAAAAAGCGGTTGCTACTATTCGCAAGCGCCGCCATATCGAAGCCGGCATTCGCACCGACAATCATATCGCCGGTAGCGGCCGTCGCATTGCCTCCAATTATTTTGATTTAGGCATGATCATGGATTACTGGGGCGAAGAGCGCCTTAACCACCACACCGAAGCCACTACCATGCTCTACGGCGCCCGTGAATGTGCGCGTATTTTATTGGAAGAGGGTGTTGAAAACGCCATAGAGCGCCATCGCATTCATGGCAAAGCAATGGCACAGGGTTTGGCGGCGATGAATCTGAAATTATTCGGCGATCAATCCAACAAAATGCACAACGTCGTCGGTGTATATATTCCTGAGGGTGTTGCCGGTGAAGCAGTGCGCAGCAGTATGCTCAACGATTTTGGAATTGAAATCGGCACCTCTTTTGGTCCTTTGCACGGCAAAATTTGGCGCATCGGCACTATGGGCTACAACGCACGCAAAGATGCAGTCTTGCAAACACTCACTGCATTAGAAGCGGTATTGCGCCGCGCCGGACATTCGCAAACGGCGAACGCGGGTGTAGATACGGCGATGACCATCTACACTCAAGAAGGTTATTAATATTCATGAAGGTAAAGGAGCAGCGCTTATGATCCCTTCTGTAATTCCCGCCGATTTTTCCGGCGTGCCGAAATTAACTGAACTCGCCTCGCGCGAATTTCTAGCGGGTTTACCCAAAGCGGAATTGCATATGCATCTCGATGGCGCCTTATCGCCCGCGATGATGTTTGCCCTCGGTCAGCGCAATCAGGTAAGTCTGCCCTACAGCAGCGTGGAAGAAATAGAAGCCGCGTATCAATTTACCAACCTGCAAAGTTTTTTGGACTTGTTGTACCAAGGCGCATCGGTACTAAAGCGCGAGCAGGATTTTTACGACCTTACGCGCGATTATTTTCTTAAATGCAAAGCCGATAATGTGTTACACACCGAATTATCCTTTGATCCGCAGAGCCACACCGAACGCGGCATTCCTTTCGCAACAGTCATCAATGGCATTTTGCGTGCGATGGACGATGCGAAAAAAGATTGGGGTATCAGCTCAAAGTTAGTGATGGATTTCCTGCGCCACTTGAGCGCCGATAGCGCGATGAAAACGCTGGAAGAATCTTTACCTTGGAAAGATAAAATTATCGCCGTAGGTTTGGACAGCTCTGAACTCGGCCATCCTCCGAGCAAATTCACTGAAGTCTTCGCCCGCGCCCGCGCTGAAGGCTATCGCATAGTCGCCCATGCCGGTGAGGAAGGCCCGCCGAGTTACATTTGGGAAGCGATTGATTTATTAAAAGTCGAACGCATCGACCACGGTGTTCGCTCCGATGAAGATCCCAAACTAATGGAGTATCTGCGCGAAACCCAAATTCCACTCACGGTATGCCCTCTGTCCAACGTGCGCCTATGTGTGTTCGACAAAATGGCCGATCACAATTTATTTGCGTTAATGGATGCGGGTTTGCGGGTAATGATCAACTCAGATGACCCTACGTATTTTGGTGGTTATCTCAATGACAATTATTTTGCATTGGCCGATGCGTTTCCGTTAACGCGCGAACAGGCATTGTTATTGGCGCACAATAGTTTTACATCAAGTTTTATTAGTGACGCTGAAAAGCAAGAATTTATCGATCAGCTAAAAAATTATGCCAAAAACTTTCACTAAGGAATCTCTGAAAAAAATACATTCGTCATACCCGCGAAGGCGGGTATCCAGTTTTAGAGTAAGACCTATGGATACCCGCGTTCGCGGGTATGACGAAAAAATATTTACCGGCGAGTCTCAGAGTACATAACGCCAGCCGCAGCGCCACCCATTCAGGCCGAGAGAAAAAACTTGAACGCAATCACCACCGAAGCACTAGCAAAAAAAGTTATGGATTGGTGCGATCAACTCGCCGCCATCAGCTCGAATCCTGAAAACATCAGCCGCTTTTACTTAACACCCGAACATAAACGCTGCAACACATTAGTCGCCCAATGGATGCGAGAAGCGGGAATGGAAACCTGGGTGGATGCAGCGGGCAATCTCTGCGGTCGTTACGGAGCCCAAGAAGCCTGCGCCAAAACATTAATACTCGCCTCGCATCTTGATTCCATCCCCAATGCCGGCGCTTACGACGGCATTCTCGGCGTACTAATTGCGATTGCCGTAGTTGAACAACTTTATCAAAACAATATTACATTGCCCTACGCGATAGACATTATCGGCTTCGGCGATGAAGAAGGCACACGTTTTGGTAGCACACTCTTAGGCAGCCGCGCCGTCGCCGGAACCTGGAATCCCGCTTGGTGGAAATTAAAAGATCGCGCCGGAATCAGTTTGCAAAAAGCCTTTATCGATTTCGGTTTGCAGCCGGAAAATATTCACAGCGCTGCACGCAATCCCGACGATCTGCTTGCCTACCTTGAAGTCCATATCGAACAAGGCCCGGTATTAGAGGATGAAAATCTCGCACTCGGCATCGTCACCGCTATCGCCGGTGCGCGCCGCTTCGCTATCGAAATCCAAGGCTATGCCGGACACGCTGGCACAGTACCCATGCCCATGCGCAAAGACGCACTCGTCGGCGCCGCACTCGGTATTGTGCTCGTAGAAGATGTTGCCAAAGAATTCAATGTTGTCGCCACCGTCGGAAAAATTGAATGCGGCCCTGGTGCTGTTAATGTTATTCCCGGCCACGCAAAGTTCACTATCGATATTCGCTCAGGCGACGATCAACTGCGCGACCAGGCGCTCGCAAAAATTCAGCACGAATTGGATTTAATTTGTATCGAAAGAAATCTCACCGCTAGCTGGAATGAGATTCACAACGCGCCTGCCGTCGTCTGCGCTGATTGGATGCAATCACTGCAAGCATCAGTCTTGTGCGATATGAATTTAAATCCCTATAAGTTAATGAGCGGCGCCGGTCACGATGCCATGGCGATGGCCGATATTTGCGATGTCGCTATGTATTTTGTGCGCTGCAAAGGCGGTGTGAGTCACCATCCCGATGAGTTGGTGACGGTGGAAGATGTCGCCTTGGCAATTGAAGCGCTCGGTAATACCTTAAAAAAACTGGCTCAATAATTGTTGTTCGATGTAAAAACACACCATAAAAAATGTTGGATAACCGCTACAGGTAAACGCGATGGATAAACATTTTATTACCGCCAATGAACTCTTGCTCGATTCATTTAAACTGGGCGAGCAAATTTATCAGCGCGGCTTTCGCCCGCACTTTATTGTCGGCGTCTGGCGAGGCGGCTCACCAGTGGGTATTGCTGTTCAGGAATATCTGGAATACATGGGAATTTCCACTGATCATATTGCGATCCGCACCTCGTCCTACTACGGCATAGACAAGCAAAGCAAAGACATCCGCGTACACGGTCTGGATTACATTATTAAAAATGTCGACGCCGATCAGGAGCTGTTGATTGTCGATGACGTGTTTGATTCTGGCCGCTCTATTCAAGCGATTATTGACGAGATCAAACGTAAATCGCGCCGCAACACTCCCAATGTCATTAAGGTTGCATGCCCTTGGTATAAACCAACACGCAACGTCACTGATTTAAAACCGGATTTTTACGTGCACGCCACTGACCGCTGGTTGGTGTTTCCGCATGAATTGTGTGGGTTGACACCACAGGAAATTTTGCAGGGTAAAGGCAGTGAAATTGCCGATACGCTGGCGCGGGCTAGCGATGCGAGTAAATTTACTGAGTAGTTATTTTATTTCGATGTTGGACCTTGCCCAGTGCTTCGATGATGAAGCACTGGTTCGCAAAAAATCTATCTATTCAAAATTTCTCTAAACTCTTTAAAAATTCTCTCGGGATTGGTTTTCCTACACACTGTTATTTCCGGATAGCTTTCATCCTTCACTAAAGTCCCCGCTGTTTTTGCATCCAAATGCGATCGTGCTTTTCCATCCCAGCGTTTGTTGGGCATGCTGTTGTCGGTGGTTTGTTGCCAGGGAGTCGATGTGATTTGATAATCCACCCGCAGTGATTGCCTATCACCCTCGCATAACTCCGGTTCAGCGGCGATCATCACCGCCAAAGTATCCCAAAAATAATATTCATTGCTCGCGATAAACCAATCATTTTTATCCAGCACTTCATCCCAAAATTTGGCGGAATCGGTTTTCACTGCCTGTTTAAAATCGGCTGCGACTTTAGTGGTGACGCGTACAGAATTGGTGATATCCAAGCCGACTAACACAATCGGTAAACCTGCCGCAAATACTTTGTCAGCTGCTAGTGGATCAACAAAAATATTCCATTCAGCTGTTGTATTTGGATGCCCCTTGGTAAATAACGGCACAATAATATTGCCCGGTGCATCGACCGTGCCGCCCATAATTACGAGCTGATCAATTTTGTTTTTGTCATTCGGGTAGCGCTCCAGCCATTGTGCAATATTGGTTAGCGGGCCAGTGGCGATCAGCGTGACGGGTTCGTTTGCGGTGGCGAGTGCTGTGTGAATAATATCGGCGGCGTGTTTATCGCTTGCAATGCGCGAACTGGTTTTGATCGGTACTCCCGAAAGTGTATCCGAATCCTTCCGCCAGGCTTCCGGAAAAACAAAATAGCCATCGAGTGGGTAAGCATCACCACAGGCAACGGGGATATCTTTTTTAATGTCGCCGGGCAAATCCAGCAGTGAATTGGTATTAGCGAGGCCGGGTTTGCAGCGCGATTCGCCGCTCGCTGAAATGGTCACAGCAATCACATCGGCTTTGGGGTGATGCAACAAATACAGCAGCGCCGCCCAGTCATCTATCGCCATATCATTATCGAAAATAACGGGTTTGGCTTGAGCAAAAATACTTGTGCTTAATAACAGGGTAAACAATAAAATTTTATTCATCATGATGTTCACGCGAGTTAGCCGGTGCACTCGTTATTAACAAGTGCAGCGGAAAAATTATTTTGCGGGAGTTGTTGATGGAATAGACGTTTGGTATTTATCCCAACCGCTCAGCAATTCCTGCACCACGCGATTACCTAAACCATAGGCTGCTTCAATCGCAGGCAAGCCATCGTCAGGGTAGGGCGCAGTTGTACTCCAAGCTGCAGTTTTTCCTGGCGGTGGAAAACTGTAATTGCTCACGGTGCGCAACACCAATACGCGCTTGGTATCTACCAATTTTGCTTTGGCTAAACGGTGCAGCGCGGTGAGGCTGCCGTTATCTTCCATATTGGTCGTCATGAAATTACTTTTTTTACCCGCATGCAAATGCATCCAATCATTCGCCCAGGTATTTAATAATTCACCGTGCCAATAGGTGCTGGAGCCGAGGGTGTCGCCGATGGTGACAAAGGGCTCGTGCAGCGCTTGCGGAAAACCTTTGTATTGCGCGCGAAACGATTTCATTGCGGGTGTATCGGCAACGGGAAAATCTTTGGTGAGTTGATAAGCCCAATCAACGAGGGTTGGGTTCAGGTTGTACACAATGGTATCGACAGTCCAGCCTGTTGCTTCCTGATTCGGTTCTTTGGCGCCGAGTGGAATCAAACCGTATTTCCATTCTTTGGGAATTTCACGGCCATCAATTTCATAAAGCAAATCGCCATCGACAACACGTTTGGCCCAGACACCGGTGCCGAGTGAAACGTCGAGTGGATCGCCACCGCCAATGCCCGCAATTACCCAATAGGCTTTGGATAAATCAAAACGAGGGTCCATGCCCAGCGCCATAATTGATGAAGTTGCATTGGTAACGCCTCCGCCGGTGCAAATGGCGAGCACGCCTGCATCATTCATGTGCAAGTCGTAAGCGCCGAGTGGAAAAGCGAATTTTTTATCGAGCTTTTGGCGTTCAATCCAGAGTTGGTATTCACCGGCTTTATCACCAGTGACTTCACCGTTTTCAAACATGCTTACCACTACCACTTTCACCGGAATAGCAGCGCTGGCGCTGAGTGCCAGCAGTAAGCTGGCGAATATTGCAAAAGCACTGCGAACGAAATTCAACATAGCTACCTCAATTAATTGCATTCAATGTTCATCACTGCATCTTTGAATCGATTAGCGATAAAGTGCAGATGCTTTTGCTATGCAAATAATTGACCATTTGGACAGTAAACTGCGCAAAGTTATGTTTAGTGATGGTTGCCTATTTGTAACCGCCTTGCAGATAGCGATGAAACGCAAGATTGACCCAAATTGCCTCAGGCGAAACTGACCAGGTAGGATTTAATTGTTGAATCGCTTTTACCAATGCGGGCGCTTGATTGGGCAACGCCAGAAGAAGTGCAGTTTCTTTGCCATTACTCACGGCAATTTGTGTTGCGCTGGCAAAACCCTCAGCGGCATTTTTGCTGCGATAAAATGGTTGCCACCAGGCACTGCGAATTAAACCGGTTTGATTAGCTGTATCTTTTTTAGCGTAGCGATCAATCGTGGCGACAAATTTTGTTTTATCGGCCGCCGTAGGAAATTCAAAATGCAGATCGTATTCGCTCGCTTCAACCAAGCGGCGACCATTGCCCAAGTCAATCAGCGATTGGCTCAGTGTGCCCCAATCATCGCGATATAAAAATGCTGAGGTTTTGCGCGAGAAACCCACGCGCGCTTGCAGGCCTTCACTCGCAAGGAGTGCAAGCAGTTGTTGCGCGTGATCAATATCGCTATGGCCATAAATAATATGCCGATCCGCCTCAAACAGCGGCCAAGATGTGGTGACCAGGTTGTAGCCGGTTGCAATGCCCTGACCGATTAACTGCCGCAACTCCAACGCAAATGCTGAAGGCTTGACTGCACTTTGTGTTTTCCATTGGGTTTCGATGCGCTGATAAAGTGAGCTCTCATTAAGTTGTCCGAGATAGGCGGTATCTGGCTGATTGTAATTGGCGATAAATTCAGCAAGTGTTTTTGAGTTGGCGATTGAGCCAATTATCGGCGCGCCTATAAGTTGCAATGTCGCTGCAGCTTTTAATTCCGGGAGGGATAATTTTTCTTCATCGGGCAGGGTGCTGATAGCGAGGGCTTTGTCGCGGCTAAAAGTCGCTGCCAACTCGCTATAGCCGAGTTGTGCTACGGCATCTTGATAGTTTGTTGCATAGGTTGTGGTGGCGAGCGATACGCAGGCAATAGCTAACGCGATACGAATTAGTTTGGTGTTGAGGATTTGATTGGGCATGGGGGAATCCTGCGGCTGAAAAAAAAGCCCGCAAAGCGGGCAAAACTACTACGGAGGAGAACTACAGAACACAACAACAAGAACAACAACTACAAGAACAACGAAAAAACGGGGGAATGAAAATTTACAAAAATTTCACTAAGTGGAGCGAAAATTTTGCCGCTTCGCGCGCAGCAATCGGGCCGAGGCGCAGATAGTCATCGTTGGGCGCTTCTTGTGCAACGTTGCTGCCTGAGCGAACAATCAAATAAGGAACACCCAGTGCTTCGCACACATGGCCGAGTGGCGCAGATTCCATTTCCATAATGTCAGTTTTGAATTTATTGCGCAGCGAATCAATCCGCACTTGTGGCACGCCAAATAAATCCGATGATGAAACTACGCCGTAGCGCACAGAATTTTTGTAGGTGCTGCCGTTGGCAGTAATGGTTTGTGGCTCATAAGTTTCCATTGCCTTTTGCGCAATCACTAAAAGCGACGCTGTAGGTTTGAACTCATTTTCCACTTCCTTGCCATCGTCCGGGCTATTCATAGGACGATACACCATATCGTTTTTGGTCAGGCTGCCGTAATCGTGCTCGTAGGTATGAGTGGCGACAATCACATCGCCCGTACGTAATTGCTGATTGATACGTGCGCCCGTTCCTGTCATCAACACCAGCCGAGGTTTAAATTCTTTGATAAATAACGTAGTGGTCATGCCAGTAAAGGTTTTGCCTATACCGGTAATGGCGATAATTACCGGTTTGCCGTGAAGTTTTCCTTGCCAATAGGGAATACCCCAAAGAGATTTTTTCTCGGGGTTTTCCAATGCTTCGGTCAATACCGGAATTTCTTGTGGTACAGCGCCGAGAATAACAATGGTATCGGTAGCTTCATAATATTTGGGTGTGTCATTCGCATAACTGATAGTCGCTACAGCGACCGAGAGCGTGATAGATACCAATAGCCGCAAAAAAATAGTCATCATGTTTCTCTTGCATAAAACATTATTGAATGGACGCATTCTGTATATAAGCGCCCAGCTTTTGTAGGTAAGTCATTTTTTCCTCATCCGGTAACCAGGCTACGCGGAATGCGTTGCCAACCAAAATGGCAATCTCCTCGGCAGTAAAATTACCTTCGCGCTGAAGCTCGACTAAATTTTCATTGAGGTAGGCGCGGAAGTAAGCCGGGTCATCGGAATTAATGGTGGCGAGCATACCTTTCTCGAGCATGCGGCGAATTTCATTTGATGTGAGCGACTGGACTACAAAACGGTTGGATACCGGACACACAGTCAAGCCCAAGCCTTTGGTTTTAATCGCTTCGCAGAGCGCGTCACTTTCCAGCGAGTTAACACCGTGATCAATACGGTCTACCACAATTTCATCCAAACATTGGCCAATATGCAGTAAGGTATTTTGTTGGTTAACATCGCAGTGCATGGTGAGTTTCAAACCCATCTCCCGCGCTTTCTTAAATACTTCAGCGAATTTAGCCGGAGGGTTATTTTTTTCATCGGAATCCAGCCCTACACCCACTAACCATGCGAGATAAGGTTCAGCCATTAATAAATGTTCCAAGGCCGACTCAGCGCTCATATCGCGCAGGAAACACATAATCAATTGGCCCTTGATGCCGAGTTTTGCCTCAGCATCTTCCTGTGCGGCGCGAATGCCGTGCATGATCACACCAAATTCCACACCGCGACTTGTATGCGCCTGAGGATCAAAAAATAATTCGGCGTAAAGTGTATTTTGGCTATAGGCCTTGCTCAGGTAATTCCAGGTCAGCTGATAAAAATCCGCTTCATCGCGCAACACTTTCATCGCACCGTAATAAATTGTCAGGAACGATGGCAGATCATAAAAATCGTAAGCGGCAATTAATTCTTCCGGTGTCTCATAACCCAGCTCGATATTGTTTTTGCGTGCAAGGGCAAAACTGAGTTCCGGCTCAAGGGTGCCTTCCAGATGCACATGTAATTCGGCTTTCGGCATATTCTCGATAAACGCTTGCATACGCAGCTCCGCAGCAAAAGGCTGATTAATTCATCACTGCTGGCTCTACAGCAAATTCCGTTCCCGATTTATCAGATTTGGAAAATTAGCTGACCATATGGGCAGGAAATTAAAATCCTGACCGAATTAAGGGTAAGTGGTGCACTGAATTGTTTCGCGCACGGCCTATTTTGCGCGAATAGCGGTCATTTCTCTTCTGCCAGCGTGGGCTTGCGAATCCGTAAGCCGAAAGTTTGTTGGCTATCTAATTGCCTTGTGGATAATTCTGAGCAGGTATACCCATCTAACGGTGTATGTTGTTACGTACAGGTAATTAATCGTTGTCTCAATACTTCCTTGCTGTGTGTTTTATGCTCAAATATATTCCAGTGCCTTGCGTCATTGTTGATGTCGAAACCACCGGCGGTAACGTTACCTATGACCGCATTACCGAAATCGGTATTGTGGAGGTCAGCGAAAACGGCATCACTGAATGGTCAACATTTATCAATCCGCGCGTTCCGATCCCCAAGGGAATTCAGCAGATCACTGGCATCACTAATGAGATGGTCGCCCTTGCTCCCTATTTTGAGCAGGTGGCAAAAGAGATTTTGTTACGCCTGCAAGGCAAACTATTTATCGCCCATAATGCGCGGTTTGATTACGGTTTTATTCGCAATGAATTTGCACGGCTGGCATACAGTTTTAAAGCAAAGCTGATGTGTACGCTCAGGTTATCGCGCCATTTGTATGCGGGTCACTCTGGGCACAGTTTGGAAAAAATAATTGCAAGGCACCAAATTGCTGTAACACATCGCCATCGCTCATTGGATGATGCAAAAACAACTTACCGTTTTCTGACAATAGCTGAAGAAGAAAAAGGCGAAGAGTTGATCCGTGCAGCCGTCAAACATCAATACCGCAAAGAAAGTATACCCGCCGGTTTTGATGCCTCTATTATTGATGGTCTACCTAACTCGCCCGGTGTGTATTATTTTTGGGGTGAAAACAAAGAGCTTCTCTATGTTGGAAAAAGTATCAATATTCGCAAGCGAGTACTTTCCCATTTCACTGCGGATCATAAATCCTCGAGGGAAATGAAAATATGTCAGCAAGCCCGCAATATCACATTCGACAAAACCTCGGGTGAGCTGTCTGCACTGATTCTCGAATCAAAAAAAGTGAAGGAACTGCAACCGTTATACAACCGCAGGCTGCGTCGGGTTAGTAATTTTTACAGTATTGGTTTGGAAGAAACTAAAGATGGATTGTTAACGCCAAAAATATTTTCCGTGTCTGAAATGCCCCGCAGCACAAAAAAACTCTATGGTTTGTTCCCGTCAGTTAAAAAAGCGAAAGAGGCGATTCAATCCATTAGCGACGAACATAGCCTGTGCTATCAAGTATGCGGATTAGAAAAACCTACCAACCGTGCGTGCACAAGTCATCAGTTAAAAAAATGCAACGGCTACTGCGTAGGTAAGCAACCTGCATTGGTTCACAATGTAAACCTGCTCCAAGGTTTTTCTGCTTTATCACTAAAGACGTGGCCTTATGAAGGGCCGGTTGCGCTAGTGGAAAAGACCCAAGAGGGAGAGAGTGAACATCACCTAATTGTCGATAACTGGTGCATTCTGGGGGTTGCAGAATCAGCGGCGGATTATGAGAATATACTGAAGGGCAACCCGGTACCGCAGATCGATAAAGATATTTATCGATATCTTGTGGCTACCGTTTTTGCTAAAAGTTCGGCGGTGACGCTTGTTGTTTTATCTTTAGATCCTCATGCGTCATACGGTTGAACTGGTCTGTATTGTTAGGATACAAAAAAGTAGTTGTCCAATAATGTGTGGAATTTAATGTGAATTAGGAGGGGTGGTGATACCGCTGTGTAGAAACGATACGGGTAAATAAATTGTTGTCGCTTCAATGTTGATTTGTACCTGAATTTGACCTACTTTTGTTTCGAATTTTGATCTACCTGGATTAATAAAATATACAGTTACGATAGTGGCTTATGGCTATTATCTAGGGGCACTATTTAACGCAAAACTAGGTCAAATTCAGGTGCAAATCAACAAACTGCAGAAAAAGTGAGTTTTTTATTAAAGAATCCGGTGCAGAGGCAACGACTAGGTGAAATGGCGAGAGGGTTTACTGTGCGGCAGTATGATTTAAAAAACGATATGCTTGCCAAAGCAGGAGTTATGGGTGCGCGAGTTGATTGATTGAATTGGTTTTAATAGAGGTTTGAAATTTAACTAAATGTTTAATTGGAGGTTTTATGTCTAAAGTGGTTGTTGTTTTTATATTTTTGATTTTCTCTGCATTTACTTTTTCTGAGGTAGATTCAAAAGATTCTGCGACTCCAAAGAATAATGAATTGTCAGAATTCGAGGTTATGTTGGAGGGTATGAAAACATGCTCTGGGTTTGATCTCTATTATGATAAAAATTTGAAAAGATCTATCCATCCATTTTTTATAGGAAAAACCCCGTCATACATTGATGATGACTATGTCGTATATGATGTTGAAGAGTATTACTACGGAATGAAGGTAATAAAAATTACTATTCCAAATCATTTTCCTGTCGTTGATATTGAAATTGATGAAGACGTAGAGAGCGTAAA
Source organism: Cellvibrio fibrivorans (assembly GCF_031457055.1). Lineage (NCBI taxonomy): Bacteria > Pseudomonadati > Pseudomonadota > Gammaproteobacteria > Cellvibrionales > Cellvibrionaceae > Cellvibrio > Cellvibrio fibrivorans. The sequence goes on along the minus strand of NZ_JAVDVX010000004.1, from coordinate 307,517 downwards.
GATTAAAGTTGGCAACTTATTTGTTAATGGTTTTTATTCAGCTTACCCACCTGATGAAGATTTAGATAAGCCAGTAGTAGAAAAATCTAGATCAGATGAAAACAGAACAAACATTACCTGTGATTAAATTAATTATTAAAAGGAGTTGTCGAATGCCTGGTACATTCAATCCAGGACCTGCATTTACACGGAAAAGCCCATGGAATCCAAATAGGTTTCATCCAATTGATAAAGTTTATAAGCTGCATAGGGGTGATGATTGGTCTGCACCTACAGGTACGCCGATTCCCGCAGCTGCGACAGGTAAAGTGGTGAAAAATCAGGTGCTTGGCGGATATGGAAATTTAGCAATTTTAGAGCACTTAATTGATAGGCAATTAGTTCATACATGGTATGCGCACTTGAATGTACCCTCTCCTCTAGCTATTGGTGTTTCTGTTGAGGCGGGTGAGACGGTGGGAACTGTATGAAATATAGGGAAAAGCATTGGGCCGCATTTGCATTTTGAAGTGGCAATAGGGGGTAAAGCTGGCGCGCCTAATACGCATAACACGCATCCAACAGTTAACCGCAGCACAATTGTGGTTTTACCCACACCGCCTTTAGTACATATTATTCCGTAAATTTTAGACTTTGCTGGCATCTTCGATGTCCTCATTAACAGTTAGTTAACGAAACGCATCTTCAGACACAAGTCTCTTGAAAAGACCACCCCGCAGTGCGGGATGGGTTCTCTTATATGGTAGCTAGAGGCGGACTTGAACCGCCGACCCCAGCATTATGAGTGCTGTGCTCTAACCGGCTGAGCTATCTAGCCATAAATGAGGCGCGCATTTTGGCGATAGAGGGGCGGGCTGTCAACCCCAAATTCGTGGTTGGCGAGAACTTCAGGGGTGCGGGCGAGGACTGATGCGGGTATGATGCGCACTTTCTTTTTTTGGCCTCCCTCGGCCTTCCACTTTTTAAACAGGTCCACGATGGAATTTCTCGATCTCGCTCCCGTTACCCGCGCCCAGGGCACTGTGCAATTGCCCGGTTCCAAGAGTATCTCCAACCGCACCTTGTTGCTGGCGGCGCTGGCCTCAGGGGAGACGGATATCCGCGATCTGCTGAAATCTGACGATACCGACCGCATGCTGGAAGCCTTGGCGGCTTTGGGCGTGAGTGTGACTAAAACGGGAGAGAACGATTATCGCGTGGTAGGCACCGGCGGTAGCTTTCCTAATAAAGAGGCGGATCTGTTTCTTGGCAACGCCGGTACTGCGTTTCGCCCGCTGACGGCAGCGCTGGCGCTGAGTGGCGGGACTTACAAATTGCACGGCGTTGCGCGTATGCACGAGCGCCCGATTGGCGATCTGGTGGATGCATTGCGTCAAATCGGCGCGGACATTACTTATCTCGGGCAGGAAGGCTTTCCGCCGTTGCTGATCAAGCCCGCGCAAATCGCCGCAAATGGCAGCATCAAAATTCGTGGCGATGTATCCAGCCAGTTCCTTACCGCACTGCTCATGGCATTGCCGATGACCGGCAAGGAAACACAAATCGAATTGGTGAGTGAGCTTATTTCCAAACCCTACATTGAAATCACCCTCAAGTTGATGGCCCAGTTCGGTGTAAACGTAGTGCGCGATGGCTGGGAGCGTTTCACTGTTCCAGCGGCGACCGGTTATGCCAGCCCCGCGACTGTGTATGTAGAAGGCGATGCGTCTTCTGCGTCTTATTTCCTCGCTGCGGGCGCTCTGGGTGCTGGCCCGCTGCGTGTGCAGGGTGTGGGCGCAAAGAGTATCCAGGGCGATGTGGCCTTTGCTGATGCGCTCGCAGAAATTGGTGTGACCATTACCAAGGGCGAAAACTGGATTGAAGCTTCAGCGCCATCGCTGCCACTCAAAGCTTTTGATCGCGATTTCAACCACATCCCCGATGCAGCCATGACGCTCGCCGTAGTTGCGCTCTTTTGCGATGGCCCCTCGCGTTTGACCAATATCGCTAGCTGGCGCGTGAAAGAGACGGATCGTATTTCGGCGATGGCGACTGAGTTGCGCAAACTGGGTGCGATAGTGGAAGAGGGTGAAGATTGGTTGCGCATTACGCCGGTGAAAAATTTAATTCCGAATGCGGCGATTGATACTTATGACGATCACCGTATGGCGATGTGTTTTTCGCTCGCGACTTTTGGCGGCGTACCTGTGCGTATTAATGATCCGAAATGTACAGCCAAAACTTTCCCGACCTACTTTGACGTGTTTGGCTCAGTCGTTAAATAAACAATTTGTTGATTGCTAATTGTTTAGTGCAAAAAAAATGCCGCACATGTTGCGTAATGCTGTTCACTTAAGGATTTGTCGTCACTCTCGCGAACGCGGGAGTCCAGCTTTACGATAACAATCGCGGTTTATGGATCCCCGCTTTCGCGAGGATGACGACTAAACAAAGCTGAAAATAATCTTAAGTAAACAGCATTGCGCATATGTTGCGGCATTTTTCATGGTTTAATTTAAAGAATATTACAACCCTAAATCACTCAAGCCTGGGTGATCATCGGGGCGGCGGCCTTGCGGCCAATGAAATTTCCGCTCGCTTTCTGCAATAGGTAAATCGTTAATGCTTGCGTAACGTTTTTGCATCAAGCCGTTTTCATCAAATTCCCAATTTTCATTTCCGTAGGAGCGAAACCACTGGCCTGCATCGTCGTGCCATTCGTAGGCAAAGCGCACGGCAATGCGGTTACCTTCGTAAGCCCACAGCTCTTTAATTAATCGATATTCTTTTTCTTTCGTCCATTTGCGCGTTAAAAATTCCACAATCTCCGCACGGCCTTTAGGGAATTCATGGCGATTGCGCCATTGGCTGTCAACTGTGTAAGCGAGTGATACTTTGTGCGGATCGCGATTGTTCCAGCCATCTTCGGCGGCGCGCACTTTCTGGATGGCAGTGGCGCGGGTGAAGGGTGGTAATGGTGGGCGTGATTCAGTCATGCGTAATTACCTCTACAAGAAAATTAAAACGACTATTCTGCAAAATGTTGGATGCCGGGCATGCTGACATATCCGGCCAACTGTTCTATTCGCTTCATCCAGCTTTGCACATACACATAAGGTGCAATATCAAACTTGCCTTCATTGACCAATGCGATATAGGGATAGACCGCAATATCGGCAATCGTCAGTGTGTTATTGGCGAGCCACTGATGTGAGCGTAAATGCAAATTTAATACCGATAATAGTTGAGCGGTAATTTGCGTGGCTTCGTCCATATTTATGGCGCGGCCAAATTTGTGATGCAGGCGCATTGCATTGGGGCCGCGCGCTACTTCATTGGCAGCGGTTGAAAGCCAGCTCATCACTTCGGCTGCCTTCGCTGGATCTTGTGGAAACCAGTCATCAGCACCATAAGTGCGCGCGAGGTACGCTAAAATTGCTTGGCTATCGCGCACAACCGTATCGCCATCGGTTAAAACTGGCGTTTGTCCAAAAGGATTCAAACGTAAAAAATCGTCACGTTTGTGTTCGCGTGCAGCACTGTTCAGCAACTTGCTTTGGTATTGCAAACCCAATAGCGATAGCAACAGGCGAACCTTGTGGCAGTTGCCGGATAGGCCAAATTCATAAAGTGTCAGCATGGGTTGTCTTTCCTTTTTTCAGTGACTGATTAATCGGTTGGTTGGTTTTTTAGCAATATTTGCAATTGTGCTTTTAAATTTTCATTCTCGGCAATGATGGGTTCCACATACGCGCGTATTTCATCTTCGCTAAAACGCGGCGTAATGTGCTGTGGACAATTCCAATCAAACGCTTCGATGGTGATTACAATCGCCCGCTCGATGCGAGCGCGATAAGTGGGATCTTCCAGCGCAGCAATAATCTCCGGTTGTTCGCTCTCATGTACAATACGCGCGCGGCCCCAAAGCTTTAACCGGCGGCGCCGTGGATAATCCATAAGTATCATACTGATGCGATCATCTGCATTAATATTGCCCACGCTCAGGTATTGGCGATTGCCGCGAAAATCGGCAAAACCAATGGTGCGCGCATCCAGCACTTTTAAAAAGCCAATCGGGCCACCGCGATGTTGCACATACGGCCAGCCATTTTCCGCTACTGTCGCCTGATAAAAACTGTCGCGCGCCTGAATAAATTGAATTTCAGTTTCTGTTAATTCATTGCGTGGATCATCCGCCAATTCAAAATTGCGATTGCCTTCGCGGGTGCCGTATTGTTCCTGTGTGGCTTTAACGCTTGGTGTGAAGGTGATATCAGAAAATGCGCGCGACATAATTAGCTCCTCCGTTGATAACTCGGATGTTCAACAGCATCGATTTGCGTTTAGTCATTCAGTGCAATTTTGGGGAAGTCAATTTCCACACGGCTGGCTTTGCCCAAAATATTGGTCAGTAAATTCATGCCAACTTGGGTAATTATTTCTACTATCTCTGCATCGGAATAGCCTGCATTGCGCGCTTCAATTATTTCAGCGGTGGTGATGTCGCCCTTGTGCTCGACCAGCGAGCGCGCCAGTTTTACGGCTACGGCTGCTTTGGCATCCTGACTGGTGCCGTTGCGATTAGCTTCAATCTCGGCGCCGTTTAATCCTGCATTTTTACCAATCGCGGTGTGCGCCGATAAACAATATTCGCAGGCGTTTTGTTGCGCTAATGCGAGTGCGATTCGCTCGCGGGTTTGTGCATTCAAACTGCCTTCATTGGCAATTCCGTACAGGCCAAGAAAGGCGCGCAAGGCAGCAGGAGAGTTGGCAAATACGCGCAGGAAATTGGGCACTCTGCCGATTTGCTGCTCGACAGCGCCAAACAGCGCGGCCTGTTCGGCAGAGGCGGTTTGGTTGGTAACGGTGTTGATACGGCTCATGGTGCGTTCCTCGTAAAGTGACTAATAAATCTGTGGAACCCATATTGCCAATTGCCATCAATGTGAAGAATACTCACGTTTATTAATTGATTGTTTTCAAAACTGGAATAATCCATGGATAGACTCACCGAAATGCAGATTTATGTTGCGGTCGCTGAATCCGAAGGATTTGCAGCGGCGGCGCGGCGTTTGGGCATATCGCCGCCAGTTGCCACGCGCGCGGTGGCCGATCTGGAGGCGCGCCTCGGGGTTAGGCTACTGAATCGCACCACGCGTTATGTGCGCGTCACCGACGCCGGGCAGCGCTACCTGGAAGACGCGCGGCGCGTGCTTGTGGCGGCGGATGAAGCAGATGAGGCTGCCATCGGTATCAACACTGAGCCGCGCGGGCATTTGACGGTGACCGCACCGGTGCTGTTCGGGCGCATCTATGTGATGCCGGGCATAGTGGATTATTTGCAGCGTTTTCCGGCGACTGAAGTGTCGGCACTATTTGTGGATCGCGTGGTGAATTTATTGGAAGAGGGCGTGGATGTTGCGCTGCGCATTGGCGAGCTGGGCGATTCCAGTTTTAAAGCGCTGCGTGTCGGCAGTGTGCGCCGGGTGCTCTGTGCCTCACCGGATTACCTTGCCCGCAATGGTTTGCCCGCCAATCCGGAGGCGCTAACCAATCACCCCATTATCGTGGCGACCAATCTGGGTACAAATATCGAGTGGCGTTTTATGCAGGATGACAAGCCATTCACTGTGCGGATCAAGCCGCGTTTAAGTGTGACCAGCAATGATTCTGCGATTGAAGCGGCGGCGCGCGGTTTGGGTATTACCCGCGTAATGTCATATCAGGTTGCACCTGAGTTGGAATCCGGCAAGTTGAAAATTGTGTTGAGTGAATTTGAGCCAGCACCGGTGCCGATTCATATTTTGCATCGCGAAGGCCGTTATGCCGCGACAAAAATTCGCAGCTTTATTGATTTGATGGCCGAACGATTGCGTGCAAATAAATCGCTGAATTGATCTAATGGCGATTAAATTGCAGTGTGTATTTTGCACTTGCACATTATTATCTGGATGAGAGTTTCTATGTCATACCAACAGTTACACCAACATTTTTTAAAAATTTCGCACTTCAATCATTTGGATGCAATTTGCTCCTGGGATCAGGCCGCGGTGATGCCCGACGGCGGCAATGACGCACGCGGTGCGGCTATGGCGGAATTGTCGGTATTAATTCATCAGCTCACCACTGCACCGCAATTGGTGGACTGGATTGCGGCTGCAGAAACGGAAACGCTGGATGCACAACAAACAGTGAGCCTCACTGCGATCAAACGCCGCTGGCAACAGGCAAATCAATTGCCGGAAGACTTGGTGATGGCGCAATCGCTCGCTAATTCGACTTGCGAACATGCATGGCGCGAACAGCGCAAAAATAATGATTGGCAAGGTTTTAAAACCAATTTGGCCAAAGTAGTGGAATTAGCGCGTGAAGAGGCGAAAATTCGTGCGGCGGGCACATCGCTGAGCCGCTACGATGCGATGCTGGATCTTTATGAGCCGGGCATGAACTGTGAAAAATTGGATGTATTGTTCGGTGAGGTCAAAACCTGGCTGCCGGAATTTATCCAGCGCGCAGCGGATATTCAAGCGCGCAAAACGTTCATAATGCCGCAGGGGCCTTTTGCGATTGCGCAGCAAAAAGAATTGGGTATGGCGGTCATGCAATTGCTTGGTTTTGATTTTACCCACGGCCGTTTGGATGTGAGCGCGCATCCATTTTGCGGCGGTGTGCCTACCGATGTGCGTATTACCACGCGCTACGATGAAAGCGATTTTATGAAAGCGCTGTTTGGTGTGATCCACGAAACCGGTCACGCGCGTTACGAACAAAATTTGCCAACGCAGTGGGCGGGTTTACCGGTGGGTGAGGCGCGCTCAATGGGTGTGCATGAATCGCAAAGTTTATTTTTTGAAATGCAATTGGCGCGCTCGCCAGAATTCACCAAATTGTTAGTGCCCATGGCTGCAAAACTGCTCGGGCGCGAGCAGGACGTCGCGTTTACTGAAGCTAATCTCTATGCGGTCAATACACGAATGAAACGCGATTTTATCCGGGTGGATGCCGACGAGCTGACGTATCCTGCGCATGTTATTTTGCGCTACGAAATTGAGCGTGCATTGATTGAAGGCGATATTGAAATTGATGATATTCCAGCACTCTGGAATGAAAAAATGCAGGCTTATTTGGGGTTATCAACTGAAGGCAATTATCGCAACGGTTGTATGCAGGATATCCATTGGGCAGGTGGCTCTTTCGGTTATTTTCCATCCTACACATTGGGCGCAATGTATGCTGCGCAAGAATTTGCTGCGGCAGATCGCGCTATTCCGCAGCTGCGGGAAAAAATCGCTGCGGGTAATTTGAGTGAATTGTTCCAGTGGCTCAAGGATAATATTTGGGCCAAGGGAAGTTTGTTATCGACTGATGAGTTGATGACTGCCGCTACCGGTGAACCACTGAATGCACGTTATTTTAAAGCCCATCTTGAACGCCGTTATTTATCGGCAGAATAGGTTGTGCTGAATATTATTTTTATCTCTGCAGTTGTTGGAATTGATTTATGTTTGTTGGCTTTGATTACGGTACATCCAATTGTGCTATGTCATTTATTGAGAATGGCACGGCGCAATTAATTCCACTCTATGGTGGCGATGCATTTGTGCCTTCGACACTTTATGCGCTGGAGCGCTCATTTATCGCAGAGCTTATTGCAGCGCAGTTGACGGATGAGAGCGACAAGCGCAGCTATGCCCAGAAGCGTGCGGCACTGTTGAGTCAGGCGCGTGCGGGGAAAATCGAACATGATCTCGATCAGGTAGACGAGGGTATTTTTTTTGGTAGTGAGGCAATCGCGCATTACATCAGCGCACCCGGGGAAGGCTATTTTATTAAATCGCCAAAATCTTTTTTAGGCGCAAGCGGCTTGCGCCAGCAGTCGGTCGATTTTTTTGAAGATGTTGTTGCGGCTATGATGCTCAATATTAAAAATCGTGCTGAACAGCATTTGCAAGCAGATATCACCCAGGTGGTAATTGGACGCCCAGTAAATTTCCAAGGTATTAATGCACTAGAGAGCAACCAGCAGGCGCAAACTATTTTGGCAGCGGCGGGCAAGCGTGTCGGCTTCACCGATATCGAATTTTTGTTTGAACCGCTCGCGGCCGGCTTTGATTTTGAAACGCGTCTGACTGAAAACAAAACCGTGTTAGTAGTGGATGTAGGCGGTGGTACTACCGACTGCTCCATGGTGTTGATGGGGCCGCAACATATTCAGCAATTGGATCGTGCGCAGGATTTTTTAGGTCATACTGGTGAGCGTATCGGTGGCAATGATTTTGATATCCAGCTCGCACAAAAAATACTGATGCCGCATTTCGGTATGTTATCGCCATTAAAAACCGGCTTGCCTATGCCCTTGATGCCCTTTGTCAATGCGATGGCAATTAATGATATAGGTGCACAAACCGAATTTTACGATGCCAAAACTGGTTTTTTGCTAGAGCGATTAACGCGTGAAACCAATGAGCTGGAATTGCTGGAGCGCTTTATAAAAATGCGCGAAGGCAGACATAATTTTGCTGTAGTGCGTGAAGCGGAACTGGGGAAAATCGCGCTCTCATCACAAGCACGGCATCGTTTCCCATTGGATTTTATTGAACCAACTTTAGCGCCTGAATGCAGTGCAGGCGATTACGCTGAAGCCAGTGCACAACTCCTGCAAAAAATTGCCGCGTTAATCAGTGAGGCAACCCTACAGGCGGGTATAAAACCGCATGTCGTCTACATCACCGGCGGCAGCGCTAAATCGCCGTTAATCCGCAACCTGATCCGCGAATTATTCGGCGATGAAATCGCGATTGTCGATGGCGATCACTTTGGCAGTGTGGCGGCGGGTTTGGGGGTTTGGGCGAAGCGGGTGTTTGGATAACTAACCCAATAGTGATGGATGCGGAATTTTGCCATCCACTGAAAAATCCTGGCGATAAAATTCAAATCCATCGCTAATGCCCGCGCGCACAAATACACAGGAATCCGTAGTGAAGCGCACGTGCCACAGCTGTTGTTGCGCGGGTTCTTTTTCGGCAAAGGCGAGCGGGGAAAATATCGCGATATTTTTTCCACCTGCAAGCCGCGCTGAAGGATAAATAATAAATTCAGTGCCCTGTTCGCGCAGTTGTTTACCGAGTTGTTGGGTGAACTCCCAGGAGTCGGGGCGGTTAATGTTAGCGCGTGACAATGCGAATGCATCGCTGTGTAAATCCAGTGCCTTTTGGCTAATTAACTTGACTGAAAAAGCGGTGCGCTGATCGCGGATTTGTGCGAGCGGGCCAAGCGTTTTGGGGCCTTGCTGGAATAGCCAAAAATAAACAGCAGTTTCCGCAAAGGCGGTTTTTAATTCGCACGACCCGTAAAAAATGCCGCGCTCCCAAGTGGTGCCAAAACGTGAGCCGTAGCGCAGTGGCGGATAGCGGAAAGGGGTCATCAACAGATAGGAAAGACCTGTGCAATCGGCCGGGATTTTGGGTTTGGATGAATCCAATAATTCTTCCAGGCGGCTCTGCTCGGCAGCGGAGTGGGTGATCGCCATGGTCGCCGCTGTCTCCTGCGTTTCAACCACGCGCCAGCAGCTGCCGATAACATGTGGCGCGAGCAATCCAGCCAGATCCTTCATTGCAATCCTTAGCTTGGGGTTTAAATGCGCCCGCGCATGGCATCGAGATACCAAAGCACACGTGTCAGCCCATCGGCTTTACGGATAAGTTCAGCGGGTGCTTCTTCACCTAAATGATGATTGGGAGTGCTCATCCAATGCTTCATTGCCTCGCTATTGCCACCGAGGATCGAAAACAGTGAGCGATAGACGCGAATTAGCAGCAGCGCCATTTCAAACGGCTTCTGCTCCGGTACGGGTGATGAGCCATTTTTCATACGTGCAACTGTGGACACTGAGACCCCAATCGCCTCGGCTAGCTGCTCGCGGGCAAGTCCCAAGGCGTCAGCGGCGCTAATGACGCTGTCGCCAACAAGGTTGAGGTCTGAGATGGAAACCGCTTTGCTGTGCATGGAATGCGCTCGTATCAAGTGACACTATTGATTATATTGAGTGTCATGTGAAATGCAAGGGTGTTTTTTGAACAGCTAAGAAAAGGGGTATCACGGTTGGTGTTTTAGTACTATGCATACCCGCGCTCGCGGGTATGACATACAAGTGAAGATGTCAGGGTTGTCTTAACCTTGCGGCGGTTGTGTTGCTATAAAGTGAGGATAGTTAAGGGCGCCCGAATAAAATTTTTCCAAATTGTTATAGCTGGAGAAATCAATTTGGTTGCGAAATTTCGCCCAGCCGATAAAGCAGGCGAGTCGTATTTGGGCATCGTTGTAAGGTGCACTGGCCGGCCATTGTTGCTGGTTTAATTCTGCAAGTGTTGACTGGATGCGTGCTGCCTGGCGTTGCAGGTAAGGTACGGCAGTTACATCCACGCCGTCGCGTTTGATAAAAAATAAATTTACCGTTGCATCCATAAGTGTATTGACCAAACACACATCATCCAACTCTTTTGCGCTTTTACAATAATCTTGCCCGGCTTTTTCGCGCAGGTATTTGGTGATCGATGCAGAGTCAGTTAAAAACACATCGCCATCCTCAAGAAAAGGAACCCGTTGCGTGGGTGACTTTGCCGTGCTGCCTGCTTGGTCGGTCTCGATAAATTCACAAGGCTGCGCTGTTTCCAATAACACCACTCGCACATGGCGAACAAAAGGCGATGTGTAGCTGCCGTAAAGTTTCATAGCATTTTCTCTGGATTATTTATTGGGCTTTAGGTGGATATTTAAATGCTTGGCGCGCGAGTAGTTTCCAATCGCCTGCTTGTTTTTGCCACACCAGTAATACACCCAAATGAATGGTGTTGGGTACACCACCATCTTTAATATCCGCATTCAGGTTGTGGCGCACCAGCGCAACATCACCTGAAATGCTGATGGTTTGGTCCGTCAATTCCATGGTGACGAAATCGGATTTGCCGCTGGCAATTTTTTCAACAAATGCTGCTTGGTCTTCTATATTGCCGCTTGAGTGACCATAGCTGAGTTGTGGTGCAGACAATGCGCGCAGGGCTTTACCGTCACCGTCAACCATGGCCAGACGTAACTGCTCGACTTTGTTTGTAAGTAGTTCCGTTTCGGAGCTATCTGCCATCGCGCTGTTGGTTATTGCTGTGGTGCTTATGCAAAGGCTGGTGATGAATATAAGTTTTTTGATAACCGGGTGGTTTAAGTAAGCGTGGATCATGGAGTAAACCCTGTTCTGGTGTGAGTGAAGCGACCGAGTTAACGTTCTTATAATGGGGCTGATTCTAGCGGTTAGCGGGGTGATTTGTGCATATCAATTATGTAAAAGCATGCTGATAGCCCATCTGGATATTCCAACACGGTTTTTGACAATATTGATTATTCTCGCGACACTTAGTGTGAATCCTATCACGCGTCACTATGAAAATTGCTACAGGGTTAGTTAATTGGTTAAGGGAGTTGCAACATGCCGGAACCTGGAACATCAAAATCACCCTTCAAATCCACTCTCGCCGAGCGTTTACAGCACGTTGTTGACAATCGGCGTGGTGTCCAGAAAGCAGTCCCTATCGATCTCGGACGCTATCTTAATGAATCCCAGTTGCTCGCTTTACATAGCCTGGAGAGTTTTGGCTGGCATCTGTGGTTTGTGCGTCGGCCATTGTTTATGCAGCCGATAGTGATGGTCGCTAATTCGGAATCAACCCAGCATGCACAGCTGGAGGAAGATGGCTCGGTAAATCTAAAACCACAACTGCACTTACGGCATTAATTTTTTGTGGCCTAAATTGTTCAGGCGGGATTCAGTGGTTCAGCTCTAGCATTAACATCGTATACTTCTACGGAGCTGTGCCATGATAAAAATCCTGCCCGCTGCAATTTTATTTTCCTTTTCTGTTTTCTTGTCCGGCTGTGGCAGTGACACTGTTGCGGTTGATGATCCCCATGAAGACTATGTTCCTGAATTGTATGCTTACGATATTGTCGATAGCTACAACACAGACACGGCTACTCCTCAGCATCCGGCGCTCGCATTTAATCCTTTCATTAATGATGGACGCTACAAAATTTTTTGGGATGTGAATAGCTTGGAAGACTATCAGGTATCTTTAAGAATTAACGATAGGGCGTCTATTAATGGCAGTTTGTTAATTCATTCGCAGCGGTGCGGAGCGGGGCGCGCTTGCGATCAATCGGGCAATTGGGTATGTGAATATGCAAATGATTTTTATATGTCCTGCGATGGATTTGTGCATGAGACAGATATTTATCCGCTGATTGATCAAATTCCGCAAAAAGTGTACATGTTTATCGAAGTCTGCGATTCCAATTCCGGCTATTGCGAATTTGACTACTATCCCGTCACTCTCGAATAGAATGAAGAGATAATTGTGTGCCAATAAATTTTTGTTCAGACGCAGGGAAGCGCTGGATAAATCTGCTTAATTTCATCATGCTGCCAAGGTCTTTAGTCAATCAGCTTGCGCAGCCCTTCCTATGATCAGTGATCTCTCGTTTTACCTGCTCGCCATTCCCGTAGTGGTTTTAGTCGGCATGTCCAAAGGTGGTTTTGGCGGCGGCTTTGGCACGCTCGCCGTACCGCTGCTATCGCTGATGATCGATCCCCGTCTTGCTGCTGCGATTTTATTGCCGATTTTGTGCAGTATGGATGCGTTCAGCCTGTGGAGCTTTCGCGGCACCTGGGACAAGCTCAACCTAAAAATTTTATTACCCGGTGCATTGCTGGGTACTATTGCAGGGGCGTTGACATTTGAAATGACCAATGCTGATTGGGTGCGCGTGATAATAGGTCTTTTATCGATTTATTTTGTTGCGCATTATTTATGGGGTAAACATTTTTTAGAACGGTTGGAGCAGCGGCGGCCCAACAAAATCGCAGGCAGTTTTTGGGGCAGCATTGCCGGTTATGTCAGTTACATTGCACATGCGGGCGGACCGCCAATTGCGATCTATTTATTGCCGCAACATTTATCCAAATCCGTATTGGCGGGCACTACGATTTTATTTTTTGCCATCATCAATTTTATAAAACTGATTCCTTATGTCTGGCTCGGTCAGATCAGTGGAGGGTCATTTTTCACATCGCTTGCGTTGTTACCACTTGCTCCTTTTGGTGTCTGGCTCGGTGTTTATTTACATCATCGCGTATCTGACCGTATTTTTTATTGGATCAGTTATGGGTTTTTATTGTTGGCGGGGATCAAGTTGACCTACGAGGGCGCATGGGGATTATGGGGATAAATTGCTCTGGCTGGTATTTATTGATGAATTGGGTATGATTCGCCCGCGAGTGAGTGTGGTTAGAGCAAAAAAACAACTGAATTAAGAAGGAAAATGGAATATGCGAGTGATAATAACGGCCGGGTTGCTAACCTTACCTGTTACTGCTTTAGCGGTTAATACTGAGCCTGCCGGCTTTTATGCGGGTATTGGTGTAAGCCAAATTGATTATTCAGGCAAGGCACATGCATCTATAAGTGAAAAGCCGGACTGGACTGCATTGGAACTTTCTGGTGGTTACAAACACAACCCTTTTGTTGGGGTCGAGTCTCGAATTGGTGTGGGCGGTTCGCCCGAGCTTTTATACGGTGGGCTTTACTATCGTACTGAAAGTGCAAATGACACCGCCAAAACCTATCTGTTATTAGGCTTCGCCGGGGCAAATATTAAAGCCAAAACGGGCAGTGATCTGTCTTTGGCTGGGCCTTCTTATGGCGCAGGTGTTGGTTTTCCTGTGAGCAGAAACTTCAATTTTAATCTTGAGTACCGTGTGGTCGTGGATGATAGCGATGAGCATGTAAACCTTAATGCTTTCACTGCCAGCTTGGATTATCGTTTCTCTGGATTCTCTGGTGGAAGATCCTCAAGCTCTGACTCTGGTTCCAGCTCCCAATATATCAACCCACAAGACCGCGGTTTTTATGCGGGACTCGGAATTGCCAAAATCGATTTGAAAGTCGATGAGCCTGGTTATGAAGGTGATGACGAAGAAATGGAGGAGGATGAGGGAGGGGGTGAACCTTCCTGGAATGCCGTTGAATTAATTGGTGGTTATAGCCACAGTCCATGGGCCACCGTTGAGATGCGATTGGGGACCACCGACAACGCCGGTGAAGAGGGTGTTGACCTGACATTAAATTATGCGTCGCTCTACTATCGCCCTAGCATCAGTTTCAGCCAGATAGAGTTGTATGGACTGGTTGGCTTTTCATCTGTACGCCTCAAATTTGAGGAAGACGCGTATTACGATGATGAGGAATTGATTGAGGGCGAAACAGAAAGCTTCAGTTTTTCAGGCGCGTCTGTGGGTGCAGGTGTGAGCGCATCGATTACCGAGCAGCTGAGTGCTGGGCTTGAATACCGTTTGCTGGTGCGCGATGACTTGAAAGGCGAAGTTGACGAAGAGGACGAGACATGGGATTTCACTGCCGTGTCAGCTAACGTTAATTACCGCTTTTAATCTGTGTTACCGGCACAGGGATGTGTGCCGGTGTGGATTTCCGTTAAGCGCCTGCACTTGCAGTTGTTGATTCAGGAGTGCTGCTGGGCGTGCTGCTATCACTCGATGTGCTACTGCTGGTTTGCAGTGTGCAGTACTGAATAATTTTCTCTTCTATTTTTGCTGCAGCACTGGATGTTTTTTGCTGTTGCTTCCAAAACTTACACTCCACGCTGCGCTCTTTAATTGCCGTTAATTTGGCGAGCCTATCGGCTTCAGCTTTATCTGCAAGTTGCTGTTCGCGGCGTGCTTCAGCCTCCTCGTAAAAAGATTCGGCATTGGCAATGCTGGTTTCTGCATCGGCGCTGGATGGGGCGGGAGATTCTACCTCCGCAACAGGTGTAGCTTGAGCGGGTTGTGTGTAAGTGGGTGGGATTGCAGCGTCAGGCCGGCTGGTGAGGAGGTAAACTGAAATACCTCCCAGTACAAATAAGGCCGCACCGCCAATCATCATTTTCACATGTTGCTCCATTGCCTTTTTCTCCTATGGGCACGAACCAATCTATCTATTCACAAAACATTCCGGCGGCGATACTACCGACTTGCGTCACAAATTACAAAAATATGCGCCAAACTTGAGTCTTGCTGCTCTGGCTCTATCCGATCAGATTTGCGGTTATTAATACTCAGCGGTCAGTAGCTGTTGATAGCGTCTGGTTCAAATCAGACAGGTCCAGCTTCACTATGCGGCGGCCACAGGCGTCGGCCTGGCTGCAATCCAGATTGGAATTGATCAATACGCGGCTGTTGTCAACTTTCAGCTGTTGCACCAAAAATTGTTTGGCGTTGATGCTGCGCTGCGCTGCCAATTGGATCAGTGCTTCCGGCGCGATTACGACGGTTTGCAGCCATTGCTCATGCACCTGTACCGGGTTTAGTCCTGTATCACTTTTCAAACCCAGTTTGCGATACTCCGCCAGCACCGCTTTTTGCCAGCGCTCGTTTTGGGCCTTGATGTCTTTATTTTCCAAACCATGCTCTTCCAGTAAAACCTGCTTGACCTGTGCCAGGCGCAAACCGCGCAGATCGGTATTTTGGTCATAGCTTCCACGCAGTTCGATGCGCAGCTCCGGGCGTTTTTTCAGCGCTTGTTGCAGCGCGTTGAGTTTGCGTGTGGCAGTGGTGAGCAATTGCGATGAGCCGGAATTAAACGGCAGGTAGCCGAGATCCTCTTTACTGCCAACCAATTTGGCGAGCAAGGTAAACGGGGATTTCACAATTTTGACCAGTGAATTGCGCACCGCTTGGCGGATGACTTTGCCGATATCAAACCCCGGGTCATTCTGGTTGCCGCGCACACCTATATCCAAAGTGGCGAGACCGTTTTCATCGGTTAATAGCGCCAGCGCCAAACGCAGGGGGACGTCCATCGCTTTTGCGTCGTCTACCCGTTCACCCAATTGCAGTTGGTCCATCTCGATATGGTTGTCGCCCTGGATCAGGCCTTTGTTCAGACGGTAGTGCAAGTTGGCAGTGAGCAGGCCGCGCTCAATGCGCCAGCCAGCGTAGGTACTGGAATAACCGCTAAAGCCGCCAAGGTCGAGGTTTTCAAAATCGAGCCGTGCATCCAGCAAAGGTTGGGTGAGGAAGGGTTGGGTTTTGCCCTGCAAGTTGACCGGTGCGTAGCCGTCCACATCGCCGTGGAATTTGAACAGCGCGGGTTTGCTGGTATCCGATGAGAGGCCGGTCATCGTACCGCTAAAGTTTTGCACGGCTGCCGTAAAGTTAGGCGTGAGGGTTTCATCGTTGAAGCGGAACGAGGCTTTATCCAGCACAAATTTGTGCAGGTTGAAATGCCAGGGCGCAGCGGGTTCACGGGCACGGGTTAGTGAATCGATTGATGAATGGATTGATCCATTTTGCGCAGCGACATCGGGCGTTGCGGTAGTGTTGGGCGGTTCGGGAAAGAGCGCCTGCAAATTGGTTTTACCTTCTTTGGTGATCACAAAACGGCTGTCGAATCCGCTTAATTCCAGCAATGGGACTTCCACTTGCTGAGTGGTTAAATCCAACTGGGCGTCGCTCCATTTCAAACTGCTCCAGGTCAGCAGCTCCTGTGCCGCAGCGGTTGGTCGCAGCTTGATATCGGTAATGGAGCCGCTGCTCTTAATTTGGGTGGGGGTCGCATCGCGTACCTGCACATCGGCCTTGGTATGCAATTGCCCGTTAACGATATCGACGCGCACATAGGGGGTGAGTAATGGCTGGGCAATGGCGGCGGGCAGGGCAGTCAGTTCGGTTGCAAATTGGCCGTCTCGGCTGGCGAGGTTGAATTCTCCTGCGAGGTCGAGCTGGGCGCTCTCGTCGATACTGGTAGCGAGCTGGATGGTCATTGCGCTGGCGCCGCTCGTATCGATATTGGCAGCGGTCAGGTTTAACTGGCGCGCCTTGAACAGGTGCTGATCCAGATCGCCAGCGCGCCAATCGACGGCCGCATCATTGAGTGCGAATTTGTTAACCATAACTACCCAAGGTGTGTTGCTGGCATCAACCGCCGGTGCATCGCCCGCCATACTTTTGAGGATAAAGGCGCGCGCCAAGCCGGTGTTCCCTCCTTGGCTCCAGCTGGATAGCTGCAATCCGTTGACCTGCACATCGGCTACGGCCAGTTGTTGGGTTTGGCTGGCGGCGCTAATCCCGCTCAGTTTCAATTCGCCTAGGCTCATTTCAACATCGCGTGCGCTAGCTTTACCGCTGCGCAATTTGCTATTTGCCATAACCAGTTGACCTTGTTCCAGCGACCAGATGAGGTCTTTTTTCCAGCGCAATTGATACTGGCCTTCGAGGTTGAGATGCGCCTTTTGCAGGGTGAAATTGAGCTGCGATTTAAAATATTTCCACACCGGTTGCAGGTTGATATTGTTGAGCGCCAATTCACCCTGGCTGCGTGCGCCCTTGATCGATAAATTACCCTTCCAGATCAGTTCACCGCCATCTCCCATTGCCGCCTGCAATTGATACGGCTGGTTCTCGTCAGCGAGCGTGGAAAAGTTTTGCAATTCAAACTGGATATTATCGAGGCTGGTGTGAAACGGCTCCGCGCTAGTGCTATCGGTAAATTGCAGTGACTCTATCGTCACCCGGGTGTGGTTGATGATCAGCGCCGGCAGCTCACTCTCATCGGTAACGGGCGCAGGTGTTGGATTTGCAGCTGCTTGGGCGGCGCGATATTGGCGGATATCATCAAAGTTCCAGGTGTGGTTGGCCAGCTTTTGCGGATGCAGCCAAAGCCCATCCAGCTCCACTTCATCCAGCGTGGGTGCGAAATGAATCATCGTTTGAAGCAGCGACAGGTCGATATGGATGCGGCGCGCTGACCAGAGCGGGTTGCCATCGGAGTTATTGTCTTGGATGTTGCGCGCAGTTATCGCAAGGGTAAACGGATTAAAATGGATCAGGTCGTAATGCAGTATGCGCCCGATCTGTTGTTGGTAAATAGCACCCGCGCCCCAATTAAGCAGTGGCAACACCACCAGTATGCAAACGACGAGATAAATTGCGTAGACGCGAAATAGTAATGTTACCGCGCGCTGCTGCCAAAGTTGCATCAGCAATGCCCCAACGGACGCTTTCATTGTGTCTCCTTGTTGTGACTCAAGTGCGGTAACTCAAATACAGTAACTCAAATGTTTACCATGATGGATAGGGTGCGAGGGCTGTGATTAAAGGTAGCACAAGGTGTAGTTGTTATGACCTCGGCTAGTTGGCGGAGTTGCCAGTTTGTGTGCTGTAGCTATACAAAATAAGCCAAAAAAAAGCAGCAAGTTAAACTGCTCGCTGCTTTTTTATCCGGAACCTGGATTCTTCACACCTTTTTTACAAATTCCGATTTCAGCATCATCGCGCCTATGCCGTCGATTTTGCAGTCGATATCGTGATCACCATCCACCAGACGATTGATCTTTACTTTGGTGCCGACTTTTAAGGTCGAAGATGAGCCTTTTACTTTTAAGTCTTTAATCAGCGTAACAAAATCGCCATCGGCTAATAAATTGCCATTGGCATCGCGCACGATTAATACATCGTCGCCCGCCGCCTCTGCTGCAGCTTTTGGCCATTCGTGTGCGCACTCGGGGCAGATAAATAATTCGCCATCTTCATAGGTGTATTCGGAATTGCATTTGGGGCAAGTGGGAAGTGTGCTCATATAATTTTCTTCAAATTGGTGTGGTCCTCCCAAGCAGGGCTTGGGAGGGGCGTATTGGTGGGAGAGCTATTTCTTTTTCAATGCTTGCTGTAGCAGCGCACCCATGCTACCCATTGCCGCTGGAGCAGGATTATTTTTCTGCGCCGCGCGCTGTTGGTTTTGCGATTGCGGACGCTCTCCGCCCTTCTTGCCTTCCACTTTTTCACCAGGTGTATCATCCAGACGCAATGACAGGGCGATGCGTTTGCGCGGTACATCCACTTCCATCACTTTGGCTTTGACTATGTCGCCAGCTTTTACCGCTTCGCGCGGATCTTTAATGAAATTGTGTGAGAGTGCAGAGATATGTACCAAGCCATCCTGATGCACGCCTATATCCACAAACGCGCCGAAGTTGGTAACGTTAGTGACAGTACCTTCCAAAATCATTCCCGGCACCAAATCGGTAATTTCCTCTACGCCCTCCTGAAATTGGGCGGTTTTAAATTCCGGGCGCGGGTCGCGGCCGGGTTTATCCAATTCTTTGATGATGTCGGTGACGGTGGGAACACCGAATTTTTCATCGGTATAGTCTGCCGCTTTTAAACCGCGCAAGAAGGATGAATCACCAATCAGACCTTTAATTTCACGCGCATTTTTTTGCGCTATTTTTTCAACAATGGAATAGGATTCCGGATGCACAGCAGAGGCGTCGAGTGGATTTTCGCCACCGGCAACACGCAAAAATCCTGCGGCTTGTTCAAAGGTTTTTTCACCAAAGCGCGGTACTTTTTTCAATGCGGCACGCGAATTAAACGCGCCGTTCTGGTTGCGGAATTCAACGATGTTATTTGCCAATGTCGTGTTCAGACCGGATACACGCGCAAGCAGCGCCGCCGATGCGGTATTCACTTCCACACCCACCGCGTTCACACAGTCCTCAACTACCGCATCGAGCGAGCGCGCCAGTTGTGATTGCGAAACGTCGTGTTGGTACTGACCAACCCCGATGGATTTTGGATCGATTTTTACCAATTCAGCGAGTGGATCTTGCAAACGGCGTGCGATAGAAATTGCACCGCGAATCGTTACATCCAAATCCGGAAATTCTTTCGCTGCAAATTCAGAGGCAGAGTAAACCGATGCCCCGGCTTCACTCACAATCACCGTGCTGGCTTTAATGTCGGTGTGCTTTTTCAATACATCTTTAGCAAATTTTTCTGTCTCGCGCGACGCGGTGCCGTTACCAATCGCAATCAAACCGACATTGTGTTTGTTGCACAGGTGAACCAGAATCGCTTCTGATTCGGCAATTTTATTCAGCGGCGGAGTTGGGTACATCACGCAATGGTCGAGCACTTTACCGGTCGCATCAACTACAGCAACTTTTACACCGGTGCGCATGCCTGGGTCGAGGCCGATAGTGGCTTTTTGCCCGGCGGGTGCGGCGAGCAACAAATCTTTTAAATTGGATGCGAATACTTTAATCGCTTCTTCTTCCGCTTTTTCGCGCAGCTCGCCGAGCAAATCGGTTTCCAAATGCGTTAACAGTTTTACTCGCCAGGTCCAGCGCACCACTTCAGCGAGCCAGCCATCTGCAGCGCGACCTTTATCTTGCACCTGCCAGTGTTCGGCGATCATGGTTTCGCAGGGGTGGCCAACGCGTGCTTCTTCATCGCCCACTTTGACGCTTATGGTCAGCACGCCTTCGTTGCGGCCGCGGAACATGGCGAGTGCGCGATGCGATGGCACCGATTTAAGCGGTTCGTCGTGTTCAAAATAATCGCGGAATTTTTGCACTTCTTGCGATGTATCCGTTTCTTTGCCAGTGGCAACACGCGCAGAAAAGGTTGCTTCCTGGGTTAAGAAATGGCGCAGGCGGCCAAGCAATTCGGCATCTTCACTGAATTTTTCCATCAGTATGTATTTGGCACCGTCGAGCGCGGATTTCACATCATTAATGCTGTGCTCGGCATTGAAGTATTTTGCCGCTTCCACTTCCGGTGCGAGCGCCGGGTCGGCCAGCAGTGCTTCGGCCAGTGGTTCAAGGCCTGCCTCTTTGGCGATTTGGCCCTTGGTGCGGCGCTTGGGTTTGTAGGGCAGGTACAAGTCTTCCAGGCGGTTTTTGGTATCGGCGATCTGGATCTCGCGCTCCAATTCCGGCGTGAGCTTCTCTTGTTCGGCGATGGATTTGAGGATCGCCGCACGGCGCTCTTCCAATTCGCGCAGGTAGCGCAGGCGCTCTTCCAAGGTACGCATTTGCGTATCGTCCAGCCCGCCAGTCACTTCTTTACGGTAGCGGGAGATGAAGGGCACGGTCGCGCCTTCATCAAGCAACCCGACGGCGGCGCTAACTTGTTGTTCCTGAACGTTTAATTCATCGGCAATGCGTTTGGCAATACTGGGTAAGCTGGTCATAGAAGAAATGCTCGTGTTGCGGCTTGGATCGGAAAGGGCACCATTATCCCCATATTCAGGGCGCCTGCCAGACTTGTTTTTAGCCGGTGTTTATGAGCGGAAAAGAATATTTTGCAACGGGTGAATCCGATTCGGCACTGCCTGCGTCTCAATCAATAACCGCGCCGTGAGTTAACCGAAAGAAGCCTTGCTTTTTAACATCCACTGAACATCCATTGATCGATGTATGACAACCGAAAGGAGCTGGACATGAAAACACTTATTGCCTCGGTTTTACTGCTTGCCGCAGGCTCTGCTGCTGCGCACAACTCGTGCAATCTGGAATTGGATGCGGGTGTGCGCATCACTGATAACAGCATTGAGTTCTATAACGAGGATCAGCAGGCCTACAAAATTGTTGAGGACCAATATCTGGTGGTGAAAGGGCGTGTGCTCAAACTCAATCAGATGCAACAAGAGATGGTCGCAAGCTACGCCGCCAGTATCCGCGCCGCCGTGCCGGAAGTACGCAGCATGGCGCTGGATGGAATTGATCTGGCGATTGACGCTATCACTATTACTTTCGATGGTTTGCTCGGCGAAAAGAATCAGGTCTCAGCGCAATTACTTACAGAGTTAAACAATGTAAAAAGTGATGTGAACCGTTATTTTAGCGCGGGTAATCCCATCACCTTTAATCGCGGTAATGAAGACACCCCCGAATTTTTAGGTAAATATTTTGAAACCCGGATCGAGCGTATTGTGGAGACTTCAGTACAAAACTCTATTGGCAGCATCATGATTGCAATGGGTAAAGAGGTGTTGGCATCGGGTGGTGATATGGACGCCTTTGAAGCGCGTATGAATAAATTCGGCGAGCAAATGGAGGTGCAGATGAATGCTAAAGCAGTGCGTATGGAGGCGCGCGGCGAGCAGCTTTGCAAGACTATACGTGCTGTTGATGCAAGGGAAGAGCAGTTAAAGCACGCTGTGCCGGCGATTGAGTCGTTTAATATTCTTCGCATCAGTTTGCCGGAAACCGACATTGCCCAGCACAAAATATAATGGGTGATAATTGTTTGCTGATTAATAGTATTCAATATTATTTTGTATAAAGACAGGAGCTGATTATGTTTATTCGTGCCTTAATAATGACTGCGATGGTTGCATTGGTCGCGCCGATGGCATTTGCCGAAACCATTGCCAAAACTTACCCTGTAAAAGACTTTACTGAATTTGTCTCCGGCGGAAATACGGCGGTAGAAATTAGCCAGGATGGTACTGAGTACTTGCGCGTTGAAGCTGATGCTGAAGTGATGAAGCGAGTAAAGGTGGATCAAAGCGGTAAGCGTGTGAGTGTGTGGGTAAAAAGCGACGGAAATTTTTTTAATTGGTTCGGTCACAGCAATGACCCTGTGCGCATAGTCTTGCGTGTAAAAGAATTGGACTATTTGGAAATATCTGGCGGCGCGCGCGCCACAGTTGGCGATTTGCAAGGTGAAAAATTCCAGCTCAATGTCAGTGGTGCGGGCAATGTTAATTTTGCGGAATTAAATGCAAAACTGTTGCGCATGGAATTATCCGGTGCCGCCAATGTGCGTATTAACAGTGTCAATAGCCAGGAACAGGATTATGATTTATCGGGAGCATCAAACGCCGAAATTCAATCCGCAAGCAATACCCAGGAGTTGGATGTAGGCGCGAGCGGTGCGAGTAACTTTCGCGCAAAAAATCTCATCGCTAAAAGAGCTCATTTGGAAGCAAGCGGCGCATCACACATAGAAGCATCCGTGACGGAAATGCTGGATGCCAATGCCAGTGGTGCGTCAAGTGTTGATTACTACGGCAGCCCCAAAGCGAAGACCGATGCAAGTGGCGCAAGCCATGTCAATTCGCATGCAGTTGAATAAACATCTGTAGATATAAGTGCTTTAATAAAATAAGGAGAGTAATTGTGAAACCAATATTGTATGGAGTTCTGTTGATGGTTGCTTTTGCTCAGTCAATCAGTGCAAGTGAGGCAGATTTGTCGCCACTGGCAGTAGTCAACAAACGCATGGATGCTTACAACCAACACAATCTGAACGCTTTTTTGGCCACCTATGCTGAGACTGTTCAAGTGTATACATACCCCGACAAACAGCTCGCCGGCGGCAAGGCGCATTTACAATCGATTTTTGAACCCATGTTTAAAGAGGGGAATGTTGCCGTAAAAATACATCAGCAAATCGAAAAGGACAGCTATGTGATTAATCATGAGACAGTGATCCACGCGGATAAAAAAACGGATTATGTCTCGATTTATAAAGTTGTTGATGGTTTGATAACTGAGGTGCGTTTTGTGCGGGATATGTAAAAACTCACGCCTCGGTTGGTAATCAAGAACATCATGTAAACGATGACTGGTTTTTCTTGCGGTACATTTCCGCGTCTGCATGGCGCAACAGGTCTTTCTCGTTGTCGCCGTGCTGCGGAAAATGCGCCAAGCCAATACTCGGTAAAATGGTGATGGTGTGTTCGGCAAGTGCAAAGGGTAGGCTAAGCGCCGCATAAATTTTTTCGGCAACCGCTGTACTCTGTTCGGGTCGCTCAATGTTTTCCAATAGGATCACAAATTCATCACCACCAAAACGTGCGATGGTATCGCACTCGCGCACGCAGTGTTCAAGGCGGCGCGATGCCTGCTCTAATAATAAATCACCGATATTGTGGCCGTAGTTATCGTTCACGGCTTTGAATTTATCCATATCCAGGTACAAGAGTGAAAAAATGCCGTGGTTGCGTTTTGCGCGTGCCATCGCAGAGTGAATGCGATCATAAAATAAGGTGCGATTAGGCAGGCGAGTTAATTGATCATAAAGTGCGAGGTGCTCAAGGCGCGCCATCATCTGTTTGCGTTCTACCGCCGCTGCAATTTGCGTAGAAACAAATTGCAATAACTCCATATTTTTTTCACTGTAATGGTGCTCGGGTGAAAAACTTTTTAATACCAATGCGCCCAATACCCCCGAATGGGATTTCAGTGGAACGCCCAGCCAACTTTGCAGCGCCTGCCGTTCATAGGAAGCGTTGTAGAGCTGCGCTTTATTGGTATCCAGCACCTGCGCCAATAATTGATTGGCGATCTCGGTCCCGTCATTGCTAAACGAAAGCACTACCTGCTCATGTGAGTAAGGAAAGCTGGTTAATGCGGAATTACTATCGCGCAGTGCCACCGAAAAATTTTCAGCGGCTAACAACTCGCTAATAATTCGATGGATTTGCGCGAAGAGGGCATGTAGATCCTGTGTATTGTGTGAGGCTTCAGCAATCGCAAAAACGGCCTGCTGAATGCTCTCAGCCTGTTTGCGCCGGGTGATATCGCGTGCAACCGCCACGCGGCATTGGTCCACTTCCGACCAGCGCGCCGACCACATAATGTGGACCGTCTCGCCATTTTTGCGGATATAGCGATTCTCGAAATGTGGCTGGGGTTCACCGGCAACAATCCTATCCACAGTTTGCAATGTGAGCTGGCGGTCATCCGGATGCACCAGCTCCAGCATTTGTCTACCCATCATCTCGGCTTGGGTGTAGCCAAAAATCTGCTCTGCACTGGGGCTGACATAAAGAAAGTGCCCGTTTTTATCCACTACGCACACGGCATCGACTAACAGGTCAATATATTTGCCCAGCGCAGGGAAGGTGAGGGAGTTCATAGCGTATATCCGTCTCTAATCGCCATCACTCAAGGCGTTGGCGTTGTTGTCTTCATAGCATAGTCAGATCGGAGGGGGCTTGTAAAACCTTTGCTAGCGATTTGTGCGTAGGGGGCTTGTCTAAAATTGTTATGCTGTTATAGTTATGTATAACACTGTGTTGGTGTGTGAAATGAAATCGCTAAGCCGGAATAGAAGATATGAATTGGAATGATGATCAGCCCATATATCGACAGCTGCGCGAAAAAATTGTGGCGTTGGTTTTATCGGGTGTATTCAAAGAGGGTGACGCATTGCCGTCGGTGCGGCAGGTCGCCAGTGACTATCAAATTAATCACATTACCGTGAGTAAGGCCTATCAGGAGCTAGTGGATATGGGGCTGGTGGAAGCGCGGCGCGGCATGGGTATGTATGTGGTGCAGGGGGCACAACAAAAACTGCATGACATCGAAAAAGAAAAATTTATCTCTACCGAGGTGCCTGCACTTTTGCTGCGTATGCGGCAATTGGGTGTAAGTAAAAAAGAATTGATCGCCGCGCTGCAAGCCGCGCAAGGGGAATAGTATGAGTCCGGTAATTAGTGCCCGGGGGGTACACAAACATTACGGTAAAAAAATGGCGTTGGATAATATTAATGTGCAAATCGACGCGGGAAAAGTTGTGGGCTTAATTGGCCCTAATGGTGCGGGTAAGACCAGCTTGTTAAAAGGGATTTTAGGTCTGGCCCCGGTAGCAGGCGAATTGACAGTGTTGGGAATGAATCCGCAGCGCGAGCGAGTGAAATTATTGGAGCAGGTTTCCTTTATTGCGGATACCGCCACTTTACCGCGCTGGATCAAGGTGCGTGAATTAATCGCTTACACCGAAGTCGTGCATCCGCGTTTTAGCCGCGCGCAGTGCATGGTTTTTTTAGCGAATACGGATATCCAATTAAACGATAAGGTGCAGCAACTTTCCAAAGGGATGGTGACGCAATTGCATCTGGCACTGATTATGGCGATTGATAGCAAGTTGTTGGTGCTGGATGAGCCGACCTTGGGGCTGGATATTCTTTATCGCAAACAATTTTATGAGCGGTTGTTGAATGATTATTACGATGCGCAAAAAACCATTGTGATCACTACCCATCAAGTCGAAGAAATTGAAGCTATCTTGACCGATTTGATTTTTATCAATCAAGGCAAGCTAGTACTGAATAGCAGCATGGACGAGATTGCCAACACTTATGTGGAGTTGCACGTGGATGCGCACTACAAGGAGCATGCGCTGGCACACAATCCGATTCATGTGCGCAATCTGCTCGGTGGTTTCGGTATGTTATATGAGGGCGCACATCACCAGCGCGATTCGCTGGCAGCCTTGGGGCGTTTGGCCACACCCAGCCTGAGTGATTTATTTGTCGCCAAGGTAAAACCACAAATGTTTGTCCAGGGAGGTGTGTGATGATCGCAACTATTGCGGCGCAAATGAAGCGTGAATTTTGGGAGCAGCGAGTCAGTTTTTTATGGGCGCCGCTGATTTTTATTTTTCTGGTTGAAGCGCTCTCTATTGGGGTAATGGTCAGTCCACAGAATCTTCACTTTCCCGAGAATGTGCCTATAACGCTGGATACGCTGACTGTTAAATCCTATTCATCACTTGATCGTGCTACCGGCAAAATACATTTGGATTTCAATACGCCTGACGCACTGGCATTAATTGCCTGCTTGCATCAAATCGTTGCCTGGGGGATTTTTGCGTTGATGTTTGCGGCGGCTATTGCGAACTACGTCCATAGCACCTTAATCGCCGACAGAAAAAGCCGGGAGATTTTATTTTGGCGCTCCATGCCGGTAAGCGAGACCACCAATGTAATGGCGAAATTATTAATGGTGTGTTTGGTTGTACCACTGTTGATCCTGCTCTGCAATTTATTGAGTTTTGCTTTGTTTATGATAACTGCACTATTCATGGGGCAAGATTTTTCACAGTGGTGGCCAGCGCTAAAAATGGGAGTGCTCAGCTTCAAAATATTAGGCAGTAGTTTTGTAGTTGTGCTGCTGATACTGCCTTTTATCTGCTGGGGATTATTTGCCTCTGCATTTGCAAAGCGTTCACCGGTCACTATCAGCATCGCAATTCCGGCAGGCTTATGGTTGGCCGATGTATTGCTGCAAAAATATGCTGAGATTAGTCTAGGAGTTAAGGCGTTGTTAGGCGGCTATTGGCAATTTGCATCCACCTCTTTTCGTAAGTTGTGGGGCTCTGAGGGCTATAGAATATTGGATATTAATCTGGCGTCTGCGGTAGATCCAAAAATCTCCTCAATCGCGATAATTATTTCTGTGCTTTTGGTTGCAGCCACTATTTGGCTGCGCAATAACCGTTACGAGATTTAATCGATATGATTAAGGTTCAAGGAATTACCAAAAAAGTTGCAACCCAGGAAGGCGATTTGATTATCTTGCGGGATATTTCATTGGCTGTCGCGCAGGGAGAATCACTTGCGATAACCGGAGCATCGGGTTCAGGCAAATCAACCCTCTTGGGCATTTTGGCAGGATTGGATGTGCCAACCACAGGTAGCGTCAGCTTAAATAATCATTCGCTTACCTGTCTTGATGAAGAGGGGCGTGCGCAAGTCAGGGCAGACAATGTGGGTTTTATTTTTCAATCTTTCCAGCTATTGCCTGGGCTCTCGGCGCTGGAAAATGTCATGCTACCGCTGGAATTGCGCGGCAATAAAAAAGCAAAATCCCTCGCGCTGGATTTTTTAGCGCAGGTGGGATTGGATAAGCGTATGAGCCATTACCCGCAACAGCTCTCTGGTGGTGAGCAGCAACGGGTTGCGGTCGCACGCGCCTTTGCCAGTCAACCTAAAATTCTTTTCGCCGATGAGCCGACCGGCAATTTAGATTCTGCGACAGGCGCACGCATTATTGATTTGCTCTTTGAGTTAAATGCTGAACAGGGCGCAACACTGGTTCTGATCACCCATGAAGATCGGCTTGCAGCGCGTTGCCAAACACGTATTGAATTATCGGCAGGCGAAATGATGCCATCGCAGGGTAAACAATAATGTTGGCATTAAAATTATTGCTGCGTAATTGGCGCAGTGGCGAGTTAAAGCTGTTGGCTGTTTCCCTTATTCTTGCGGTGGCTGTCTTAAGTGGCATCTCTATTTTTTCGGCAAGACTTGAATCAATCCTGTTGTTACAAAGTAATAGCATCTTGGGTGCAGATGCTGTTGTAAGTGGTTCTGTGCCGATAAGTCAGGAATGGATTGACCGCGCCACAGAAGACAAATTCCAGCAATCATTTTCCACTATGTTTATGTCAGTTGTTTATGCCGGCGATGAGATGCAAATGGCATCGATTAAGGCCGTAGATTCGTATTACCCATTGCGCGGGCAATTGGACATTAGCCATGTGGCTTATGCGGAAAATGCAGTTGATATTAGAACGGCCAGTGTAGCTCCTGCCGCCGGTGAGGTGTGGGTAGACTCACGATTGTTCTCCGCATTAAAAGTAGCCATGGGTGACAGGGTTTCCGTAGGCGATGTGGATTTGACGCTAACTAACATACTTATTGATGAGCCGGTCGGCGTGAATCCGTTTTTTAACTTTGGCGCGCGCTTGATAATGAATATTGCTGATCTGCCAAAAACCAATATTCCGCAAGAGAATTATCAATGGCTGCTTGCTGCGAGCAATAGCAAAAATTTGACTGGCTTTCTTGAAAAAATAAAACCTAAGCTTAATCAACATCAAAGTATTGCAACCATTGAGTCATCGCAGGAACAGTTAACGGCCAATTTAAAAACCGCCAAAAACTTCCTGATAATTGCATCGGTGATGGCGGTGCTCCTGGCTGGTGTCGCAATTGCTATTGCGGCACGCCAGTTCTCAATGCGCCACACTAATCAGGTTGCGCTTATGAAAAGCTTGGGCGCTAGTGCTGTGCGTGTCCGGTTATTATATTTCGGACAGTTATTGATGTTGGGTGTGGCGGCGGCTTTGTTTGGTTTGGTGATAGGTTACGGGATTCAGGAAATTGTCGCAGTCAACATCAAGCAGTGGTACCACATTACGCTTGCGTCATCGGGTGCTTATCCCTATGTGCTGAGTTTTATCGGAGGTTTGGTTTGTGTGTTGTGTTTTGCATTGCCTGCGCTTTGGTTTTTGCCTGGTGTTCCCCCACTAAAAATTTTACGCAGGGAATTAGCGGTGAATATGCCGCAGGTGTGGTTGCAAATAGGCTTGGCAGTGTTTGCGATGGTGACGTTGGTGGGGCTATTTAGTCGCAATATAAAAATCACCTTAAGTTCAACTCTGGGATTACTGGTTGTTTTAGTGGTGGCCTGTGTTGTGTCCTGGTTGTTGTTGAAAATCAGTAAGCTATTTATTAGCAATTTAGGTGGGGTCTGGCGGCTTGCATTTGCGGGAATGCAAAAACGTAGGGGGCAAAGTGTTGTACAGGTGGCCATTTTTGCCGTGGCTTTGATGCTATTGCTAACCATGACGATTATTCGTACCTCATTTATTGCGGAATGGCAGAGGCAAATTCCCGCTGATTCACCGAATCATTTTATTGGCAATATGAATGCTGCTGACGTGGCAGATTTCAAGCAGTTTTTGCTCGATAGACGTATTAATGTGAACCCCATTTATCCTGTCGTAAGAGTCCGAATCGCAAAAATCAATACGGTCGAACCGAGTGCGGAATTGAGTAACCGCCATCCTGCATTTAAACAGGAGTTAAATGTCACTGATTTCGATTCATTGGCAAGTGATCATGAGATTGTGGAGGGGCAATGGTGGGATTTATGGCAAAAAACTGCACCCAATAGCGTGGGGGTTTCAGTCGATGCTGAATTCGCAAAACTTATTGGACTACATATCGGCGATCAACTGGCTTTCTCTGTTGGGGGCTTAGCCTTGAATGCAGAAGTGGCCAGCTTTAGGCGTATTGACTGGGAGTCGTTAAATCAAAATTTCTTATTTATATTTGAGCCAACTGCACTTGACCGTTTTTCACCGATTTATGGCACCAGTGCGTTTATTCCAACAGGCGATACGCAATACTTTAACCATTTTGCTCGCGAACATCCCAATTTATTGGTATTGAATTTCGGGAGCATGATTGAAAATATCCAAAAAATTATCAGTCAGGTTAGTAACGGTATTGGCTTGGTGCTTTGGTTGACCCTGAGCGCCGGGTGTCTGGTGTTGTTTGCGGCGGTAATGGGCAGTATTGAAAGCCGCAAACAAGAAGCAGGCCTGCTGCGTGCGTTGGGAAGTTCGCGCCGCTTAATGTTGGGCAGCGTGCTGGTCGAGTTTGCCATTCTGGGCTTTTTATCGGGTTTAATTGCTATCGCTGGTGCCGAATCATTTTTGTTCGCTTTGCAACATCTTGTGTTTAAGAATGAAATGCAACCTCACTACGCGTATTGGTTGGCATCGCCACTTATTGGAATGGTATTTATTGCAACCTTGGGTGTTGTTTGTTGTCGCACTGTCGTTGTTACACCTCCTGCAGTGGTGCTGCGCGAGGCCACTTAATCATTGGTGTAGTTTTATAATAGAAAGGAAATTTTAATGATCAAACGTTTTTTTTGGTATGGCTACTCGCCTATATTCGTCATGTTTTGTGCGATGAGCCTTTCTGCTACGGTAATGGCCGATGGCCTTACTGATTTTCGCAGCGCCTTAACACAGCTAAAGTCTACTGACCCCATTGCCGTCAATGCGCAGTTCAAGTTATTTGGCCGCAGCGGCGAGCACGACGAATTAATTGAACGTGAAGGCGTAATTAATATGCGTTTGGAGGATGGCGCGAATGGGTTGCAAGCGGTTTATTCCCCAGCACTGATTGGGCAATTACACGCAGAAGAGCTGGCAAAAATTGAGGATGAAAATGTAAAGAATTCAGCACTCAATGCGGTTGGGCAGTTTCAATATTGGGAATGGCGCGAACTTTTGTATCCTGCAGCACAAATGGAGCTGATGCTCGGACGCTGCCGCTTTGTTAGCGAAAAAATGGATGTATTCAACGGCAGTCCAACCAGATTGCTCACCTTTAGTATGCCTAAAGAAAAAATCGATAAAAGCTTTCGGCAATATGTAAAGAAATACAAAAACCATTTGCAGATATGGATTGACGATAAAGGCGTCCCGCTCGCTAGCCAGTTAACTGAAAAGGGTTCTGGGCGCATATTTATCGTGATTGGTTTTACCTTCAAGAATGAAATCTACACCGAATATCGTCAGCAGAACGGGCGGTTAATCGCCGTAAAACGCGAAGTAAAAGATGAAAGCTCGGGTGCAACTATGCAAAGCCAACGGCATTTTATCGCCACTGTGAATCTAGTTAACTAAGCGGCAAGAGGAACCTAAGGCCAGCCAATATGGTCATATTGGCTGGGCATAGCAGTCTGCTGCAAAAACTCTTCATCGCCCGTACTCCACCTTGTGCAATGGCTCTGTGCTAGCGCCCCTGTGCGAGCACCACTGTGCGTGCCACCCCAAACTCTGCTAGGCTTTGCCCGCCAATTGAACCAACTCTAACCCTAAAGGAACTACGCTATGTTAAAGCGCTACTCGGCCTATGCCTTCAGTTTGCTGTTGCTGGGCGGAATCAGTTTGGTGGGCTGCCAATCCACCAGCAGCTCCAAGCCTGCAGTACAAAACCTTGAACAAGTCACCATCATTAAGAGCCCTAATGATGATCGCCAGTATTCGGCGCTTTTGTTGCCTAATGGTTTGCAGGTGGTTTTGGTCTCTGACCCGACATTGGAAAATTCTGCGGCGTCGATTGCCGTGGGCGTGGGCAGTGCACATGACCCTAAAACGCAATTGGGTTTGGCGCACTATCTTGAGCATATGTTGTTTTTGGGAACGGAGAAATTTCCTGAGCCCGACGGCTTTATGAAGTACACCCAGGCTAATGGTGGTATGACCAACGCCTTTACTGCGTATGATAAAACCAATTATTTATTCCAGATTAATGCCGGAAAGTTTGATGAGGCTTTGGATCGTTTTAGCGACTATTTTAAGAAGCCGACCTTTGATCCGCATTTCAGTGATAAAGAGCGCAATGCGGTTAACAACGAGTGGTCGCTGCAAAAAGCGCAAGACGGCTGGAATTTATTTGCGCTGCAAGGTTTTACCGCCAATCCAGAAAGTCCTGCCGCTAAATTTAACATTGGCAATTTGGATACATTGAAAGATAAACCGGGTTCAACTTTGCAAGATGAAATGAAAAAATTTTATAACAGCTATTACTCCGCCAATATCATGAAGTTGACTTTGGTGGGTAAACAATCCCTGCCTGAATTAAAAGCCCTCGCTGAAAAACATTTTTCGTCAATTCCCAATAAAAATGTGACCTTGCCTGAAGTTACTGTGCCGGGTTTAACCAAAACCGAAATGGGCAAGAGCATTCACTATAAGCCGATTAAAGAATTGAAAGCACTCTATGTGGATTTTCCAGTGAAATCTAACAAACACCAGTGGCGTTTGAAGCCCAATGAGTATGTGCGCAATTTAATTACTTCGGAAGAGCAGGGCACCTTGGGTGAGCAGTTGCGCAGTAAAGGTTTGGTAAAAATGATTACCGCCTATATCGACGCAGAGGGTTATGGCCCCGATGGCTTCTTGCGCGTGCAAGCAGAGTTAACCGATGCGGGGCTGCAACAGCAGGATGAAATCATCGCGGCGATTTTTTCCTATATCGATCTGATCAAGCGCGATGGTTTGAATCCCAATTACTACCGCGAATTGCAAGCCATGCGCAGCAAAGATTTTGCCAATGCCTCCAAGTCCGAGCCGCTCGACCAAGCGGTGGAATTGACTATGTTGCAGTTTGATTTGCCGGTAGAAAATTTATTAAATGCCGATTACATCTACGACCGTTACGACGCCAAATCAATTAAAAATCTGCTAGCGCAATTGGACGAGCGCAACGCCCGGGTGTGGTACATCAATCCCACTGAAAAAGCTGAAACCCCTGTACCCTTCTTTGATGGAAAATATGCAATCCGCTCTATTAGTGCCGAAGAATTTGCGCGTTGGGATTCATTGGCTGCTAAACATAAATTTAATTTGCCACCGCTGAATGATTTATTTACCGATAAACCTGCGCCGATTGTTGATAACCTTCACCTCAAGCCTCATCAGGTTGTTAGCCAAGCGGGCGTAGAAGCTTATCTGACTCACGCTGAGCATTATCGTGAAGACAAGGGCCAGGTATCAGTGCAAATCAATGTCGATTTTTCACTAAAGTCGCCCAAAGAGATTGTTCTCTCTTCGTTGATTAATGATATTTACAACAAACAAACCATGACCCTGGCTGATCGCGCCGGGCGCGCATCCTTGGGGGTTTCGGCGACCGTGATGGATGCCAATAGTCAGGGTATTTTCATTTCCGGTTACACCACTAAACATCCATTGCTGTTAACGCAAATGCTGAAAGAATTTTCCACGTTGGATATTAGCGATAAAGCGTTTAATGAAGCGCTGGATAGCTTTCAGCAAAATGTTGCCAACAAAGAAAAGAACCATGTGTTCCGCCAGTTGTTTGGCCACGGCCAGCGTTTGACCAGTAAAGTGCAATGGACCGATGAGCAGCTGCTTACCGCCGCAAAAACAATTAGCAAAGCCGATGTAGTTGCTTATCATGCCGCCATTAAACGCGATCCACTGTTGCGCATTTTTGCGGTGGGCAATTACACCGACGCGCAAATAAAAGAAATGGCTTTGGCAGCGGCTGCGATTCTTCCCGGCACTCGTACACCGGCGCAGCGTGTAGTCAATCAATATGTGACTCCTGCACCCGGCAAGGCTATTAACTTCAGCGATGATGTTGAGCTGGCTGATAGCGCGGTTTTGCAAGCCTGGTTTGGCAGTGAAAAATCCGATGATGAACAGGCGCAATTGGCGGTATTAAATTCGCTGTTCAGCAATGACTTTTTTATGCAGTTGCGTACTCATGAACAATTGGGTTATGTGGTCACCAGCTTTAATTATCCGGTCGATGACATTCCCGGCTTTGTGATGTTGGTACAAAGTTCCAATACGGATTTGCCTGGCATTAAAGCGCGTATGGATAAATTCCGCACCGAATATCTGGCCAAATTAAAAGCCACTGATGCAGCGGAAATCGAACAGGCCAAACAGGCAATGATTGCTAATGTGCTGCAAAAGCCAACGGATTTTTATGCTGAAGCCGGTCTCTACACAGGCGAATTCTGGCATGGTAAATATCAATTTGACGCTCGCGATCGTTATTTGGCCTCGCTGCGAAAAGTCACTAAAGACGATTTGGTTAAAATCTACGAACAATTATTGCTCAGCGATAAAGTGGGCAAAGCGCTCCTGCAATTGCGCGGTACCAACTTCAAAGCAAAACCTTTTGCACTGGCAAAATAATCCTGCCAGAGCATTTGTTATAACTCTGACATAGTCCCTGCAATGTATTTGCAGGGACTATTGGATTCGGGGATTATTGGATTAAAATAGAAATCTTATTTAATTTTAGCGAGTGAACCATGAGCGACAAAAACGACGACGATCTCTTCTGGGAGTTGGTTGAAAAATTTATCGAGCAGGCCAATGACGCCTGCGAAGATGCTGACCCCGGTATTGTCAGCGCCGCGCTTATGAATGCGGCAGCGCGCTTTAATGCCTTCGTCGTCGCCCAAAGCTCGCTCGATAAAAATGAGTTTGCTGAAGACGTGGAAGGCACAACGAATTATTTGTCTGGCCGTTACCGCGATTTCCTTAAAGAACATATGGAAGATTACCGGGAGAATTACACCGCCTTAATTGGCAACAGGGAGTTGCCGGAAGAATAGATCGGTTTGGTATTGAAAAAGCAGCTTCGGCTGCTTTTTTGTTATTTGTCCAAATAAATATGTGTAAAACTGGTGCATGCGGAAATAATGTGTGTTTATCTTTTTCTTGTATACAAGTATATTGACTGTTTTCTGATTATCCTCCAATAACCATAAAAGCCACTACTTATGAGAAACCCACGAGCCGTTTATTTGCAGCTGATTTGCCTTTCTTTACTCTCTATTTCCAATGCTTTTGCCGATGTCACTTTGCCGCGCCTGTTAAATGACGGTGCGATTCTCCAGCGCGATAAACCTTTAACGATTTGGGGTTGGGCGGCCGAAGGCGAGAAGGTGACCGTGAGTTTTGCAGGTAAGCAAAAATCAACCCAGGCCGTTGATGGTAAATGGCAAGTGACGTTTCCCTCGCGCAAAGCGGGTGGGCCTTATGAGTTAGTGGTTACGGGTGAGAAGAGTCAGCTTAAGCGCAGCAATATTTTATTGGGGGATCTCTGGGTTGCATCGGGGCAGTCCAATATGGAATTACCCTTGCGCCGTGTGAGATACCAATATCCGGGGCTGATTGAAACTACACGGCAGCCCAACATCCGCGAATTTAATGTGCCTGTTACTTATGCCTTTAAAGGTCCCTTGAGCGATTTCACCCAAGGCGATTGGAAAACGGCGACGCCGGAAAATTTGGAAAATTTTTCTGCGGTAGGATTTTTCTTCGCACAAAAATTATTGGCGGAAAATCAAGTACCGGTGGGTATCATCACGCTTCCTGTTGGCGGTTCACCGGCAGAGGCTTGGGTGAGCGAATCCGTGTTACAAAAATATCCGCAATATTTGCAGAAGCTGCAACCGTTTAAAGATGATGCCCATGTGCAGGCGACTATCGCTAAAGACAAAGCCAATAGCGACAAATGGTATGGTGATTTGGGAGCTGCTGATATTGGATTGAAAAATAATTGGTCGCAAGAAAAGCTCGATACCAGCGCGTGGAAAACATTGCAAGTGCCGGGATTTTTAAAAGAGCAGGGCATCGATTTTACTAATGGTGCATTCTGGGTGCGTAAAACCGTCGAGCTGACGCAAGCTCAAGTCGCGAAAAAAGCGGTGCTCTGGTTGGGTTGTATTGTCGATGGCGACCAGGTCTTCGTGAATGGGCAAGCGGTTGGGCAAACGGGGTATCAATATCCTCCACGTATTTATGCGGTGCCTGCGGGACTGTTAAAAGCCGGTAAAAATAGCATCGCTATTCGTGTAACCAGTTATTCCGCTAATGCCGGTTTTGTAAAAGATAAACGCTACGCGCTGATGTTCGGCGAAAGTAAATTTGGTGCGGCTTATTCAGGTGATGAAGAAGTTTCATTGCGCGGTGAGTGGCAGTATCAGATCGCCGCTACTGCGGGCGCTATGCAACCGGGTACGACTTTGCATTATCTTCCAACGTCATTGTTTAACGCAAAACTGGCGCCTGCATTGCCGCTAAAAATAAAAGGCGTAATTTGGTATCAGGGCGAATCCAACGTAGATCGCGCAGCGGAATATCACCAATTAATGACGGATTTAATTGGCGATTGGCGCAAACAATTCCAACAATCCGATTTGCCTTTTATCTATGCCCAATTGGCCAATTTCCTTCCCGCTGCGAGTCAACCGGGCGAGAGTGGATGGGCTGAATTGCGTGAGGCGCAGCGTAAAACACTCGCGGTAAAAAATACGGCGATGGCGGTGGCGATTGATGCGGGTGAATGGAACGATATACATCCGCTGGATAAACAAAAAGTGGGTGAACGTTTGGCGTTGGGCGCGTTGAAAGTGGCTTATGGTAAAAAATCGCTGCTTGCATCCGGGCCATCGCTGAAAAAAGTGAAGGCGAAGGGCAATAAAGTAGAGTTAACGTTTGCGGATGTGGATAAGGGGCTGCACGCGGTTGGTGGCGAGTTAAAGCATATTGCGCTTGCGGGCGCGGATAAAAAGTTTGTGTGGGCCAAGGCGGAGGTGAAGGGTAACAAGCTGATGGTGTGGGCGGATGTTGTTGCTGAGCCTAAATGGGTGCGTTATGCATGGGCCGATAACCCAGAGGGGGCAAATCTGTATAATAGCGCCGGTCTGCCTGCATCGCCGTTTGAGGCTCGTGTTTTGGATTAGTTTTTGCTGTGCCCCCGCCGCATGGATTCCGGAGTCTTTTCAGAGACTCGCCGTGAACCCATCCATGGGGGCTCATTGCCCGCATCCCTGCGGGCAACGGCCTCTGAAAAGACTCCGGAATCCATGCTGCTACCTATGCATTTCAAATAGGAAAAAACAGCAAACGCCGATGCAGAAATCATTTTCTCATCGGCGTTTTTTATGGTGAAACAATTCGATATTTTTGATACATCCCCAACCAAAACGGTTGCGATTATTGGCGGTGGCCCTGCAGGTTTAATGGCGGCTGAAGAAATTGCGTCTGCAGGTCATCGTGTATCGGTTTACGATGCAATGCCTTCGGTTGGACGAAAATTTTTATTGGCCGGTGTGGGCGGGATGAATATCACCCATGCGGAGCCAGCTGAGGATTTTCGTGCACGCTATTCAGCGAATTCACAGTTTATCAATACGCTCAAGCAATTCGATTCCGTTGCGTTGCGCCATTGGGTGCATGGCTTGGGTATTGAAACCTTTGTGGGTACATCTGGCCGCGTGTTTCCTGGGGATATGAAAGCGGCGCCGCTGTTACGCGCCTGGTTGCATCGTCTGCGTGGCTTGGGTGTAACATTTTATCCGCGCCATCGTTGGTTGGGTTTTGAAAATAATAAAGAGTTAATTTTTTCTACATCGGAAGACGGAAATGTCATCTCCAAAACGATAACTGCAGATGCGGTGGTCTTGGCCTTGGGCGGTGCCAGTTGGCAGCGTTTGGGTTCCGACGGTGCTTGGGTGCCTTTGCTGCGCGAGCGCAATATCAACGTGAATGAATTGGTGCCGAGCAATTGCGGGTTTGATGTTTCTTGGAGCGAAATGTTGCGCGAGCAGCATGCAGGTGCGCCTTTGCATGGTGTTGGATTAAGCTGTATTGATGCGCAGAACATGCCGCGCAGTATTTTATCCGAGGCAATTATCAGTGCTTATGGTATAGAGGGTACTGGTATTTATGCTTTATCAAAATATTTGCGCGAGCAGTTGGAGCAAAATGGTACTGCCTTGTTGAATATTGATCTGCTGCCGGATTTATCGTTGGATAAAGTTGTGCAGCGGTTAAATAAACCGCGCGAGAAAAATTCACTCAGTAATTTTTTACGCAAGCAATTAAATTTGTCGCCTGCCAAGCTTGCCCTGCTGCGTGAACTCACCACAAAGCAGACGTTTGAAAATACTGATCTGCTTGCTATGGCAATTAAAAAGCTCTCGCTAACTTTAACCGCAACTCGCCCCATCGATGAGGCGATTAGCAGTGCCGGTGGTATTGCTGCAAAAGAATTGGATGTCGCCTTTATGCTCAAGAAAATTCCCGGTGTGTTTTGTGCGGGCGAAATGCTGGATTGGGATGCGCCTACCGGCGGGTATCTGCTTACCGGCTGTTTTGCCAGCGGGCGAGCCGCTGGTTTAGGTGTGGTGAAATATTTGCGGGACATTACGTGATGCGCGCATTGGTAGTAGGTTATGTCTGGCCGGAACCTGCTTCATCTGCTGCGGGCACGCGCATGTTGGAGTTAGTACAGCTGCTTGTGCGAATGGATTATCAGGTGACATTTGCATCGGCTGCGGCTTTATCCGAACATCGGTTTGATTTAAACAGTTTGGGTGTTACCGAAAAAGCGATTGCATTGAACTGCAGTAGCTTTGATGAGTTTGTACGTGAGTTAAATCCCAATCTGGTATTGTTTGATCGCTTTTTTACTGAAGAGCAATTTGGCTGGCGGGTCGAACAAGCTTGTCCAGATGCTGTACGTGTGCTCGATACCGAAGATCTTCACAGTCTGCGCCACGCGCGCCAACAATTATTAAAATCTGCGCAGAAACTCTGTGGCAATGAAAAAGAAAAACAATCGGTTGCCCCCATCACCGCCGACAGCGAACTGCTCTATCGGCAGATGTGTAAGGGCGATATGGCAGTGCGCGAAGTTGCAGCGATTTTTCGTTGTGATTTATCGCTGATGATTTCTGAGTTTGAAATCGATTTGCTGCAACGTTATTTTTCTGTTCCATCCCAGCTGCTTTTTTACTGCCCATTTCTATCGCAGCAGAAAGTTGATGTTGCATCGCTACCCGATTTTTCGGCGCGGCAACATTTTATTGCTATCGGCAATTTTCGTCATGAACCCAATTGGGATTCGGTACTTTGGTTAAAACATCAATTGTGGCCGATAATCCGCGCGCAACTTTCTGCGGTGGGAATGGCGCAGGCAGAGTTACATATCTATGGCGCTTATCCACCGCCCAAGGCAACCCAATTACATAACACCAAAGAAGGCTTTCATATCAAAGGTTGGGCGGCAGATGCACAGGCAGTAATGCAGTCCGCGCGTGTTTGCCTTGCGCCGCTGAGGTTTGGTGCGGGCATTAAAGGTAAGTTGATGGATGCTATGCGCTGTGGCACACCGAGCATCACCACCAGCATTGGCGTTGAATCCATGAGTGGCGGATTGCTATGGGGCGGGGCTGTTGCAGATGACGCTGAAACATTTGTTGCAGCGGCAGTTGCGCATTATCAAGATGAAACCTTGTGGCAACAAAAACAGCAACAGGGCTTTGCAATTCTGCGCGATTATTTTCATCGCACAGATCACTCCCTCTCGTTACAAACGCGTTTGACGGAACTGCTTCACAATCTTCAACGCGAGCGTGGCGATAACTTTATCGGCCAAATGCTCCGCCATCACTCCCACAAAAGCACCCAATATATGGGGCAGTGGATTGAAGCGAAAAATAAGTAATTCTTTTTCTTTTTCGCTGAATAAATCCGCACTTCTCCTTCCCACTTTGATCTTTTAAAAGTGCCACGTTCGAGTTTCCTCCAATCCTTTGACAACGTTGTCCATTGCGCATAGCCTGCTTTTCGGTAGATGAACCCTTTTTAATAATCAAATATTTCCTCTTGGGAAATAACAACCGGACGGGTGATTGCAAAATGAACCTCAGAAAAATAGTCGGAGTTGCTTCCGCATTTCTATTATCGACACAGGCTTATGCCTACAACTGCAATGGCGTAGCCCAATATGTTGATGGCCGCTCATACAGTAACAATGCGATTGTGCAAAACGTGGGTAGTGCTTTTAGCTGTAAAGTGGGCGGCTGGTGTACGGTTGGTGGCCCTTACGCGCCCGGCACAGGTTGGGCAGCGGGCGATGCCTGGACTAACCTTGGCTCTTGCGGCACTACAACAACCAGTTCAACGCCTCGCTCAAGCACTCCTTCTAACACAACATCCAGTACTCCGAGCACCGGCGGCAACTGCCCTAACTGGGCTGCTGGTACCAACTACACCGTTGGTGTGGTGGTGAGATATAACAACGCTTTCTATCGTGCGAAGAATGAAAACCCTGGCTATGATCCGGTGATCAGTACCTGGTTCTGGGAACCAGTTGCTTCTTGCCCGGGGGGCACTAATTCATCAAGCAGTTCGGGTAATAACGGCACTTGCGCCGCCTGGGTTGCTGGAAGAATGTATTACGCAGGCAATACCGTTAGTTACAACGGTGGCGCCTTCCGCGCGAAGTATGACAACCCGGGTTACGATCCGTTGGTCAGCACTTGGTATTGGGAGCCAACCAGTGGTTGTAATGGCACCGGCGCCAGTTCAAGTGTGTCATCGACCACCAATCCCGGAACCGGTTTTGCGGCAGTAGTGAGCGAGGCACAATTTAATCAAATGTTCCCGGGCCGCAATCTTTTCTACTCCTATGCTGGGTTAGTGGCTGCTACCAAAACCTATCCAACCTTTGCAGGTACTGGCGATCTCCAATTGAAAAAACGCGAAGCAGCTGCGGCACTCGCTAACTTCTCGCATGAGACTGGCAGCTTTGTGCACGTCACTGAAATTGCGCGCGGCTTGTACTGCAGTGATTGGGGTAATTTGGCAACCTGCCCCTGTGAACCGGGCAAACAATATTACGGTCGCGGTCCTATTCAGTTGAGTCACAACGGTAACTACTGTGCTGCTGGTGCTGCGCTAGGTTTGGATTTGCGTCGCAATCCTGAGATTGTTGAGCAGAACGCGACAGTGGCTTGGCAAACAGCACTTTGGTTCTGGATGACCCAGAGCGGATCAGGTTATCGCCCGGCGCATGACAATATTGTTAACAATTACGGCTTTGGTGAAACCATCCGCACTATCAACGGTGCAATCGAGTGTAACGGTGGAAACCCTGCACAAGTACAAAGCCGGATCAATGAGTTCAACCGTATCCTGCAAATTATTGGCGGAACGGCGGGTAATAATTTAGGTTGTTAATTTTAATGGTGTAACAAAAAACGCCGCATTTTTGCGGCGTTTTTTTATTGGCGATATAAAAATAAAATAGAGTAAAGATAACTTATCCGTTAGTAAGCTATTCCTTAATAACCCATCAGTTTTACCTCGTTCATATTCGCTGCATTGAATTTTTTAACACGCAAGTAGCGGGTGGTTATATTGACTGGATAGCTGGTAAATTTTAAGTAGCGCGTCAGTGAGTCAGATACTATCACCGTTTGTGAGTGTGATAAGTCGCCATCAGAAAATTCCACTAAACCTGTGCCATTTGCATCGTAAATTGTTATTTCAGTCAGCGTGTATTCGCGGCCTAGATCAATAATTGCTTCAACAGGATAAATCGCTGTTGACCAACCTGCGAACCAGAATGTTGTGGGTGCAGTTGAATTCTGTTCGTCCACCAATGCGGAAGCATTAGCTATTGCACCGGGTAGAATCATTGCGGGTGATAATAAAATAGGTGCGGGTGTACCGCCGTGTGCCGCGCTAGAATTTGCCGATGACATAATTGAACTCGACGCGGTTGAGCTGGTACTTGATGCAACCGAGCTGGCAATCGATGATGCTGTACTTGCTATCGATGAACTCGAACTTGAAGTGGGAACAGATGATGGCGTTGATGACAGGGCAGTGGACGATGCCGCGCTGCTGCTTGATACAGTGTCATAGTCAAGCGGAAATAAAGGTTTTCCCTGATCGGAATTTTTTTGCGACAACATCCAGTTGTAAATATTTTTTTCCGTTGTTGGCAGCGCGCTGTGAGTGCCGTTGTAAACTTCTCGCCAACCGCTGTGGCCATTACTGGGCATAAAGGTCGCGCGTAAATTATTCGGGCGCAATGCAGACAACAATGTGCAGCTTTTGTTGTTGTAACGGCATGTATAGGCAGGATTTGTATATTCAATGGTCGCTTCGGGGCAGCTGGTATTACCGTTAATAATGGTGCGTAAGTTTCCCGCTCCCATATTGCCCGATGCGCCGCCTGCAAATCCCCACAGCGATACATTATTCGCGCGCACTAAACAGGGATCAATTCCACCGGCCGCTTCTATCGCAACTGCTGCGGAAAAATGGGTGGGGTTTGCGGCGATATAGTTAAAGACACTGCCACCGCCCATGCTCAATCCTGTGAGATAAATGCGGTCTGCATCCAGCTCAATCCCTTTTGCTGCCAGTTGCACGGTGGTATCGGAGATTACTCGGCGAATCACATCCGTAGAAAATCCTCCGCGTTGCATTGACTGTGGAATAATCACCACCATATTTTCTTGCGGAATAAATTGGCCGTTAAGAATGGCTGCTCCCGGGCCG
The DNA here is from genome assembly GCF_031457055.1 of Cellvibrio fibrivorans. Classification (NCBI taxonomy): domain Bacteria; kingdom Pseudomonadati; phylum Pseudomonadota; class Gammaproteobacteria; order Cellvibrionales; family Cellvibrionaceae; genus Cellvibrio; species Cellvibrio fibrivorans. Next base: position 265,198 of record NZ_JAVDVX010000004.1, on the reverse strand, counting down.
CCAGCCTGGTTTTCTACTTTTATTAAATTAGTGGCGATGCTGGCGTAATAAGCATCATCACGTGTGTAACACATATTCAGTACAGATGACCCTTGTTCACCCATACCGTGTAAAAAAATAACGGCAGCATATTTTCCCGTTTTTATTTGCGTAGTACCGGTAGCGGGTGCGTACACATAATAGGGTACACGCGATATCAGTTTTGTGTTGATGCCAGTCGTGCATTGGGCGCCCTCATGGGACATGTATTGAAAGCGAATCATGTTCGCTTTTGACATATAGGTGGGCGATTCAGGAAAGCGAGTGTCAATGAGTGCGAGCGCAGAGCAACTTATCAAGCTCAGAAGTGCAACTATAAATGTTTGCATAGCATGTTACCTTTATAAAACCGAAGTGGAGTTTGCAGGGAATAACTTACCGCAAGCCTACATGTTGGAGGTAGATTTGAGCTTCCAAGCTTAGAGGGAGTCGGAATTCTTTGCAGATGTTTACTTGATAGTTTTTCTAGCGTGAGACTTTTGCACGTATAAAAAAATCAGCTTAAATTAAAAAATGTATAAGGCATGGATTTTGATGCCAGTTTGGCTGTGCGCTTACTACTGATACTGATACTGAGTTGCGAGTTAAGGTTTCATAAGTGAAAATTTATTTTTTAAAGTTTGCAGGAGTAAGGGCTTGAAAATACCCGGTATTGCTCCATCTATATTGAACTCCTTCGGTCAGTAATGCGTATGCTAGTCAAAACTTACCTGCAGCAATCTACTCTTCGGCTCTTATTGAGCGGGATTTTTGTTGTCGGTATTTTGTGTTTGCTGGCAGCCTGGAACTATGCCAATAAGACGGAATATTTTGCGGATAATACCGGCAGCAATGGCTTTACGATTGCAGTGGATATGCCGTTGCATGCTAACGGTGAAGTTTCACTTGCGCTCAAGCGATTTATTTATCGCTATAAAAACCAGCCCAAACCTGTCGAACCCATCGATCCTATCTGGGCTTTATCCTCGGGTGAATTTATTGTTGTGCTGCCCTGTGTAGCGGCGAGTCAACATACTGCAACACTTCTCTCTCCATACTTGAGTCTGTATCAATTGCAGACCCTCAATATATCCCGCGCCCCTCCACTCGTTTAATCACTCCTGTTAAAAACAACTTAATTATTTTTTGCTTTCGTTTTCTTTCCTTTCGTCTCTGTGTCAAGAGTTGAAAGTAAAAAATTGAAGGCATGGTGGAGTATTGGCGATGAAAACACGTTTTTCGCGGGCGCTCGTTTATGGCCTGATTATTTTGTTTGGGCTGCCGAGTGCGTTGCCCAATGTATTACCGGATTCTGTTTTGCAAAAATTGCCTGAGTGGTATACGCAAAACCAATTAGCGCTTGGCTTGGATTTGCGCGGTGGTTCGCACTTGTTATTGGAAGTGGATACCAGCGAATTAACTGCCAATAAAAACCCCGCGTTGCATGAGCAGATAGTGCGCGATGCGGTTGAACAAAGTTTGGAAGTGGTGCGCCGCCGTCTGGATGAAACCGGCATGGTGGAGCCAATGATTACGCGGCAGGGCAGCGACAGTATTTTAGTGCAACTGCCGGGCGTAAATGATCCGCAACATATCCGCGAATTGTTGGGCACTACGGCGCGTATGACTTTTCATTGGGCGGCGAATGAAAAATCGGCGCTGCTTGGGAAAATTATTTCAGTGCAAGGCGATACTCCAAGCGAGCGCTATCAACTTGAAGAGCGCGTAGCGCTGGAGGGAAAACATATCAGCGATGCGCGTTTGGCATTTAATCAAGAAACCGGCGAACCTGTTGTTAATTTTAAATTGGACAACGAAGGCGCACGTCGCTTTGGCGATATGACCAAACACAATATCGGCCGCCCACTGGCAATTGTATTGGATGATCGTGTAGTCACCGCGCCGGTAATTCGCAGTGCAATTCAAGGCGGCAGTGGTGAAATCAGCGGTTCGTTTACCAGTGCGAGTGCAAATGATCTTGCGCTGCTGTTGCGTGCCGGTGCTTTACCTGCGCCGCTAAAAGTCATTGAAGAGCGAACCGTGGGGCCGGATCTGGGCAGCGATGCGATTTCTATGGGCATCAGCACCGGCATTGTCGGTGCGTTATTAGTGCTCGCCTTTATGGTGGGCATTTATGGTCGCTGGGGTTTTATTGCCTGTGTTGGTTTGGCAGTGAATATCGGTTTGAGTTTTGGTGTGCTGAGTTTATTGGGTGCGACATTGACGCTGCCGGGCATTGCCGGTTTTATTTTAAGTATCGGCATGGCGGTGGATGCGAATATTTTAATCAACGAGCGTATCCGCGAAGAGACGCGGCGCGGTGAACCTGCCATGGCAGCATTGCGCGCAGGTTTTCAGCGCGCCTACAGTACCATTCTCGATTCCAATGTCACGTCGTTAATTGCAATTAGCTTATTGTTTTTATTTGGCAGCGGCCCGGTGCGCGGCTTTGCGGTGACCATGGCAGTAGGTTTATTAATCTCTATGTTTACTGCGATATCGTTTACCCGTTTGGTGATGGAGTGGCGCGTTGAAAAATTGGGTAAGCAACCATTGATTATCTCCGGCATCAAGATGCTGGATCGGATCAGTGAAAATACGATTCCGTTTTTGCGCGCACGCTTTTTTGGTTTGGTAGCATCAGCGGTATTATCGCTTGCATCGGTATTTTTATTTTTCAGTCCGGGGTTGGATTACGGTGTCGATTTTAGTGGTGGCACTGTAATTGAAGTGAGCGCACCGGATGTGGGTGTGGCGGATCTACGTAAAAGCTTGCAGCAGCAAAGCACTGCGCAGCTGGCGATCCAGGAGTTTGGTGCGCAAGGCCATTATCTTGTGCGCATGCCAGCGCAGTCGGCAGAGGATGTGGCGAACGGCACCAGTGTGCAAGCCGTTAAAACAGCTGTGTTAGCTATCTCGCCGGATGCGAAATTTCCGCGCGTAGAAATGGTCGGCCCACGTGTGAGTGGCGATTTTGGTGATGCGACTATTCTCGCGATTATTTTGGCTGGCTTGGGTATGCTCGGTTATTTATGGATTCGTTTTGAATCGCATTTTGCCCTGGCAGCAACACTCACACTCGCGTTGGATCTCACCAAAACCATCGGTTTTTTTGCGTTGGCCGGTGTGGAATTTAATCTCACTGCGGTAGCGGCATTGCTGGCATTAATTGGTTATTCGGTAAATGACAAAGTGGTGGTGTTTGATCGCATCCGCGAAAATTTGCGCCTTACGCCCAATAAACCCTTGGTACAATTGCTCAATGAAAGTATTACTTCAACGTTAACGCGCACGGTATTTACTTCAGTTACAACTTTTCTTGCGCTTTTACCTATGGCGATGGGCGGGGGCAATGCGGTTGCGAGTTTTTCGTTGCCGATGTTGTTTGGTATTGTGATCGGCACCAGCTCATCGATATTAATTGCCGCACCGATTTTATTGTTGCTGGGGGAGCGACGGATACGGAAGGGGAAAACACAGCTGCGCGATAGTGCAGAGGTAGCACAGCGTGAGTTAGATCTATTGCCGTAGTGTTTTTGTATGGCTATCACTTCGAGAGTGATAGCTGCTTTTCAATGTGTTTTCAGAAATGAATGGTATTTCCGTCGTGTCTTTTTTAATTATTGTCGTTACGAGAGTTTCTAATATTAGTTCATCCTGCTCATCGACTTTATTTTTTCACAAATAACGCGATAATTTACACTGAATTCTACTTTAGCTACCGTAGCTGGGGAGAAAACTTATCAAAAAGAGCTAGCATTGAGTTTGAACTGGTATATACCGGGCTCGAAATAAAAGTCGAACACTGTATAGTCACTATAAGAATAAGCCATAATTTTATTTTTAGAATTTCTTAATGCATAAAGCAATGCTCTATAATTTGATTATCCCTCCTATGAAAATTAAAGGGGGGATAATCAAAACTAAGAGCAAAGAATACGGATATTTACTTCTTTCGACTGGGATTAGACGTTAAACAAGAAATGCAGCACATCCCCATCTTTTACCACATATTCCTTACCTTCTTTGCGCGACTTACCGGCATTTTTCGCACCTTGCTCACCTTTGTATTGCACAAAGTCTTCGTAAGAAATTGTTTCAGCACGGATAAACCCTTTTTCAAAATCGGTGTGGATCACGCCAGCCGCTTGCGGTGCAGTTGCGCCTACGGGAATTGTCCAGGCGCGCACTTCTTTTACACCGGCGGTGAAATAAGTCTGTAGGCCGAGTAGTTGGTAGCCAGCGCGAATGACGCGGTTCAGGCCTGGTTCTTCCATGCCCATCTCGTCGAGGAATTCTTTTTTGTCATCGCCTTCTAGTTCGGCGATATCGGCTTCCAATTTATTGCAAATTGGTACGACGATAGATTTTTCTTCTTCAGCAATTTTGCGCACAACATCCAGATGCGGATTATTTTCAAAACCATCTTCCGCAACGTTGGCGATATACATGGTCGGCTTGAGCGTGAGCAAGTTGATCTCTTTCAGCATTGCCACTTCTTCTTTGTCCAAACCGAACGAGCGCAGTGGTTTGGCTTCGTTCAAGTGAGGCTGAACTTTTTCCAGCAGGGCTTTGATTGCTATAGCGTGCTTGTCGCCGCCTTTGGCGGATTTGGCGTAACGGTTGATGGCTTTGTCTACCGCTTCCAGATCGGCGAGCGCGAGTTCGGTATTGATCACTTCGATATCGGCCGCGGGATTTACACCGTTGGCAACGTGGATCACGTTGTCGTCGTCAAAGCAGCGCACTACGTGGGCGATGGCATCAGTCTCGCGGATGTTGGCGAGGAATTTGTTGCCCAAGCCTTCGCCGCGCGATGCACCGGCAACAATACCGGCGATATCGATAAATTCCATAGTGGTGGCGACAACGCGCTCGGGTTTAACTATTTCCGCGAGCTTGTCCTGGCGTGGATCGGGTACGGTCACGATACCGGCATTGGGTTCAATGGTGCAGAAGGGAAAGTTTTCGGCACTGATACCCGCGTTGGTCAGGGCGTTGAACAGTGTTGATTTGCCGACGTTGGGCAGGCCGACGATACCGCAATTGAAACCCATGATGCTATTCCGCCAATGAGAGGTATGAAAAATAAGGGGTGAAAATCGAGAGGGCGCGATTATACATGCTCGGCGCCCATTAGACGAAGTTTGCGCTGCATTCCCTTGCTGCTACTTTTTGGGATCGGTATGCAGGTTTTTCATCGCCGTATTCCAATCGCCTTTGAGCGCGTCAGGAGTGCATTTGATGGCGCGGGCGATGGCATCATCAATCAGTTCCTGTTCGCTGGCGGGTGCGCGTTTGAGCACAAAGTTGGCGACCATCGCCGCGACACCCGGGTGGCCAATACCCAAGCGCAGGCGCGGGAAATTGGGATTGTTGCCGAGTGCGGCAATGATATCGCGCAGGCCGTTGTGGCCGCCGTGGCCGCCACCTTGTTTAAAGCGGGCGATGCCAGGTGCTAAATCCAGTTCGTCGTGGGCGACCAGAATCGCGGCTGGTTCGATCTTGAAAAAATTCGCCATAGCGCCGACCGATTGCCCGCTGCGGTTCATATAAGTGGTGGGGATCAGTAGGCGTAAGTCGCGCCCTTGGTAATTCACTCGTGCGGTGAGGCCGAAATATTTGCTGTCATTCACCAAAGATACGCCGAGCGAGCGGGCGAACTCCTCGACAAAATCGGCTCCGGCATTGTGGCGGGTGCGCTCATATTCACTGCCGGGGTTGCCCAAGCCGACAATCAATTGAATTTCAGTGTTGGCCATGAATCTATCTCATGCTTGAATGGGTGATAGTTATTGCGGCGCGCATTGTACTTGGGAATTGAGCTTGGGAATTGTCCTTTTATCATCGCCATAAAAAAAGGGCTGGCTCCGAAGAGTCAGCCCTTTTTTGAAAGGTGAGGAAGAAATTACGCTTCTTCGCCTTCTGCAGCGCCTTTCGGCTTAACCAGAGTGGCAACTGCCAAATCGTGATCTGCACCTTTTTGCAAGTCAGCAGAAACAACACCGCTTGGCAATTTCAGGTCAGAAATGTGAATGATGGTGCCGGTTTCTGCGTTTGCCAAATCCACTTCAATGAATTCTGGCAATTGGTGTGGGAAGCAGATGATGTCCAATTGGGTAAGGTTGTGAACCACTTTACCGCCCTGGATTTTCACGCCTTTGGAGATTGCTTCATTGATGAAGTGCAGAGGTACGTGAGTGTGTACCTTGGTTGACTTATCAATACGCAAGAAGTCCAAGTGCAAAACCACTGGCTTGGACGGGTGACGTTGTACGTCTTTCAGGATCACGTCCTGAGCAGTGCCGTCCACGTTCAAGCTAATGATGTGCGAGTAGAAAGCTTCGTGTTCCAAGTGCTTCATCAGTTCATTGTGAGAAACAGAAACGCTAGCAGGTGCTACGTTGCCGCCGTAAATTACAGCAGGAACTTGATTTGCCAAACGACGCAGGCGGCGGCTCGCACCTTTCCCTAAATCGTTACGGGCTGTTGCATCTAATTTAAAGTCTTCAGACATTTTATCGTCCTCAATTTTCCATTCAGATCCGCGACCAGAACCTGATGGGTTTCAGTAACCAGAGTACAGAATGTATTCCGGTGGTTTACCGAGAGTAATGCTCCGACTAGCGGAACCTTTTAAAGGGTTCCTAGCGGAACATCGCGCTCAGGGATTCTTCATTGCTCAGGCGGCGCATGGCTTCGGCGAGCATTTTCGACAGCGTGAGGCTGCGGATGCGTGGGCAGTCTTTGGCGGCCTGGCTGAGCGGGATTGAGTCGGCAACGACCAGTTGATCCAGCTCGGAGTTGTTCAGGTTTTCAATCGCCTTGCCCGATAGCACCGGGTGAGTACAGTAGGCGACGACTTTCTTGGCGCCCTGCGCTTTCAGTGCTTTGGCGGCGCTGCACAGGGTGCCGGCGGTGTCGATAATGTCATCCACCAACAGGCAGGTGCGGCCTTCAATTTCACCGATAATATGCATCACTTCCGCAACATTTGCGCGCGGGCGGCGTTTATCGATAATCGCCAGATCTATGCCCAATTGTTTAGCTACCGCACGGGCGCGCACTACGCCGCCGATATCGGGTGACACTACAATCAGGTCTTCAAATTTTTGCGCTTCTATATCTTCCAGTAACACGGGTGAGCCGTAGACGTTATCTACTGGTACATCAAAGAAACCCTGGATCTGCTCCGCGTGCAGGTCAACAGTGAGCACGCGGTCAACACCTACGCCAACCATCATGTCGGCGACTACTTTTGCGGTGATGGGTACACGCGCTGAACGTACGCGGCGATCCTGGCGGGCGTAGCCGAAGTAGGGCACCACGGCGGTGATACGGCCAGCGGAGGCGCGACGCAGGGCGTCCACCATCACAATCAATTCCATCAGGTTGTCGTTAGTCGGTGCGCAAGTTGACTGGACTACAAACACATCGCGGCCGCGCACGTTATCGTGCAGCTCGACGGCGATTTCGCCATCGGAAAATTGCGACACGGAAACATTGCCAAGTGGCATGCCTAAGTGATCCACAATCTTTTTAGCGAGATCGGGGTTTGCGTTGCCGGTAAAGACCATTAAGTCAGTCACGTCAGATACCTTTTGGTGATGGCTGGGGTGATTGCTGGTGGTTAAATGCCAGAGCCGATATTTTCTCTCTGTAAAAAGTCTGTCTGCGCAAAGCAGCGTTTTTTACCCTAGGAAATTTTAGGATGTTGCGCGGATTGAGCTGTATCAAAAGGGAATTAATCAGAATAGTCATCGTTTAGGATTCGTGTTAGTGGTGCGATTTAAATTGTGAACACACCTGAAACAATGACTGAAAATAGATGGCAGGGGCGGAAGGACTCGAACCTACGAATGGCGGGATCAAAACCCGCTGCCTTACCACTTGGCGACGCCCCTATTGTGTTAAAAACACAGTTCTTGATTAGCGTGACGGAAGCAGTTTGTAGAGAGGCGATTGATTTACACCTTGGGCTACAAAACCGGGCAGATATTTGGGCAATTGTGCCTGCACGTTAAGTGCTTCTTCTGCCGACGCGAAACTTGCAAATACGCAGGCTCCGGTTCCCGTCATTCGCGCGTTGCGATCAAAATTTTGGAGCCAGATGAGTGCGTTATCGACTTGCGGATAGAGCTTTCTCACCAAGGCTTCGCAGTCGTTTTGACCACCCCGCTCAAGGAAGGCCGCCACTTTAATGGCCGAAGTATCTCTTGTCAAATCTTTGTGAGAAAAAATTTCAGCAGTGGATACATGGCAATCAGGTTGTATAACCAGAAACCATTTTGGCTGCATTTCAATAGCTTGTAACTCTTCGCCCACACCCTCCGCCCAGGCAGTTTGGGCATTGATAAACACCGGGACATCGGCTCCGAGCTGTAAACCAATTGTTTGCAGCTGGCTTTTGCTCAGGCCACAACCCCATAAATGGTTGAGTGCAACTAATGTGGTGGCCGCATTACTACTGCCGCCACCAATACCACCGCCCATCGGCAGGCGTTTTTCAAGGTAGATATCAATACCGGCGTGGGCGGATTTGTAGGGTTCAAGCGCACGCGCTGCTTTGATGATTAGGTTGTGCTCAAAAGTGACCCCGGGCAATTCCGGTGCAAGTGTGATTTCACCATCGATGCGGGTGTGAAATGACAAAGTGTCGCCGTAATCGAGCAGTTGAAACAGGGTTTGCAGGTTGTGGTAGCCATCGGGACGGCGGCCAGTAATGTGCAAAAACAAATTGAGTTTGGCGGGCGATAGGAGCGTCAGACTGGTCATTGCGCGGCTCCCAAGCGCCAATCCCGGATCACCAATACCAAGCGCACATCTTTATATTCGGCGGTGATTTTTCCTGGCAGCGGTAAATTAATGCCGTTGAAGGTTTGATCGCGGTAGTTGCTGTAATAAATGCTCCAGCCACCTTGAATCAATTGAGCGATTAATCCAGTTTCATTTTGTTGTAGTTGGGTAATACGTAACTTGGGCGCCGGCACGCCGCGCACCCAGTAGGCGAGCTGTGCAACGGGTAGGGTCCAACCGGCAGATTTTTTGATCAGCGCCTCGGCAGTTTTGGCTTCTTGCACTGGTTCACCGGTTTGTTCGAGGCGCACTTTCTCGGGCGTGCCGGTGATGATCATGCTTTTTTGCCCCAGCGGACCGCTGAGGTTGATTTGGTAGCTGGCGAGTTGTTGTGCCCATTTGACGCTCGCACTGCCGCTGTCGGCGCTGGTACGAATACCCAATTTCCCGGTCAGTTGCCAATCACCAATCGCCTGCACCTGCCGCTGGTGCTCCAAGACATCTTGTGGGGGTGTTAGCGAACCTCGGTGCACGCATCCACTGATAAACAGCAGTGACACTATGATAAGAAAACGGTATTGCATCATAAATCGGCCTTGAGGCGGTTGAGGGTTTCCTGGATTACCGGGTCATTGGGGGTCAGTTTTATCCCTGCTTGCCACACCCGGCGCGCCTCCTCTTTATTGCCCAGCAGCCACAAAATTTCACCCAGATGGGCGCTGATTTCAGCATTGGGGCTGGCAGCAAATGCCCTTTGCAACAGCTCCAGTGCCTCGGGGTATTTACCGGTGCGATACTGCAGCCAGCCCATGGAATCCATGATGGCTGCATCGTCCGGTTTGAGTTTGAGTGCTTTTTCCAGCAATACCCGCGCTTCATCAAAACGCTGTGTGCGATCAGCCAGTATGTAACCAAGCGAGTTGAGCGCGGCGATATTATCCGGCTGCTGTTTCAATATCTGGCGCAGATCGCGCTCAGCGGCGGCGATGCGTTTGCGCTGGTTATTGAGCATGGCGCGCGCAAACAACAGGCGAGTGCTGGTGGTGAAACTGTTCAGGCCTTCGCTGAATACAACGTCGGCTTCCAGTAGGTAATTGTGTTTTACCAGCGTCTGGCCGTGCAGTACATAGAGTGCTTCGCTTTGGTCGGGGAAGCGCAAACGCAGGCGATTCATATGCTGTTGAGCACTGAGGAAATCTTCCTGGCGCACAAATATATCCAGCAGATTGATGGTAGCAGAGAGAAAGTCGTTACCGCTTTCCACTTGTAGATAATGAATGATGGCCTCGGGCAGGTCGTTGCGCGCGTCGGCCATGCGCCCTAAATAATAGTGGGCGGTAGAGATGTGCAGGTCGCGATCCAATAGCTCTTCAAAGGTTTTGCGGGCGGTTTCGGTATCTTTGCGCTCCAGCGCGATAATCCCCAGTGACAGCAACATATCGCCATTGCCCGGCAACTGCTTGGTGAGAATCGTAAATTGCTCCTGCGCCAATTCCATATCGTGATGGGTAAGAATGCGCGCGTACTGCTGGCGCAGGCTGGTGTTGTCCGGATAAAACTCCAGTAGTGCGGCCATTTTGGCAATCGCTTCCTGGTCGCGTTTTAACTGATGCAACAAATTGGCTTCCAGTATGGCAGCGGGAATACTGCGCGGATGTATTTTAAGCGCCTGATGGGTGAGGTTCATGGCCTCATCATATTTGCCCTGTTGCTGGAGCAGTATGCCCGTGCCGACCATCAGCTGCTCATCCTCTGGATGGCTTTGCAGCTCGGTGACAAAATCGTTTAGTAACAGTGCGCGTTGAATATCGTCCAGGCTCGCAGCATTGGCGGCAATATTCTGGAACAGGGGTTCACCGCCTTCATCTTGCAGGCGGCGCGAAAACTCAAAGGCCTCGCGCAACTGGCCAGCTTGCATATAGGCCATGGAGGTGTTGGCGAGCGCATCTTTATTGTGTGGGGCGGCTTTGACCCAGATCTGTACCATTTCCAACGCCACCGAATTGTTGCCCAGGTAGCGCGCGATCATAGTGGCGCGCTCGGCGATCTGCGGGTCGCGCGTCTCGCGTGCCTGCTGTACATAATTGCTCAGTGCCAGGTCATATTGCGCGCGGCTGCCGGCGATTTCAGCGGTGAGCAGCGAATAGAGTGTCTCGGTGGGAAAGGGCTTAGCCGGTGTCTGGATAAGGATTTCCGGCTGGGGTTCAGGTGCCGCCACTGTGCGCGCCGATTGCAAGCTGCAACCGCTCAGTACCCAGTAAAGGGTCATGCTCGACAGGATAATAGGGCGGAGTTTGATCATGCGCGACCGGTAACGGAACAGAAGGGTGGGCGCAAACTAGGCTGCGCGGCCTGCCATCATAAACGTGAAGGAGGATGATAAAAAGGGCGTTCTGGTATTGATGTGAAAAGATCCCGCCCGCGCCTTTCGGCTATAGCCCGGTACGCCGTGCCAGAGCGGGTTGCGTATCGATGAGCCGGCGTGTCTCAAGAAAGGTTTGCTGGATCAAATAGGCATCGCCACTCGCCCGGTGGCGCTTGATGTCGAGGTGCTTTTCCAGCCGCTTTTTGGTTTTGTCCCACACTAGCAGCTGTGCCTCGGTGGCAATCATTTCAATTGGGCTCAGGTGAAAGCTGGGGTTGATACGCGCGGCAAAAAATAACCGGTTGAGCCATGGACTGTCGTGGATCCAGGCATCACTGTAAGCGGTGATATCACCCAAAAACTCGTTGAGTTCTCCGCAGATGTCGCGTGGTTTGCGCCCGCGGTTTTCAATCAGTTTGCGGGTGATCCCATGTACGGCTTGTGCGCTCTCGCTCCAGTGATCCCATTCAGGTTGCGGTTCGATCAACGCGCAGTAGCGCTCGCCGTTGGTTTTGACTACGCCGATTTCAATCGGGTAGCTGCGCGAGCCAAAACCGGAGGCTTCGATGTCGATAATGGTCGGGTTGGGCAGTCGGCGCATAAAAATTCCTTGGGCTGCGGCTGTGGTTGAGTATAGATGCAGATGTAACTGGGCGATGAATCGGCGTAATAGCACCTGTTTATGGCAGGATTAAGAACTTGCCTCTTGTCACGCCCTCTCTGTGACCGGACAATACCGGCCTTTATAACGATTAGCCTGATCCATGACCCTGTTAGCCTTTGGCATCAACCATACTACCGCTCCTCTTGCCTTGCGCGAGCGGGTTGCGTTCGCGCCGGAGAATTTGCAGGGCGCGATGCAAGAGGCCTGCGCCCACGCGGGGTTGACCGAGGTCGCCATTCTCTCCACTTGCAATCGCACTGAAATCTATGCGGCGAGTGAAAGTGATGCGACTGCGATCCAGCAGTGGTTGGTCGACCACACCGCGATTGAGGCGGCAGATCTCGCCAATAGCTATTACTGCTATCAGGATCATGAAGCCGTGCGCCATATGATGAAGGTTGCCGGCGGCTTGGATTCACTCGTGCTGGGTGAACCGCAAATTCTAGGCCAAATGAAGTCAGCTTTTGCTGTTGCCAAAGAAGCGGGCACTTTAGGTGCGGAATTGCACGCAACTTTCCAGCAGGTTTTTAATATCGCCAAGCGTGTGCGTACGGAAACAGCGATTGGTGAGAACCCTGTCTCAGTGGCATACGCGGCGGTGAGCCTCGCTCAGCAAATTTTCTCCAACCTCAAACAGGATACTGCGCTCCTGATTGGTGCAGGTGAAACTATTGAACTGGTCGCACGCCATTTGGCGGAGCAGGGTATCAAACACATTATTGTGGCCAACCGCACCCTTGACCGCGCCCAGCGCCTCGCGCGCGAATTTAACGGCGAAGCCATTTTGCTGGCTGATATTCCCGAGCAGTTGCATCGCGCCGATATTGTTATTTCATCGACAGCGAGCCAGCTGCCATTGCTTGGCAAAGGTGCAGTGGAATCGGCGCTGAAAAAACGCAAACATAAACCCATGTTTATGCTCGATATCGCCGTACCGCGCGATATCGAGGAGCAAGTGGGTGAACTGGATGATGTGTATCTCTACACCGTGGATGATTTGCACGCGGTAATTGATGAAAACAAAAAATCCCGCGTCGCTGCTGCCGATCAAGCCGAAGAAATTATTAACGAAGGTGTCGAATTATTTTTACGTCACCAGCGCGCACTCAGTGCGGTTGAAACCGTAAAAGCCTATCGCAACAAAGCGGAACAAATGCGCGATCTGGAATTGCAAAAAGCGCTGCGCAGTTTGCAAACCGGTGTTAATCCCGAGCAAGTATTGCAGCAATTTGCGCGCAACCTCACCAACAAATTAATCCACTCGCCCACTGCTGTATTAAAAGAGGCGAGTGCCAGTTCGCGTCACCATGTTATCCAGGTGGCGCAAGAACTGTTTGAGCTGTCTGTTAACCCTGCTGCTGATATAAGCAGCGATGCAAGTGAGCAATAATGAAAGCGTCTATTTTAGAAAAACTGGATCGTCTTAAAGAGCGCTACGAAGAAGTGAGCGCGATGCTGTCGGAAGCCGACATCATCAATAACCAAAACCGATTCCGCGATCTCTCCAAAGAGTACGCCGAGTTAGAACCGGTGGTGCAGGGTTATCAAAACTATTTGAACCTGCTCGCCAATATCGAAGAAGCCAAACACCTATTGGTGGATGGTGATGCCGATATGAAAGAAATGGCCGAAGAAGAGTTGAAAGACTGCGAAGCGCAACTCGAACCTATGCAGTTGGAATTGCAAAAACTCTTGCTGCCAAAAGATCCTAACGACGAGAAAAACTGCTATCTCGAAATTCGTGCCGGTACCGGTGGCGACGAAGCCGCCATTTTCTCCGGCGATTTATTCCGTATGTATTCGCGCTACGCCGAGACCCAGGGCTGGCGAGTCGAAGTTTTGAGTCAGAACGAAGGCGAGCACGGCGGCTTTAAAGAAATTATCAGTTTAGTTAGCGGCCAGGGCGTATATTCCAAATTAAAGTTTGAATCAGGCGCGCACCGTGTGCAGCGCGTACCGGAAACCGAAGCGCAAGGGCGCATCCACACTTCCGCGTGCACGGTGGCGGTGATGCCTGAAGCGGATGAAATGGAAGAGATCAATATCAACAAAGCTGATTTGCGGATCGATACCTTTCGCGCGTCCGGCGCTGGTGGTCAGCACGTTAACAAAACCGATTCGGCTGTCCGCATTGTGCACTTGCCCACCGGTTTGGTAATTGAATGTCAGGACGAGCGCTCACAACATAAAAACCGCGCGCGCGCGATGAGTTTGCTCGCCACCAAATTAAAACAGGCGCAGGAAGATGCCGCGCATAAGTCGCTGTCTGATGAGCGCCGTAGTTTGGTTGGCTCAGGCGACCGTTCCGAGCGCATCCGCACCTACAATTATCCGCAGGGCCGTGTGACTGATCATCGCATCAACCTCACGCTCTATTCCTTGGATGCAATTATGCAAGGTGATTTAAATCCGGTGGTGCAACCGCTGGCACACGAATACCAAGCGGATCTGTTGGCGGCTATTGCGGATTAATTTGGTAAACGACTTCGTAGGTTGCTGGTGAGCTTGCGAACCGCAACACTCTGAACGGGATTGATATGTTGCGGTTCGTTCCTCAGCCTACGCGGCCCGCCACAACCTACGGGAACACATGAATACACTCTCCATCGCACAATGCCTACAACTCGCACACGAACTTGAATCCCTAAGTGATTCTGCGCGTTTGGACATCGAATTAATTCTGTGCCATGTTCTGCAAAAAAATCGCACCTATCTTTTCACTTGGCCAGATAAAACTTTATCGCCTGAGCAGGCAGAAATGTTCCAGATTTTTTTCAATCGCCGCAAATCCGGAGAACCCATTGCCCATATTCTCGGCAAGCGCGAATTCTGGTCGCTGCCGCTCGCGGTCAATAATTCCACCTTGATTCCACGTCCGGATACCGAATTGCTGGTCGAAATAGTATTGGAATTGTTTGCTGGTGATGTGCCGCAACAAACGCGCAGTTGTTTGGATTTGGGAGCAGGAACTGGCGCGATTGTGTTAGCCATCGCCAGTGAAAAACCGGATTGGCAATTAGTGGGGGTGGATAAGTCTGCTGATGCGGTTGCCCTCGCCGAACAAAATCGCGACCAATTACATTTTAGTCATGTACAGATTAAACAGAGCGATTGGTTCTCTGCCATTACCGCGCAACAATTTGATGTTATTGTCAGCAACCCGCCCTATATAGATCCGCAAGATCCGCATCTGGAGCAGGGTGATGTCCGTTTTGAACCGCGCTCCGCGTTGATTGCGGACAATAAAGGTTTGGCGGATATCGAGCTGATCATTCAACAAAGTTGGAATTATCTGTGCGAGCAAGCTTGGTTGTTGCTTGAGCATGGCTACGATCAAGGTCAGGCGGTGCGAGAATTATTTGCTGCGCGCGGCTTTGTACAAGTAGAAACCCGCACTGATTTGGGTGGTAACGAGCGAGTCACATTGGGCAGAAAAGGGGAGTCAGCGTGAACGACGAACAACTGCTGCGTTACTCACGCCAAATTATGCTGCCCGATGTGGATATTGACGGGCAGGAAAAATTATTGGCTGCACGCGTATTAATTATCGGCCTTGGCGGTTTGGGGTCGCCAGTCGCTATGTATTTGGCGGCTGCAGGAGTTGGTCACTTAACGTTGGTGGATTACGATGCGGTAGATCTCAGCAATCTGCAGCGGCAAATTGCACACACCAGCGCGCGTATTGGCGACAACAAAGCGGCATCGGCGGCGCATAGCCTGCATGAATTAAATCCTGAGGTTACGATTACTTGCATCGAAAAATTATTAGATGCAGACCAGTTGCTCGAACAAGTGAAATTGGCAACTGTAGTGGTTGATTGCACCGATAATTTCCAAACCCGTTTTGCTATCAATGCGGCTTGTGTTGCGGCAAAAGTACCGCTGGTATCGGGTGCGGCAATTCGCTTGGAAGGGCAAATTGCAGTATTTGATTCGCGTGACGAAAACAGCCCTTGCTATCGCTGCTTATACGAAGAAGACAGCGATGATTTAACCTGTGCTGCTAACGGTGTATTGGCGCCGCTGGTGGGAATTATCGGGTCAATGCAGGCGCTGGAAACGATTAAATTAATTTGCGGCTTCGGCACTAATCTCGCCGGGCGTTTGTTACTGCTGGATGCGCGCCACAGCCAATGGCGCGAATTGAGATTGCCCAAAGATCACAATTGTCCGGTATGCCAAACTGCCTCGGTATAAAGGGTAAGGCTGTGTAAAGGGCTTGTTTTTTATCATCACGTCTTTATATTGACGCTAACAAAAAATCTACTGAGAGAAAGGTGTAACCATGAGTGATGTCCCTACTGTATATAAAAGCGGTTTTTTACCCGCATTAATTTTTAGCTCGCGCTGGCTGCAACTGCCGCTCTATTTGGGCTTGATAATTGCGCAATGTGCATACGTATTTCTATTTTTGAAAGAACTTCTCCATTTGGTCACTGATGTTACCTCCATGAACGAACAACAAATTATGTTGATCGTGCTGGGCTTAATCGATGTGGTGATGATTTCCAACTTGTTAGTGATGGTGATCGTCGGTGGCTACGAAACGTTTGTTTCCCGCTTGCGTTTGGATGGTCACCCGGATCAGCCGGAGTGGCTCAGTCACGTTAATGCGACTGTGTTGAAAGTAAAACTGGCAATGGCAATTATTGGCATATCTTCAATCCATCTGTTAAAGACCTTTATCGAGGCTGGCAATATCGGTATGCCTGGTGCAAAATTTACTGAAGCAGGCGTAATGTGGCAGACCATTATTCATATGGCCTTTATTGCTTCCGCGATCGGTATTGCTTACACCGATTTGTTGATGCAACGAGTGAGTTCGGCGAATAAAGCGGGTCATTAATTCATAAGATGGAAAAAATAGGCGGCCATATGGCCGCCTATTTTTTTGGTTAGAACTTGTAGTTCAAACTCAGCGTGTAGTTGCGTGGTGTGCCGTAGCGGTATGAACTGAAATATCCCACTTGTGAGTAGTATTTTTCATTCGTTACGTTGGCCGCGTTGAACTGAATATTCAGGTCGTCGGTAATGGCGTAGCGAGCCATCAGGCTGACCAAGGCATAGGCATCTTGGGTGAGTCTGTCAGGTTTATTTGCGGGGTTAATGCCTTCTGAGTAAGTTTCGTTTTGCCAGTTAACACCGCCACCTACCATCAACTTATCTAGTGCTCCTCCGAATTGGTAAGACGTAAAAAGCTTAATGGATTTGGTCGCGTTGTCGGTGTTTAGATCGTTGCCGTTAGCATCTTCGATGGTGAATTGTGAGTAGCCTGCGCTAATGTTCCAGCCATCGATTGGTTGGCCAACCACTTCAATCTCAAAGCCTTTGCTCTGTGCGCCTTCGGCACCAATATAGGCATACATTTGCTCTGGAGTGCCGACAAAAGCGGTGTCGAGCTGCGCCAGATTGTCTTGTTGGATATCAAAGTAGGCAATGGTGGTTTGCAGGCGGTCATCGAGGAAGCGGCTCTTCAAACCTATCTCCGCGCTTTCTCCCACCAGCGGGTCAATAAAATTCCCATCGGCATCGCGATTGTTCTGCGGTTTGAATATTTCGGTGTAGCTGGCGTAGACACGGTGCGCATCGGTCAGGTCGTAGAGTGCACCCGCATAGGGGATAAATTCATCTTCATTGCCGTAATCAACTACACCGCTCCAGTCAAAACCGTTGCGTTCCCAGGTTGCCACACGTCCACCCAAAATAAATTTGAGCTTATCGGTAGCCGAAAGACGGGTAGCTGCATAGTAGCCGCGCTGCTCGGTTTCAATATCCTGGGATTGGGTGCGCTCCTCTGACCACTCGGGTTCATGCAGGTCGCCCCACGCATAAAAATTCTCCACTGGAACACAGTCGTAACCCCAGCATAAGCCGCCACCCAAGGGCAGTTGGGTAAAGGTTTCTGCTGCCTGGTCGGCACGCAGGGCACCCACGACCAGATCGTGGGTTTGGTTAAAGAGGGTGAAATCCCCTTTTAGCTGGATATCGAAGCTATCTTGTTTGGATTCACCATCACTGCGGTAGCGTTGGGCGTTCAGGCCGGCACCGGTTGTTTTATCCAGCGAGCCGTACACGTATAACAGGCGCGCCTCTGTTTCGTAGTGCAATTTGTTGTAGTTAGCGAGCAACTCCCAGCCATTCGAGAAAGAGTGGTTGATGCTGGCGAAGAAATTGGTGTTGGTTGATTCCCAGCGGTTCCAGTCCATCGCGGTGGTTTTGGATACGTCCCAATCGGGTCTGGTGCCGTCGGAGAAGAAGCCGGGCAATACGCCCCATACGGTGGAGGTAGGGTCATTGTTCTGATAGCTCGCGCCCACACGCACCAAGGTCGCGTCGGTCAGGTCAGCTTCGAGTACACCGTAGAAAGTGCTTTTGTTGTCTTCGTAATAATCAACGAAAGACTCTCCGCCCAAATAGCGGCCCACTACACGCCCACGGACGCTACCGGTTTCGTTTAATCCACTGGATACGTCAGCTGCAAGGGTTCTTTTTTCCCAGCTGCCGGTACCTACATCCACAAACCCGGTTAAATCCTTGCTGCTGGCGTGTTTACGCACCAGATTGATAGAAGCCGATGGGTCGCCTACAGCGGTCATTAAACCCGTTGCTCCACGTACAAATTCAATGCGCTCGTAAATGACGGTATCAGCGACGGTTTCGCCCGAATCGCCGCCCAAACTCCAGGAGGTAGGCACGCCGTCGATTTGGTAGCTGTCAATCTGGAAGCCGCGCGAATAAAAGCTGTTGCGCACGTTGTCCACTTCTTCGGAGGTAACGCCCACAGCATTATTCACTGCCTCTAAAACAGAAGTGATGTTCTGGTCCTGCATCCGCTCAAAGGTCAAAATTGATACTGACTGTGGTGTTTCTCCTATGGTCAGTCCCAGGCCAGTTGCAGTATCCAACGTCTTGGTTTGCCCAACACTGTACTTGCCGGTCACGATGACTTCTTCGAGCGAACTTTGGTTTTTCTGGGTTGATGCATCCTCGGCGACACCCTGAGCCAGGCCCGATTGCGAGTGAAAACCCAGCAAAATGGCAGCAGAGAGGGGTAATAGCGTAAATTTCATGAGGCACTCCATATAGTGGACAAGACTAGAAAGAGGCGCATTCTGTCACAAATAACAATAATTATCATTAGCGAAAGGTATAAATTCTTAAGTGATATTATTTGACGTGAAGAGGTTGTCACCGGTTGGATATGGTAATGGTGTGGTTGTTGCAGCGTAATAAATCAGCCACAAAATGTAGCAATACCTATTTGCCGGTTGTTTTAGTTAGTAGTATCCGAGGGGATAAGTGTTAGTCTGCTCGAATCCGGTTTTTATAATGAATTCATACAACTAGGAGCAAAACATGAATGTTGAAGTGGGTGGTGTCTTAGGTTTTATTTTGCTGATTTGCGTTGTTTACGCGATTGTAAAAACAGCACAAAGCGGTGCAAGCACGGGAAATAAAGTGATCTGGATTGTGGTGCTTTTGTTGCTGCCATTTCTTGGTTTTATTTTATGGTTCTTGTTTGGCCCCAAGTAAAGAAATGGTTTTGTGGCATGAGTGGAGCTTAGTCTTGAGCTCCACTCATGCTGCGATTTGAAATGCGCTTAGTTAAAAAATCCTTTCTTTAATTCCTCATGCTGTTCGGCTTTTAAGCGTGGACCAAACTGACTCACTACTTTTGCTGCAGCGAAATTGGCAAATTCAGCGGCCGTTTTAAAGTTTTTGCCTTGGCTGAGTGCGTACAAAAATGCTCCGGCAAACATATCGCCTGCGCCATTGGTATCGAGTGGTTTGATCGGTTGTGCGGCCACTTGTGTTAAATGTTCGCCATCAAATACCAACGCACCATCGCCACCACAGGTGATGGCAAATTGTGTGCAATATTTTTTCAGTGCTTCAACAGCTTCTTCAATGGAATGGGTTTGAGTAAAACCGATGGCTTCGTCGCGGTTGCAGAAAATTAAATCCACACCATCGCCAATCATTTCCACTAAACCATCGCGGAAAAACTGCACCATCGCCGGGTCTGATAAGCTCAGTGCAGTTTTGGTGTTGTTCGCTTCGGCGTGTTTGCGCAATTCAATCGCAGCGGCGCGGCCGGTAGTAGAGGTGACTAAATAACCTTCGATATACACGTAATGCGATTGCGCAATTGCCGCTATATCCAGCTCATTGACGGAAAGCGTTTCGCTGATGCCGAGAAATGTGTTCATGGTGCGTTCGGCATCGGGCGTGATCATCACCAAACATTTTCCGGTAATGCCTGCCGGTGGAGTGATATGCGCAGGTGTTGCAACACCGGCGGCGTGAATATCGTTTAAATAAAATGCGCCGTTTTCATCGTTGGCGACTTTGCACGAATAAAAATTATTGCAGCCAAAATAACTGGCGGCGATGATGCTGTTCGCTGCCGAGCCACCGCTTGCGCGATGCGAGGCAACCAGATGGTTTTGCAAGTAATCGATCAGCGCATTTTGGCGCTCTTCATCCACCAGGGTCATCACACCCTTGGCAACGGCCATGGTAGTGAGGTCAGTATCGGTGAGGGTGATTTCGGTATCGACCAAGGCCGCGCCTATGCCATAAATGTGATATTGCTTGCTCATAAGCCGGTATGCCTTTTGATTGGGGGTGATAGTCGGATAACAGGGGGAGTGTGAACTCGCGCGGCATTATGCAAAATTCGCCTCGCCCGATAAAGCAGAAGTGCGTAGATCGCATCCATTCGCATGGATTTTGCCTCGCATTCACCGGGTGTGGCGGTTAAACTGGCGCCCGAATTTTTGCACCTGGTGCATCCCTTCCTTTGCTTCACTCATCACTAAGATTGCCTATGACTAAACGCCGCTCTACTACCCGTCGCACTAAATCATCCGGTTCTGCCCCCCGTCGCGGCTGGGCGTTGGCGCGTATCTGGATTTTTTATAGTCTGCTTTTGGTGGTGGCGTTGATGGGCATCTGGACGCTGTATCTGGATTCAGTAGTGCGCAGCAAATTTGAGGGCAAAAAATGGTCGCTGCCCGCGCGCGTTTATGCGCGGCCGCTGGAGTTGTATCAAGGCCAATCGCTGACACCAGCGCTGTTTGAGCAGGAATTGCGTGCGCTGGGTTATCGTTTTGAAGGCAATGCGAATACACCCGGCCAGGTGTTGAAAAAAGTTAGCGCGGGTTCCAATGAGGTGGTGTACCACATCCACAGTCGCGGCTTTGATTTTTGGGATAAAAAAGAAGTTGCGCGCAAATTTATGCTGCGTGTTAACAACGGTAGCGTGCAGGGCCTGATCGATTTAGCCGGTGCCGATTTGCCGCTGGTGCGTTTGGAACCCGAAGAGATCGGCGGTTTTTATCCGGCCGATAAAGAGGATCGCCTGCTGGTGCGCCTTGCAGATTTGCCACCCTTACTTGGTGAAACTTTATTGGCGGTGGAAGACAAGCATTTTCTTGATCACCACGGCGTATCGCCGCTGGCGATTTTGCGTGCAGCTTGGGTGAACGCCAGCAGTGGTGGTGTAAGGCAGGGCGGCAGCACAATTACGCAGCAGCTGGTGAAGAATTTTTATCTCACCAACGAGCAGAGCATTTTCCGGCGCAAAATTCCGGAAGCGATCATGGCGGTACTGCTGGAGGTGCATTACAGCAAATCGGAAATTCTGGAAACCTACATCAATGAAGTATTTTTAGGTCAGAGCGGCTCGCGTTCGATCAACGGTTTTGCGCTGGGTGCGCAGCATTATTTCCGCCAACCCCTGCGTGAACTGGATACCCATGAATTAGCCTTGCTGGTAGGTTTGGTAAAAGGTGCATCTTATTACAATCCCTGGCGCAATCCTGAACGCGCGAAAGAGCGACGCAATGTGGTATTGGGCGTGATGAAGCAGGAAGGGTTGATTGATGATGCGCAACTCAAGCGTGCACAGGCGGCACCGCTCGGTATTGTGGCCGAAGGTGAATCGCGCTCAACAACCTATCCAGCATTCATGGATTTGGTGAAGCGCCAGTTAAATCAGGATTACAAAGAGAATGATCTGCGCAGCGAAGGCTTGCGCATTTTCACCACGCTCTCGCCCATGGTGCAGCGCCAGGTGGAAAAATCGATGAAGTTCCGTGTAGAGCAGTTGGAGAAACAATTCAAAACCAAAAACGTGCAGGGCAGTATGGTGGTCACCTCAGTGGGCGGCGGTGAAATTCTCGCACTGCTGGGCGACCGCGATCCACGCTTCACCGGATTTAATCGCGCGCTCGATGCAAAACGTCCTATCGGCTCACTATTGAAGCCCTTTGTGTATTTAACCGCACTGGAAATCCCACAGAAATATAATCTTGGGACCATCATCAGCGATGCGCCAGTAAGTTATAAATCCGGCGGCAAATGGTGGGCGCCGCAAAATGCCGACAAAAAAGATCACGGCGATATTCCGCTCTACAAAGGCCTCGCCTATTCCTACAACCAATCCACTGCACGCTTGGGTATGACACTCGGTTTAGGTGCGGTTGCCAAAACCGTAAAGCGCGCGGGCTATCAAGGCGATGTACCGGAACTGCCGGCGATGTTGCTGGGTTCGATCGATATGTCGCCGCTGGAAGTCGCGGGTATGTACCACACCATCGCCGCTGAAGGGGTGTACACACCATTGCATGCGATCCGGGAAGTGCTCACCGCTGATGGCAAACCGCTCAAGCGTTATCCACTTGAGTTGGAGCAGCGCTTCTCCAATGAATCTACCTTTCAGTTGCAATACGCGATGCAGCGCACCTTGCGTGAGGGCACTGGGCGCAGCGCCTACAACCAGATCCCATCGCACATTGACTTGGCCGGCAAAACCGGTACTACCAACGACCAGCGTGATAGCTGGTTCGCCGGGTTCAGCGGTGAACATTTGGCGATTGTGTGGCTCGGGCGCGATGACAACAGCGCAACGCCATTAAGTGGCGCGGGCGGCGCCTTGCAAGTCTGGACGGATTTTATGAAGCAGTTGCCAACCCGCAGTTTGGAGCAGGAACCACCCGCTGGTGTCAGTTTTGACTGGGTCGACGACAAAACCGGCAAGCTCGGCGCCGAGACCTGCGAAGGCTCCGTTTGGTTGCCACTACGTGACGATTTCCGCCCACTCGAATCTGCGGATTGCGATATGGCAGGCAAAAATCCGATCAAGAACCTCTGGCAGAAGCTGGTGAACTGATCTGCGTAAGCCGGTGATCTGGCCGGCTTTCTGTGCGTCAAAAAAATAAACCTCTCAGGTGAATCTGAAGCTCACTAGACTGTGTCTTAGCTTGTGAGTTGGGGGCAATATTGATGTAATCCTGCCCGGATTTTTCCTGAGAGGCTTTTCCCATGACATTATTCCTAAGCTTGCCGCGTCGCTTGATGAGTGCCTTCGGCCTCGCGCTGGTCTGTGCTTTTCCCGTTGCCTACAGTCTGGCCGCTTCTGCGGCAGAACTTGAGGGCACAGTAGTAACCGTCGATGGCTCAGCGCCCGTCCAGGTTCAAGTGGACGCTCCCCAGCCGGCATCCGCTCCGGCCAGCCCTGATGCCATTGCACCTGAACAACCCCCTCAGCCGCCCAGTGCCGAAGATCACGAGCGCTGGAAGCAGGACAATGAACGCTGGAAACGAGACAACGAGCGTTGGGTGCGCGACAACCAAAATTGGGAGCGCGACTGGGAAAAAAACCTTAGTCAAGCCTTTGGTGGCGATCACGAAGATGATGGAGATTTTCACCCGGCGCTATTGATTCCCCTGTTTGCCATCCTGTTTATTTTTGGCGGCCCCATTCTTTTATTAATCTTGATCCTGGTGTTTTTCTTTGGCGCCAAGCGCCGCCGCCAGCAGGATATCAATATGAATATCGACAAGTTGCTTGCTGCGGGACGCGATATTCCCGTCGAATTGTTGCGCGGTGATGAGCCACGGCGCGATGAGCCGGTGGGCAGCCGCGACAAGGGGATTCGCAATATCTTCCTCGGTACTGGCTGGTTGGTTTTCCTGACGATCATGGTGGGTTTTGATATAGGGTCAGCCGGTTTTATCTGGATCGCTCTTGGGGCATCCCAAGTAGTCATCTGGTATCTGAACCGACCTAATGCGAGTGAACAGGCTGGGCAGCAGGACTAACCAGCAATGTCCCTTTCCGATCAGGAATTGATTGCGCGGGTGGTTAGCCGCAAGGATCAGCACGCCTTCGCGCAGCTGGTCTTGCGCTATCAGTCGCCGTTGCGCATCTGGGCAAGACGCCTGTGCAACGGCGACACGCACCTCGCGGACGATCTGGCGCAGGAGGCTTTTATGAAGGCCTATGCTGCGCTGGGCGCGTTTCGTGCAGAAGCCAAGTTTTCCACTTGGCTTTATCGCATTGCATTTAATATCGCCGCCAACCGCTGGCGCGCGAAAAAAATCGAATGGTGTGAACTCGATGAAAATGAAGAGATCGAAGCTGAGCAGTGCAGCGTAAAGCAATATCATGCACAAAAAGATGTTGAGGCCGCTATGCAAACCCTGAGTCCAGGCCAGCAGCTGGCGATTCGGCTATGCTATGAAGATGGTTTCTCCCATGAAGAAGCGGCGACGATTATGGGTATACCGCTCGGAACTGTGAAAACACATATAGCGCGCGGCAAACAAAAACTGCAAACTTTATTGGCATCCTGGCAGGATGCGTTACCCCAGTGAAACTTTTGTTAAATAACACTTTTGTTAAATGAAACTGTGGTTAAACGAGGTCGCTCTATGAACGACAAGAATTTTGATGATTTCCTGCGGCTGCAGCTGCAAGGCTCCAGCCCTTATCTCGATGATGGCGATTTCAGCGCGCGCGTATTGGCAAGCTTACCCGCGCCCAAACGCTTGAATCCCTGGTTGGAAAAACTGATTGTGCTTTTGCCGGTCACTCTGATTGCGGTGTTAGTGCTGCGCCAATTTTCCGTGCGCGAGCTGGTCCAGCCTGCCTATGGTTGGGTGCTCACGCTGGACATGCACAGCCTTGTGATACTTGGTGTGGTCATGGCCGCACTCCTGTTAATTGCGCCGGTGCTATTGATCTTCAAACCAAAGTCCCTGTTTTAGCGGTATCGCGCACAGTTATTTGCACATTCAGAAAAATGTTTGCATAAAAAAACGCCTAATTACCATTGGTAATTAGGCGTTTTTTTTTAAGCGTCATAAGTGCTGATAAGTAAATTCACTCAGGCGTTTAAGGCGCTAAATTCCTTATCGCGTTTGCGCATTCTATGAGCGACTGCTATACCAAAATGACTATTAAAACACTGCGTTTATTGAGGCAAGGCTAATGCTCCGCTTGACCATCGCTAAAAAATTAATGCTGCTGGTAACCATTGCGCTCTTGGGATTTGTGATTAGCCAGGGTTATTCCATGTGGGTTGAACGCGCTAACAGCGGGCGATTGGCAGATGTTGAACAGCGTATTTATCCAACCCTGGAATTAACCACGATCAATTTAGGTTCGCTCTTGCTGATGGAACAGCAAATTAACAGTTCGGTAACCACGGGAGATGAACAAGTACTGGCTGATGCCGATAAACACTATCAGGAAATCCGCAAAAATCTGGAAAAGTTATCCAGCCTCAGCGCTGATCTTTCAGTGCAAGTAAAAGATATAGATGCACAGTTGCAAGATTGGTACACCACGGCAATACGCATCGCCAAAAGTTTTATTGCGGGCACTGTGGATCTTAATCAAATCGGCGCAGAGGCGGCAGCCAATGCCGATAAATTAAAAGCGTTGCGAAAATCTTTATCCAGCATGAAAACCGAAACCGCTAAGCGGTTCAACGAATCAATTAGTGAAACGGTGGATTCTTCCAAAAGTGCAGCGCGTATTATTTTAATTATTTCAATTTGTTCGGTAGTGGCGCTGTTAGTGGTGAGTTCGATTATCAGCCGCTCAATTACCTCCAGTATTAATGAAGTGACTGAATCGTTAAAAGAAATGGCCTCAGGTGCGGGCGATTTAACCAAGCGAATTCATTACCCTGGGCACGATGAAATTCGTTATCTGGTGAAATATTTCAATGCGTTTGTTGAAAAATTACATGGGTCTTTTGCCAATGTCAGCCAGGATGTGGGTGGTCTCACCAAAGTAGCAGCGCGTTTAACGAACTCCAGCAGTCAAAATTTAGGCCGCATCAATGAGCAGGCCACCGCAATTTCCAGTATGCGTACATCAATTGAAGACTTGATGAAAATGGTGAGTGAGATTGCCGAGTTTGCAGGCAATGCATCGCACCAGGCGCAGGATGCCAGCAGTGCTGCCGCACGTGGAAAAGAAACTCTCGCAGCCAATGTATCCACTATCAGCACTCTGGCAGAAGAGGTGCGCAGTGCGGCGGGTGTAGTGAATCGCTTTGAAGAATTTTCATCCGATGTGGGGCAATTGCTTAACACCATTCAAAATGTTGCAGAGCAAACCAATTTGCTTGCACTCAATGCAGCGATTGAAGCAGCGCGCGCGGGGGAGCATGGGCGTGGTTTTGCAGTAGTCGCTGATGAGGTGCGCGGCCTTGCGGTGCGCACTCGCCAAGCCACAGAAGAAATCCATAAAGTGATTAGCGAGTTGCGCTCAGTATCAGCGAGTGCAGTGACTGCAATGCAGGGCAGTGTTGAGCGTGCAAATCGCGGGGTTGAAGCAACGGTCGCATCGGGCGAAGTGCTCAATTCTATTTTGAATAATGTGGAAACCATCAGCAGTATTAATGAGCGTATCGCTGCGGCCACACACGAGCAAACGGTGACATTTTCGCATGTGTCTGAACACGTGAACGGAATTTATAAGAGCACACAATTGGTTACCAGTAGCACCAATGAGCTGAATGAAATCAGCCACGATATTGGTCACATCAGTCAGGAGCTGCGCAAAGTCGCCAGCCAATTCCGTGTTTAGTTTCTTTGGTTAATCGTCGTATTTAATCGTTGCGTTTAATTTTTCAGTCGTTTTAGCGCCGCATGGCAGCGTTAACTATGTATTCAGGGAGTTCAAGCACAGGCAGTGCTAAACATTAGGAGTGACACGCACATGAAAAAAATGAATTCAATACGCAAAAAACACAGTCTTGCTTTGATCATTGCACTTTGTATGGCGGCGCCGTTAACACAGGCGGGCGATCTTAACTTATCGGGATTTTTATCGGTTGGCGGCGGCATGATCGATGACGAAGACAGCTCCGGTTATGGTGGTTACGATGAAGAGGATCTAACGTTTGATAAAAACCTTTTAGGCTTGCAGGTGACCGGGCAAGTCAGTGAAAAAATAACCGCGACTGCACAGCTGATTGCGCGCAGTGAAACAGATTATGAAGTGAACGCAGAATGGGCATATTTGACGTGGCAGGCATCTGATTCCATCAAGGTGCGTGCAGGTCGGTTGCGCACTCCATTTTATATGTACTCTGATTTTCTTGATGTGGGTTATGCCTATTCCTGGATTACTCCGCCGCGTGAAGTTTATTACTTACCCTTTAATAATGTGGATGGCATTGATTTTTATGTGACCCAAACCTTGGGAATATTTGATACCAGCTTCCAGGCTTACTTCGGTAGTTTTGATGATGAGCTGACATTGGGTGGTGCACCTTCCGAAGCCAAAACGCGCAATCAAATGGGGGTGGCGGGCACCTTGGGTAAAGATTGGTGGACCTTGCGTGCGGCCTATCACCAAGCGGAATTAACTGTTGATGTGAGCGGTATTCCCATTAGCCCCACAACTACCATGGGAGGATTTGCAACGGCCTTGACTGCACTTGGCTATCCCGACAATGCAGCGCGTTTGTTAGTGGAAGAGGATGATGCTGTCTTCACTGAATTTGGGCTCAATATTGATACAGGGCGATTTGTTGCCGCGGCAGAATATGTGGAATTTGATCCGGGCGATGCGGTGTTCTCCAAAAATATTCGCCAATATGTGATGGCGGGTGTGCGTGCAGGAAGCTGGCTGGTTCATGTGACCGGCTCGCAGGCGAAAGACGAAGCGACCCACCCTGAAGCCGGCATTCCCGCAAATCAGACGATTCCGGTGTTTGGTAACACGAATGTGGTGATTGGGACATTGCAGGCAATCGCGCAATCACAAGTCACCGAACGCGATGTGCTATCACTCGGGGTTCGTTGGGATGTTGCATCCAGTACCGCTCTCAAGTTTCAGGTCGATGACGTTGATAACAAAACGGCAGGTGATCAAAAGGTTTTCTCTGTCGCCTTGCAAACCGTGTTTTAGGGGGATGCCATCATGAAAAAAAGTATTCGTTCGCTGGCAGCAACCTTAACACTCGGTATTGCCAGTTTTGCCTGGGCTGAAGTAGCAGTAATTGTGCATCCGTCGGCCGGTTTTGATTCGCTCACTGAAGACGATGTCGCGCGCTTATTTCTCGGTAAAAGTAAAAGCTTCCCCGCTGGTGCGCAGGCGGTACCGGTCAACCAAAATGAAGGTTCAGCCGCGCGCGATAAATTCAACGAATCTATTTGTAAGAAAAATGCCAGCCAGTACAAGGCCTATTGGTCGCAACTGGTGTTTACCGGTAAAGGCACTCCACCCAAAGATGCTGGTGATGATGCCGCAGTGAAAACCTTGATCGCCGCCAATCCCAATATGATTGGCTATGTCGATGCCGGAGCGGTAGATGCGACTGTAAAGGTGGTATTCAAAATACCTTGACTGTGGGCTGGTGAACGGTTGATAACGATGATATTCACCACTGGTTAACAAGACCCCGTATCAAGCGGGGCCTTGTTAGTCGTCTAAAATGTATACCCAAACACATTTTTGGCACTGAAATATGCATGCGAGAACCAGTTGTGCGACAATTTAGATTGCATATGAAAATATGATATATGCGACAAGACTATATCTAAGTCGGTCAAATAGTTAACGCCTGCGCTTTTCCCCATTTTAATAATAACTTCAATCCTCCATGCCCTCATCGCCGCGCTATGAACCTCGCTGTGGCTGAGTTTGCGTGGAAACTATTTGTACCTTGGATAAGAGGTTGCACGCAGTTGCACCCTATAAAACCACTACAGCACTCTGGATGTTTGAACATGAAATGGTTTCTGATCTTCGTTGGTTGTGTATTTAGCATGGCAGCCTCCGCCACCTTAACTGACGGTATTAAAGCGTTTAAGAAACAAAAATACGATATCGCGCTGGCAGAGTTCCGCCAGTTGGCATCGGTGGGAAATGCGGAGGCGAGATACTATCTGGGGCTTATGCAAAAGGACGGTTTGGGGATGCCCAAGGATGCCGGTCGGGCAATGGCCTGGTTTAAAAAATCTGCCAGCCAGGGCTACATCGATTCGAGTTACCAGATTGGCAAGATGTACCTTGCGGGTGAAGGCGTTGAGCAGGATACAGACGCTGCCATCGAGTGGTTGAGCAAAGCGGCTGAACAGGGCTCATTCGCAGCGCAATATGAATTGGCTCTCGTGTACTACCAGGGCAAGCTGCACGAAAAAGACATCACCAAAGCTGTTGAATGGTTTAAGGCTGCCGCCGCTAATGGCAATCTCGATGCGCAATATGAACTCGCCAATATTTTGTACAAAGGTGATGGTGTTCAACAGGACATTGATGCCGCGTTAGGATGGTATCGCAAAGCAGCGGATGCAGGTCACCTCGATGCTAAATACACCCTTGCGTATTTTTATCTGAATGGCCAGATATTAGCGCAGAATTATCCCCTCTCTTTTTCCCTGTTTAATGAAGTCGCCCAAACGGGCAATCGCAACGCGCAATACATGTTGGGTTACATGTATGACCAGGGCATGGGTGTTGATAAAAATATTTCAGCGGCATTCGAGTGGTATCTAAAGGCGGCTAACCAGGGTTATGACGAGGCCCAATTAATTGTTGGTTACATGTATTTCACTGGCAAAGGCGCAAAAAAAGACTCCGCTGTAGCAGAAGACTGGCTACAAAAAGCGGTCGCCCAAGGTAATGCCAAAGCAAAAAAAATGCTCGATGAAATGCGTGCAACTATAAAGCAGTGAGAGTGAAGTGAAGGTTCGATAAAAAACCATCGCATAAAAATTCATAAGCGAATCCTGAAAGCGGTTTATTTTCGATTGGCTGATTGATGTTGTTTGAAATGTGTTGTGGAAAATTGTGGCTAACTTTAGGAGAGGTTATTGATGAGTTTAATTAACAAAATACACAAAAAACATGGCATCGCGCTTGCCATGGCGAGCGTGATGTTTGCGCCTCTTGCGCAAGCGTCCGATGTGGGCATCTCCGGCTTTTTGTCGGTTGGTGGTGGCATGGTCGATGATGAAACCAGCGTTAGCTACGATGGTTATAGCGAAGAGGATTTAACCTTTGATCGCAACCTGTTGGGTTTGCAGGTGACCGGCAAGGTGAGTGAGCGAATTACCGCAACTGCCCAGTTGCTCGCACGCAGTGAAAATGACTACCAGGTGGATGCCGAATGGGCTTACCTCACCTGGCAGGCATCTGACAACGGCAAGGTGCGCGCTGGCCGTCTGCGCACCCCGTTGTACATGTATTCAGACTTCCTGGATGTGGGCTATTCCTATCCCTGGATTAGTGCACCCAACGAGGTGTACTACTTGCCGTTTAATAGTGTTGATGGCATCGACTATTACCTGACGGCAGCCCTGGGGAGTTTCGATACCAGCTTCCAGGCCTATTTCGGCAGCTTTGATTCCGATTTCAGTTTTGAAGATGGTACCCAGGGCAACGCCAGCCTGCGCAACCAAATGGGTGTTGCTGTTACTTTTGGCAAAGATTGGTGGAACTTCCGTGCCGCTTATCACCAGTCTGATCTGACCGTGGACGTATTTAGCCCGACATTGGATGGTTTTGTAGCGCAACTGGAGGCTGATACAAATTTCGCCTATCTGGCACCCCGCATCACTATCGATGACGATCAGGGCACCTTTGCACAGATAGGTCTCAATATCGACACGGGTATGTTTGTTGCGGCAGCAGAGCACGTAGAGTTTGAAGTCAAGGAAACCATGTTGGCTAAAAACGTGCGCGACTACGTAATGGTTGGCCTGCGCTTTGGGGATTTCCTGTTCCATGTGACTGGCTCCAAAGCGGATGATGAAATTGCCGCGCTTTCGGCTGGTATACCCGCCAGTGCCCAAACAGCACAGTTGATTGGCACTCTCGATGCCATCGCCGCTGCGCGCAATGTTGAGCGTGACGTTATCAGTCTTGGTACCCGCTGGGATGTTGCCTCAGGTACTGCGCTCAAGTTGCAGCTCGATGATGTTGATGATGTAAGAGGCGAGCAGAAAGTGTTGTCTGTTGCCTTACAAGCCGTGTTTTAAGGAGAGTTGCTACTATGAAAACTGTATTCAAATCATTGGCAGCCAGCCTTGTACTTAGCTTATCCAGCTTCTGCTTTGCCGAAGTCGCCGTTATTGTGCACCCATCAGCAGGTTTTGATTCCCTAACTGAAGATGATGTATCACGCTTGTTCCTTGGCAAAAGCAAAAGCTTCCCCTCGGGTGGCCAAGCTGTGCCGGTGAATCAAAATGAAGGCTCGGCGGCGCGCGATAAATTCAATGAAGCTGTATGCAAGAAAAACGCTAGCCAGTACAAAGCGTACTGGTCGCAGTTAGTCTTCACCGGCAAGGGTACGCCACCCAAAGACGCGGGTGACGATGCCGCAGTAAAAGCACTGGTTGCTGCTAACCCCAATATGATCGGGTATGTGGACGCCAGTGCAGTTGATGCCAGCGTGAAAGTGGTCTTCAAGCTGCCTTAATCTTTACTGGTAAACCCGTTGTACATAATGCCCGCCGCGTGCGGGCATTTTTTATCCGTCACAAAAATCCCTTAAGCTGATGTAATTAGGCTAAAATGCGCGCCTTTTTTACCCACTTATCCTTATTGCTCTTTAATCTATCCCTTTTTAGTCGCACAGTCGCAGAGAAAATACCCGTGATCTCCACCGCCAACATCACCATGCAATTTGGTGCAAAACCGCTTTTTGAAAACGTTTCGGTCAAATTCAACAACAGCAACCGCTATGGTTTGATCGGCGCTAACGGCTGCGGTAAATCCACCTTTATGAAAATCCTCGGTGGCGATCTCGAACCCTCTGCCGGCCAGGTGATGCTCGAACCCAACGTTCGTTTGGGTAAATTGAAGCAGGATCAATTCGCCTACGAAGAGTTTTCCGTAGTCGATACCGTGATCATGGGCCATACCGAACTCTGGGCGGTGAAGGCTGAGCGCGACCGCATTTATGCCTTGCCGGATATGAGCGAAGACGACGGCATGCGCGTCGCCGAATTGGAAGTGGCGTTTGCGGAGATGGATGGTTATACCGCTGAATCCCGTGCGGGCGAATTATTACTCGGCTTGGATATTCCTATCGAACAACATTTTGGCCCGATGAGCGCCGTTGCTCCAGGTTGGAAATTGCGTGTGTTATTGGCGCAAGCATTGTTTGCTGATCCCGATGTGTTGCTACTCGACGAACCAACCAACAACCTCGATATCAACACCATTCGCTGGTTGGAAGGCATGCTCACCCAGCGCAACAGCACCATCATTATCATCTCGCATGACCGCCACTTTTTGAATTCCGTGTGCACCCACATGGCGGACCTGGATTACGGCGAGCTGCGCGTTTATCCGGGCAACTACGACGACTATATGATGGCGTCTGAGCAGGCGCGCGAAAAATTATTAAACGAAAATGCGAAAAAGAAAGCGCAAATTGCCGAGCTACAAACGTTCGTAAGCCGCTTCTCTGCTAACGCCTCCAAAGCCAAGCAGGCCACCTCGCGCGCAAAACAAATTGATAAAATCCAGTTGGATGACATCAAGCCATCGAGCCGCGTCAGCCCCTACATTCGCTTCACCCAAAACAAAAAATTGCACCGTCAAGCGGTAACCCTGGATGGTGTCAGCAAGGGTTACGACCGTCCACTATTCACTGATTTAAATATGCAGGTAGAAGCGGGTGAGCGTATCGCGATTATCGGCCCGAACGGCGCCGGTAAAACCACATTACTGCGCTGTTTGTATGGCGACTTACAACCTGACGCGGGCACAGTGAAATGGGCGGAGCAGGCGGAAATAGGTTATTTCGCGCAAGATCATGCTGCTGATTTTGCCGATAATGCAATTGTGTTTGATTGGATGAAACAGTGGACCAAAGGCGACGAGCAATTAGTGCGCAGTGCCTTGGGTCGCATGCTTTTTTCCAACGATGAAGTAAAGAAAAATGTAAAAGTATTATCCGGCGGTGAAAAAGGCCGCATGTTGTTTGGCAAACTCAGCCTGATAAACCCCAACGTATTGTTGATGGATGAACCCACCAACCACTTGGATATGGAATCGATTGAGGCCTTAAACCTCGCGCTGGAAAATTATCCCGGCACGTTGATTTTCGTCAGCCATGACCGCGAATTTGTTTCGTCACTGGCCACCAGAATTATTGATATGCAACCGACAGGCTTGATCGATTTCCACGGTAACTATGAAGATTATTTGCGCAGCCAAGGTATTTACACTATGTAATATTTGCTCGCGCAATGGTTCGATTAAAGCCCGCAACATGCGGGCTTTTTTTTGAGTGCGTTAACGTACAGACGAAAAAAATAGTTTTTTATATTGTGATGACGTCTTTTAAATTAATGGAGTTATCACTATGAACAAAAATTTATTAGCCATTTTATGTGTCAGTGCATTGTCAACCGCTGCTGTTGCGCAAGAAGACAGGGCGTCAGGCAATGGCTGGCAATATAGTCCCGAGTTTTCCATTGGTGGCGGTTACGGTTTGACCAAGTTGAAAGATGGCGATTTTGATGAAGAGGAAGCGGCGAAAAAAGCCTTCGCCGTTTTTAAAATAAACGAATTTATTGGTATTGAAGCAGCCTACATCGATTTTGACGAATCCGGTAATGAAGCGTTTGATATTGATATCAAAGGTAAAACGCTAGATTTGATTCTTGAGTTGCCGATTTCGCAAAGCTTTTCAATCTATGCGAAAGGCGGGCAAATGTGGTGGGATGCAGACACGAATATCGATACATCCGAATTCATTACCAGTAGCGATTCAGATGGTGATGAGACATTCTGGGGGGTCGGCACCAAGTTTCGTCTAGCCGAACATTTGGATTTGCGTGTTGAGTATGAGCGTTTTAATTTCGAAATCTCACGTGATGAAATCAACGTTCTGCAGCCGGATGATATTGATATGGATGTTGACTATGCCAGTGTGAGTTTGCAGTTCACGTTCTAATCTGTGCACGTAGAAAACTGAATGGATGATGTTCAGTTAGAAAAATCCCGCATTTATGGAAATAAATGCGGGATTTTTTTGGCGCTTATAATCCTAAGCGTTGCCGCTATTGTTATATCAATTTCCCGCAGCGCGTATGGGTTCGTCGATGGAGTGTTGACGCAGTGATTGTTTCGCTACTTGATTTGATTTGTGTTTCAGCAAATAAACCAATCCGGCTGCAACAACTAAAAGCACGAGCCCCACGAGCGGGCGATAAAAAATCCACGCAATACTGATCGTAGTTAACGCCGAAATAATTCCCAATAAAAAACTGACAATGCCTGTGCCTATCGCAACGATATTGCCAAATAGCGTAGCAATATCTGCCAGTACCGATAAGGGTTTGAAAATCATATTGAATGCAATTATCAGCAATAGGCTGCCTGCCAATCTAATCATCCAGGTCAAAGTTGCATTGTCGCTTTTGGCTTTTTCAAACATGGCATCTGCGGTATGCATGCCCGCTTGCAATAAGGCAATTGAACGTCCATTACTAGCGATATGTTCCGTGAGCGTTGTCCCCACGAGATCGCCGATCACACTATAGGTTTGTGCGGGAATATAACTAAATGAGATTTGTTGGTCGCCAATCTTGGGTTGCCGCTCATCCTTCCCGTAATAAAAGCCATCGCTGTTTTGCGCCACACCTTTTGGTAATTCAATGTTGCGTGGGATTACCAGGGTTTGAAAATTATTGATCTTATTTTTATGGGTTTCCGATAATTGGTATTGGCCAATACTAATCTGATCAGCTGTCCAAAGCTCAGATTGGTAACGCCATTTTTCCGGGTTTTGGTGGCCGGTAGGTTTTTTAAAAGCGGATGAGTCGATGTATTTTTCGGACCACACTTTTTCATAGCTATAAGTGGTGATGGTTTCCGTATCGCCACCCATATTTTTTTTCTCTTCGCTGTGCGATGTTTCTTCCCACTGATAGGTTTCCACTTTTCGCTGCAATTTCAATGCTTGCACACTCACAGGCAAGAGATTGTCGCTGAGTGTTTGTGTGCTAGTGGCTTCACCGGTTAGATGCACCAACTTGCCATTCATCTGCGGCGCTGCCTCCTGCGCATTAATGGAAACAACCAGACCCTGCGACTCCACCAGTGCTTTGTGAGTTTTGACTGCACGCCCTTCATTCCAGAACAGCAGGCATACACCAATAACAATAAACAGGATGCCGAACAGCAACCCTTTAATTGATGATCCAATTCGGCTAAACCAGGATGTGTGAGTTATTTCGGTAAATCTATCGCCCATGATGTTCTCCTTGCTTTCGTTATTATTAAGACTGGTTAACGGCTGCGTATTGTTAACAGCTTGATTGGCTTCAGGCAATTATTTTTCTTTTCTGGCGTAATTTCCCTGGCTTAATTTTCCCTTAAGTTTCTTTCCCTAATCTACATCCTAAGAAATCCCAAATCCGAGGATGCAGTATGAAAGATCTGTCCGCTACCCTACCTGAAGCCTCCATAGCTAGCTGGCATATGCCGCGCCTGCCGCAGATCCGCATTCCCCGTTTTGGGTTGCATACTCCCAGCTCACCTGAACGTGCAGTGGTTGAAGCTTATATTCACGACCGCTTTGCCGGCGTGCATCACGCCGAGGTTACTCATTTTCTGCCCAACCTTATCAGCCTGCGCTGCGGCGGTGAATATTCAGCGGCCGTGGGCTTGGCGCCCGCCGGTAACGGCAAGGTGTTTGCTGAACAATATTTGAATGCGCCGGTTGAACAGGTAATTAGCGAAAAACTCAGCA
Organism: Cellvibrio fibrivorans; assembly: GCF_031457055.1. Classification (NCBI taxonomy): domain Bacteria; kingdom Pseudomonadati; phylum Pseudomonadota; class Gammaproteobacteria; order Cellvibrionales; family Cellvibrionaceae; genus Cellvibrio; species Cellvibrio fibrivorans. The sequence continues at coordinate 229,332 of NZ_JAVDVX010000004.1, read as the reverse complement.
TGCAAGTCGCACGCGATCAAATTATTGAAGTCGGCAATTTAGTGTCCACCTGGAAAGGCAGCAGCTTATTACTGTTTATAGTGATTGGTGAAGTGATGGAGCGCCTGGGTTATAACTATGTGATGTTTACGGGCACTCGCGAAGTCAAAGCGCTGCTCGCACGCTTGCGTTATTCACCCATCGTGCTGGCCGAAGCTGACCCCGCGAGATTGCCCGATGGTGGCGCCAGCTGGGGCAGCTATTACACCAACAATCCACAAGTCATGTTTGGTGATAACCGCCCGGCGATGGCCGCCGCACGCAAAAACCCAATGTATCGCGCAACCGTTGCTGCTATCAGCCGTCCGATTGAAAAAATCTGTGCGCAACTGCGTGCGGCCAACCAATTAACAGCGCTGGACACTGCACATTCTACGGAGCTGAATGATGAATAAAATTCTTGCCGCTATTTACCAGCACGCTAGTAGCACACCAGAAAAAATTGCGCTAACGGGCCAGACAACACAGCTCACTTATGCACAACTCGCTGCGCAGATTGATGAGTTGGCAACCTGGTTGAGCACACAGAATATTGGTCGCGCCGGTTTATGGGGCGAGAATTCCATCGAGTGGGTTGTTGCCGACCTCGCTGCTTGGAAAGCCGGCATAACCTTAGTGCCGCTGCCACGCTTTTTTTCTCGCACACAATTGCAACATGTGATTGCACAAGCGCAATTACCTTGCCTGTTAGTGTGTGGCGATATAGAGCAAATAACCGACATCAGCGAACGAAAAAATTCACCGCTTGCGTCAATTTATCTCGATCAACTAAATGTAACTGATACCACGGCGGCAATTACGTCGGTTGCCAAAATCACTTTTACTTCAGGCACAACGGGAACGCCCAAGGGTGTGTGTTTATCCACCTCCGCACTGGAAAACGTCACGCTGGCTCTGGCTGAAAGAATCTACTCCGGAATAAACACCAGCGACCTAAACACCCATCTAAATTTATTACCCTTAAGTACATTGCTGGAAAATGTCGCAGGCGTTTATGTTCCACTTTATCTCGGCAAACGCGTTGTCGTCTTGCCCGGTGCTGCACTGGGTTTGACCGGCAGCTCGCAATTATCCTTGCCAACTCTTTTACAAACGCTGCATCAATACCAGCCAAATAGTCTGATTGTGTTGCCGCAAATTTTGCAGGGTTTTGTTGCCGCGAGTGCACAGGGTTTTGGTTTACCTGCATCGCTGTGGTTTATTGCAGTAGGCGGTGCGCGCACACCGGTAGTACTAATTGAACAAGCGCGCGCAGTGAAAATCCCTGTGTATGAAGGTTATGGTTTGTCAGAATGCGCGTCGGTGGTGAGTTTGAATTCGCCCGTTGCAGACAAGATTGGCAGCGTGGGTAAAGCGCTGAATCATGTCGATATAAAAATTGATAATGGTGTAATTAAAGTGCGTGGCAATGTGTTTAACGGCTATCTCGGTCAAGCTGCGCAGACGCGAGACGAATGGCTGGACACAGGGGACTTGGGCTACATCGATGGCGAAGGATTTGTTTTTATCACCGGACGCCAAAAAAATCTGTTGATCAGCAGTTTCGGGCGCAATATCTCTCCCGAATGGATCGAAGCGGAATTGTCGCTGTGCAGGTCAATCGCACAGGTAATGGTGATTGGTGATTCACAACCTTTTTGCAGCGCGATAATCGTGCCCGCCTCCGTAGAAATTATTGCTGAGCAAATTGCGCAAGATATCCGCCGCATTAATCAACACTTGCCGGATTACGCGCGCGTGCAAAAATTTATTGTCGCCGCTGACCCCTTTACACCAGCCAACCAATTGCTTACCGACAATGGCCGTTTGCGCCGTGCAGCCATTCTTGGCCAGTACCTGAATGCGATTGCGGCAATTTATTCCGACACCACTACTCAGCCATCCTCTTCACAACAACCCTCAGGAGTTGTTTATGACATTTTTTGAACGCTTGCAAAACGAAACACAAGCTGAGCGCAATTATTTGTTAAGCGCTCCGATTATTCAACGTTGCATTGGCCTTGGCCAATTTAGCCTGGATGAATACCGCGAATTTCTAACCCAGGCTTATCACCATGTAAAACATACAGTTCCGTTATTGATGGCAGTAGGTAGCCGTTTGCCATCAGAAAAAGAACATTATCGCGAAGCCATTGCGGAATATATTGAAGAAGAGTTGGGTCATCAGGAGTGGATCTTAAATGATATCGCTGCCTGTGATGCAGACAAAGAAGCCGTGCGCAATGGCCGCCCCAATGCAGCGACGGAATTGATGGTCGCTTACGCTTACGACACCGTAATGCGCAACAACCCTATGGCCTTTTTTGGCATGGTGTTTGTGCTTGAAGGTACCAGCATTAATTTGGCAAGTCAGGCAGCCGATATTATCCAGAAGCATTTAGGTTTGCCGAACAAAGCTTTCTCCTATTTGCGTTCACACGGCAGCCTGGATTTGGAGCACATGGTGTTTTTTGAGAAATTAATGAACGGCCTGACTGAGCAAAAAGATCAGGAGGATATAGTTCATGCTGCAAAAATGTTTTTCACTCTCTACGGCAATATTTTCCGGTCGATTGAGCAGCAAACCATTGCACAAGCAGCATGATGAAAACGCCACTCGTACAGAGGAGCACACAATGAAACTCAAAGGTAAGCTCATTTTATTGACTGGTGCCAGCGGCGGCATAGGGCAAGCAATTGCACGGCGACTGGCAGCTCAGGGCGCGCGCCTGATTTTGGTAGGCCGATCAACACAGCAGCTGAATGCACTTGCGCGTGAATTACATGTACTGGTAAATGAAGGCTTTGTACTGCAAGCCGATATTACCAGCCGCAGCGGGCGCGACACCATCCGCACCGCGTTGCTCGCGCTTCAAGAACCCTTGGATGCGTTAATTAATTGTGCAGGAGTCAATTTATTTGGTCTGCTGGAAGATAACGATCCGGAAGCCATTGAACAGTTAATCAATACCAACGTTACCGCAACTATTTTGTTAACCCAGTTGGCGCTGCCTTTTTTAAATAAAGATTCCGGGCGCATCGTTAATATTGGTTCCAGTTTCGGCGGTTTGGGTTACCCCGGGTTTAGCGCTTACTGCGCAAGTAAATTTGCACTGCGCGGCTTTAGCGAAGCACTGCGGCGCGAATTAAGCGACAGTCAAATTCAAGTTGCACATCTGGCACCACGCGCCACAAACACCAATCTCAATAGCGATGCGGTTTATGCAATGAATCGCGAATTGGGAACAGCAATGGATGAGCCGGAAGTAGTCGCTGCGCAGGTGGAATTCATGTTGTCGGCCAAACGCATGCATGACCGCAACATCGGTTGGCCCGAGCGACTTTTTTTGCGCATTAATAGTCTATTTCCGCGCGTTATCGATAACGCCTTGCGCAGCCAATTACCCATTATCCGCCGCCATGCACAACCTGTATCGGCTTCTGCAACCGCAGACAATAACATTTCCATTCATTTATCCTGAAGGTACCACCATGAAAAATTCAACGATGAGAACTTTCTTTAAAACAATCACTTTACTGAAAGTCACCACACTGAAATTCATTGCACTCGCGGCACTCTCTTGTCTCGCATTAACTGGTTATGCCGAAGAGGCTGCCGATATCCAGAAATTGCAAACGCGCTGGGCGGAAATTAAATATCAAACCCCGGAAGCCGAGCAGGAAAAAGCATTTGCCAGTCTGGTTGTGGAAGCGGAACAGTTGCGCGCTGCCAATACCCGTGCGCCCTATTTGATCTGGGAGGCGATTATCCGCTCGACTTATGCTGGCGCTAAAGGTGGTTTGGGTGCGTTAGATCAGGTTAAGCAAGCAAAAAAATTACTGGAGCAAGCAATTAAAATGGACCCTGCGGCGATGAATGGCTCGGCCTATACCAGCCTCGGCTCGCTCTATTATCAAGTTCCGGGTTGGCCAGTGGGTTTTGGCGACCATAAAAAAGCCAAAGAATTATTGTTAAAAGGCTTGAGCTATAATCCTGATGGCATAGACTCCAATTACTTTTACGGCGATTATCTGTTGGAACAGAAAGATTATAAGAAGGCAATTGCCGCGTTTGAAAAAGCACTTAAGGCCGCACCTCGCCCGGGGCGTGAATCTGCTGATGCGGGGCGCAAAGGTGAAATTGCCGCAGCCATGGCCAAAGCGAAAAAACATTTATGATGGATTAATAAATCAATGCAAATATTGTTAGTCGAAGATGATGAACTGCTCGCGGAAGGTATAGTCAGTGCTTTATCGCGAGCAGGTTTTGCAGTGAATTGGTTGTCCACCGGCAAAGCAGCCTGTACGCAGGTGGTGGCAGAGCCGCCGGATATTATGTTGCTCGACCTCGGTTTGCCCGATATAGATGGCATCGAAGTTTTAAAAGTCGTGCGGCAAAAAAAATTGCCCACACAAGTGCTCATCCTCACCGCGCGCGATAGCACAAACGCCAAAGTCATTGGTCTGGATTCCGGTGCCGATGACTATCTCACCAAACCTTTTGAACTGGATGAATTACTTGCACGCTTGCGTGTTTTGGAGCGCCGTCTGGGTAACTCGTCATCATCACTAATTAATATTGGCCCGCTGAGTTTAAATACGGCACATCATGAAGTCTTGTTAGATGGCGCTGCGCTCGTGCTATCACGACGCGAATATATGTTGTTAAAAGCGCTGGTTGAACATGCCGGAGTTATCCAAACCCGCGAAGGACTGGAGGCAAAGTTGTATTCCTGGGGCGATGAAGTTGCCAGCAATGCAATTGAAGTTCACATCCACAATTTGCGCAAAAAATTACCCCCTAATTTTATTCGTACCCTACGCGGTATTGGCTATATGGTGCCGCGCCAATGAAATCCATTCGTGGATTTTTAGTCATAGTGTTATTAGCGATAGTCACACTCGCTAATTTTGCAGCGGCGTTGCGCGGTTATTTAGGCAGTATGGATGAAGCTGAACGTTTGTTTAACCAACGAATGCTGCAGCAAGTGGATTTATTAAATTACACCTTTCCGCAATGGCGCGAACAAACTAGCGCGCGTGCGGATGTTTTACTCTTTCCTGCACGCACCTCAGACGCAGAAGCTTCATTGGAATTTCAATGGGTCACTCAGGATGGAAAATTGTTGGCGCGATCAGCCGCCATGCCTGAGCAAGTAGTAGTGCCTTTGGTGGAAGGTTTTCGTTTTGTTAATTTTCATCACTATCGCTGGCATGTATTGGTAGCACCCAGCGCAGATCAAAAAAGTTGGTTTATTGTCGCGGAGCGCGCCGACCAGCGTTACCGATTGGCAGAGTCGATGATTTTACAGGCCGTTTACCCTATGGTGTTGGCTATTCCAATTATTGGCCTGATTATCTGGTGGGTACTCGGCGTCGGATTAAAACCCGTGACAAATTTAGCGCGCGAACTACGTCAGCGCGAAGCAACGGATTTGCGCTCGCTCGACCAGCAGGATATGCCCGCAGAACTTGTGCAGCTGGCACAATCGGCCAATGATTTATTGCGCCGCCTCGATGCTTCCTTTGCGCGCGAGAAACGTTTCTCGGGCGATGCAGCGCACGAGTTACGCACACCTATAGCCGCGTTAAAAATCCACTGTGAAAACTTACTTCATGAATTGCAACCGGAGCCAGCATCGGTAATAAAGTTAAAGCAGGGAATCGAGAGGATGAGTTATTTGGTTGAGCAAATTTTATTGCTCAACCGCACCGCCCCTGATCATTTTATGGGAACCTTTGAAGCGGTTAATTTAACCCAATTGGCAAAACAGGCGATTGTTGAGCAGAGTGATACGCTGGAATTAAAACACCATCATATAGAATTCAATGGCGATGAATGTTGGGTTTCCGGTGACCGCGCTGCATTGGCCAGCCTGTTGAATAATTTATTGGGCAATGCGATTAAATATACCCCCGATGGGGGACGAATTGCTATCAATACCTGGTTGCGTGGTCGGGATGTAGTGCTGGAGGTAATGGATAATGGACCGGGCATTCCCGATGGCGAACGCGAGCGGGTGTTTGATCGCTTTTATCGCTTGGGTGGTGATCGCCACAACTCAAAAACACCTGGTTGTGGGTTAGGCTTATCCATTGTGCGCCAGGTTGTCGATCTACATGCTGCCCATATTGCCTTAACGCAGTCGCGCTACGGTCAAGGTTTGCTGGTGATGGTAACCTTTGTTGCCAGCGCTGTAACAGATGCCGATGCAAAAAAAGCGAATCATAATAAATCACTTGATCACAAGGCCGCGACCAATGAAACCAATAATTAACTGCATAGCATTCATGTGTCTAATTTTCTGCGCTATTGTTCGCGCAGAAGTGCCGACCTTTACGATTGAAATACGCGACCATTTATTTTTTCCGTCCCAGCTGATTATTCCGGCGAATACCAAAGTGAAATTGATTGTCATTAATCGCGATGCCACGCCGGAAGAATTTGAAAGTTATGAACTCAACCGCGAAAAGGTCATTATGGGCGGTGCCAAAGCCATTATCTTTGTTGGCCCATTAGTGCCGGGCGACTATCCTTTTTTTGGGGAATTTAATCCAAAAACAGCTCAGGGCATTATTCGGGTGGAGAACTAATATGCTCGATGCCGTTTTGCTGATATTGCGCGAAGTGCTTGAGGCGGCGCTGATTCTCAGTTTGCTTTTAGCGCTCAGCAATAAATTGCAACTGAGTTACCGCTGGAGCTTTTTTGCGTTACTTGTCGGTGTTGCAGGCTCATGGCTGCTCGCGCATTACGCCTATGGCATTGCTGACGCGATAGATGGTGCCGGGCAAGAACTATTAAATGCTGCGCTTTATTGCGCTGTGATAATTAGTGTGATCCTGCTTGGTATGCTGATTTTACCGCTTGCATTTGCTCCGGCGAAAAACATCTCGCCTTCCCGTAATGTCGCTCCCAATCAGCACAGATTGCTCTACCTGTTGTTTATTATCATCTTTAGCTTTTCGCTGATGCGCGAAGGCGCCGAGATTTGGATTTACCTTTCTGCTTTCGATCATAAAGCCGAAGCCATGTCGTCTGCACTTATCGGAGCTGCCGTGGGTGCAGGCATAGGTATGAGTTTGGGCGCTATTATCTACTATGTATTTGCCTTTTTAAGCAGGAACTATTTTTTACCTATTTTTATCACTGTTATCACTTTGCTGGCAGGTGGTTTGTCAATGCAAGTCGCAAAGCAATTAATGCAAATTGGCTTACTTGACTCTGATGCTCCACTGTGGGACAGCTCATTTTTAGTCAATGAACACTCTTGGTTGGGCGAGTTACTTTATGCATTGGTGGGTTACGATTCCCGCCCTACACCGATTCAGGGAATTTTTTATCTGTTAACAATCACACCTATTTTATTTGCTTCTATTTGGCATGCATGGCGTTTGCGGGGCAATGCACATGAATAAATATGTTATCAGTAGTGCTCTCTTATTAACCGCATTTGGAGCGACTCAGGTTCATGCGGAGATGAACCGTGTATATCACCCCTATGTAGAGCAGAATGAACGCGAATTGGAATATGGTTTTGTCTTGCGCGACCTTGGCGGTGACGAGGTTTTATTAAATCGCGCAGGAATGGGCTATGCGTGGAACGATAAGCTATTTACGGAGGTGTATTTGTTGACCGAATCCCTCACCCATGAAGGAGAACAAATTCGCGGCTATGAAGCAGAAGTGAAATGGCAAATCACCGAACAGGGCGAGTACTGGGCAGACTGGGGCTTATTATTGGAAGCCGGTACCGCCAGGGATATCAACAGCCATGAATTTGCAGCAGGAATTTTGTGGGAAAAAGAATTGGCAAGCCGTTGGGTGGCAACCGCCAACGCGATAGCCGAATACGAATATGGCAGCGATATTGAAGATGAGTTTGAAACTGCCCTGCGTGGCCAGCTGCGCTACCGCTACAGCATTGCGTTTGAACCCGCGCTGGAGTTTTATCTGGATGATCAGGATTGGGCCGCAGGCCCCGCCTTGCTGGGCACAGTAAAATTTTCTGGTCGTAAACAAATGCGCTGGGAGTTGGGGTTGCTGTTTGGCCTGGATGCAGACACACCGGAAACCAGTTTGCGTGGTGGAATTGAATTTGAATTTTAACTATGGCTTTGCATTATAATTATTTCAACTTTATCGCAAGTTACGTACACGGGGTTATTTTTCTTTTATGAAGATTATTTTTTATTTAATCCTGTTATTGCCTGCATTGCTGCTTGCACATAGTAGTCAGGCTGCAGTCGTGATTTTGTACCACCACGTCAGCGATACTACACCCAAATCAACCAGTATCAGCCCCGCACATTTTGAGGCGCAGATGGATTATCTGGAAAAAAATGATTTCAAGATTGTGCCGCTGCCGGAACTCACTGAAAAATTGCGCAAGGGCGAAAGCCTTCCCGATAAAACTGTCGCGATCAGTTTTGATGATTCTTATGTGTCAGTGTATGACTCTGCGTTCCCCCGCTTAAAAAAACGTGGCTGGCCGTTCACTTTTTTTGTGAATACCGATTCGGTTGGTACCGGTAAAGTATTTGTCACTTGGGATCAGCTGCGTGAGATGTCAAAACACGGCGTCACTATTGCTAATCACACCACCCGGCACAGTCATTTGCCGCGCCGCGAAAAAAATGAAACGCTAAAGCAATGGCGTACACGTATCGCTGAGGAAATTTCCAGCGCGCAACAGAAAATTGAACAGGAAATTGGTAGGGCTCCTAACATACTAGCTTATCCTTTTGGTGAATATGATGTAGATGTACAACAGATTGCCAAAGAGCTGGGTTATATCGCTTTTGGACAACAGTCGGGTGCGCTCTATGAAAAAGGGGATTTACAATCTGTACCACGTTTTCCTTTTGGCGGCAGTTTTACCGAGCTCGATGATTTCATTATGAAAGTCAACACGCGTTCGATGCCGACAAAAACAGTGAATTTTTATAGCGATAAAAAAACACCGCAAGAAAATCTGATTGTAAAAGCGGGTGCTAAACCCTGGTTGGTGTTGGAGTTAGAAGATCCTGGCTTGCTGAAAAAAATAAATTGCTTCGCCACCGGACAGGGAGCAATCACCACTGAAATTATTGACAATAAACTCTGGGTGCAAGTGAAGCAGCCGCTCAAATCCGGGCGCACTCGCTACAACTGCACTGCCTATGCGGGCGAAAAAGGGCGATTTTTTTGGTATACCCAGCAATGGTTGGCAACCGATAAAAATGGCGAGTGGAGCTACAGCGATTAATTAATATTGTGCATCTCTCTATCTGTTTAAAATCGTTTGTCTGCAAAAAAAACGGAACCTATCAGGTTCCGTTTTTTATCATCCCACTGTCAATCAGACCACAACCCCGGGGATTGGACCTTGGGAGCTATAGGGCGCAATAATTCCATAAGCCCCTACAGCGAGCGCAACCGTGTCCATAATTTGCGTATGTTCAGCTGCTCTCAGGACTTGCCCCTTACGAATAGAACTGCCACCACCGGCGAACATAAACGGCGCGTTGATGCCGGTGTTATCACTGGTGTCGGCCATATTGGTCACTTGCACTACCAATGTGGAGTCTAATAAGGGGGCTCCGTTGATATCCGTGTTGGTTTGTAGTTGTTGGATTAAATGGGTGAGTCTTTGGCTTAAATAGGCGCGATAAGCCGTGTATTCAGCCGAACCCGGAAAGCCATTTGCCGCCTGCGCGTAAGAATAATTAAAGCCGGTAGCAACAAAGTCTTCCTCATCATTACCCATCAACATAGTAACTACGTGCGTCAATCCACATTTTATCGCCGTAACAGCGTTGTTTGTTTGTAACTCCCACAGGCGGGTGAATTGCTGACCGTCGTTAGGATTTATACTTCCTGTTGGCCAACTTTGCTGTTGCAAGTCGCAGTCAGGCCCAAAACCGCCGGGCGAAAGTTCTGCCTGCAATTCTGCTATTGCATCCTGATTTGCCTGCAAGCGCGTGCTTGCAAAATTACTTAACTGCTGTTGTAGCTGTTGCACTGCCCTCAAGTTAATACTGAGTTGTTTCTGTTGCTGATCAAACCCGGTACCGTAAAGCGACGACCCGGTGCGCAAGATTTCAAATGCGCGCGCTGGATCGGTAATTACCGGTGTTCGTGTCCAGCTGTTGATGGCGGACACAGAGGTATCGCGCGATAGCACGCCTAATTGAATGGATTTAAAGGGGGTGCTGCCACCGAGTACATCCCCTAATGCCAGGTCGATCGTTTTTGGCGCTCTGGTTAAACCGCCAAGTGCCGTTTGAGCAAGGCCGTGGCCATGACCGTTCATATCAGCACCGAAAAACACGCACTCATTTTTTACCGGTTCGAGCGGTGCTGAAGCGGGTTTTAAATTGAATGCTGCATCGGGTGAGACGCTCGTAGCACCGCGTGGGGCACCACCCGGTATAAAAACAAAAATAACATTTTTAACGGATGTCGCCGCTCGAGCGGCATTGGCGAATCCAACGCCTGCGGTTATCAAGCCGGTATTGATAAGTGGTGCAGAAGCCATCATTTTTAACAGCTGGCGACGTTTGTTGTGAAAATTTTTTTCTTGGGTTTTCATGATTCAAACCTTCCTTAAGTCACAAAGTGAATGTGTGAAAATTATTGGCTGCGATCTTTGCGATGGCGCACGGCGTGCAAGCTTCCTAAACGTTTCAGCAGCGCGCGAACGTTATTGCCGTTGCTGGTTAGCGCGTAGTCCAGACGATCTTTTTCACAGGCATAATCAGATTGTTCGGCAGTTGATAACCTTGTTGCTCCTGCTTTGGTTGGATCAAAATATTGTGTCCCCGTGCCGAACGCAGCGCGGAAGTTGTGTTCGACAAAGCAGTAGCGAACTGCATCCAGAGTAGAGATTTTTTGTGCAAGGTCTTCGGCATTCGCAAACGCAATACTGGCTCCATCGGTAGGGCTGGTAATTCCGGTAAAGACGCCTGCGGAATTAATGGGGACGTCATACATGTTGTGTGTGCGTCGGCGGCTGCCCGCATCCAGATTTTGATAGGCATAACCCACTTGTAAGAAAGGATTGTCTCGCCACTCTGGCGTATCTTGTAAGTTGTAGCTGTAGGCATTCTGGCACAGCAAGCGGTTGCGGATTGCTAGCGCAAGAACGTGTGACGAAGGTTCTGTCATAGAACTTTTGCTAGCAATAAAAGCGCCGCTGGTTAACAGGCCACCCTGGCGGATGTTGCTGGGGAAATTGATTTTAGCGAACTTGTCCTGATTAACGATGACACTACCCAAGCCATAAAAATTCACCAGGGTTTCGTTAACTATGCCGTAATTATTCGCCAATAATTTACTAAATGGTCCCGCTCCATCTAACGCAATATGATTGAAATACTCCTGCATTTCCATACGCATGGATTCATCAACTTTGGCATTGAAACCGCTAACCGTCACCGGGAACAGGTTGTTATTGGTTGCGCCCGCCTCCAGCCACTGGCTCGCGAACCTGCCAAAATGCGCGCGCGCGCTGGTTTTGCTGAGTAAACGATTAACTTCTGCTTCAATCGCCGCATCTGTTGTCAATCCGTCATTTTTTGCTGCGCTGAGTAACTCTGCATCGGGTGTACTCCCAGTAAATGTGAATGCGAGGAACGAGGCCAATTCGTAGGGCGTAAGCACATAGCTATCGTTGTCAATTGTTTGCGTGGGTAAGGTTGCGCCGGTATTGCCAGCACGAATATCGCTCACCGCTATCCCGGTTTCTTGACGATACAAAAATTGCGGAGAGGACAACGCGGTACTTAAAGCCAATTGCAAAGCCTGAGTAATCTGCTCAGTGGTAGTGGCATCAGAAAACAGGGAGCGGTATTCCTGAATTTCTATCGTGGTAGCAGGGCGACGGAAAATGTTCGTAAGCTTTTCTTGTGTAAATATGTCAGCACATTGTTGCGCCGTTAATCCGGAGCAATTCAGGAATCCCGAAAAGTTGGTCGCCGCGGCCCGGCTGGAAATTCGATTGGCCAGGCTCACAAAATTTCGTTGCACAGCTTTACTGATGATTTCCTGTGTGTTGTTTTCAAATCCGTTGACGTAAGTGTTGGCCAACAAAAAATCCAGGCTGCCAGGTAAATCGGTTGCGATGTTTACACCGGTGAGGTCGCGCACACTATTGCTGTACTCAGCGCGGGTTAACACGCGCAGCAGACGCGGCCCGTAGGTAATTTCGTTCGTGCAATTTGCCAGCGGCGGAACGGATGACGAGCTGGAAGAAATACTGCTGGAAGATCGCACACTGCTACTGGATGACGATATAGAACTGGAAGACTTCCGGCTGCTAGAAAAAATAACGGAGCTTGAAGATTTTATACTGCTGGAAGAGATTACTGAGCTGGACGATTTCAGGCTGCTGGAGGAAATGACTGAGCTTGATGATTTCATACTACTGGATGAGCTCATACTGCTAGCGCTTTTATTGCTGGATGCGCTAGAACTGGTTTTTCCAAGGCATTTAACACCATTCAGCAAAAACTCAGTCGGTTTGGTTAGAGTAGTGCCGCCGGGAAAGGATAGATTAAAACCAAAGTTAATTGATTGATTGGTGTTAATGTTGCCATTCCATGCTGCATTTTTAACGCGCACCGATTGCCCAGTCTGGGTGTAGGCGCCATTCCATAGTTGGGAAATTTTCTCTACATTGGAAAAATTCCACGCCAGTTCCCAGGTGGTTTTTGGGGCGCCGTAATTGACGATATCTACGCTGAGTGTTGCACCATTGCCCCAGTTAGAGTTGATAGAGTATTTGACTTCGCACTGCGCGTTTACATTGACGGTGTATGTCATCAATATTCCCGCTGCTGATAAGAGCGATAAACTTTTTAAATTCACAATTAAGCTCCTTGTTGAACTGCAATAAAGTAAGCCATTTTTTTGGCACGACGAATCCCTACCAGAATTGGCATGTGATCGAAAAAAATAGCTAAATGTTGGTTGATGGGCCGATCTTGTTATAAGTGTGATGCAGGTTTTAAAACTGAAAAAATATTTCTATTTATTATTGTTGGTGTGAGTTTAGGAGATTATTTTTTCCCCTCGCATTCAATTTTTTGCAATTAAATTTTGCACATGAAATTGTTGTTTTATAGGTGCTTAAATTAATCGCCGAATTCAACATTTTTTACGAAGAATACCGTATTGATGATTTGTTGAGTGTTTATAGAGGGCGGTGCAGGAGTTGTCAACAGTGGGTAGAGCGGTAAGTTTGAGGAAAAAATAAGGGCGACTTTAAAGTCGCCCTTATTTTTTAGTTGGGATTAATAGTGATGTTAATTTCGTCTTCGACCCTCTCGCCACTAGGGTTGAGAATGACATTGCCGCTTCCATCGCGCACTTCGGCAATTACATAAATAATTGCGGCAGCAGTAAGGTTAAGGTCGGTGTTTACACTGAGTTCACCTGACGAAGATATAGTAACTTTACTATCGTCAGTAATGTTGTTGTTGCGGTCATCAATCTTCCATACAACGTTATTCGTGTAATCATCTTTGGTGGAGTTATCAATATAAGTAGCAGTAAGATTCAGATTCAATTTGCTACCTTCCGACAAAGATAAATTTGAAGTGCCACCATTTTCATTTTCAATTTCAACAGATTTAAGTCTGCGTTCCGAAATGGTCAAATTCTTTGTGCCCTCTTCACCTCCGCAAGTACCTTTAAGCGTAACAATTTTACCGTTGGCGATGCCATTTCGCGCAGTAATTTTGGTGCCCTCGATTAGCAGTAGATCGCTAGGAGATGCAGTAATCGTGGAGTTATCAGTGATATCTATTGGGTTTGCCGGATCTGTGTAAATACCACTGACCTTAACGGTTGCAGTTTCCCCATCGCGGAGTTCAGTCACTGCAGGAGTCGTTGCGACTACGATTGTCGCTAATCCGTCGTCGACAGTAACGTTGAACTGGGGTGATGGTATTTCTTTGTTGTTGTTGTCAATGCCAGTGGCAACCAATGTAATTGTGCCGCTGTTAATAGTGCTTAGTATTCCTTTGGTGGCGTCTTTGAAACTCCCTAGATTGGCACCGCTGACAACTTTCCAAGTAATTGCATAGGGCAGAACCAATGTTTCGTCAAACGTTGCCTTTGCTACAAGCGTAAGATTCTGGCATTCATTAACTACATTGGACGTGGTCTCTATGGCTACACTTGTAAGATTTGCATCGGATACGGTAATGTCTTTAGGTGTAGCTTTCAGGCCTGCATACTCGGCAACTAATGTGAAATTACCTTTAACTCCGGCGGCAGTAAAATAGCCGTCTTTAATCTTGCCGATATTTTCTACGTCGGAATCCGTTATTTTCCAGGTGGCTTTTTTGGTTAGATTGATTTCTTTCCCATCTTTATCCACACCAATCAGTTCAAATTGATAAAAACTTTTGAAATGAACATAGCCGAGGTTTTCGGTGATTTTTATTTCAGTTACGCCGTTTTTACTCGCATCGACCGTTTGCGCAACACGTGCGCTGTCGCCATCACCGCCGCCGCAACCGCTTAAGCTGAATGCGCCCATGCTTACTAACAGAGCGAGTGAAAAATGTATTCCTTTAGAACGCATAGGTAACTCCCAGGCCGAGGCCATCAACACGTAAATTGTCATCGTTGTAGTAGCGCAGGTAATCGAGCGTCCAGTAGAAAGGTTTGCCTTCTATGACCTGATCCTGCAAGGAGATGCCATAACTGAAGTCAGAAAAGGTATCTTTGTTACGCCCGCTTTCTCCTAAAGCCGGCAAGTAAGTTTCGATCTCGGTCGATGCATAACCGAGCAAAATACTCACTTTCAAATCTTCTGGCTGTGTATCAGGGTTGGTCAGCGTGAGATAGATCCCGCTCTGCTGAGCGATTTCCAGTGTTAACTCATTGGCCTTGTCATCACTCATGGGTGCCGCGACCATGCCTTGTAAGCCGATACCATCGAGCAATCCATCGGTAAATTCGACATCCGCTTTAAGCTGGAACAATGAGGGCGAAAGTTTTTCGCTCGATGCTTTGACTTGGGTATAAACCCCTTGCCCCGACAGGTGAAATGCCACTGGGACATCGGCCTGCGCGCCCAAGCTGGCGAGGCCGCTTATTGCGCTGATAACTAGTGCCAATCGTTTACACATAAGTATTCCTTGCTGTGTGATGTTGTAGTGATTATTAGCGGTTTGGCTGCGCATTATTCCAGATTGTTACTGCGAATAACGGTGCGCAATTCATGAATATAGGCACTGCCGCGCCCGGAGTACTTACCCAATTCGGCCACCATCGCACTGCCGGTAAATTGTTGCGGTGCATCGCGTAACTGCGCGCGCAGCTGCCGCCAGGGGCGATAGGCGTTATGGGTGTTGATATTGTTGAAGTATGCCGTAATCGACTCTTCCACATTGTTAAATTTCTTAACTTCGTGTTTGGCGCCAGCGGGGCGCTTGCTGGGGACTATGCCGCAGCCGGGCTTGTAGCACCAGTGGCCAAACAAATTGTGCGCCTCTTCAGCAAAGCGTGAGGTGCCCCAGCCGGATTCTACCGCCGCCTGCGCCATCACCATTGCCGGTGGAATGACATCCACACGCAGCAATAAAATCTCCACGGCTTTGGCGTCATCCGGGTAGGTTTCATAAGTCACGTGAAATTTCTCACGCAGTTTTTCGAGGTTGCGTTTATTCACCCCGGAGATAGTTTGCGACGCATCCCATTCGGCTTTTATTTTTAATAAACGTTCACGGGATTTTAATAATTTTGCATTTTTTTCCGCGATCATCGGGCGCAGCATGTCCAGGAATTGCGCTTTGCGCTCGGGTGTTTGTTCGATCGCGGCGAAGTCGGGTAGCAGGGTGCTGCTGGTGAGTTCATCCTGATCCATAAAAAGCTGTTGTGCAGGGATGCTCGCCAGCGCGAGTACCAAGACCAAAGTGGCGAGTGGAAAGGCGACCAGTAAAAAGCCCAGTAGCCACTGCGAAGCGTTCTTGTTCATAAAACGGGTTATCCAAAAATTAACAATAAAATAGCGGGTGAGTTACAAATCGAGTTGTTTGCGCAACTCTTCCATACGTTTTGCGTTTTCTTCTTTGCTGAGCGGTCTTTCAATTGTCTCAGGCAGTGCTGGTACATTCGGTGCTGGCAAGGTAGCGCCATTCATTACCTGCTCACACAGTTTTAAATAGTGTCGCTCAAAAATCGGGAAGGCGACTTTTTCGGCGTTGGTGGTTAAAAAATACCAATCACTCGCACAGCCAGCGTGATACACCGCCGGGTGGCTCCATGCATAGGCCGCTTTAGGGCTGGGTGCGCGGCAGGCTTCTACATAAGCTTGATGTGCATCGACCAAACCGAATTTGCCTGGTTCGCCTTGGCAGGCGCGAATCATACGGTGCAACGTGGGTAAATACTCTGACTCTTCAATCACTTTGCGCGCACCGCGCAAAATTGTTTCCGGCGCAAATTGCGCGAGTGAATTCAACCAGAGGCGGCGCGCCTGATTGAGCAGTTCATTATCTTTAAATGCCGCGTAATACTGGTTGTGATAGTTGATGCGAAACAACGCAAACACCTGATTGATCGCATCGATATGGCCTTCGCCCGGCGCAGGCTGCTCGCGTTGTGATTGCGTTGAATCAGCTTGCCCAGCTGCGGTCGTTGAGTTGTTCTGCGAGGCTGCTATCTCTTGTGCGACCTGTTGAATGAGGGAGTTGCTGTCCTGCATGATTAACCTGCTGCGAATTGACGGTTGTTAATGCGTGTTGTTTGGCCCAGTGATATTTCACATGCTGCAAAAATTTGGTATTCCAGCTTGCATAAACCTGGTTGCTATCGCGCCAGAATAAAACGAATTCGGTCACTTGCTGTTGCGCAAATTTTAAATCGATATTGGCGAGCTTGAGTACATCGTAAACATCTTTGCCCGGCTGCCAATTGTCGGGAATGCGTTTGGGTTCGGTGTCGTGCTCCAGTGCCGAGTTGTAGCGCATCCACTGGCGTTTAACGTGCTGGATAAATTTGCTGTTCCAGGTGCGGCCAACGTCGCCGCGCTCTTGCCAATAGACCACAAATTCCGGGATGGAATCCTCCACAAACGCGAGGCTGATGTTGGCGTGTTTCACCAGTACTTCAAGCGCGTCTTTGCTCGGCCGCCACTGGCTGTGCATTGCTGTTTCCAAATCGCGATTTAAAAATTCCGTATCGCGTTCGCGCACTTGTCGCTCGCTCTCTTCGCGCTTTTGACGGGCGATTTGTGTTTCATGGCTGCGCCATTTGTGCAGCACATCTTTTAAAAACTTTGCACCCCATGAGTGACTGGTCTCGCCGCGCTCGCGCCAGTAAGTCACAAACTCCGGCACCTGCTGACGGACAAATTCCGCCGGGATATTGTGCTGGGCGATCTGCCGCAGCAATTCCTGATCCGGCTGCCAGTAGGGTGCGATCAAATTAGCACCGGTATTGATCGCGGGTGTCGCAACCACTGCATCGCTGCTGCCTCGGCCTACTTCATCAAACGCCAGCGTCAGGCGGCGGCTTTCTACATAGGGTGCGGACGCCAGCACAATGATGCCCTTATCCTTGAGGTTGCGGCTGATTCGCTGCACATCGTAATCCGTCCAAAACGGCATAGCGCGGCTGACCCAGGTTTCATCCAAATCCAGCCACTCGCGCCCGTTGGACGCTACAAGCGGTAAATAGGTCGCCATATCGCCCAAAATCGACAACATACACGCCTCCTCCAGCCCGATAGTGGCGGCGAGGGAAGGGGAAATCAGCAGCGGGCGTTCGGGAATCAGCGATGAACTCATGGCTCTCAGGTCGCAGTTGACCAAGTAACGGCAAAGGTGGGAATTGTAGGCGGATAGGGGGCAGTGTTCCAGTGAAACTAGCGTATCGATCAACCCTGTTGTGCTATATCCACATAGCTCATCACTGGGCAAGTATCTGATCTGTCTAGTGGCAAGTGGCCATTTTTATGTAGGACATCGGCGCTGAATTACCATTCGGTGATGCATTTCAAAAGCAGGATAAATTAAGCAAATAGGCATGTTGACCATATGGAATGGGGGGGGGTAGGATGCCTGCGCCTAGGTTAGGTAAACGATTACATACACAAATGGAGTGTGAAAATGGAAGTTAAATTTAGGCCTTATCCAAAGTACAGACAGTATGTCTTTTTTCTAATAAGAGGCGCTTTGTGCTTGCTCCCCTTATCAATTGTTCTCACGGTGATGCCTGTCAATGCTGCTTGGGTTTGTAAGATGGGTGAATCTTGCGCCATGATTGATAGGACATACTATTGGGAGCGAGTGTGTAAACCAACACAGCAATGTAATTGGGTGCCTGATGCGACGCCACCGCCACCGCCACCAGCTCCACCCGTGCCAGCACCACCAGCCCCACCAATCAAAACTGTAGAAGAAATTGAGCGAGAGGCGCATGTGAAGTTTTGTAAGGAGTTTCCTGCTGAAATTACGTTGGCTGTAGAACGATGTGAAAATGCTGCTATTGGCAGATACAGTATGGTGTTATCAACTGCGTGTTCCTCAGGTGTATATGATTTTAGCTTTAATATAAAAGATCGAGCGACTGTTTCAGTATCTATGGGGGTGTCGCCATCAGATTGCCGGGCAACCGCTGAGGGTGCGATGATGTATGCACGTAGTAGTTGTAAGTTAAGCGGTAATGAATATCGGCATGCGCTCGCTAAAAATTGCCAAGATGTGAATTAAATTTTCAAAGTACAATTTTTTATTGCGCCTCCTTTTGATGAGAGTATGAAACATGAGCAAGGTGATTCTGAAAAAAATTCCTATTGTTATGGTGCTCATCCCGGTTGTTTTTTTTGCGGCACTATTTGTAAATAGTTATAAGTCTTTCTTTAAGGGCGACGAAGGCCATGACGTAAAAAAAATGCCTATTCCTAGTGGGTCGTCGTCGGATCAGGCTCGATCGAGCGAAGTGCAAAATGTAAATTCGTTTAAGCGTAACGAGCAGGAGAAATGGAACCCAATGGGATCTGCAGCAGATGCAGCAGAAATTAAAAACTGGTTTGCGCAACGTGGTAACTTTAGTTTCATGGGGGATGAAAAATTAAATGACTATGCAACATATGATGATGCTACTTTAAATCAGCTCGGTGATGCAGGTGATTTAAGGGCATTGCACACGCTTGCTGATAGATCGAAAAATATTAAAGATTTTAAAAGCACGTTATATAAAGCGTCGGTTTGGGGTTCCACAGAAGCTCTCATCCGAATGGGGGCAATTAGTGAAGCTGATGATTTGGATAGCATGAGTGCTGAAAGTAGAAAGCAGATGATTATTGATGCCCTATCTTATTACGATGCTGCTCAATTGAGAGGTGATTGGTGGGGCAATATTGTGCGAGGTCAAAGTCTTTTAACGCGATATTCCCATGACTTAACCCAGCATGATAAAAGTATAATTCAATCTAATGCAAAAAAAATATATGCTGACATTCAACGTGAAAGAAATGAATTAGGACTCGGCGAATTTGATAACAGTGTTCCTGAATCGGTTATCAAATTTTATGAAGAAATGATCCGGCCTCTATAAAAATTCCTTTGATATCTAAATTTGCCGGGCTTTTTTCCTGCCTTTTTATTGGAAATCTAATACTGATTCACAAGTGCGGCCATCAGGCGCGGCAGGGAATCCCAATACTAAACCCCGCCCCTTGGCTCTGGTCCGCATCTATCACAATGTCCCCACCCAATTTCTGCGTCAATAAATTATAAACAATCGACAAACCCAAGCCCGAGCCGCCAGTGCGGCGCGCGGTGGTGAAAAAGGGTTCGAAAATTTTGGGGCGAATATCATCGGCGATGCCGCAGCCATTGTCGCGGTATTGAATTGTGATCTGTTCAGGTGTTTGGTTAAGTTCAATGCGAATTTGTTTGTCGGCGGTGTGATGGAAGGCGTGGTGGATGGAGTTGGTGATCAGGTTGGTGACAATTTGGGCAATGGCGCCGGGGTAGCTGTTGAGCGTTATATCTGCGCCTGGCAAGAGCACGCAATTGATGTGGTTTTTTTTCAGCAGGGGTTGCAGGCTTTTTAAGGTGAGGTCGATACAGCTGCGCAGTTCAAATTGTTCTTCTTCGTTGGCGGTGTGGATGGAGCCAGATAATTTAAAATTCTGCACTAGCGTTGCGGCGCGGGTGAGGTTGGTATTAATTAAGCCTAACCCATCTTCTAACCCTGCTAAAAATTGGGCGAATTCTTCTTCATTGAGCGCTTCATCTTTGTAAAGTTTTTGCACGCGTTTTAATTCACTGGCGCAATGGCTCGATGAAGTGACAGCAATACCGAGCGGAGTGTTAATTTCATGGGCGAGGCCAGAGACCAAACGGCCGAGCGAGGCGAGTTTTTCGCTCTCGATCAGTTTTGCCTGGGTGTGGTTTAAATTGCGCAGTGCATCTTGCAGGACATTGGTGCGGTCGTTAATTTTTTGTTCGAGCTGTTCGTTAATCTCTTTTAATTGCCGCTCGTAATCATTGCGCTGGGCGGCGCTAATTGCGCGGCCATAGGTGTCGGCCAAGGCACTGGCGAAGGCGATCTCTTCATTGCTCCACGTACGCATTTCACCTTGATGTTCGCAGCAGATAATGCCGAGCATTTCACCTCTGTGGCGAATCGGCGCATCGAGCATGGAGGTAATCCCGAATGGGATTAAATAACTCGTGCGAAATTCATTGGTGTTTTCATCGTGCTGGGCGTCGTGGGCAACCACGGCGCGCTCACTGTCCAGACTATTGAAGTAGCGTGGGAAATCCTTGCGGGCGAGGCATAAATCCGTATCCAGTTTACAGTCGTCGCCATCAATCAACATTTTGCCGCAAATAGCTTGTTTGTCTTCCGAGAGCAACCAGATGCCTGCGCGGCTGATTTGCAAACCCTGTGTTGCAGCCGAAAGGATCAATAGGCCTGCAGTTTGCAAATCGCCTTCGTCAATCATTGATGATTTGGATACATCGAGCAAAATATCGTAGAGCGTATTTTCCATAGTGAACGGCTGTATCAATGCTGGGGGTGATCGGGAAAGTGGTGGCGAATATCGCGGAAGTTGTCAAACAGTGATAGCGCAGCTTCAACCAGTGCCGGATCAAATTGTTTGCCGCTGCGTTCGCTCACATATTGGATGATGGCATTTTCTTGCCAGGGCTTTTTATAAGCACGCTCCGATCCAAGTGCATCAATCACATCGATAATGGCGACTATACGCCCCTCCAATGGAATGTCTGCACCTTTTAACCCGGAGGGATAGCCATTGCCATCCCAGTGTTCGTGGTGGCTCAACGCAATACGCGCTCCCATTTTGGCGATAGTGCGGGTGGAATCTTTTAGTAATTCGTAACCAATTTGCGCGTGGGTTTTCATCACCTCCCACTCAGTGTCATTCAATTTACCCGGTTTGTGCAAAATAGTTTCGGGTATGCCAATTTTACCAATGTCGTGCAGTGGCGATGCATGGCGCAGCATCTCCGCATATTCACTGCTTTGCCCCAGCTTCAACGCCATGAGTTCACACATGAGTGCAACGCGCCGCACATGGGAGCCGGTTTCCTTTGAACGCTGTTCAATGGCATCACCCAGTACCAGCAGCAATTCTTTTTGGGTTTCCTGGATGTGTTCGCGGCTGTGCAGGTTTTGGAAAATCAGGGTGATATTGGCGGCAAATAGTTTCAGTATTTCATCTTGCACGGCATTGTGTTCTTCGCGAAAGCGGGTGTAGAGCACGCTGCGGGTATTTTCATCGGTGTGGTAGTAACCAATAAATACGTCTTCTGTCACAGTTGGTTGCTGGCTCTCCAGCGTATCGATAATGGCCTGTTTAACATCGGCGGGTAGTATATCGGTATCCCATTGGGTGTTGAGTTTGACTTCATCGCCAGTAGCAGCAAGTAAAATTAATTCGGCATCACCAAATAAATCCACGTGCTGGCTGACCAAATACATTTCTGCAGTTTTGATGCCGAGCAGTTGCACTGTGTGGCTGAGAATGGCGTTACCAAATTGATACAGCGTTTGGCTGCGCAATACAGAATCCGATGCGGCGATCACTTTTTGCATGCCGCGTTTACTGGCTTCAATAGTCACTATGTCGCGGTAGGAGCGAATGGAGGAATAGACACAGGTTTTTAATTTGGTATCGGTTAATTCGGTTTTGCTTTTGTAATCGTTGATGTCGTAGGTGCGGATCACCGTCTCTTCAGGTGCCGTGCCCGGCTGGCCGGTGCGCAACACAATACGCGTGGCATGGTTCTGCAGGTCGTTACGAATTTGATGGATTAATTCCAGCCCGGCGTTATCGGTTTCCATAATTACATCGATAAAAGCCAGCGCAATATCGGGGTGATCCTGAAACAGGCGTAGACCTTCCTCTGCACTATAGGCATTGAGGAACTCTAGCGGTTGCTCATCAACCTGGGTATTTTTCAGCACCATTTGCGTCACTGCATGCACCTGTTGCTCGTCATCGATAATCGCGACTTTCCAGGGTTTGATCTGTACGCTTTTATGGGGTGCCAAAGGGCTTGCTGGCTTTAGAAATTTCATTGTTGTCCTTCCCTATTATTTACAGAGTATAGGTGCTACCTGAATTCGAGTGGCCGCTTCTTTAGATCGTTTTGATAATTCGTTTTCACAACCAATGGCGCTTTTGCAATAACTCCATATGCGTTTTAGTTCTTGTTACAGACTGATACAGACGCATGCGCTCTGTTACACCCAAGCTTGTCACCCGGCGTTAGGCTATGCGCGCTCATTCTCCATCAATAATAGCCGCTGCTATACGTTAAAAAGGAAACTGTCATGCGCTTCTCGCCCAACACCCTCTATGTCTTGATCTGTTCCCTTGTCGCCCTGCCTGTTGCAGCAAGTGATACTGCGCCCGCGCGCGCTGACACTGATGTTGAAGAAATGATCGTGCAGGGACGCAAAAGCGATTACTCGGTGATTACCGAAAATGCACAAAAAATTATCGATGTGCCCGGCTCCCTCGGCGACCCGCTGATGGCGGTATTCAGTTTGCCGGGGGTGATCAGTGAGGGTGATGGGGGCGGTGCGCCGGCCGTGCGCGGTTCATCGCCGAGCGACAACCGCTATCTGGTGGATGGCGCGCCCGCTGCTTATGTCTTCCATGCGTTTTCTACGTCAATCTTCAATGAAAATATCATTCAGGATTTCGAATTATTTTCGGCCGGTTTTGGCCCGCGCTATAGCAATGCGATCGGCGGGATTTTTGATATCAAATTGCGCGATCCAAAAGCCGCAGATATTTACACAAAAGTTGATCTTTCCCTGTTGCGTGCAGGTGTGTTTGTTGAAGGTGAACTGAGTGAAAACTCGGCGTTTTATTTGTCGGGCCGCAGCAGTTTGCTGCAGTATTTTTTTGATGGCGATGAGTTGGAAGAAGAGGAAGGCATTAAGGTGCAGGACGCACCCGAAGACACCGACTATCAATTCAAATACCAATACCGTTTAGGTGACGATCACAAGTTGACGCTGAGTGCGAATGGTGCGAGTGACCTGGCCGCCGCTGAATTCACCGAATTTTCGACCGAGGTGTTGGAAGAGCCTGATTTTGCCGGCGACGCAAAAATTAAAAACACCTTTAACAACCAAAGTCTGCGCTGGCAGTTTGCGGCCAGTGGCAGTAGTGAGTTGGATGTACAAATCGGCCACTACCAAAAAAATGACGATACCTTTTGGGGTGGGGAAAAATATTTTTTTAATATGATAGCTGAGGATGTTTACGCCTTGGCAAACTACGATTTTCTCGCGGGAAAATCTCATAGTATTTCTGTTGGTGCAGAAACCCACAGTACCGAATACAGTTACGATGCGCGTTTTATCAATTATGTGTGTACCGAGTTTGATCCTGATTGCGAATTGCGGCGCGGCGAATTAATTGTCGCTGAAGACGCGGTAACGATCAAAGAGCATTCTGCCTATATCAATGACCACTGGGCTATTACCGATGCCTTGGCCTTGGATCTGGGCGTGCAAACTCACTATAACGATTTTACTGAAGAGACCTTTACCCATCCCCGCGTGGCAATTGCATGGGAATTTATCGACAACTGGACGCTCAGCTCATCGGCGGGCAGTTACAATCGCCTGCCGGACATTGATAAAACATTTCCGCAAATTGGCAATACTGAATTGCAGTCGCCAACATCCAATCACTATACGCTCGGCATTAAACAGGAGTTGGCCAATGAGTGGAGTTGGTCGGTGACAACCTATTACAAAACCATGGATGAGTTACCGCTTGCCAGCGATACCAACGATAACACCCAGCCGTTTTACACCAACAATATTGAGGGTGAAGCTTACGGCGTGGATTTATTTATCAACAAAGGTTTAACCGATCGCTGGTACGGTTGGCTGGCAATTAGCGCCTCGCGCAGTACGCGCACTAATAAACTCACCGGAATCGAACGCGACTATTATCTGGATACACCATTGGTGGTGAACTGGGTAATGAATTACCAAATGAACGAATTATGGACAGTCGGCACACGTTTGACGGCGCAATCTGGCCGTGCAATTACCCCGATCATTGGCATTCAGCCCAATCCCTGGTTTGAGAATCGCATACTGCCGGTATACGGCGAACCCTATTCAGAAAACTTACCGGTTTATGCGCGTCTGGATCTGCGTTTTAAGCGCGAAATGACACTTTGGGGTTACTCAGGTACTTACAATATTGATATCCTCAACGCCCTTAATCGCCGCAATGTCACTGACCGCAACCTGGATTACAAACGCACCCAATCGCCACAGGACGTTAAGTTGGAAGATGAAGTGGGCATGGGGATTATTCCGGCAGTGGGCATGTCGCTCACGTTTTAGATTCTATGTTTTAAATTCTGTTTTTAATCTTTTTGAGTACAGGTTGTTAAATAGTTATGTGGATCAGGTTGCGCAGATTTGTTATCGGCAGTGTGGCGGTGATTGCAAGCCATGCGATTACTTGTGTTGCGGGCGATCTCTCCAGCGATGTGCGCAAAGGTGCATCTGGTCCTGACTCTGGCAACGGTGGTTATGTTGAGGTGGGGGCTGGCCTTAACACTTATACCAGCCCCATAGTGGGGTTGCCGGAAGGCAATAAAAAAGGTGAAGTGCACACCGAGATTTTTTTAGATATCAATGCGCGCTACCAATACAACGGTTGGTTTATGGAATTGTTTTCGCAAAGCCTCGAACAATTCACTATGGGCTACAATTTTTTCAATGGTAGCAACGCCTATAATAATGAAGGCAATTGCGCGCTGGATTGGGTCGCGCTCGCTGAACACGATGAAATGAGCGCGGATGAAAGTAACGATTATCGCGGCTTAAAAACCCGGCGCAGTGATTTTATGTCAGGCCCGCGCGCGACGGTTTATCTCGATAATTATATTGTGCAGTTGCATGCGCTTACTGATATTAGCCGCACCCATTACGGCGAGCTGTACTCGTTAAAGCTTGCGCGTCACTGGCAGTATCGCAACTGGAATTTTCACGGCATTGTCGGCGCGACCTATCGCTCGCGCGAAATTGCCGATTATTATTATTCCATCGATGCGAGCGAGGCATCGGAAAAATATCCTGAATACAATGCGCCCGCGGGCATGTCATATGTGACCGAATTGGGCGCAACTTATCCGCTCAGCGAAAAGTGGGTGTTTCGCGGTTTTATCCGGCGCATTGATCTGGACAGAAATGCCAATGACAGCCCGCTGATTCTGGATGATCGTAGTGAAATGATCGCCACTGCGATCAGCTACGTGTTTTAGTGACGGAGTTGCAAATGGATAATTGTGCAATTCGCCCACGCCCACCTGCACTGCGTTTTTGTTTTCGTGTGTGCCTGATGATTTTGTTATTGCTGTCTAACCGACTATGGGCTGCTGACCCTGCGCCTGCGCAAAAAGCGCAACTGCAATCCAAACCCAACCGCTGCGTCGCCTTGCACCAGGGGCAGGTTTGCTATCAGGATGTAGTGTTGTCTTGGCAGGTTGATCAAGCGAGTGAATACTGCCTCTATCAACAACACGCAGAACAGCCACTCCATTGCTGGCAATCCGTATCCTCGGGGCAATATAGCTACGCATTTGCCAGCGACACTTCAGTTAAACTGCAGCTAGTCAACGCGCAAACTAAGACCTTGGTGGCAGAAACACTGGTGGAGGTGGCTTGGGTTTACAAAGCCAATACCCGCCGCAAAACCCATTGGCGACTTTTTTAATTATGAATACAGAAGCCCAAGCCAGCATTTTATTAGTGGAAGATGACGCCTCGTTAGCTGAATGGATACTGCAGTATTTGCGTGGCCATAATTACCAGTTACAACATATTGACCGCGGTGACCAGGTGCTCGCCAGTGTTAAACAACAGCCGCCGGAATTAATCATTCTGGATGTGATGCTGCCCTACAAAAATGGTTTTGATCTCTGCCGCGAATTGCGCGCGTTTTATTCCGGGCCTATTTTAATGCTCACTGCGTGCGGTGAAGAAACGGATGAAATTCTCGGTTTGGAATTGGGCGCTAATGATTATTTAACCAAGCCGGTGCGCCCGCGCGTTTTGCTCGCACGTATTAAAGCCTTGCTGCGGCGCGAAGCTGTCGAACCGGTAGACGCTTTGGCACAGGAAGGTCTGTTACAGTTTGGGCAACTAAAAATCCTGCGCGATGCCAAAAGTGTTTTTTATCGCAACGAATTGATTCCGGTCACTGCCAATGAATTTGATGTGCTCTGGTTGTTGGCAAGCCGGGCTGGGCAAGTGATTCGTCGCGAGGCCTTGGTGACACAATTGCGCGGCATTGAATACGATGGTTTTGATCGCTCTATCGACATCCGCGTTTCGCGCCTGCGCAAAAAATTATTCGATAACACCGAGCAACCCTTTCGTATCAAAACCATTTGGGCGAAGGGATATTTATTTTCGCCCGAGGCCTGGGAATAATTGTGCAGCGTTTAACCCTGTCGTTGTTGTTAGTGGTGCTCACCGCGGTGGTAGGCCTCGGCTGGGGTATTGATCGCTGGTACAGCGCGCAATTTGCGGACGTGGAAGATCCCGAACTCAGTGCCTACAAAAATCTGGGGCGCGAATTAGCGCAGCTGATTGATACCGGTGTGCAGACTAATCAATGGTTGACCGCTTCGCATTTGCAGCCGCAGCTCACTGCGTACAGCGATTTTCCGCTGCCGGACGATGTAAAAAAACAATTTGAAACTGGCGAGCCACTGCTGCTGGAAACGGGCGATCAGCTTACGTTGCATTTTTATCTCAATAATCAACAGCAGGTTTTGTCGTTCGCACTGCCGGATGAATTGCATCAGGAAAACAACAATGCACTGCGCTGGTTGTTGACGCTGCTGTTTTACGGCGGTGTTATTGCAATGGTGTTGATCTGGTTGTACCCCTTATTGCGCCGTCTGGCGCTCTTGCGCAAATCGGCGCAGGCCTTTGGTGCGGGCGATTTGCAGGTGCGCATCGCCGCCGACAAACATTCTTATATCCAAACTATCGAGCAAGATTTTAATCGTATGGCGCAGCGCATTGAGCAGTTGGTCGCTGACAATAAATTATTATCGCGCGGCCTGTCGCATGATTTGCGCACACCCCTTGCGCGTTTGCGTTTTGGTCTTGATGTGTTGGAGGAGGCCGAGTTAACGCTTGAACAGCAACAAAATCTCGCGCATTTAAATCGCGATCTGGTAGCGATGGAGTCCCTGGTGGAAGCATTGCTGAATTATGCGCGTCTGGAGCAGGCGACTATTAGCTTTACCGCGCAGCCAATCCTGCTCGCACAATTTGTGACGCAATTGTGCGAGGATTTTTATCGCGCGCAGGTGGAGTTATTTATCGCCGTATCAGCGCAGAGTGCTTATACACGAGGTGAGCCTGAATATCTCGCCATGTTGGTGCACAACCTGGTACAAAATGCGCTGCGCTATGGCCGTGGGCGCGTGCAGCTCAGTGTGCTGCTGGTGGATGGCCTGTTGCAATTGCAAGTCGCAGACAACGGCTCCGGCATTCCCCCTGCCGAGCGCGAAAAAGTGCTCAAGCCTTTTTATCGCAGCGAGGGCAGCCATCACCAGGGGCGCGGTCACGGTTTGGGTTTGGCGATTGTGGAGCGCATTGCCCAGTGGCATGGGGCAGAGTTGTCCTTGACCGAATCGGCAGAATTGGGAGGCTTGAATGTCAGTGTCATTTTCGCCGGTGAACAATAAACTTTTCGGATCTACGTAACTATTTTCATCATTAGCACCAATATGGTGCCGTCTCCGCTACCTTTTTACTGCCTTTAAAAATTCCGCGCGTGTAATCGCGAGTAATAAGGATTCATGCTAAATTGCACCGCACAAACAGCCCCCCACAGATAAAGAATTACGCCTGCAGTGCGGACGCAGCCCCCATACAATATCAATACAAGCTCAATACAATAATAGGTTAGATGAATATGGAAAAGTTCGAGGCGCGTCAATTTACGGCCCGTTACAACAAAATCATGCTGTACACCTTTCTGGCAGTATTACTGGTTTCAGCCTTGCTCATTAGCATCCAGGCAATCAGTGAAGCAAAAAATAAAAATACGCAGTTGATTGAACAATTTAAAACCGAAGCGATTGCGATTGATAACCTGATCGTGCGTGTTACGGTTCTACTGGACTTAATGCAAAATAATGCGGAAGATTTTTTTCTCAATCCCCGCACCACCGCGAGCATTTATTTTAATGGACTTGCCGATGTAGGGACGAACGAATATGGGCTGGACAATATTCCAGCACCTTATTCAGTAGTGGATGCAGGTAACTTGACCGGTGAAGGTCACCTGGCTGCATTATCACCGACGATAAAAAACGAAATTGAAATGGCTTTCAATCTGAATAGCGATTTCAAATCCACCTTGAAAAGTGTGCCCAATGCCGCCTGGGTGTATTACACCTCAAAAAATAGATTTATCAATATCTACCCCTGGATACCCTCCACAGAATTTAAATTCACCGATAAACTTTATAAAAAAGAATTCTATACACTCGGTATTCCTGCAGCGAACCCGGATAAAACTATTTTTTGGACTTCCGTGTATTTGGATGAGGCGGGCAAGGGGGTTATGGTAACTGCGGCCAAGCCTGTTTATAACCGCGATGAATTTCTGGGGACTGTCGCGATTGATTTCACCCTGGAAGAGCTGGGTAATTATGTCAAAGCTTTTCGTCCTGAGTTGGGTGAGTTATCCATTATCAATGCCGGAGGGCAATTGCTCGCTCATACCAGGCTACCACTGACTGAAACGTCGGTTTTTAAAGACGCAATACCCGCCGGGGTTAATCTCGATGCGGTTGCACCAACCTGCGCTGATCTGCAATTAGTACAGCTTAACCAAGGCTACCAAATGGTTTGCATCCAACTAAAAAATGCGCCCTGGAAGCTTCTGTATATTGAAAAGAACCAGTCTTTTTTAAGCCGTATATTTTCGTCAATCGGGACTGTGTTTGTGGTGTTGTTAACCTCCTTAGGCATTTTGCTCTACTTCATTAAAAAAATTACGTTCCGCGAATTTATCTACCCTGCGGCGTCTTTGGTCCGGCATATTTCTAAACAAGGTGTAGGCGACAAGGCACCTAATCGGCGCGTGCCTGCTGCCTGGTTGCCGTGGTTTGCAAAAATCAGTGAAACCTTCCAGCAGAATAGAAACCTGATTAATGAAATTAAACAAAAAAATACTGAGCTGACCGACCTCAACATCGCCCTTGAGCGCTATATGCCCAAAT
This sequence comes from Cellvibrio fibrivorans, assembly GCF_031457055.1. Classification (NCBI taxonomy): domain Bacteria; kingdom Pseudomonadati; phylum Pseudomonadota; class Gammaproteobacteria; order Cellvibrionales; family Cellvibrionaceae; genus Cellvibrio; species Cellvibrio fibrivorans. The sequence continues at coordinate 199,547 of NZ_JAVDVX010000004.1, read as the reverse complement.
TTATTCTTTTGGTAAGTTTGGATGAAGGCTGTGGCGCTACCAATATAGGGAGTTATTTTGCCAGCAGCCTGGCGAAAAACAGCATCGACAAAAAAACAGTGTATATGGAGTATCCGGCCAACTCGCACATGAGTGCGGCATTTGGCTATGATGAAAGTGAGCGGGTGCACAAGCATATAAATGGTTTTGATATTTGGAATGACTTTGATCTAGGCGAAGTGCCGGAAGAAGCCGAGTCTTCATTGTTAATGACGAAAATATTAAACCAGTATGCCAATATTGTTATGCATGCGACGGTGAAAGGGGATATCGACCATTTTATTGATGTTTATCTTGAGCCCTTGTTTCGCTATACCAAAGCCATAGTGGTGATGGTACCCAATTCCGATACCGCGGGTGAAAAAACGGCGGCAGTGGTGAAGAGTATCCAGCGCCATGTGCGCCAGGATCAAACTACGCTCTACACTATTTTGAATCGCGTAAATGAAAATCTTGAACTTGATGTAAAAGTAAATTTCGACATTCCCTATATTGCTGACTTGTCACCTGTTACCAGTGCAGCGTTTAGCATCCCTGAACCTGCGGCAAAAGCCATCAATGAAATTGTTGAGCGCATTGAGCGCGTGCATCAAATTTGTATATTTATTCCCACCACGATTAATATTGACCAGCCGTTTGATTCCTCCATTTACGTTAATAGGACCATGGTGTTTCTGGGGGAAAAATTTGGCGGTGCTACATCTTCGCAAGCGCGTGGCGTATGGAACAGCGATGACTCCGGTATTGTCAACGAGGTTGTCCATCTGGTGGTGTCCTACACCACAGAAGATGACCTCAACCGGTTTGCCAATGAAGTGATTGAATTTATAAAATTACTCAAAGATGAGCTGCAGCAGGAAGCCATGGCGCTGGAAATCAATAAAAAAATGATCCTGGTATAAGTCTATGCAGAAATTTAGCCGATTATTTACCCTAGTCTTTATGCTTTTTCTGTCTTGCAGTGCGAGGGCGGAAGAAGTTACTTATGCGAATGATAAACGTATTGAAATCCCGGTGGGGATTTACATCACCTCCTTGTATGACCTGGATATTCCGGCCAAAAAATTTACGGTGTCAGCCTGGATCTGGTCAACCTATGACCCGGCCTTGATGCCTGAGGATTACAAGTTCTACAACAAAATTGAAATCACCAATGCACGTACCTGGTCGATTATCGAGAACGAAAATTTCTCGATCAAAAACAGTGATGGCACCGTGCATACCATGACCAAGTTTACCGCCGAAATTAATCAGGACTGGGACGTAAAATACTTTCCGTTCGATAAACAAGAAGTCGCGATTCATATAGAAAGTATTGAGTTGGATTCAAAACAAATCGAATTTGTGCCGGATACTACCAACAGTATGGTGGGCGATGAATTGACCTTAACCGGTTGGAATATATTACCTATTGAAATCCGCGCCTTTGATTACAAATACCCCACCACCTTTGGAATCCAAAGCGGTGCAAAGGGTATCTATCCGCGCATGTCGTTTGTGGTTCCGATCGAGCGCTACGGTCACCGGATTTTCTGGACCTACTTTTTAGGTTTCTTTGTTTCCTACATCATTATCTGCATTTTGTATTTCTTTAGCGGCGAGCTGATTGAAAGCCGGGTGGGCTTGATCATGACCGCCTTGTTTGCCTGTGTGGGTAACAAATACACGGTGGATTTATTACTGCCCTCCAATGATGTCTTTACCCTGTCGGACCTGATACAGGTGGCCTCCTTTGTCATTGTTGGCGTTGGCCTGCTGAGCAGTGTGATGCTGGTGGTGCTGATGAAAAAGGGAATGGAGGCGCTCGCACAAAAAATCGATATTGTCATCACCTGGCTCGTTACCCTGGGGTACCCCGCCGTTATGGTTTACGGTGTTTCCAAAGCTTTGCAATAAAAGGCTCTGCAATAAAAGACGCTCCGCTAGCGCGCTCTTCCGGGCAGCCATCCTGAATTGGCTGCCCTGTGTCCGATTGCCCCGTATCTGTTTGCCAAAGGCAGTGTCGAGACTATTTACACGCTTCAAATTTTGGCGATAACGAATGTGACCTAAATCACTGTTTTTACTCAAACTTCCCAAAATGGTGCAAAAATTGCTGATTTAAGCGTCGCCGTAATGGCCACTACTTATTAAAACAAAATCTCTTACATACAAATACTATAAATACGGCATGAGACCTGACAATCAAATAAAGGTAATCATGTGATTAAACAACTTTTTACAACAGCGGTGATGGCATGTGCATTAACGTCCAGCGCTGTGTTTGCACTGCCGGTGGATTTGGGTAATGCAGGCAACTACACCCTTCTGGCTACCGGCACCAATGTGCACCACGGCATCCCCATGTACGGCAATCTGGAGTTAGGTTCAGAGGCCTATATCCACGGCAACGTGGGTTCGCGCAATACGTTGAATATGGCGCACGGTGCGGTGATTTATGGCGATGCGGATTTTGGCGGCCTCTATCAAAACCCGGGCTCTTCCATTGAAGGTGATGCCACGCAACAAGACTCCGCATTTTGGGATTCCCTGTACACCAACCTGAAAAGTGCCTCTATGGCTGCCAAAGCTCTTGGCGGTGCACATGCGGGCTACATTAACTCCACCCAAACTTTTCATTCGCAGGGCGATCTATCGGTATTCAGTATCACCGGCTTGAATTTAAGCGCGGGCCATAGTCTGACCCTGAAGGGCGACGCCGACGATGTGTTTATTATCAACGTGGATTATTTTGGTTTTATGTTGGGTGGTGGCGCCGCGATTATTCTCGATGGCCTGAGCGCTGAAAACGTATTGTTCAATATGCACGGCGCATTGAATAACGGCCACGTAAACGTAGCGGCAGGCACCATGCAAGGTACTTACATTTCTCCTGATGCCTATATGCAATTGGGTGATGGTTTGAATCTGGATGGCGTGCGCTTTTTGGGTGCCGGCATTTCCGGTAATTTACAAGCTGTGCGAGGCTTAACTCCACCTCCAGTCAGCGTTCCCGAGCCATCGGCACTGTTATTGTTGGGTATTGCTTTAATCGGTTTGGGAGTGAAGCGCAGTCGTCAGTAAAACGATTGTGTGAACGCTCAAAATGTGAGACTTCAGTGCTAAAAACCCGGAACTGGCTTCCGGGTTTTTTTATGGGCGCCATAAAATCCGCTATTATCCATTCGGTTCATTGCTTGTTTTTGTTTTCCCTTCCCCCAGCTGTATAGCGACGGAGCGTTTGAATAATATGAACCCTGCTAGTATCAAAAAATCTTGCGCGGTAATTCTGCTATTGTGCCCCCTGCTATTGGCAGCGTGTAACCAAACGCGTCAATTAGCGCCAGTAGCTTTGCAGCCTATTGCCCGCGCACCCCAGGCATCGCTTGAACAAGCTTATGCCGCGCAGCGCGCACAACAAATCACTCATGTCGACTACGAGCTGGCATTTACGCTGGATGAAACCAATGCCTTCTTCAGTGGTAAATCGATTATTCATTTTGAGTTGGTTGATAACAATAAAGCCCCCGTCACTGTCGATTTTAATAGCGGCACTATTAAATCAGTGCGCTTGAATGGCGAAGCTATTGAATGGCGCTACGAGCAATGGTTTATCGAATTTGCGCCGGAACTGTTTCGCGCCGGAAAAAATACATTGGAAATTGAATACCAGCGCCCCTACGCGACAGCGGGTGATGGCTTGCATCGCTTTAAAGATCCAGCGACAGGGAGGGTTTACCTTTACAGTAATTGTGAGCCCTACAACGCCAACAAAATGTATCCGCACTTTGATCAGCCGGATATGAAAGCGACTTATAAATTACTAGTCAATGTCCCGGCAGATTGGCAAGTTATCTCGGCTTTGCGCGAGCAAAAAATTACCCGCAACGGCGCGCAGCAATTATGGGAGTTTCCGCAAACTGCACGCATTCCCTCCTACATTTTTCCGCTTCACGCTGGCCCCTATCGCGTGTGGGAAGATAATTCCGGCAGCGTGCCCCTGCGCTTGTTTGCCCGCCAGGAATTGGCACAGTACGTCAATCCGCAGGAATGGTTTTTATTTACGCAACAAAGTTTTGGATTTTTCAATCAATATTTTGAACAGCCCTATCCCTTTGTGAAATACGACCAATTGGTAGTACCGGATTTTAATAGCAGTGCCATGGAAAATCTGGGCGCAGTGACTTTTAATGAATTCTTTATTAGCCGCGGTGTAAAAACCCGGGTGGAGCGCATGCGCCATGGCAATGTGATCGCCCACGAAATGGCGCATATGTGGTTTGGTAATTTGGTCACTATGGAGTGGTGGAATGGTTTGTGGTTGAACGAAAGTTTCGCGACTTATATGGCCTATTTGCAGCAAGCCAAAGCGAGTGAATTTGGCGCAAGTGTGTGGGATATTTTTTATTTCAACTACAAGCAGTTGGCCTACACCATGGACCAACAAGTTATTACTCATCCGATTGAGTTACCTGTGCTGAATACAGCAGAGGCGTTTACCAATTTTGATGCTATCACCTACGGCAAGGGTGCATCAGTATTAAAACAACTGGCACAGTTGGTGGGTGAAGAAAATTTCCGCCAAGGTGTCGCCAGTTATTTAAAAAAATACGCGTATCAAAATACGCAGCAAGATGATTTTATCAATGAGATTGCGCGTGCATCGGGAAGGGATTTATCCAGTTGGAGCTACACCTGGTTAGCGCAGGCGGGATTAAATAAAATCCAGGTGCAATATCAGTGCGATTCTACCAATACTTCTATTACTTCGCTGAAGCTCCAACAATCTTCACCAGTTGATTTCCCCGTATTGCGCGAGCAGCGGGTGCAGTTGGGTTTTTACAAAATCGATGCGGGCAAGGCGCAGTTAGTGAAGCGCTTGCCAGTCACTTACAGTGGTGCAGCGACTAGTGTTGATGCAGCAAAAGGCCTCGCATGCCCGGATCTGGTTTTTGCTAATCTGGATGATTGGGGTTATGTGCGGGTGGAGCTGGATCAAAAATCCCTGCAAGTGGTACGTGAAAAAATTCATTTATTTGACGCGAGCCTGCGCATTATGCTCTGGCAAAATTTGTGGGATGAAGTGATTGATTCGCGCATTTCACTGATTGATTTTTTGTCACTAGCGAAGCGGCACAGTGTGCAGGAAGCTCAGGTAGAGGTGGTGGCAGCAATCACCGCCAAATTAAAATTAGTGCGCGATTACCTGCAGTTAATGAATACACCAGAAAAAAATCTAGCCAGCGCACAGCAGCAATTGGAGCAATTTGTTTTCGCCAATATGAATGCCGCAGCTGCAGGTTCCGATGTGCAAAAGTTGTGGTTCGATAGCTATGTGTATTCTGCATCCAGTAACGACGCTTTGCCTTGGATGCGCGTGCAATTAATCGGTGATAAACATAAAAAACTCCCCGGTTTGGTATTGGATCAAGACCGTCGTTGGGCACTGTTGGTACGCTTGAATCAATACGAATACCAGGATTATCTCGCGCTGACTGCTGCTGAACAGAAAAAAGACGGTTCGGACATGGGGGTACAAATGGCATTGGCGAGTGAAGCGGTGCGCCCGCAGGCAGGTGTTAAAGAACGATGGTTGAACAACATTATCGCTCCTGAGCAAGAATATAAACTGGCCACTATGCGGTTGGTGATGGCCAATTATTTGCCATTTTCACAGGCGCAACTGCGCAGTGTTTATGTGCCTAAATTATTAGCGGCCTTGCCTGAGATGAGTAAAAATCGCTATGAGCGTTTTATGGCAGGTTTTTTCCGTGGAATCTTTTTACGCGGTTGTAGCGATGCATCGGTTGCTCTGCTAACACAAACGCGCGACCAGTCACTGCAATTACATCCGCTGACCTATCGTATGTTGCGTGTGGAAGTGCAGGAGGATGAGCGTTGCGTGGAGATGAAAAAATTGTTGTAACGCATTTATTGTAATTAGATTAATTTTCTCGTTCCCAAGCTCCAGCTGGGGAATGCATAAAAAAAGCCGCTGTTATCAGCGGCTTTTTTGCACATCAAAAAGCAATTTTTTTTGCCTTACGCTTGCGATACCGGCGTGGTCGGGTGGTTGCCCCACTCAGCCCAGGAGCCGTGGTAACCGCGAATATTTAATCCCACTGCTTTGCCCACTAAATAAGTAAAGCCCGAGCGATGGTGGCTTTGGCAGTGGGTGACAATTCTTTTGTCGGCGGTTAAACCCAGCGATGCCAAATACTCGCGTGCATCAGTGCGGATACGCAAGGCATTATTGCGATCCATTAAATTTGTCCACTCACAATTAATCGCACCGGGAATGTGGCCATTCTTTTGCGCCGTAATGCGTTCGCCGGTAAATTCTGCCGGACTTCGTGCATCCCATACGACAAAATCCGCGCGATCCAATTCGCCGAGAATGTCGGTAATTTCAATCACTACAATAGGGTCAATTTTTAAATCAACTTTTGTGGGCGTGAGCACGGGAATTTCTTTGGTGAGTGATTGGCCGGATGCAAGCCATGCGTGCAAACCGCCGTTCAAATAGGAATAGTGTTTGTGGCCAATGGCGTCGAGTGTCCAAATCATTCTGCCCGCCCAGCCGCCGCCTTCATCGTCGTACACAACAACGTGAGTGTCGGGTGTTAAACCCAAAAAGGAAAATACCCGATTGAGTGTTTCAATCGGCGCGATCTTGCCTGGCACCGGCGGTTGGCCGCTGAGGATTTTATGCGGCGGTACATGAATTGCACCATCGATATGGCCCTGCAAATAAGTTTGTTCGGCGCACATATCAATAATTAATAACTTGCTCGTCGGTTGTGCTAAAAGTGCAGCAAGTTGCGTGGGCTCAATCACAAAGGGAAGTGCCATGGAGTTACTCCTTTATAAGTATTAAAAATAAAATCAAGACCGATGCTGCTTGTTACTAATTAAGTCTCGTTGAGCGTTCGCAAAATATAACGGTATGAATCCATACGTGTTGCACTGATTGTGCCATCTTCCAGCGCTTTTAAAATGGCGCAGCCAGGTTCGTGGCGATGGGAGCAGTCGCGGAATTTACAGTGGCCGATAAAGGGTTTGAATTCGATAAACCCTTCCAGCACATCGCCTTCTTCCATATGCCACAGACCAAATTCGCGGATTCCGGGCGAATCGATCAAATGGCCACCGCCTGGGAAGTGCAAAAGCGTGGCGCTGGTAGTGGTGTGAGTGCCCTGTTGTCGTTCGGACAAATCGCCCACGCGCAAGTTCGATTCAGGCAAAAGCGCATTTATCAGTGAGGATTTACCTACACCCGATTGCCCCACAAACACGCTGGTGTAGTCGGCCAGGTACTCGCGCAACTCATCCAACCCGGTCTCGGTTTTGGTGGATACCATCAACACCGTATAACCCAGCTTGCGATAAGTGGTTTCCAAATAGGTGACTTTTTCGCGCGTGGTGTCATCAATACGGTCGATTTTATTGATCACCAATACCGGTTCGATATCGATGGCATTGGCGGCGACCAGATAGCGGTCAATCAAATTCGCATGAGGTTCGGGGTAGGGCGCGACCACAATCATAATGCGGTCGATATTCGCGGCCACGGTTTTCATATCGCCGTGTGGATCCGGGCGCTGCAGGGCGGAGTCGCGCGGCATAACCGCAACCACCACACCCATCGGGTTACCGGTGCGCCAGACCACTCTATCGCCAGTCACTAAAGAGCCGAGGTTGCTGCGGAAGTGGCAGCGCTGGTGTTGCCCCGCTTGCTCACCTTCAGTCGCCTCGACCACCACTTGGGTGCCGTAGTGGGTGATGATCAACCCCAGCTGCTCAGGCCCCAAATCGCTCTCATGCATTTGTTCATCGGTGACTTTGTCGCGTTTCGCCACGCGGGCGGTGCGTTCGTCCTGAATTTTGTCGATGCGCCATTGCTGGCGGCGGGTCAATTTGCGTTTGGTCATGCGTTGGTGAACTTGCCTGTGAGGTGGGTGATGTTTGGCTAGACTGGGTAATTACTTTAAGCTGCGGGCAATTGTGCCCTATTTACCGAGGAAAAACCCATGCTGAATGAAAACAACCTGATCTGGATCGATCTTGAAATGACCGGCCTCAATCCGGATACCGACGTGATTATCGAAATCGCCACCATAGTCACCGATGCCGACCTCAACATCCTCGCCGAAGGCCCCGTATTTGCCATCCATCAGCCTGACAGCATCATGTTAAATATGGACGAATGGAACACCAACCAACACGGTAAATCCGGCCTCACCCAGCGCGTGCGCGAGAGCAAAGTCAGCATTGAACAAGCCGAAGCGGAAACCATTAAATTCCTGGAGCAATGGGTTCCCAAAGGCAAATCACCCATTAGCGGCAACTCCATCTGCCAGGACCGCCGCTTTTTAGTGCGCGGCATGCCCAAATTGGAAGATTATTTCCACTACCGCAATTTAGACGTAAGCACCGTAAAAGAATTAGCCCGCCGCTGGAGACCGGATGTAATCGCCGGCGTGAAAAAATCCGGCGCACATTTAGCGTTGGATGATATTAAGGACTCGATTGCGGAACTGCAGCATTATCGGGCTACGTTTTTTAAGATGGAGTAAGCAGAAATTTTGTAAAACGCAGGCGACTTTTTAGTCGCCTTTTTTTATTTGCGTAATTTTTTACTGTATTGACATGTTCGCTAATGTCAGAGATTAATCATGCAATTATCGTGCTTCTGATTTTTTAATCTGCGTTTGATACCGCGAGGCATTAAGGTGCGGTTGATGCGCTGTCAAATAATGCAAAGTTCTCCCTTGTGGGTCGATTCTGGCGCTTGGAATAGCAATGCCCACATGATTTTTCTGAAAATTAAATATCGCCTGTGTGGTTTTTTCACCACAAATCCCATCGATTTTTAATAAAAAAGTGTTGCTCGCATGTTTTTTTGCGTAGGCATTTAACGCTGATTGCACGAACAAAACATCTTCCTGATTATTTACTCCACATCTTCCCACAGATGCACTTATCCCCATTTTCATGTTGCCTCCTTCACATTCAGAATTTATTTGTAAAAGGAGAATACCATTCAATTTTGCGCGATGAGTGCCGGTTACCGCACATTAGTCGGTTAATTTGGATGACAATTGTCTCAAAGGATTTTAAATTGCTAACAATTATAATTTTATGTAGATTGAGATGTCTTGGGCGAGTGATGAGACCAAAATTTAGTGGGCAATAAGTATTAAGTAAAATTTAGAGTTCAATGTGGAGTTACTGTCTTTAGAGCTGCATTTTCTTAAATGCATAATTCGTTCTATCACCGTAATTTTTTGTAATAGGCTGATTCGTTATACGATTTTTTTTGAAAAATTTATTATTCTAGAGCCATTATTCTCCGCCGCCGTCCCCTCCACCATCTCCCAAATCCCTGTCACTGCTTTTTCCACTGGAGTGAAAAACATCGCCTGAATCCCCCGAGCCACCATCGCCTCTGCGATTACTGTGGAATCGACGCACAAGCCATATCAGCAATATCAATAAAGCGGCAGAAAATAACAGGGGAAACATCACGCCTTTGACGATGTCTTGCGACATGAGTTCGCTTTGTGAATAGGCGATTGCCATGATAATCAATAACAGGATGGGTCTACGCATTGATACTACTCCTTGCCACCTACTGCTGAGGCGGCGGGTAACTGCGCTTGGTGCGCCCTACGGTCAATGTTTGAGCGGTCCTAGATTATCACTAAATCTTGCACTGGGGTGAATTACGCGACATTAACTATCACTCAAGTGGCTGGAAAAGCCTGGGCATTGCAGAGTTGAATTGTTTAATTCCCCAGCACCTGAAATCCGCTCTTGCCATTTTTCTTCACTTCGTACATAGCTGTGTCGGCTAGTTGTAGTAGTTGGTGTAGGTCGTTGCTGTGGGTAGGATAAATACTTACACCGATACTGGCGCCCAGTTGGTAATTGCTGTGCCCTATCTCGACCGGGCTGCAGCATTGCTGCAAAATTTTACTGGCAATTTGATTGGCGTGTTCAGCGTTTTCCAATTGTGTTGCGATAACGACAAACTCATCGCCACCGATGCGCGCGCAAATATCGGTACTGCGTGTGTTATCGACCAAGCGCTTGGCAATAATTTTTAACACTTCATCGCCCACTGTATGGCCAGCGGTATCGTTGATGGGTTTGAAATTATCCAGATCGATATAAATAACGGCGAGCATTTGGTGTGGGCGGGTGGCGAGTATCAGTGCCTGATCAAACAGTGTGGTCATGTAACGTTTGTTATTGAGCCCGGTGAGTGGGTCGTGATAAGCGAGATCGAGCGCGTAAATTTCGGCATCTTGCAAACGTTTCTGAAATTGCAATAACACCGCCGAAATTAAACTTAAATACAGCAGTACCGCCATGGCTGTGCCCAGTAAGAAACCGGGCGCGAGCCAAGTATCGGTAAAGCGCAATACTGGATAAGTAAGCCAGTGCAGTGCAAAACAGGCGCAAATAATAGCGACCCAAAGCATGACTTTGTGCGGAATGGTGTTGCGCTCACGGTAGGCGATAACAGCAAAAAATAGCAGCGCTGCTGCATTGAATAGTCCAACCCCCACAGAAAATAGCAGACGGCTGAATTCGGCAAGCCAGCTGCTGGTAAGCCATAGCATTATCAGCGCAACAAGGATCAAATAAGGCCGGGTGTAGTGTGGCAAACTAAAAAAGCGGAATGCGCCCAACAACAAAAAACATTTTTCCAGGCTAATAAAAAACGCATAGAGATGTTCGGCGGCATTAATGGTAAAGAGCGAGCCGGAAAAAGACAGCGCCAGGCGCGCGCAAAATCCCAAAAAAATGGCAACTCCCCAGCAACCGGCCCCGGCATTGGTGCGCGGAATACGGCTAAGCCATAACAGCAGCACGGCAAAACCGAAGTAGAGCGTGTAGCCGATAATGTTGACTGTTTCAAAGAGTGACATGTTCAATCCAGGTGTAGACAGTAGCGCTACTCAGGTGGTCAGTATAATGTGCCTGACATTTGTTGTTTTATATCCTCCTGCCATGAAATCTTTTCTTTTAAGACAAAAAAAAGCAAGTGCCCACAAAAACTGTGGCGCCGTAATAAGCAACTGCTAGCATTGTTTATAGTGAGTATTAATAACTACACCCACAAAGGGGGAGGACGTTATGAACGTCCGTACAGCGGTATTTTTGCTAACTTACGCTCTTTGTTGGCTGATGCCCCCTGCATTGGCCGAGGAGCCCATGCAGGTCAAATACTTGGGCAATAATGTTGATCTGGTGAGTGAGGATTATTACCTCGCACTGATTACGGCTGCACTTAATGCCACTGAATCGAGTCATGGCGCCTATCAACTGGTGTTTACCCAAGAGCCGCTAAGCTCCGAACGTAAACACGAATTATTGGTGGCGGGCGAAAAAATGAATGTGGATCGGCTGGTTGGTTTTCCTACCCAAAAAGGCGCGCGCGTGGGTTTGATTCGTGTGCCAGTGCCAGTGCTCAATGGTTTTATGGGTTACCGTGTTTTATTGATCCGCAAAGAAGACCAGTCGCGTTTTCGCAGTATTAAAACCCTCTCCGAGTTAGCCCAATTACCCATGGGGTTTGGTAAGGGCTGGGAGGGGCATGTGTACAAACACAATGGATTTTCAGTGGCCGAGCCTCTCACTATGACATCGCTGTTAAAAATGCTTGCAGGAAAACGCTATTTTTTTGTGCCACTGAGTGTGATTGAAATTGATGACCATTATGAAATTGAAGGTGCACGGGTAGAGAATCTGGTGCCCGAGCAAACGTTGCTGATCTATATGCCCTTGCCGGTTTATTTTTATGTTAGCCCGGAATATCCTGCACTGGCAGAGCGGCTTACGGTGGGTTTAACCTATATAAAAGAAAGTGGAAAAATGGATACGATTTTCAAAGAGCATTTCGGTGCGCGGTTGCATCGCTTGCGTTTATCCGAACGGACGCTGATTGAATTATCCAATCCCGATGACGACGGTAGTTTAGGAACGCCCAACCACGCACTCTTGCGCGAATTCTGATTTTGTCTACAAAATGGTGCGGTGACCACCAATCATTACAGCCTAAATATTTTTTCTGTCTCTGTAGAATCAATCTCCGGCTTCACCTTGATGAAGGTTTTGATTATTTATCTATCCTACGGTATCCAATCCATGGGAGCGCCATTAGCTGGCGGATTTTATGAACACAGATTATGTAATTTTGCATATTGCAGCAGCATAATTGTTTTTCCATCCATGATTTCGCCTGACTCAATCATGCGGTAAGCGGCATTAAGCTCGAGTTCCAGCACCTGGATATTTTCTTGTTCATGCTCCAATCCTCCCCCATCAGATACTTTCATATCATCGCTGTATTCGGCAATAAAAAAATATAGGATCTCTGTCACCGAACCTGGCGACATATAGGCTTGGAATATTTTTTTCACCTGATTAATTTTGTACCCGGTTTCTTCTTCGGCTTCTTTTCTGATGCAGTCCTCTGCATTGTCCTTATCCAATAAGCCGGCACAGGTTTCAATCAGCATGCCATCTCTATTGCCATTGACATAGGTGGGCAACCGAAATTGGCGGGTCAGTATGACAGTGCCTTTGGAGGAGTTGTAAAGCAGTATGGTTGAGCCATTGCCCCGGTCATAGGCTTCCCGATGTTGCTGTTCCCAGTCGCCATTGGGTTTTTGATATTCAAATGAATATTTGTTCAAGGTGTACCAATTATTTGAAAGAAGGGTTTTGCTGATATTTCTGATTTTGTCGGTCATAAGGGGCTTCCGGTGATGATTGTTGTAGGTGGCATTATGGTTTTATGGCAGCCACTCATTATGCCCAAAGTTAACTTCTGTGGATGCCAATTGTCATAGTGCTGTTTAGTTTTGTTAATCCCGCTTTCATTATCACCGCGCTGGTGGGATTATCTGTCGGCTCAGTAGTCCGATAACTGTAACAATACGGATGCCTGTTTATGTCCAATCATTTTTACCATCTGCTCGCTTCCTGGTTGCCGCTGAAAGATGAGGCCAATTGGGTTTTGGGCGCAGTGATTCATACGCGCGGTTCGGTGTATCGCAAAACCGGTGCGCTCATGTTGCTCAGCGATGCGGGGCATCAGTTAGGGTTATTAAGCGGCGGCTGTATAGAATCAGATTTGCTATTGCAAGCGCGCAAGGTGGTAGCTTTGGGTAAGTCGCGCCGTGTGGTTTACGACGCGGCGGATGACAGCAATATTGCCTGGCGCCTTGGTATAGGTTGCGGTGGCGCAGCGGAAATTTTGTTGCACCCCTGCCATGCGCGCAATGATTTTCTCCAATTACCTGCGGTGCTCGCTTGTTTGCAACAGCATCAGGCGTGCAATTATGCATTGCAACTTGATCAGGCGTACGCCGGTTTTACGCCGTGCCAGCGAAAATTTTCACAGCGTCAACACGGTAGTTTGCAATCCCCCCCAGTAGTGCTTGATAGCGCTGGCAGTGAAGAAAAAAATCTTGTCACCTTAATTAATCCACTGCCGCATTTATTAATCCTTGGCAGTGGTGTGGATGTTATTCCCCTGTGCCATTTGGCGCTGGTGATGGGGTGGCGGGTGACTTTGGCCGACCAGCGTTTAAATTCCAGTAAGCGCGAAAATTTTCCAGCAGGCATTACTGCGCTGAATGAATCGGTGGCGGAATTATCAAGCGATTTATTGCACCAAATCGATGGCGTCGTGATTGCCCATCACAATTTGCGATTGGATGCAGCGGCAGTTGCGGCGCTACAAACGCGCGAGCTGGTAAATCCGTACATAGGTTTGCTCGGCCCTGCCAAACGTAAGGCAGAAGTATTGGCGACAGCAGGACTGAACGAAGCACAATTGCGTTACGCTATCGCAGGGCCTATGGGTTTGGCGCTGGGAGGAGATTTACCTGAGAGTATTGCGCTATCGGTATTGGCTGAATGCCATGCAAAAGTCTTTGGTAGCAATGCGTTGCCTTTAAGTGAAATGGCTCAAGACGAAATGCAGATGCATTCTATTGTTTCCCGCGAAGCAGATGCGCCCATTATTTTATCGAACATGAGGGCATCCTTATGATGGCTGACAAGATAACAATCGATTGCCTGATATTAGCGGCCGGTAGCGCGAGCCGTTTTGGCGGATGCAAACAGTTGGCGGATTGGCAGGGGCGACCGTTGCTGGCCACCAGTATCGCCACTGCACGCACGCTTGAACCCGAGCGTATCTTTGTTGTAGGTGGAGCCTTTTATCCCCAGTTATTACAAGCGCAGCCAGAGCTGGAGGCAAAATCAAAAAGATTTACTGATCGCCCGATCGAATTGCTGGAATTTCCCGCGTGGAAATTGGGCGTGGGAAATTCGCTCGCATTTGGCATTAAACATTTGCAAAACAGTAATCCGGTATTGGTATTGTTGAGTGACCAGCCGTTAATCAGCGCGCAGGATTTGCGCAACTTATATCGCACCTGGTGTAAAAACCCGGACAAGATAGCTTGCGCGAGTTTTGCCAATACCTTGGGCGTTCCCGCGATTTTTCCGGCGCGCTTTAAAGCGCGGTTGTATGAGTGTCGTGGCGATCGCGGTGCAAAAAATTTGCTGTTGGGTTGTACCAAGCAAATTGTTCCTGTTGCTATGCCCTCTGCTGAGTTTGATATAGATACACCAGCCGATCTCACTACCTATTTGAAAAAAGCGATTTAACGAAAACCATTTAGTAATTATTCAAGATGTTTTTGAATTGATCGTCATTCCAGCGAAAGTAGGAGCCGCCGATCAGCGCAGCTAAATGTAACCGTTGCTTGCCGACTGAATTTATTGCAAAGGAGTTACCCATGATTTCGCTTACGATTAATGGTAAAAAACGCAAATTGGATATGGATCCGAGTACGCCTCTGCTCTGGGTGCTGCGCGACAAATTGCACATGACCGGCACCAAACTAGGGTGCGGCATGGCGCTTTGTGGAGCTTGCACAGTGCACATGAATGGCAGCCCGGTACGCTCCTGCAGCTTGCCCATTTCCGCTGCAGAGGGTGCAAAAATTGAAACCATCGAGGGCATAAATTCACCCGCGTTTCAAGCGGTGCAGCAAGCATGGCGCGAGCTGGATGTGGTGCAATGCGGTTATTGCCAGTCAGGACAAATCATGTCGGCTACTGCGCTATTGCAGACCAATAAAAACCCCACCGATGCAGATATCGATACTGCTATGAGTGGTAATCTTTGCCGCTGCGCAACCTATCACCGAATCCGCGGTGCGATCCATCAAGCCGCTGACAAATTGGGAGGTAAAGCCTGATGAACTTCCTCAAACGGCAAACTATCCAAGCGCAACAAAATTCTAGATCTTCAGCTCTATCGCGCCGCACTTTTTTACAAGCAGTAAGTGCCGGTGGTGGATTATTACTTGGCAGCGGTTTTCTTATTGGCAGTGCATCAGTTGCAGCGGCAGATAAATCAATAGCGGCTGCATCGACAACAGCAGCGGATGCTCCGGTATTTAATGCCTTTTTAAAAATTACCCCCGACAGCAAAGTCACCATGGTAGTAAAACATCTGGATATGGGGCAGGGCGTGAGTACTGGTTTAACCTCATTGGTTGCAGAAGAGTTGGATGCAAGTTGGGAGCAAATGCAGTGGGAATTTGCACCTGCAGATAATCACCGCTACAACAATTTATTTTGGGGGCCAACACAGGGTACTGGCGGTTCATCATCAATCGCCAACTCCTGGATGCAATTGCGTGAGGCGGGCGCGGCCGCGCGTGCCATGTTAGTTGCCGCCGCCGCCGCAGAGTGGAAAGTACCTGCGGAAGAAATTCGTGTGAGTAATGGAATCATTTCCCACGGCACGCGCAGCAGTAACTTCGGCGCTTTCGCTGCGAAAGCATCACTCTTGCCTGTACCACAAAAACCTGCAGTAAAAGATCCAAAAGATTTTCAATTAATTGGCAAAACCATTCCGCGCAAAGACAGTAATGAAAAAACCAGCGGTAAAGCAATCTATACACAGGATATCCAACTGCCCGGTATGCTGACTGCATTAGTTGCTTATCCACCGCAAGTGTTTGGCAAGGTTAAAAAAGTCAATGCAGCAAAAGCCAAAGCATCGCCCGGAGTGGTTGCCGTAGTGGAGTTTCCGCGTGGTGTTGCGGTGGTGGCCGAGAATTTTTGGGCGGCAAAAAAAGCGCGTGAGTTGTTAAAAATTGAATGGGATTTATCGGCCTGTGAAACCCGTAGCAGCGATGAATTATTTAAAGCCTGTCATGATGCAGCGAGTAAAACGGGTATCAGTGTAAAAAATGCGGGGGATGCCATTGCAGCCTTGGCCAAAGCAAAACAGGTCATAGAGGCAAAATACGAATTGCCCTATGTTACTCACGCGGCGATAGAACCGATTAACTGTGTTGTTAAAGTGGAAAAGAATAGCTGTGAACTCTGGTTCGCCTGCCAAATGCCCACGATAGATCAACAGCAAGTGGCGGCGGCTACGGGCATTAAACCCGAGCATGTAAAAATTAATACCCTCTATGCTGGTGGTAGTTTTGGTCGTCGCGCCTGCCCGAGTGACTATGTGGTGGATGCGGCAAATATCGCAAAACAAATTCCGGGGCGCGCCGTAAAAATGCTGTGGACGCGCGAAGATGAAATCCTCAACGCGCGCTACAGACCGATGGCGGTTCATCATATCCGCGGGGCAGTTTCGTCCCGGGGTAAGGTTGTTGCCTGGCAGCATCATGCTGTTGCGCAAGCAATTTTGCGCGGCACACCCTTTGAAGGATTTATCCAGGGTGAGGTGGACGGCACAGTTGCAGAAGGTATTGAGGACATGCATTACACAATTCCCAATCTGCAAGTGCAGGCCACCGAGATTCCCATTAAAGTTTCCACGCTCTGGTGGCGTTCTGTGGGGCACTCGGGCAATGCGTTTGTTGTTGAGACTTTTATTGATCAGCTCGCTAAGGCAGCAAATAAGGACCCGGTTGTTTTTCGCCGAAAGTTACTTGCCGATACACCGCGCGCATTGGGTGTATTAAATCTCGCGGCGGAAAAAAGTGCTTGGGGAAATTCATTACCCGAAGGTGTAGCGCGTGGTATTGCGGTGCACAAATCCTTTGGTACTTGGGTTGCGCAAGTTGCCGAAGTGCGTGTGAAAGACGATGGTAGTTTTAAAGTCGAGCGTGTTGTCTGCGCAGTGGATTGCGGTGTTGCCGTAAACCCCGATGTGATCCGCGCGCAAATGGAGGGCGGTATCGGCATGGGCTTAAGCGCAGCACTGGGCGAAGCCATTACCCTCAAAAAAGGTGTAGTGGAGCAATCCAACTTTCATAATTATCCGCTGCTGAGTATTGATGCAATGCCGAAAGTGGAAGTACACATAGTTCCTTCAGCTGAAATGCCATCGGGCGTCGGTGAGCCTGGGTTACCACCAATTGCTGGTGCGGTGGCGAATGCATTGTTTGCCGCCACAGGGAAACCGCTGACGAAATTACCGTTGGGAAATAAAGTGTAATTCTTTTAACCGGGTAAATAAAAACGCCGCTGGTTTTGCTCGCGGCGTTTTTTATTTTTTGCTTACACAACTACCAAGCTTTGTTTTTGCTCAAGTAATCAATCAACAAATCAGCGAGTAGCTTGTCGTCTTTTGCCGAGGGGTGCCAGTGGCAGCCTTGATAATCCAATCCACTGAAAATAATTGAATCCACTTTCTTTAAACCATCAGCTTTAAGCGTGGCGACTACGTTGCCCACCTGCGCAGCCAATTCTCCTTCCATCTTGTCTGATGCCATCAAAATAAAATGCGCTTTCGGATTTTTCGTGTGCAGCGTTTTAACCAGCTGCGTATATTTTTTCACATAATCCTGCTGCAATTCCTCACGTGTTTTCCAGCGTTCTCCGTCATTGAGTTTGGTAGAGAAATCATTGGTGCCCAAACCTATGACGATCACCTGCGGCTGCCAATTGCTTGCGTAAATATAATGGTTATTGTGCAATGTAAATGGATACAGGCCAATCAGGTTTTTATCGGGCGAGTGGCCATTGTAATTGCGCACTATGCCAAAGCCCGACGAGGCATTTATTTGATAGTCCGCATTAAAATGTTTTGCGGTCAGTGGGCCGAAAGCGAGTTGCGAGTTGGTGGTATTGAACAGTTCTTCATTGGTACATTCACGGCTGCTGGATGTGTTGCCGTAACCCACAGTAAATGAATCGCCGATAAATTCAATTTGGCGTTTGCGCTCTGGAAGTTTTGCGGCTTTGTCGTCGCTGTAGAACCCGAGGAAGCGACCAGTGGATGATTGCGTCTCGCTGATTTTTTCCAGCCTTACTTGATGTTTGCCGGGGGTTAAGTTAGGTACAACATAATCCTGTTTGCCGGGCTTTTTGATTGCGATCGGTGTTTGGCTATCAATAATCAGGTGAAAATTGTTTTGGTCATCATCAAATTTTATCGTTAGTGAATCGCCGTTAAAAGCAGTTTCAAAATAGATGGCAGGCCATGAATATTCATAGGCTTTATTTCCTGCCTCGTCACTGGTCACCAATACGCGGCTGCTGGTATGGGTGGGCAATTGCTGCAGTTCGGCGCTGTGTGCGCTCAGGCTAATCCAAGAAAGGCTAACTAATGCGATAGAAAAACGTGTCAGGTTCATGTTTGCTCCACTTTTTTTATTGTGGTTTCTAAAATAGAAAACGCCGCATGGCGGCGTTTTAATAAAATAAAAGGCAAAATTATTTGGTATCGGCGATAATTTTTTGCAAGCCTTTCAGTGACGCTTCTACGCTTTGCATTGGCGTCATACCTTCTGGATAGACTTCTTGCTCCACCACCAACCAGAGTGTGCCACCGACGGTTTTATTGGCTTCAAGCAATGCCTTCCAGTCAGTGGTGTCTTTACCGAGGATCGGGTTTTCTTTATTGCCTTCATCTGGCGCGGCTGCTTTGTAGTGAGTGGTAATAGTGCGACCAGGGTAAGCCTTAACAAAATCCACTGGATTTTTGCCCGCCACTTCTGTCCAACCCACATCTTGCTGCAGAATTACGCCGTGCGATGTGCCTTTGCCGATCACATCCCAAGGTGTTTTACCCATGTCGCCGAGCATTTCTGGTTTGTGATTGTGGTAGCCGGTGTGCATGCCATGGGGCGCTAATTTTTTCTGGATCACTTCCAGTTCGGCGGCAACTTCTTTGGCACCTTCTGGGGTAAATGCGCGTTTGTCCATTGGGATAATTAAATATTTGCAATCGATCGCTTTGTAGAAGGCAACCGTTGCATCAAAATTTTCGGGCGACAATTTATCAAAATGTACGTGTGCGCCTGAGGCTTTCAATCCGGTTTTTTCCAAAAAGGCTTTCAAGCCTTTTGGATCTTTTTCATAAGCGCCGAAGTTGCCAGCGAATTCCACACCGTTAAAGCCCATGGCTTTGAGTTTTTTCAATGTGCCTTCAAAATCTTTGGCGACATCATCTTTAATTGACCAGAGCTGCACGCTCAACTGTGGTGAGGTGGGCGCAATATCGGCGGCGAAAGTCGCTACACTGATACTCGCAATCGCGGCCATAGTGATGGCTTTTATTGCGTTGGCCATTATTGTTTTGGATAGCTTCATAGTGGTTTCCTTTTTTTATAACGAACGGGTTATGTGTTTTATAGTGCTGTAGTCGTCGTACTTGTGGTGGTGCTTTTTTACTAGGAACTCGTCATTCCTGCGAAAGCTGGAATCCAGAATGTTGATTTTATGGATACCCGCGTTCGCGGGTATGACGAAAGTATATTTTTCAGGATTTTCCTAAATCTTTCCGAGCTTCAATTGCTGCACTGCATAATCAGCGGCGCGCGCAGTGAGCGCCATATAAGTCAGTGATGGATTTTGCGAAGCGCAGGATGCCATGGAAGAACCATCGGTGACAAATAAGTTAGGTACATCATGTGCCTGATTCCAGCCGTTGAGTACCGAGGTTTTGGGATCTTTACCCATACGCGCTGTACCCATTTCATGAATGGCAAGGCCGGGGTGCCAATCTTTTTTCGCATCGATTTTTTTCGTTATATCTTTCACTCCAATGCCTTCCAGAATTTCAGCACAGGTGTCGGCGATATCTTCAAACATTTTCCAATCGTTTTCTGACAGGTCGCACTCAATATGTAATTGTGGAATGCCCCATTTATCTTTCAACGTCGGATGCAGGGAAACCTGATTTTCATAGCGCGGTAGCATTTCGCCTGAGCCGCCCAGATTGAATATCCAACTGCCTGCACTGCGGATTGCTTTTTTGTAGTCTGCACCAAAACCGTCTTGCTGACTAAATGTGTCCCAGCCTTGACGCATAGCACTGCCGGTGATCTGGTAGCCGCGCAGGAACTTGGGATTCATTTCGCTGTAGTTGGTAAAACGCGGCATCACCAAACCGGTGGGGCGACGGCCGGAATAATATTCTTCTTCAAAACCTTCCACGCGTCCGGATGCACCCGCGCCGTACAAATGGTCCATCAAATAATGGCCAAGTGCGCCGGATGAATTGGCGATACCGGTAGGGAAACTTTCGCTTTTTGAGTTCAGCATGATTTGTGTTGTGCCGAGGGTAGATGCGCACAGGAAAATCACTTTGGCAAAATATTCGCGCGTCTCCAGCGTGTCTGCATCAATCACCCGCACGCCGGTTGCGCGATTGGTTTTGGGGTCGTAAATAACACTGTGCACAACACTGTTAGTCGCGATAGTTAAATTATTGGTGGCCAATGCCGATGGCAAGGTTGAACTTTGGGTAGAAAAATAGGCGCCGAAGGAACAGCCTTTTTGGCATTCATTGCGCGTCTGGCATTGGATGCGCCCCTGTGCGGTGTGGTGTGGGGCTGGCACTGATAAATGTGCAGTGCGACCCATAATGAGTTTGCGCGTTTTCCATTTCTTTTCGATGCGCGCTTTCATTTCTTTTTCGACCGCGTTCATTTCAAACGGCGGTAAAAATTTACTGTCGGGCAATATCTCCAGATTTTCGGCTGAACCGCTAATGCCCGCATGGATTTCTACGTGGTCATACCACTTCTCAATATCCTTGTAGCGAATCGGCCAGTCTACGCCGTGGCCATCGCGCGCGTTGGCAGTAAAGTCATGTTCACTCCAGCGATAGGATTGACGATGCCACAAGAGAGATTTTCCACCTAATTGATTGCCGCGAATCCAATCGAAGGGTTTATCTTTGGGCGTGCTGTAGGGATAGTCTTTGTCGTTGCCAAAAAAATGTTTGGTGGCATCGTTAAAGGCGTAGCATTTTTGTTGCACGTAATGCTGTTCATCGACAATCGCTTTTTCGACTTTGCCGCGAAAAGGCATTTGCCAGGCTTTAACACCTTCGCCGACATAATCTTTGCGGTGTTCTACCGGGCGGCCGCGTTCGACCATTAATGTTTTCAGCCCTTTTTCAGTGAGTTCTTTAGCGGCCCAGCCACCGGAAATACCAGAGCCGACAACTATTGCATCAAAAATTTCGGTGCTTTTGATGATGTAAATATTTTTATCCATGGAGATGACTTCTTAAGAAATTAACGGGGCAACGAGGTTAAAGGTGATCAGGGGCAATTCCTGTTAATACGGGAGCGCCCAGGCTTTGCCCGTTTCTTTGAATTTAACATTACCCTTATAGCCGCCGGGGATGGCGAGGTAAGCCAATTCTTGCGTTGCCCCAATTTCCGAGGTGTAGTAACCGAAGGTCACCAGCGCTTTTAATTGTTTGAAGAAGGTGCGGTCATCGGCCGTGAAACCATCGGCTGCCTTTTCCATGTTGGTGAGTAGTTCGATTTGCTGTGTTTTGTTCGCGCTGATAAACGGTTTGCTGAAGCGCGTTTGTGCGGAATCATCGATGCGTTTCAATCCCGCTAGCAGCCCTTGCTGTTCTTCTTTGCTCGCGCAATAAACGGCAAAGTGATTGATAAAATCGTGTACGCCAGCGGCGATGGCGCCGGGAGTGTCAGTAGTGGGGATAATGATTTCACCCAGTTCGCGCACCAGTGCTAATTGGTCGGTGTTAAGCAGGGTCTTTTTGCTGCGCGTTAAATCCGTTGGTGGTGTAAAAGCGGCCAGCGCTGAGAGTGAATTAGCCGAGAGTACCAGGCCACAGGCGAGTGCAAGTTGTTTAATAGCGTCGCGGCGCGAAACACCGGTTGCGCCATTCGGTAGAGCGGGTAGGGTCATGTAAGCCTCGTGCTTATTGTATTGTTTTGGGGTTGTGCGCGGCCTTGGCGGTTGCTTCACCCGTTCTCTCCTGGGTGGGTGTATGGCTTTCCCTGCTGGGAGATGTGCTTTGAAGTCTAGTTGCTGATCCGGTTAAGAGGGGTCAATATTTGTAAATATGTAATCGATTGCAGATGCTTTTTACGCGAATTTTCTGCTTATTTGCACGGGTTAGAAGGCTTTGCTCACAAGTGCAATCTAACCCGAAAAATTAGGCATAAAGAAAGTAATTCTGTCCGCTAATCGACTAGCGTTTTTTTAGCCGTATAGCGGTACCTCCGCCTGGCTTTAAATCCAGTTGGAGTTGAGTCTTCACATTCACGCGCAGGCGGACAATCTCGTAGGACTCAGGATTGGTTTCCCAATCTGCATCTTTGCCGTCGCGATAGATCTGTGCCTCATAGTCAGCATCGGGCTGGAGAAAATCGAGTTTTACGCTGAGCGCGCGCGCTTTTTGGTTAGTGATAGCGCCCAGGTACCAGTCGGCGCTGTTTTTATCTTGTCGGGCGACCACCAGATATTCACCTATCTCGCCCTGCAAGGCCCGGCTCTCGCGCCAGTCAGTGGGCACATCGTCGATAAATTGAAAGGCGGGATGTCCTGCATAGTTTTCCGGCAAGTCTGCCACCATTTGCAATGGGCTGTAGATCACCACGTAGAGCGCCAGCTGGTTGGCGAGCGTCGACGGAACCCGGTTATTGGGGCGATATTTTTGGTAGTCGAAATTGAAGATTCCGGGGGTGAAATCAATGGGGCCGGAGAGGCCGCGAGTAAAGGGAATGATGGTGGTGTGATCGGGCAGGTTGCCGCTGTCAGGGCTACCGCCGTTGTACTCCATACCGCGCACGCACTCCCGGGTCATCAAGTTGGGATAGGTACGGCGCAGGCCAGTATCGGTGACGGTTTCATGGGCGTTAACCATCACCTGATGGCGCGCGGCGGTATCCACCAGTCGCTGGAAATGGTTCACCATGTATTGGCCGTGGTGCCACTGGTCACCGTCGATACGCTTACCCACGTAGCCCATTTTTACGCTGTGAATGCCAAGCTTTTGGTAGTAACCAAAGGCTGACTCCATTTGCTGCTCGTAATAGGTAACGCCCGCCGCAGTTTCGTGGTGACCGATGATGGCTACGCCTTTTTCTTTGCCGTAGCGCACTACCTCTTCCAAATTCAGCCCGTCTACGGGTTGATCAAAGATAAATGTCGGCGGGCGCTGCCACCATTCACCTTCCCATCCTTTATTCCAGCCTTCGATTAACAGGCCACTAATGTCGTGTTGCGCGGCGAAGTCGATATATTGTTTGGCCCGCGCTGTGGTGGCGCCCTGTTTGGGGCCCGGGCTCCAGTCCTTTTCCCCTATGTGCATTTCCCACCAGATGCCCATGTACTTTCCCGGTTTCAGGTAGCGCTCGGTATTGGCTAGCGCCTCGGGTGTGGGCGCTTCATTCAGGTTCAGCGTTAGGTGAGAGTTCAGCAGATCTATGGCTTTGGGCGCGATTTGAATACTGCGCCAGGGGGATTTCATGGGGGTGGAGGTGCGCACCTTGTCGCCGTTAGGCCAGGGTACCAAATCCACTTTCAGGGTTTTGCTGTTATCCCCCTGCAGGCGCAGGGTCATGCTCGCGTAGTTGACCAGCGCCGCCTCGTGAATCGCCAGCGCGTAGTGGCGCGCCTCCAGAGTAATTGGGGTGAAGGCCACATCGACCGAACTGAGTGCCGATTTGAGGTATTGATATTCCGGGCCCCAGTTGCGATAGGCGGGAAGCCACCAGGTGTGGCTGTTTTCGGCCAATACGAACTCAGTCAGCTCGTCCTCGATCACGAAATTCTTCAGGTGCGGCTGATCAGGTAGCTCGTAGCGCAGGCCAATACCATCGTTAAACGCGCGCATCACCAGATATAATCGCCGGGGCTTGGCGCTGGTTTCGCTAAGTTCCAGACGAAGCTCACGATAGTGCTCGCTGATGGTCTGTTGTTCTCCCCAGGGTTGCTGCCATTGCTGGTTTACCTCCTGCTCGCTGTGTTTATCGACCTTGAGTGCGCCAGCCAGAGGTTCTTGCCCTTTAAGCTTGAGCCCCAGGCGAGAGGGCTTTACTACCGATCTGTGTTGGTAGTTTAGGCTGTAGAACACCCCCTCCGGGCGCACCTCCAGCTGCACATCAAGGGAGTTATCGGGTGACCGCAACAGGTAGCTTTGAGTAGTGTCCGCCTGGCCAGGCAAGATCAAAAGGATCAGGGCCAGCCCCATAACAAGGTTGGAATACAGGTGTTTCATCGGAGCCTCTTGCACTGCATCGCAGTTGCCGTAAAGTAAAACGAGCGGTTTTTGCCACTAATTAAACCAGTGTTATTAAGTTGGGGCAAGTGCTTGAGATTGGTTTTTGGTCCGATTTACAACCGGTTGTATGGTGATTGCCCGGAAAACAAACTATGATGCCAATTTGGTGTAGCGGCAGGTTTCCGCTGAATTGCTCAACGAGTGGCTGGCGATGAAAAAAGAAACTACAACGATAAAAAAAACCGCGTTGAAAATGGTGGATCTGGCGAAAATGGCGGGGGTCTCCAAGTCAACTGTTTCGCGTGCATTGCAAAACAGTGAGCTGGTCAATTTGGAGACCCGCGAGAAAATTCAGGCGCTGGCCAAGGAGCATAACTATCGCCTGAATACCCAGGCGCGCAATTTTCGGCTCAAAGAATCCCTCACTATCGGCGTTGTTATTCCCTCGGCGGATGAAGCCCGCTGGCAAATTACTGATCCATTTTTCCTGGAATTATTGGGTTCCATCTCTTTTAGCCTGATTGAGCAAGGGCACGAAATGCTCCTGTCTGGCTTGAGCTTGCATGCGGTAGCCAGCGGCCACGACGGTTTGCGCAGGATCAACTGCGACGGCCTGATTGTGGCCGGTCAGGCGGATTGCCATGAGGACCTAAACCGCATTGCGGATGGCAATACACCGGTAGTGGTCTGGGGAGCCAAGTTGCCGGATCAGCGCTACTGCACTGTGGGCGGCGATAACCACTTGGGCGGGGCGTTGGCCACTCGTCATCTACTCGAGATAGGCCGCCAGCAAATTGCCATTATCGGCGATTGGTCGACCCCCGAAGGCCGGTTGCGTTATGAGGGGTACCACCAAACCTTGATGAATACTGGTCTGGCCCCGAACCCGGCGCTGGAAGTGGCATTAGGGGTTGGTCGCGACAGCCACCGGGAGGCGGCGCAGCGTCTCATCGCCAGCGGGCACAAATTTGATGGATTGTTTTGCTTGAGCGATGCCATAGCCATGGCGGCAATTAACTCGCTTACCGAGCATGGCCTCCGCGTACCGACCGATGTCGCGGTAGTTGGTTATGACGATATTTCCCTGGCCCGCTTTTACACCCCTTCGATTACCACTATCCGTCAGGATCGGGAGCAGGGTGGCCGGTTAATGGTGGAAAAGTTGCTCGCAATGATTGATGGTGAGCGGGTGGATTCCGGATTCCTACCCACCGATATCATCGTTCGCAATAGTACCCTGAGCTAGATTTCCCCCTTCCTGGATACTAAACGGCGCAGTTTTTACTGCGCCGTTTTTCGTTGCTTTCCCCTCTTTTTCCATGTGCAACACCTGCCTTAAGTTGCTATGCGATTTATTCTCAAATGACAACTAATGTAACCAATGTTATTTAGTGGCGCGTATTGCAACCGGTTGTTTCTGTCGGTAGCAAATTTTGAGTGGCTGTATTTGATTAAAATGTAACCTTTGGTAGCGAGCGCAAAAAAAATGGAACTTTTTTTGGCTTTCGTCCCTGAGTGTTCTAAATTACAACCGGTTGCAGAGATTTTCTTACAGCCTAAAAAAGCACAACTGGAGAGAGACATGAAACACAACCCCATATTCAAGCCCGCGATTTTGTCGTTAGCCGTGGCGACGGCTGCCGGAAGCACTGGTCTGGTCCATGCACAAAATTCCGACAATGAAACCACCTCGGACGTTGAAGAGGTGATGGTGACCGGTATCCGCGCAAGCTTGATGCGTGCACAGTCAATGAAGATGGAAAACGCCTCCATATCAGAGGCATTGGCGGCTGAGGACATTGGTAAGCTGCCAGACTCATCGATCGCAGAATCTTTGGCACGTTTGCCCGGTTTGGCGGGTGAGCGTAAAGGAGGGCGCGTGAGCGGTATCTCCGTGCGCGGCTTTAAAGAGGATTTTGTTGGCACCACCCTGAATGGTCGCGAACTGCTCGGTATTGGCGATAACCGCGGTGCTGAATACGATTTATACCCCTCTGAAATTATGTCTGGTGCAGTCATCTACAAATCTTCCGAAGCCAAATTGACCACTACCGGAATTGGCGGAACCGTGGATTTGCGTACGGCGCGCCCATTGGACTCTGCGCCCACGGTTACCCTGAACGGGTCTTACGAAGTGAATTCCCAGGGCTCGGATAACCCTGAGTTTGATGACAACGGCAATCGCTACGCCATAGGTTTTTCGCAAAAGTTTGCCGATGACACTATAGGTTTGGCGATGGCCTATGCCTCTACTGAATCGCCTACCAACCAGCGCAAGTACGGTGTTTGGGGTTATGACAAAAATGCGGCCAGCGACCGCTATGTGCCTTCGGGTCTGGACATTATGGCGATTTCATCGGTGCTGGAGCGCGATACCGTATCCGCGATTTTCCAGTACCGCCCCAATGAAGACCTGGACATAGTAATTGATGCCCTGGACATCGATTACAGCGATTACGGTGTGATTCGCGGATTTATCGAACCCTTCTCGGTCGGCAGTATTACAGCGGGTTCGGGCGAATTTGATGCGACCGGGGTTCAGGTCAATGCCAACCCTGTATTGCGTACCGACCCCAAAGAAATCCTCGGTGATTTGCAAACGGTGGGCGTAAACCTCAAGTACAAATTCAACGAAATCTGGTCATTCCATTTGGATGCTGCCGACAGTGAATCCAGCAAAACCGATACCCGTGGCGAAAGCTATGCCGGTCTGGGCCGCTCCGGCTCCCTGACCAATGCGCAATTAGGCTCGCGCAACTTTGAAATGAGTCAGGGCGGTGTCTACTTCACCGGCATTTCGGGCATGGATTTCAGCGACTTTAACAGTATCAAGCTGACCGGCCCGCAAGGGTGGGGTGGCTCCTTGGCCGCCGAGGCCGATGTCTTTGCCTCTAACGTGCAAAAGGCAGCCGGTGGTGGTGTTTATACCTACGAAAACGCGCAGGACGGCTTCCTCAATGCAGGGCGTTTCAGCGAAGACCTGACTACCGTGAAGGTCGAGCTTGCCGTTGAATTGGATACGAGTTTCCTGAGTGGTGTAACTTTTGGCGCCTATTTCAGTGATCGTGAAAAATCCAAAATTAACGATGGCTTCTTCGCCACTTCGCCCACCTATCCCTACGGAAATGGCACCGGAAAAGTGGATGAAGTTATTCCCGAGAAATATCGCTTCGGCCTTGCGGATCTGAGCTGGGCGGGCTTGGGTAAAGTGGTTGCCTATGATGGCTATGCCCCTTACAAAGACGGTTATTACTACCAAACCTCAGCGGCCGAGCTTGAGCCGGATCGCTTGGGTGATTCCTATGTGGTCACTGAAGAAGTGACCACCTTCTACGTGCAAGCGGATATCAATGCCGAAGTGAGCGGAATCAATCTGGTTGGTAATGCCGGGGTGCAGGTAGTGGATACCGACCAGGCTTCTACCGGCTACACCGGTCTGGTGGATGAAACCTTCAGTGTGGATCCAACACGCACCGCCGAGGGTGGGGCGAGCTACACCAAGGTGCTGCCCAGCTTGAACCTGAGTGCGGAAGTGGCTGAATCCCAATTTGTGCGCTTTGGGGCGTCCAAAACGATTAGCCGCGCGCGTATCGACCAAATGAAAGCCTCCGGTTTTGTGAAGTACGATCAGAACATCGATATTTTGCTTTCTACGGATTACACCGCGGACACGCCCTGGTCCAAGTTCCAGGGGGCGCCCAGCTTGCGGCCGTTAGAGTCCAATAATTTCGATCTGGCCTATGAAAAATACTTTGCGGATGATGGCTATATCTCCCTGACCTACTTCTACAAAGATCTGGTCAACTGGACGCGCGAAGGTCAGACGGTTATCGATTTTTCTAACGATGCAACCAACGGCGGAGCCAACTACTACATACCGGCGTTCCACAACAAAACCGTGCAGACCGATGGCACCTACGGCCCCAATGATGTGTTCCTGACGGCGGGTACTGTGGTTGCTCCTGCCCAATTTATGGGTTATTCATCGTCCTTTGAAGATGGTCTGAAAGGCACTGTGGATGGCTGGGAGCTGACTGCTAACGTGCCCTTGGGCTTGGTGAGCGATGCACTGGAAGGTTTCGGTTTTGCTGCGTCCAGCTCACTCATTGACGCCAAACTGGATGATGGTTCCGCCATTCCCGGTCAGTCGGATGAGGTTCACTCCCTAACCATCTACTATGCGACCGGTGGATTTGAAGTGCGTGTCGCGGGTACGGACCGGAGTGATTTCGCAACCTATCAGCGCGGTGGCAGTAACAAAATTGAAAATGCCAATCGCAAGGGTGTGCAACTGATTGACGCCCAAATCAGCTACGATTTCTCTGATTCCGATTGGGAGTCGCTGCATGGCTTGCGTCTGTCATTGCAAGGTACCAACCTGACCGATGAAGACGAAGAAGATGTAGGCGATCAGGGCATAGTCACTGCGCGCCGCGAATTTGGTCCAACCTATATGTTGAACGCCAACTACTCGTTTTAAAGCGCGATGATTAAAAAGGCCTTCCGGAGGAATCCGGGAGGCTTTTTTGTTGATGGGTGAGACTATTGCGATCTGCTGCGATAAAAGCGGCTATCTTTAGTGTGACTGGCTTGGTATTAACCCATAGCGACGCCGTTACGCGCAGCCTAAGGAATTGCGAACCAATGAATAAACCAATCCAAAAAATAGTTGTTGCAGGTGGCGGTACAGCGGGGTGGATGAGTGCTGCACTGTTAAAAAAAATGTTGCAGCAGCGCGTTGAAATTGAATTAGTTGAATCAGAGGAAATTGGTATCATCGGTGTGGGTGAGGCAACAATTCCGCCGATACAAACCTTCAATGCGGTACTGGGCTTGAATGAGGCAGAGTTTCTGCGCGAGACCCGGGCCACCATCAAAATGGCCATACGTTTCGATAACTGGAAGCAGCGCGGCGACAGCTACTTTCACACCTTCGGTGCGCCGGGAACTACCCTTGGCTACAGTTCATTCCAGCACTATTGGTTGCGCGCGCGTCAGCAGGGTTTGAGCTCCGCTGCGCTGTGGGAATTCGATTTAAATTACCTGTGTTGTAACGCAGGTGTGTTTGGGAAATTTAATAGCAAAGATCCGCTCTACCAACTCCCTTATGCTTATCATTTTGATTCTGCCCTCTATGGCCGCTATCTGCGCAAGTTGAGCGAGCAGGCTGGTGTGGTGCGCACCGAGGGGAAAATAAGTTCGGTAAAAATCAATCCGGATTCCGGCTTTGTTGAATCCTTGCAGATGGAAAATGGTCAGCAAATTGCGGGCGATTTATTTATCGATTGCAGCGGTATGCGCGGCTTACTGATTCAGGGCGCGCTGCGTACCGGTTACGAAGAGTGGGGACATTGGCTCCCCTGTGATCGCGCGCTGGCAGTTCCCTCGCAGCGCTTTGAAAAAACCTTGCCTTATACTCGCGCCATCGCCCATAAGGTGGGTTGGCAGTGGCGAATTCCACTGACCCACCGCAACGGCAATGGATTGGTTTATAGCTCGCAGTATTTAAGTGACGATGAAGCTGCGCATATCTTAATGAACAACCTTGATTCAGTTGCGCTTGCCGATCCCAAACCCATTCAGTTTAAAACCGGGCGGACACTGCAACAGTGGAATAAAAATGTTATTGCCGTTGGCCTGTCGAGCGGATTTTTGGAACCACTTGAATCCACCAGTATTCATTTAATCCAATCAGCCATAGTGCGCCTCGCCAAAAATTTTCCCAATGCAGGTTTCAGCGCTGCGCAGGTTAATGAATACAATCAGGACTCAAAACGCGAATACGAAACCGTGCGCGATTTTATTATTTTGCATTACCACTTGAACGAGCGTGACGATAACGACTTCTGGCGGTATTTACGCAACATGCCGATTCCGGAACGGCTCGCACACAAAATGGCGCTGTTTCGCGAGACTGGCTCAGTGGTCAATGATGCAGGCGATATTTTTCTCGATTCTTCCTGGCTGCAAGTCATGCTGGGGCAGGGAATCGTGCCGCGCGATTATCACCCCAGTGCTGATTTGCCTCCCGCCAGTGAATTGAGCGCGATGCTTGAGCAAATTGCGACGGCCAAGCGCAAGCCTCTTGCGCAATTGCCAACCCATGACGATTTTTTATTTCAGTATGCAGGCGTCACGCGCGAGGTGACCCAAGGTGGATAAACCATGGCGCATCCTAATCCTCGGTGGTGGTACCGCTGGTTGGATGGCAGCGAATTTATTTGCTAAACAATGGCCGAGTGAACAAGTCCAGATAACCTTAATCGAAGCGCCGGAAATTCCTATTATTGGTGTGGGCGAGGGCTCTACCCCCTCGTTGAAACGTTTTTTTAAAACGCTCGACATTCCCGAGCGCGAATGGATGCCGGAATGTCAGGCGACTTACAAAACCAATATTCGCTTTGTTGACTGGAGCCCCGCCTCCGGCGTGAGCGATTATTCGCACCCCTTTTATTCCCAACCGGATGTTTTTAACGAGCGCGCATTTTTTACCAATTGCCGCACACGTCGTCTGGGTCTGAATGTGGTAACGGAGCCTGAGCGGTTTTTTGTTAATGGTGAATTGGCGCGGCAAGGCAAAGCGCCGGTTGCACCAAAAAGTTTTCCCTTTCACATGGAATACGGCTATCACTTTGATTCGCAATTGCTCGGACGCTATCTGGCGCGGGTTGCTGCAGCGCGCGGTGTAGTGCATCGCCAGGCAACCTTCGCACAGGTGCTGCGCAATAACGCGGGTGATATTAGCGCGCTACAAACCCGCGCTGGCGATGTGATTGACGGTGATTTTTTTATCGACTGCACGGGCTTTGCCTCGCTGTTAATGCAACAGGGTTTGGGCGTGCCGTTTCGCTCTTACGCACAGCAATTGTTTAACGATAGCGCCGTGGTTATGCCCAGTGCCGCAGCGCAACATTTTCCGGTGGAGACCCGCTCTACAGCATTAACTGCAGGTTGGTGTTGGCATATTCCGCTGATGCACCGCAGCGGAAATGGTTATGTTTATAGCAGTCAATTTATTAGTAAAGATCAAGCGGAAGCAGAATTTCGCGCGCACCTGGGGGTGAGTGATTCGGCGCAGGAGTGCCGTCATCTGAAAATGCGTGTAGGGCAATTGGAGCAACACTGGGCCTACAATTGCGTTGGCTTGGGATTGTCGCAAGGGTTTATCGAACCGCTGGAAGCCACCGCATTACATTTGGTGCAATTGACGATTGAAGCTTTAATCGATGCGCTGGACCAGCATCAATTCACCTGTGGTGGGCGCGAACAATTTAATCGCACAGTGAATAATCATTTTGAAGGCGTGCGCGATTACATTCTCGCGCATTACAAACTCAACACGCGTGGGTTGGTTAATGGCGCGGGGGACGACGCAGGTTATTGGCGCGCGAACCGCGACAATAAACACATGCCCGAATCCTTGCTGCAATTATTGGATGTGTGGTTTCGCTGCGGTGATCTGGAGGCGGAATTTGCGCAACGAAAAATCAAACCCGCCTTCAATGCCGCATCCTGGCATTGTCTACTGGCAGGCTACGGGGCTTTCCCGCCGCTTGCGCCTAATCAGCCCGGGCTGGGCAAAGGTGATCTTTATCGCGAATGCGAAGTCGCTAATTTTGTTGAGGGCTGTGCGCTGAATTTTCCGCTACATAAAGCGCTGTTGATGAATGACAGAAAATTAACTGAGCCAGGCTCCTAATGCTTGGCAGAGCCAAT
Organism: Cellvibrio fibrivorans; assembly: GCF_031457055.1. NCBI lineage: Bacteria > Pseudomonadati > Pseudomonadota > Gammaproteobacteria > Cellvibrionales > Cellvibrionaceae > Cellvibrio > Cellvibrio fibrivorans. The sequence continues at coordinate 167,308 of NZ_JAVDVX010000004.1, read as the reverse complement.
CGGGATCGTCTATTGGTAAGTCGTGACCCGCATCCGGATGCAGCTGCAATGGCCAATTAAATCGCTGTGCGAGGTCTTTGCTTGCGTTGCAATTAACAAAGCGATCACCCGCGCTGGCGATAATCAATCCGCGCACCGTGCAACCTTGCTGCGGGCGAAATCGCGCAGCGGCACCCAGCATGCTAATGATGGTTGCGCGCGAAACCGGATGTTGCGTTTGAATCGCAAGCCACCGCTGCAAATGGGTATTGAAATTCACACGGTTATTACTGACATGACGCAACACCAGGTGTTCGCGCCAGCGAATGGGTAATAAGAGCGCAGCGATAATCGCCGGCCAGGCGCGCGGGCGCAAACGCCAGTGCAGGGGCTGATCGCCCGCACTTGAATTAATCAGAACTGTGCCGGCAAGCTCTTGCGGAAATTGCTGGGCCCAATTCAGCGCGATCATTCCTCCCATGGAAATGCCGATCACATAAACCGGTTGGGATATGTGTAATGCGCTGATTTGCGCGCGCGCGTAGTCGGTCATCTGCTGGATTGACGCCAGCGCTGGCTGCTGAAACTGGCTGCCGCAGCCGGGAAAATCAATGCAATGAATAGTCCAGTCACTGCCCAGTTTCTGGGGAAAGTCCATCCAGTGCGCCGCTTCGCGCGCAAGGCCGCGCAATAAAACCAAATGTTTTTTCACAATTCGATGCTCATTCAAAACTGCACTTTTCAGAACCGCACTTTTCAAAACCGCACTTTTCAAAACCACAGGCTCTTGGCCGTTTGATTTAATATCCCGGTTTGTTTTTCATCGGGCAACCAGTTGTGGTGATTGAGTGTGGCAGCCAACATAAAATCCAGCAACACAATATGGCGGCGCAGCACCCGCGTATGGCGATGCTGAATTTGTGGGTTAAATAATCCTGCCATGTTGAATAATTGGCGCGGACTTTTTTTCACCCACAGCCAGGAACCCATCTCTAATGTGAGCGGTAAAAAGTGCGCTTGGTTTTGCGCGCGCGACTGATAATAAAAATAATCCCATAAATCGCCATGGGATAAATAATGAATCGATTGTGGTTCAAATAGATAGGTGTGGTTTGGGTAACTGCGCTCCCACAGCATTTTCAATGCAACATAGTCGGCAATATTGCCTATTGGTTTCTTGCGATAGGCGTGCGGAAACCAAAGCCGGTCTTGCATGCCCAATCCTGAATGCAAATCGAGTACTGCCGCAAAAGGTCGATTAAAAACTTGTCGCTGGATTACTTGTTCCAGTGCGATATTTTCTGCTTCCATTTGCCCGCGTTTGCGCCCGCGATACCAGGGCAGAAACGGTCCGAGGCGATGGCCACCACCGAGCAGGGGCACGGGGCCTTCGGCGTCAATCGGCGCGTTGCGGTTTAGATCTACCCCATTACCATTGGCGCGCTGATTTAAATACATGCCAACCGGATTCATAATCGGCACAATTACTAATTGCAGTTGTTGCAACTGCTGCTGCAAACCTGCATCCCACTGCAAGCGCTCCAACAGCGTTTGTAGCCAGGCGATCAATACCTGGCTGCCAATCCGCTCAATGCCGTGAATTCCGCCAGTAAATAACATTGTAGGTGCGTTGGGTGCACGCGAACCGAGCGTAAGTGAATAGAGTGGAAACTCCATATTCTCGTAATACAATTTTGCTTCGCAGTTGGCGTGCAGAAGATTGTTGTGTTCGCGCATCAAGCGTTCAAGTTGTAGCAGTTCAGGAATTTTTTGTTTGAAATCTTTGCGTAATTCAGCGCTGCGCAATGAGGATGAGGTGATATCGCCCGTTGCGGTTACGTCAGGTGGCGTGTGGTTCAGGTTGGTCATGTGAATGCCGATGCGATAAATCCTTGGTTTCCCAAAGCATAGCGGTTTTTGGTGTGCTGGTTTTTTACAGTTTTGTGACGGCACAGGCGCACAAGAGCGGGAACGCCAGTTTAGACGGGATTGGGGGCAATCAATCCCACACTAATGATTTCTCGGTTGTTGAGATCACGGTTAATTCATTGTTCTCGATCATGGCTGGAAGATTGCTGCTGATGCGTAGATACAAACGGTCTTTATTAGTGTTGATAATCGTTTTGGCATTGGCAGCAATGCCAACACAGCGGTTGCGTCCCGATTTTTTTGCGGCGTAAAGCGCGCGGTCGGCGATATCGATCACTTGCTCCCAGGATAAGGTTGCAGGCTGCTCGGGCAAGAAGGGGAAGCTGGCATAACCCATCGAGCAGGTTTTTTTCAGGATGCCGCCATCGGGCAAGGTGAAATTATACTGCTCGATACTGTTGCGGATTCGCTCGGCCATAAGTGGTGCTTCATCGCGGTCGGCAAAGCGGCTCACAATTAAAAATTCTTCGCCGCCCCAGCGGACCACGCAATCGGATTCGCGACAGATTTTGGTCAGCACATCTGAAAGCTGAACCAATAATTGATCGCCTGCCGCATGGCCGTGCGTATCGTTAACGGATTTAAAAAAATCCACATCCAGAATAAAAAATGTGAGGTCGCGGGTATTTTTGCGCGGTTGGCGATCGGGTGTTGGCGGTGCGTATTCGCGCTGGACTTTGGCGATGTCCATCGGAATTAATTTTTGTAAGTAGCGGCGATTATTTAATCCAGTGAGTGGGTCGGACAAACTGATCGCTTCCAGCTGTGCGTAAGCACCTTCCAACTCAGCATTTTTATGCTGTAATTCAGCGGTGCGCTCGGCGACTTTCTGTTCCAACTCGCGGCTGATCTTGCGCGCGATCAGCACTTTTTGGTGTTGGCTGCGCACAAACAATAGCAGCATGCCGATGATGGTGGCGGCGTAAATACTGTAGGCCCACCAGGTTTTCCAGGGTGGTGGCAACACAGTCACCTGAATGCTGCGCCCTTGCTCGTTCCAGACGCCATCGTTATTACTGGCTTTCACCCGAAACTGATAAGTGCCTGCGGGCAAGTTGGTATAGAACGCCGTGCGTTGGTTACCAACCTCACGCCAATCATTATCAAAGCCTTCAAGTTTGTAAGCGTGCTGATTTTTTTCTGTATCGCGGTAATTTAGAGCGGCGAAACTAAATGAAATCATCGATTGGGTGTAATCCAGCGTGATGCTGTCGGTTTGGGTAATTACCTTTTCTAATAAGTTATCTGCACCATGAATCGCAACTTTCTGGGTGAATAAGCGGAAATCTGTAATCGCAACCGCAGGCGGTATTTTGTTTTGGTTGCTTTCGAGCTTATCAACATCAAAGAAATACAAGCCGTTGCGCGAACCAAATGCCAGCAGGCCCGAATGGGTTACCAACGCAGCGCCCGTGGCAATACCGCCAATTAGCTCGCCGTTAAAACGGGTGTAGTTTTTTACGGCGAGCGTATCCGGGTCAAAGCGTACTACACCGTTATTGGTGCCCAACCATAAAATTCCGTGGCGGTCTTCAATGATGGCGCGGATACCCTGATCGGCAAATCCGTGGCTGGTGTCGTAGCGGGTAAAATCGTCGGTGTCGGGGTGGTAGAGGTGAAGCCCCATATCGGTGCCAAACCATAGGCGCTTTTTACCATCTTCGCGAATGGCGAGCACTGAGCCATTGGCCAGGCTACGTGGATTATCGGCGTCGGGCAGGTAGCGTTTAAAGGTGCCGTCAGTGCGATTCAACAGATTTAAACCGTATGCGGTCCCGACCCAAAAGCGCCCTTGCGAATCTTCGTAGGATACCCAAACGACTGCGCTGGAAACGCTCTGTGGCCCGGTCTCACTGTGAGGATAAAAATGGTAAGTCCCGGTCTTGCGATCAAAATGGGTGAGACCGTTGTAATGGGTGCCGAACCAGAGGTTTTGCTGCCGGTCTTCATGAATATTCCACACCATCAAATCATTTAATTTGCGACCGGTTTGCTCGCCACGTTTACTTTGGTCCGGGTCCACCGGAAGTGTATCGAAGCGATCGGTGGTGGGATTGTATTGCTGTGCCCCCGCACCCCAGGTACCAAATAATAAATGGCCCCGGGAATCCATAGTGCCATTGAGTATGGCGGTGGTGCCTACGCGCGAATCTTCACCGGTGGTGTGCTGGTAGTGGGTAAATAAATCAGTGGTGGGATCAAAACGGGAAACACCATTGGAACCTATCCAGAGGTTGCCCTCTTTATCTTCCACCAGCGCTTCGACGTTATTGTCCATTGGCCCCTGGTTCGCGATGATCGATTTCTGATAAACGCGGATTGCTGCGCTGGAGCGATCATAAATATGTACACCTGAGGGATAGGTGCCTATCCAGAGGTCGCCAATCCGATCCTCATAAATACGGCGGATGGTATTGCTGGTTAGCTTGCCCGCACCACCGTCGCCCCGGTCAAACAGAATCCAGTTATCGTGCGGTTCGTTGTACAGGCTCAAGCCTCCGCCATCACTCCCCGTCCATATCCAACCATTGCGATCCACATAAATTTGCCAGGAAAAATTATTGGGTAGGCTGGTTGGGTCGTTGGCTTTGTGTTGGTAATGAGTGAATTGGTTTGTCACCCTATCCAAACGATAAATGCCGTTGTCGCTGCCCGCCCAGATTCTTCCTGAGTGATCCACTGCCACGGTCCTGATGCTGTTTTCCAGTGTGGATTTGGGGTTTTCCGGCTTGGGAATATGCAAGGTGATTTTTCTGCTTACCAGATCCAGCTGCGCTAAACCGGTATCCAACCCCAGCCAAATAAGATTGTCTTTCTCCACCACTATGTCATTGACCGGATTGCTTGGCAGGCCACCATTTTGCAGGGTTAACACTTCTACGTTGCCGTTGACCTGGTTGAGGATGCCAAAGCCGTTGGCAGTACCAATCAGGATATCGCCCGCAAGGCTTTCGGCAATCGCATTAATCGCCCCTCCCTCGTTCAGCAAGTTGCCTGGAATACTGACCGGCAGCAAAACCTCATGGTCGCGATCATAACGATACAGCCCCGAGCGGGTCGCCGCCCAAAGGGTTTGTTGTTTGTCCTCCAGCAATTCCAATACCTGATTGACTGGTTCTGTATCGGTCACATTCGCCGGGTCCTTGGCGGCGGGAATAGGCAAAAACTCGTAGCCATCGTAGCGCAAAAGCGCATTGCGCCCACCCAGCCAGATAAAGCCTTGGTAATCCTGAATAATTGATTCCACCTCACCCAGCGCAATATCCTGGTTTTGCATGATGTTGCGAAAGTGGATTTTTTTGGGGTAGTCAGATGCTGCGGCCGTATTGTCCGCATAGCTGGCAGGGATCAGCGCAAACTGCGCGATGGCAATTGTCAGGAGTAAAACCAAGCTCTTATTCATTTTTATGTCGTTAGCTGTAGTGGTGGGCGTCCTGCTAGCCGACCGCACACCTTGCATGTTCGGGCGCGGCTCTGTTTGGCTGAGCTGGTTTAGTTATAGCAGGTGCTAGCGGACTTGGTGGATTTTGTAAGGCGGGCGGTACAGTTTTGCCGCTGGGCTGCAGGCCTCAAAAAGGCGCAAGGCTAGTTAGGAGCCAATGATGCGTGTTATCGCTTCAGGCCCAGCCGTTTTATTCTCGATGCCAGGGTGGTGGGTTTTAGTTTCAGCAAAGCCGCTGCCCCATCATCGCCAAACAATTTCCAATCGCACTGCTCCAATGCTGCAAGCATGTTGCGCTTTACCCGCTCCTGCATTTCGTCATCGCCGATAATGCCTGTCTCACTTGGTAATTCTTTTGCGATGGTCATTTCGGTCGCGGATGCTGTGAGCGGCAGGTCGATGGTGACGCGACCCTGATGCGAAGTGATTGCCGCCCGTTCCATCACATTTTGCAGTTCGCGAATATTGCCCGGCCAGTTGTAAGTCAGCAGGGGTTTGAGATCGCTCTGCCGCAGCTTGCACTCTTTTTTGCTGAACTTTTGGCTCGCCTGCTCAAGAAAGTGAGTGGCAAGCAGAGTGATGTCGTTTCCGCGCTCGCGCAATGGGGGCGAGTGAATAGGGAATACATTCAGGCGAAAATATAAATCCTCGCGGAAGTGATGCGCCTCGGCTTCTTTTTTCAAATCTTTATTGGTGGCGGCGATGATGCGCACATCCACGTTGCGGGTCTTTTCTTCACCCACTCGCTCCAATTGCCCCTCTTGCAGTACACGCAATAATTTACTTTGTAGTTCGAGTGGAATTTCGCCCACTTCATCCAAAAATAAAGTCCCACCGTTGGCCAATTCAAAACGGCCAATGCGGTCGCGCACCGCGCCGGTAAATGCGCCGCGAATGTGGCCAAAAAATTCACTTTCAAATAATTCGTGCGGAATTGCGGCGCAGTTAACCCGAATCATTGGCTTGTCTTTGCGATTGCTGGCATCGTGAATCGCGCGCGCAATTAATTCTTTGCCGGTTCCCGATTCGCCGGTAATTAATACGTTGGCTTCTGTTTGCGCTACTAATTCAATTTGTTGGTGGATGCGTTTGATGGCGGTGCTTTCACCGATAATGCCGTGGTAGCGCTGCTCGATTAAGATTTCCTGTTGCAGGTAGGCGTTTTCATCTTCAAGGCGGGCTTTCAATTCACTCACTTCTTTTAACGCATCGCGCAATTGTTTTTCGGTTTCCATGCGCTGGCTAATATCGCGAAACACCACCACGGCGCCAATAATGCTGCCGCCAGAAATAATCGGGGTGCTGGTGAACTCAACCGGGAAGGGCGTGCCGTCCTGTTTCCAAAATACTTCCTGAATCCCTTCGTGCACCACGCCATCGCGAATGGCGGCATAGATAGGGCAGTCTTCAACCGGATAATGAGTTCCATCGTCGTGGGTGTGATGGTGTACATAGTGAATATTTTGCCCGAGCACATCGCCATCAGTGCGGCCCAGCAAACGTTTCGCGGCGGGGTTGATAAAAGTGCAAAGGCCGTTGGTGTCCACGCAATAAATGCCGTCGCCAACGGATGTGAGCATTAATAAATTATCGCGCTCGCCTTGCTGAAAAATCGATTGCAAATGTTTCCATTCCAGAATGCCGTTGCGGGCGAGGCGATCGGCATCGGCTTTATCGCGCTGGCGCTCTTCAGAATCAATATCTTTAATCGACACCACCAAATATTCGCGCCCTTTAATCACTGTGCGCGACGCCGATAGCTCCACCGGAATATGCATATCGTTTTTTAATCGACAGGGAATGCGTTTGCTTTTGGCGTGACCGCGCTGCAATGCCTCTTGCGTAAAAACGATTAACTGACCCAGTTCGCGTCCGTGGATGTAAGAGATGGGCATTTTCAGAATGTCTTGCCGATCAAACCCCAGCATCTGCGTGGCCGCGATATTGCAGTCGATATATTTGTTTTCCAGCGGGTCGAGCAGCATCAGCGGTTCGGGGCACTGCTCAAACGCGGCATTGCGCATCCAATAGGCGAGGCGGCCCCACTCTTCAGATGAATCAGCATCAAACATGAAGGTTTTCTCTTGGGTGAAGTGGCATATGGTTCTACTCAAGTGCGTAACTCAATGCTACGCACTTGAGTATTACTATGCAATTGCGTTGTGAATTTTTAAGCCCGTGTGTGCTCAGGTTCCTCAGTGCCTATATTTTTTCTGATTTAACTCATTGAATTGATTAAATAAAAAAGTTACATGCTCGCTTTCCGGTGTTTTCTTTCAAAGCTGGTACGCCTATCGCAATAGGGGTAGTACGACTTAACCGAAGTCGCTCAACCCAACCGCGTCTATCGCACTACCAACATTGAGGAAACAGCTATGCCAGTCGTGGATATCCCCCATTATCAAACCGGTGACTTTCTGGTCGATTACGAAGAAAAAGTGTTTGAGGATGTGCAAGCTGAACCCGGCGCAAAAGCGCTACTGACCTTTCATACCGTGGCCTTTGAAGGCTCGATTGGCCTGGTGAATTTGCTGCAAGCCAAACGCATTTTGCGCAAAGGCTTTGAAACCAAAATCCTGTTGTACGGCCCAGGCGTGTTGTTGGGGGTGCAGCGCGGTTTCCCAACACTGGGTGCGGAAGCTTTCCCCGGTCACCTCGCCTACAACGCGCAACTGAAAGCCTTTATGGCAGAAGGTGGCGAGGTCTACGCCTGCCGTTTTGCTTTGCAAGCGCTTTATGGGCAAACCGAAAAAGCCTTGATCGAAGGTATCCGTCCTATCAATCCGCTCGATGTGATGGATCTGCAATTGTTGATGCGACGTGAAAATGCGTTTGTTGTTCACACCTGGACGACCTGATTTTTTTGCTGATGTTTAACCTGTTCTTTCATTAACACTCAACACAATCAGGGTTACCTATGAACAAAGTCGTGGCTGCTGCCGTCCAGTGCAGCCCGGTGCTTTACTCCTGCGCCGGCACTGTAAATAAAATTTGCGAATTAATTGCAGATCTCGGCAAGCAAGGAGTCGAGCTGGCAGTGTTCGCAGAAACTCTGGTGCCTTACTACCCGTATTTTTCATTTATCCAGGCACCCTGCGCGATGGGCGCACAGCATTTGTTGCTGATGCAAGAATCGGTAGAGGTGCCCTCTATTTACACGCAGCAAATTTCTGCCGCTGCCAAAGCAGCAAAGATGGTGGTGTCTGTCGGCATCAACGAGCGCGATGGCGGTTCTATTTACAACGCGCAATTGTTGTTTGATGCCGATGGCGAGCTTGTGCAGCATCGCCGAAAAATTACACCGACGTTTCATGAGCGCATGGTGTGGGGGCAGGGCGATGGCGCTGGTTTGTGCGCAGTAGATACCGCCGTTGGCCGCGTGGGTTCGCTCGCTTGTTGGGAGCATTACAACCCGCTCGCGCGTTACGCGCTTATGGCGGACCGCGAACAAATTCACGTGAGCATGTTTCCCGGCTCATTAGTCGGTGAAATTTTTGCCGAACAAATTGAAGCTACGATTCGCCATCATGCTTTGGAGTCCGGTTGTTTTGTGGTGAATGCCACCGGTTGGTTAACGCCGGAGCAGCAAGCGCAAATTGTTGCTGATACCGGCGGGCCAATCGCTGCAATTAGCGGCGGCTGTTTTACCGCAATTGTTTCGCCAGAAGGAAAATTACTCGGCACGCCCTTGCGCAGCGATTCAGGTGAAGGCGCGTGCATCGCTGAATTGGATTTTAATCTCATCAACAAACGCAAACGCATGATGGATTCCGTGGGGCACTACAGTCGTCCCGAATTATTGAGCTTACTAATCGATAAAACACCAACAAGTCACACCCATCCATTGAAAAAACCCAGCGCAGCGAATGAGAAAAAATCGTCGGATGAAAGCGCTACGGGTTTAATGCTGGTGTCTGCTGTTGCAAATACTCATCTCTCCAGCGCAAGCAATTAGAGGATTCTGGTCATGGCACTGAGCAGTCAGCAATTAACGCAAATCCAAACTCAGGGGTTGCGTTGGGTCGATGAAAAAAATCTTGGCTTAACGCGCGCAGGCGGTGCCGGACCGACGGATCACAAGGCGTTCGATTTTGTGAGCCAGACCAGCATGATTCCCGTGTTTAACGAGCAGGTGAAGCGCTCACCGTTTAGTGCCAAAGCGGATGCGAATCACGAGCAGGTATTGATATTTGAAAACGAAAAATTAATTGCAAAAGCCGCTATGCCGGGGCGTCCGAAATTTTATGAATTAACGACGAGCGACGGTATTCCCTATTGGAAGATCGCCACCTTGCACAGTAAAGATGTGCTCGCGACTACCGTGTTGCAAGAGTGCGTACGCTATCGCAACCGCGATACCTCTTGTCAATTTTGCGCGATTGAAGAGTCGTTAAAAAACGGAAAAACCATCGCGCACAAAACACCAGAACAATTGGCCGAAGTTGCGCGCGCAGCGGTGGAGTTGGATGGCGTAACCCAAATGATTATGACCACCGGCACACCCAAAACATTGGATCGCGGTGCGGCAGTATTAGTCGAATCTGCACGAGCGGTGCGTGCGCTAGTGGATATTCCCATTCAAGCGCAATGCGAGCCGCCCGATGATGATGTGTGGTTTCAGCGATTGAAAGATGCCGGTGTGGACGCACTCGGAATGCATCTTGAAGCGGTGAGCGAACGCGTGCGCAAAAATATTATGCCGGGCAAAGCAACAGTGCCACTCAGCCGTTACATGTCGGCTTTTAAAGCGGCGGTTGCGGTATTTGGGCGCGGCAATGTCAGCACTTATATTCTTGCGGGCTTGGGCGATACCGAGGGTGAAATTATTGCGATGAGCAAACAATTAATTGAGCTCGGTGTATATCCCTTCGTGGTTCCGTTTGTGCCCGTCGCGGGTACGCCGCTGGAGCATCACCCTATGCCGAGTGCAGAAATGCTTGATCGCTTATTTCGCGAACTTGGTCCCGCACTGGTGCGTGCAGGTATTCAATCAGATTCACTTAAAGCAGGTTGCGCGAAGTGCGGTGCCTGCTCATCACTCAAAAGTTACGAACAGGAGGTGGCTCATGGCCCGGCTGCAGTATGCGTTTGATGACCAACAGTTTACCGATTTCCGCTCGCAACATATTCAAGTGAAAGTCGCGGAAAGCTCATGGGAGAAGCAGCGTTATTTTGCACTGCGTAAATCGGTGTTTGCGCAGGAGCAACAAATCCTGCCAGACAACGAACAAGACGGACAGGACTTTCGTGCGATTGCCATTGTTGCACTCGCAACTAACTGTGCAGTGGCCGATGACGTTGTGGGAGCGGTGCGTATTTACCAAGTCGATGATGAACACGACAATCTCTGGTTTGGCGGCCGCTTGTGTGTTGCACGCGCTTATCGCGGTCATCAATCCATCGGCAAAGCCTTGATTAATGAAGCGGTATCGCGCGCAAAAGATTCAGGTTGCACACGTTTTCTCGCCAACGTGCAGCCACAAAATGAAACTTATTTTCGCTCAGTGCATTGGCAAACCCTGGGCACTATTGAAGTGGCGGGGCGACCTCATGTGCGTATGCAAGCTGAGTTGGAGCAATATCCATTTATGCCAAGGCATTTGAGTTGAGGTGATGGTGATGAATAGCCTTGCAACCGTCAAAAACAAAAAATCCGCCTGCAGCAGTTGGGGGCATCACCAACAAAGTGAATTGGATTCGCTGTGCGACGAACTGCGTGCACTTCCAGAAATTTCTGCAAAAACAGCGATAAAAATTGCTGCCAGTTTTTGCGGCGACCAAACCGATTTGACACTTGAACAACGCTACGCAATGCCAGGTGATGATTGCGCTGCATTTAAAACGGCAGAGGGCTTTCAGCTGCTGGCGATGGAAGGCATGTTGCCGGATTTTGTGCGCAATGATCCGCGTTCAGCAGGTTGGTCGTCGGTGATGGTCAATATCAGCGATATAGCCGCAATGGGCGGCAGGCCAACCGCAATCGTCAATGCTTATTGGCATAGCGATGAAGAAGCCAGCGCAATTTTATTAAAACACATGAAGCGCGCCTGCGATGTGTTTGGAATTCATTTTGCGGGTGGCCACAGCAGCATTCAACCAGGTTTTACGCCGCACCTCGCAGTGGCGATTACCGGGCAGGCGAAAAAATTGCTGTCCTGCCATCACATCAAACCCGGTCAGCGTTTATTTATGTTGACGGATTTAACCGGCAGCTGGCACGGCGATTTGCCCTACTGGGGTTGCGTGCAAGGTAAAACACCGGAACAGATTCGCGCGCAGTGGAATGTACCGGCGGAATTGGCAGAGGCGGATTTAGCCGTTGCTGCAAAAGATATTAGCAACGGTGGTTTGCTTGGCACCTTGATCATGATGTTGGAATTAACCGGTTGCGGTGCCCTGTTGGATTTAAGTGCAATCCCGCGCCCTGAAGGGAATTTGTTGCGTTGGCTGCGCGCTTTTCAAAGCTTTGGTTTTTTGCTCGCGGTGGAACCAGAAAAAGTATCGGCTCTGCTGAATTATTTTCAGCACTCACATTTAAGTTGTGCGCCTATTGGGAGCTTCACCAGCGATGGAAAAATCCAACTCGACTACCTCGGCGCCACCGCCGAATTTTGGAATGTTAACCAACAACCACTGACCGCCATGGGAGGCAAGCATGCCCTCGGTTAATTTTAATGTGATCTGGCCCGACGGCGATAAAGTCACTTACTACTCGCCCTCCACCATAGTGCGTGAACATTTAACGGCGGGCAGCGAATACAGTCAGCGCGAATTTGATGAGCGCATTCAGGCTGCGCTCAACGCCGCTTCCGAGCGAGTGTATCAACGCTTTGGTTATTACTGCACTGCCGCCAGCGGTGAGCTGGAAAGAATCCAGTGCAAATTGCAATTTTTACGCGAGCAAGAAATTGCTGGCGATGTACGCGTCTCGCACGTTAATTAAATTATTGTTATAGGAAATAGTATGAACATGGCAGCAAATATTCACTCATCCCCACTGCGCAAACATCACAGCGCGATTGTTATAGGTGCTGGGCAGGCGGGGCTGTCCATGAGCTACTGTCTCTCACAGCAGGGAATCGACAATATTATTTTGGAAAAATCCAGCCAGGTTGCCGATAACTGGCGCAACCAGCGCTGGGATACCTTTTGTCTGGTCACACCCAATTGGCAATGCCAGTTGCCGGGATTTCCCTATCGGGGAAATGATCCGGATGGATTTATGGTAAAGGACGAAATCGTGGACTATTTGGAAAGCTATCGCGCTTTTTTCAATCCACAGATTATTTTTAACAGCCCGGTTATCTCGCTCAGTAAAAATGGCGAATTGTTTACCCTTGTTACGGCTGACACTATTTACACTGCCAATCAGGTGGTAATCGCTTGCGGCAGTTATCACGAGCCGCGTATTCCTACACTCGCCAAAAAAATGCCAGCACATATCGCGCATGTGCATTCCAATTTTTATAAAAACCCCGCCCAACTTCCACCGGGTGAAGTGATGGTAGTGGGCACTGGTCAATCGGGCTGCCAAATCGCTGAAGATTTGCATTTGGCTGGGCGCAAGGTGCATTTGTGCGTTGGCCCAGCGCCGCGCGTCAACCGTCGCTATCGCGGCAGGGATGTGGTGAATTGGCTAGACGATATGGGCTATTACACCACCACATTGGAAACCCATCCCGATGGAAAAAATGCAGTTCACTCCACCAATCACTACGTCACTGGTCGCGATGGTGGCCGCGATTTGAATCTGCGTATTTTTGCCGAGCAAGGCATGAAACTGTACGGCGTGTTAAAAGACACCGATGGTGAGCGCTTATTTTTTAAAGACGATTTAAAACAAAATCTGGATTACGCCGATCAAGTTGCTGCACGCATCGTAAAAAGTATTGAAGAATATATTCAGAAAAATGGCATTGCGGCTCCTGAGGACGACAATGTCCACAGCGACTATTTACCAGATATCGTGACCGAACTTGAACTTGCATCATCCGGTATTAACTCAGTGGTATGGTCTACCGGTTTCGCAATGCGTTTTGATTGGATTAATTTGCCGGTCTTTGATGAATCGGGTCACCCCAAACAAAAACGCGGCGTCACCGATACTGCCGGTTTGTATTTTATTGGTTTGAACTGGATGCACACCTGGGGCTCAGGCCGTTTTTATCAGGTCGGGCGCGATGCAGAATATTTAAGCGAAGTGATGGTTGCGCAACACAAGGATATGAAAGTCAGTGCGTGATGGTTACTGGGCGATATAATAAAAAGCCGAATCATTTCTGATTCGGCTTTTTGCTTCGTTATTAGATTTTATATCTGTGCGATTGCTTGGGCTTACTAGGCAGGACGGCTCATGTGGTATTCCAGATTCTTTTTAACGCAAGGCCATTCCTGATCAATAATCGAAAACACCACTGTATCCCGATAAACGCCTTCCGCATTCTTCTGGTGGTTGCGTAAAATCCCATCCTGCTTGGCGCCCAGCCGCGCAATCGCTGCGCGCGATGCGTGATTGTGCCAGTGAGTGCGAAATTCAACGGCAATTGCATCGAGCGTTTCAAGTGCATGAGTCAGCAGCAAATATTTGCATTCAGTATTGATACCGGTTCTTTGAAACGATTTTGCGTACCAGGTATAACCAATCTCCACACGCTTGTTCAGTGTGTCTGCATTGCAATAGCGTGTACTGCCGATAATTTTTTGCGTGGCATTATCAATCACCACAAATAACAACGCGCGGCCGTCACTCTGATCTTTAAACGCTTGATCAAGATAAGCACCAATAGAGTTGCTGCTGGGAACGGATGTGAACCACAAGTTCCATAATTCGCCATCGCTGGCGGCTGCAAGTAGTGCATCGGTATGCTCGCGTTTTAATGGAGCGAGGGTAACGAGATTTCCTTTTAATGTGGTTTCGTAAAGCCAGGGGTTGTTCATGGTATCCCTCTAATTTTATCGATGAATTATTTGTTGTGACTGTAGGTTGCCGGTGAGGAACGAACCGCAACATGACCATATGCCCGCAACCACCAATACCCAATTCGTGTGCTGTTATTCTTACGTGCAAATACAACAATGTGCCGTTTGTGATGGTGAGTGTTGCGGTTCGCAAGCTCACCAGCAACCTACGACTACAACGTTTCCTTATCCCGAAAATAAGCAACCAGCGCATTGGCGTGACCATGCCCTAGCCCATGTTCCTGCTTCAACCAATTAACCATCTCCATGTGCTTCATCTGCTTTTGCGCAGAGAGTTGCTTGAGCCAATACTCAATTGGATGGCCATATTTGGCTTCGATGGACGGGAAATAGGATGCAGGGCCTTTTACTTTTTCAGTGTTGGACATTGGAGTCTCCGAAAGTTTGATGATATGTATCAAGCTTGCTAAATCGCAAGTTTCATTACTAGTCGATTGAGCCGAAGATAATTCGACAGCTGGATTAGTTTTTATCAAAAAGAGGAATGACGGTTAAAACCACACCAACCCTTTGTAGGGGCTTTCTTTCAATGAGTCCAAACGGGTTTGCAAATTCCCACAGTGAATTTCCAATTTATGTCCGTCGGGATCAAGGAAATACAAAGAATCACCTTCGCTGGTGTTTTGCTTCCATTCAACCACTTTAGCTTCACGTAATTGCGCGGCGATTAGATTGAATTTATCTTCTGCGCAGTCGAGCGCAATATGCGAATAGTCCTGGCTGGGGATTGCTGTATCGCAAGATAAACAGAGCCATAAATCCCCCAAACTTAAATAAGCGCCTGCATCCCAACGGGCGAGGGGTTTAAAACCCAATAGCTGGATGTAAAAATCAAAAGAGGTATCAAGGTCGCCGACTGCAATAGTGATGTGATTTAAGCCGCGTAGCATGATTTATTTCACTGCAATTAATTCAATTTCAATTAAGTGTTCAGGGCTATAAAGGCGTGAAACTTGTACCCAGGTTGCCGCTGGAAATTGACCATTTACATAAAACGTTTTACGTTCAGGAATTTGTTGTTGCAGTGCTTCAATATCCAAGGCATAAATATTTTCTTTAATCACGTTCTGTGATGTCAGCTGGTAGCGGGCAAGAATTCCGCCAAGTTCTTTATAGCAAACACTTACCGCCTCCTGATAATTGGCGCCCCCGCAAGTCACCCCCGAGATGTGGTAAGTGTTTCCCGTTTGGGCAACTGCTGCGTAACCGATGTCTGATTCCCAAGAGTTAATTGTATGGCGTGTAATTTTGGTTGGAGCCGTTTGCATACAGCCTGCTAGCAGTAGTGTTGCAAATAAACAGATCATTATTGAACGCATAATTAAGCCTCGTTATTTGAATTAATGACGTTAAACAAAAAACCCGAACCATTTCTGATTCGGGTTTTGGTTTTTCTCTCACCACATCTAAAAACTTACACGTTGTAAGTCGATGATGAGGTGTGGCCGCCGCGGCCGGTCCAGTTAGTGTGGAAGAATTCACCGCGTGGTTTGTCGGTGCGCTCGTAGGTGTGCGCGCCGAAGTAATCGCGTTGTGCTTGCAGCAGGTTTGCTGGCAAGCGGGCAGTGCGATAGCCGTCGAAGTAGGTCAGGGCAGAAGTAATTGTTGGAGCAGGGATGCCGTTTACAATCGCCGCTGCAGCAACACGACGCCAGCCAGCTTGCGCTGCTTCTACGGTGTTTCTGAAATAATCGTCGAGCAACAAGTTGTTCAATTCAGGATTCTTGTCAAAAGCATCTTTGATATTGCTCAGGAAAGATGAGCGAATAATACAGCCGCCGCGCCACATCATGGCAATGCCACCGTAGTTCAAATGCCAGCCGTATTCTTTACCAGCTTCGCGCATTAACAAATAACCCTGGGTGTAAGAAATAATTTTTGATGCGAACAATGCATTGCGCAGATCATTGATGAACGCTTGTTTGTCACCGTCAAATTTAACCGCTGGGCCGCTGATTAGTTTGGATGCTTGAACGCGCTCGTCTTTTTGTGATGACAAGCAGCGTGCAAATACCGCTTCAGAAATCAGGGTGAGAGGCACGCCTAAATCCAGTGCGATAACTCCAGTCCACTTACCGGTACCTTTTTGGCCAGCGGTGTCGAGGATCTTCTCAACCAAGGCTTCGCCATTTTCTTTGTAGCCGAGAATGTCGCGGGTAATTTCAACCAAATAACTTTCGAGTTCTCCTTTGTTCCACTCGGCAAATACATCGTGCATTTCGTCGGTGCTCATGCCGAGCACTTCTTTCATGATTTGGTAGGCTTCACAAATCAATTGCATATCACCGTATTCAATACCGTTGTGCACCATTTTCACAAAGTGGCCTGCGCCTTTCTCACCCACCCAATCACAGCATGGGCTGTTGTCTGCAACTTTGGCGGAGATATTTTGGAAAATGTCTTTAACGTGTGGCCATGCCGCCGGTGAGCCGCCGGGCATAATCGATGGGCCAGTCAATGCGCCTTCTTCACCACCAGAAACGCCGGTGCCGATAAACAACAGGCCTTTGCTTTCAAGGTAAGCAGTGCGACGGTCGGTATCGGGGAAGTGGGTGTTGCCGCCGTCGATGATGATATCGCCAGCTTCAAGATGCGGAATGAGTTGTTCGATGAAATCGTCTACTGCTTTACCGGCTTTAACCATCAGCATAATTTTGCGTGGTTTGGCGAGTGACTGCACCAGCTCTTCAATCGAGCGGGCGCCGCGAATGGTTTTGCCTGCAGCGCGGCCAGCGATGAAGCTGTCTACTTTTTCAACTGAGCGGTTGTAAGCGGTAACTGTATAGCCTTTGCTAGCCATATTGAGGATGAGGTTTTCACCCATCACAGCCAAGCCAACCAAGCCTATATCGGAAAGTGGTTTCATAGTAGTAATAGCCTATCGTTGTGGTTGATGTCCTGACCCGCACGGACAATTCAACAGGACAGTTCCGGTCGCCAATGTCACCCGAATGCTGACCTGAAAAATTCCAGGGAGCAGTGATTGACCGATTTC
Source organism: Cellvibrio fibrivorans (assembly GCF_031457055.1). NCBI lineage: Bacteria > Pseudomonadati > Pseudomonadota > Gammaproteobacteria > Cellvibrionales > Cellvibrionaceae > Cellvibrio > Cellvibrio fibrivorans. The sequence goes on along the minus strand of NZ_JAVDVX010000004.1, from coordinate 149,984 downwards.
TATGTAACGGCGCTGCTCTAACGGCTGCGCTCTTGAAGGGGTGCGTATTATTCCCGTTTGTGCGCCAAAAAAACAGCTGAAGAGGGAAAACTTATGGCTATTTTGGTGATTGTTTTGCTCAATTTGAGGGGCGTAACTGTTGGATCTTGCGTTTGCGGCGGCGATTGGGCTTGGCCTGCTGCGTTAAGGCCCAATCGATATGCTCCTGCACTAATGGGCTCGCAGTCCGTCTTTTTTCGGTTAATGAGGCCATGATGCGCTCCTCACTCGGAGCATTGCCCAAGCCCACCGCCAAGTTCCTTAGCCATCCCTCATAGCCAATCCGGCGGATCGCTGAGCCTTCGGTGCGGGTTAAAAATTCGTCTTCCGTCCAATTAAACAGATCGACCAAATCGCTATCGGCCAAACCGTGGCGCGGCAAAAAATCTGTCTCGCCAGTGAATTGCGCGTATTTATTCCAGGGGCAGATCGCTTGGCAGTCGTCGCAGCCGAATACGCGGTTGCCCATGGGTTCGCGGAACTCTTCGGGGATGCTGCCTTTGTTTTCGATGGTTAGATAGGAAATGCAGCGGCGCGCGTCCAGTTCATAGGGGCGCGGGAAGGCATCGGTGGGGCAGACTTTTAAACAGGCGGTGCATTCACCGCACTGATTGATTTGTTCGGGTTGATCAATCGGCAGCGGGACAAAGGTAAAAATCTCGCCGAGGAAAAACCAGCTGCCCACACCACTGTTGATGATCAGCGTGTGTTTGCCTGTCCAGCCCAAGCCGGCCTTTTCAGCGAGCGGACGCTCCATGACCGGGGCGCTATCGACAAAGGCGCGGTTTTGGCCTTTGAACGGATACTTCTCCGGCAGTGCATCATCGATTTTTTGTGCGAGCACGCTCAGGCGTTTGCGGATCAGCTTGTGGTAATCGCGCCCCAGCGCATAACGTGAAATATAGGCTTTGGTTGAGTCTTTGAGGATTTTTATCTGCTGCGTATCGCCGGGTAAATAATCCATCCGCACAGAGATCACGCGCACAGTGCCGGGTAATAATTCCGCCGGGCGTGAGCGTTTATTGCCGTGCGCGGCGAGCCACTCCATGCTGCCGTGATAGCCCCTGGCGAGCCACTCCTGCAAGCGGACTTCAGCATCCACCAGCTCGATATCGGCAATACCCACTTGCTGGAAGCCGAGTTCACGCCCCCAGAGTTTGATATTCGCGGTAAGTTGATGGAGATCGAGGTCTGGCATGGGCGGCTCATTAGCGGGTGAGTTGGGCATTTTGCCCGAAAATAGATCGGGTTACATTTTTAAACATTTGATTCGGGTGATATTCACCTTTGGCGGCTATAGTGGGGTCACATTTCCCATAGGAGTTTTGTTATGAAGTTAATGATGGTTATTACTGCCTTGCTGTTAAGTACGTGTGTTTGGGCAACCCCCTTACCTGCACAGCCTCACGTATACGTTGAAGGCTCTGCGGAGATAGAGGTCGAGCCGGATATGATGGCCTTTACGCTCAGTATCCAAACCGTCGATATTGATCTTGCCAAAGCGAAAGCCGACGTGGATGCGCGCTCGCGTTTGCTCATTGAAACCGTCAAAAAATTTGGTATCAAAGCCGATGATGTTGCCACTACCGCATTAAATATCCGCCCCGAATACGAATACAAAGAAAACCAACGTGTATTGACCGGCAACAATGTATCGCGTCAGGTGGATATCAATCTGCGCGATTTGAAAAAATATCCGGAGATGATGAAAGCTTTGGTCGATGCCAAAATTTCCGAGACCATCAATACCAATTTAACCCTAGCCGATAAAAAAGCCGTGGAAGAAAAAGTGCAAACTGCGGCAATGGATGATGCCAAAGCCCGCGCTGGTCGCTTGGCAAAATCGCAAGGGCAAACACTGGGTGCGCCCTGGTCTATTTCAGAATTTAATAATCGCGGCAATGAGCGCTGGGAATTGACACCCAATCGCCAGTTGATGGGAAGTTCTGCCAAAGAAGTGGGCGCTATGCGTATGGCCGATTCAGCGGAACCTTTTGAGCCGGGTGTAATGAAAATCAGTGCACAGGTGTATGTGGTTTATCTGTTGAAATAAATATCCGCCAGTGACGATTTAAAACTCCATTCTCTGTTTCAGCTCGCGTGCTTGTCGGCGCGAGCTGATTACTTCAGTTTTATCCTGCATCACAATCATTAAGCCATCGCCAATCCAGGGTTCTATGCGGACGATAAAATTCAAATTAATTATTTCCTGGCGATTCGCGCGAAAAAAGGTATTGGATTCAAGGCGTTCCTCCACATAATTTAGTGAGCGTGGCAATAGTGCACTTTGGCTATGGAAAAATACGCGCGCGTAATTTCCCTCAACTGCGATGCGGCTTATATCGCGGAATTTTACAAAGTGGCAGTGTTCGCCTTCGCGTATAAATACATGTTCCGGTGACGCCTGGTTGGGTGCGCGAGTGGTTTCCATTTTTGCATGCGGCCGGGCTGCGTTCGGTGCGATTTTTTCCAACGCGATTGCCAGCCGTTCTTGTGTTACCGGTTTTAGTAAATAGTCGAGCGCATTCACTTCAAATGCGCGCAACGCGTGTTGTTCATACGCAGTAGTAAAGATAACCTTGGGGGTGTAATCGCATTGTTCGAGCAAATCAAAACCGCTACCGTCAGGCAAGTGAATATCCAACAGCAGAAATTCCGGTTGTAACTCATTGACAAGCGCGAGTGCGGATTGAACATCACCCGCTTCCCCAATAACGTTACAGTGCGGATGCTCTGTTAACAAACCGCATAATTCTTTGCGTGCAAGGCGTGAGTCATCAACGATGATTATATTCATGCTAACTCTTCCAATTTTTTAGGGCGCGACACATTTTTTTACAATGGCATGCAGACTCGGGCGACAACGTGTTCACCGAGTTGCAATTCAAGTGTTGCCCGCTCGCCAAAGGCAATTGCCAGTCGTTCGCGCGCATTCGCAAGGCCAATGCCATTACCTTGGTGTAGCGCGGGTAATTCTGCAGCAGGGTTTTCCACCTCCAATTGCCATTCGCTGTCATTTAGTCGCTGTGCTCGCAGGCTCACCAAGCCACCAGTGCGACGACCGGCAATGCCATGTTTGATCGCATTTTCCACCAGTGTCTGCACAAGCAGTGGTGGCACTTTGGCATCCAGTAGCGAATCATCAATTGCAAATTCGTATTGCAAGCGCTGCTCAAATTGCAATGCTTCCAATGCGAGATACCCGCGCACCCAATCCAGTTCTTCGCGCAATGGCACGGTGGTATGCGCTTCAGCCTGCAATAAACCGCGCAGCAAGGTCGCTAAATCGGCCAAGCCTTTCCGCGCTGCGTGTGGATCCTCCAGAATTAATGCACGCAGGTTGTTGAGTGAATTAAATAAAAAATGGGAATTGATTTGGCTGCGCAAAAACTGTAATTCAATTTCGCGCAATTTCGCTTGGTCGCGCCAGTGGGCGATTTCTGTTTCGCGCCGTTTTTTAAATTCACTGCGCAATAAATACAGCATCGACCAGAGCGCTAACATAAATGCCGTATTAAACGTATATAAAACAAAACTGCTGGCGCTAAACGGGTGAATGCCGGCGCTGTGTTCTGGCGCTAGCGCGAAAACTGCATAAATCAGTAGGTGTAATACTATTTGTATCGTCAGTGCCGCAAGCGGAATCAACCAACCTAAATGCAGGCAGGTGCGCAAAAAAGTGAGCTGCGACTGTCCGCGCAAATAGAGTGCACGCAATTGGTGGCTGGTGAATAACAGCATAAATGATAGTGTGACAAAAATGCCGATTGCCGCGTTGGAAAAACTATTCCAGAGCACCGCAAAAATAATATTCAGCAGCAAATAGCTGCCCCAAAAAAAACCTTGCGCCAGCAGATACTGGCGCGGGTAGTTCGTAACGTGTCCTTGATTCATTTTGCGCTCAAAAATTCGCTTATTTGTTGGTTGACCCAATCGCCATCATCCCAGGTTAAGAAGTGGTAGCCAGTATCGGACAAACGTATATCAACATTTTTCAGTTTTGCATATTGCAGTTGATAAATTCCGGCTGTGCTGTCTTTGGTTGACCCGTAGGCTTTATATGCGGCCCACGCACCTAACACCAATGTGGGTTGTTTGATTGCGGCTATATCATTGCGCAGATCGGTGGTCATTAGGGCGATCATCGCTTGGGTGGTGGTTGCACGGTCGCTATTTTTACTCCACTCGATCAAAAGCGGTAAGCGCGCAGGATTATTGCTCATGCCCTGCATATTGGCTGTGGCATTTTTTTCATAATCTACCTGGCTTTGGTTGTTCATCATCACACGCATTTGCTCCGCTTGCGGGCGCATCAACTCGGCCGTCAAGGCCGGATTTTGAATGGCGGGATAAAACGGCAGCGCATCGACAATTACCAGCTTATCAACCAATTCCGGCGCCTTCAGCGTAAGCATCAAACTGAGTGTACCCCCTAAGCTGTGCCCCACCAGCGTGAGCTTTTTTAATTTATGCGTGTTGATATAAGCCAGGATCTCGTCGCGCATGGCGATTAAAAAATCCTGTTGCAAGCCGGGTTTTGCAGGATGACCAGCAAAGCCGGGCAATTGCAACAGATGACACTGGTAATTTTTTTGGAAGTGATCGCAGGTAGCGCGGAAGGTTTCCTTGCCGCTGTTAAGCCCGGGGATAAAAATCAGCGCCGGGCCACTGCCTTTGGTTTCAACGGAGAGTGAACCTTTGATTGGTAATGAGGTTTCACCATGGCTTTGGTTAGCTGACACCATGCAGACCAGTACGGCGATCATGACCGCCATAAGTCCACCATTTTTTTTACACAACATATATTGCTCCTTATCCTGAGGTTGGTTTGATTAACTCAACATCACTATATGAGCTGTGTAAAAAAGTGTGGGCGGGTTTCGTGACAGTGGTTGTGAGCCGTGGCTAGCGGTCAAAAAAAAGGGCGAGCGGTAGGGCAGTCAGTGTGGATTGTAACAACGGTTCAGTCCGCACAACTCTGCGCAATATATTCCTTCCATTTCACTATATCGGTGCCATCGGAATCAAACAGGCTGAGGCCAATTAGATAGTCGCCATCCTCATGGGGGCGGCACCATTTAACTTCAGTGACGAGCAAAAACTGGCGGTCACTGGCTTCATCGCGAATGCAGCAGCGCAGGATGATATCGGTAGCAACCGCTTCGTGGGCAATCGCACGCAAACCATTGGCGGAAATGTCCAGGCTTTTGCTCACCACCAGGGTTGGTTCGCCGTTGGCAGATGAGTCGAGCTCGATAATCACCGTGAGTTGATTATCGAGCCGGTATTCCTGGCGCTGATCATTATTATTCATAGGTTTTTCCATCGCACTGCTACCTATATGGGTGCCTGTTTATGGGTGCCTGGTTTTTTTATTTAAGAGACGTCGCGGCGCAAACCGCGAATCACTTTGGCCAACTGGTCTTCAAAATTGTCGCCGTTGCGCAAAATTTTTATCTGCTCTTCTACCATCAAGGTAATTAATTGTTCGCGGGTATATTCGGCCAGTTTGCGCCCGACTTGATCGGCAAAAATATATTTTCCGGTGGAGCTGATTATCACAGAGAGCTTCGCGCGCAATTTTTCGTCGGCATTTTGCTCGCTGTTGATCTCCAGCCAGGCACCGACTTGCAATTCACTTATACTCTGGCTGGCTTGCTGGTGTTTGGCAATAGTTGCTGCTGCTTGGGTTGCCGCTTGTTCAATGCGCAGGCGCTCGGCTTCGGCGGCTTGTTCGGCTTCGCGTCGCATTTTTTCATCGGCTAGAGCGCGCGCTTCCATCATGGCTTTGCGCGCAGCGGCGCGGCGCGCCTCAAGCTGTTCTTCTATACGCGCTTGCTCGGCGGCGCGCTCGACTTCGGCTGCGGCTGCAGCTGCTTGTTGTTGAGCGATGAGCGCGCGCACGACTTGTTCGGCTTTGTTTTTTTGCAGCAATAATTGCGCCTGCACACTGCGGTTGGCGCGTTCGATCAAGGACGGCAAGAGCGAGTAAATGATGGCAGCAAGGTCTTGTGCCAGTAGCGGGCGCGCAATACCGGTAGACAAACACAGGGCAAAATCCTTGGTGTTTTTATTCATCACCTTGCGCCCGGTGTGATCGACAAATAACAGTTGGTCGATGGCCGGATTTTTTAGCGCAAGTTTGCAGCGGATACTGTCTGCACCATCTCCATTAAAGATAATCCAGTCTCCAACATTAATACTGTCGGTCTGCTGCAACAGTGTTTTGGGAATGTGGGTGTGCATATCGCTCTGCCCGCCGGGATTGGCGAGTTCGGAAAACAGTGAACACTCTTGCGCTTGCTTTTGGATTGCGCTCATCAAGCAATGGTTTAATTGTTCGACCAATTGCACATAAGCTTGCGCGTTGCTGTTCGGGTATTGAAGGCTACGCTCCAATTCGGCGAGCACTAAGGGGATTTGGTCGTAGAGCAGTTGGTCGTCAACCTCAATCCCATCGCCAGAAAATAATTGCCCCAGCGCAGGTAAGAGGCGCTGCCAGCTTTTCCACAGGGGTAATTGCGATAGCTCGGCCGGATCAGTATTAAACGCCCAATATTGCAGTTCGCTTTTGAGCGTAATCGCGATAGCGTTGTGTAATTCGATGGGCAGTGGGCGCTCGGCCAGATTATGGTTGATGGCCTCGGCGACGCGCGCTTCAGCACTGATTAATTTCAGGTTGGCCAATTCGGTTTCGCACAGGCGTGCTTCAAGCATGGCAGCGCGCTTGTCTTCGGCGGCGAGCCAGTTGGTAAAGTCATCTAGCTGTTGCTGCAAGTTTGCGGCACCGGCGATTTGCTGCTCTTCACTAGCGGACCAATAAGTGGTGGCGAATGCCAACAAAGCGCTGAGTTTATCGAACAATTGCTGGTTAGGTTTGGAATCGCGCTTGCACCAATGGCTGGCGGGTGGTGTGATGGTAGAAAAAAACACGCGCAGCGGATGCTGTGCGCTGCAGTAAAATTCATCGTCCTTGGCGATCTGCGCGCACGCCGCGGATGTGAATTCGTCTAACAACGGTTGCAGGCGTGTATCCCAAGAATTGGTGTGGATAAATCCGCGCAACAATTCAGCCCCTAATTGCAGGCGCAGGCCAGCGGGATCGACCGATTCGGCCGCGGCGATACTGGCAAAGACTTCGCTCAGTTGCAGTGAGTCGCCGTCGATAATCGCTTGCAGGGTAAATTCAGACATGCAGTTCCGTGGTCGTAGAATAAGGCAGCAGTGGCATCAGTAAATAGAATCTCCTGCTCAATATAGTCAACTTGGCTGGGAGCTGCTGCATTTTCTCTGCCATTCCGGCAACGCCTTAACCCCCATCCAGACCGGCGAAGCCTTAACCCCATCCAGATAAGTTGCGTATAATCGCGCCCCATTCCTGCCCCCTACTGGTTGCGCTCCATGAAAATTACCGCTTCATCCCCCTTTCTTTACACCGCCAGTGAAGTTTATGCACTGGATGCAGCCGCGATCGCCGGTGGTATTCCCTCTATCCAGTTAATGAAGCGCGCGGGCCGGGCCGGGTTTGAGTTGCTGATCGAGCGCTTTCCTGCGCCGGAATTGATCAGTGTCTATTGCGGTGCGGGCAAAAATGGCGGCGATGGTTATGTGCTCGCGGCCTTGGCGGCACAGCGCAAGTTGCCGGTACAGGCGATCCAATTGACCGCTGCTGAAAAGCTAACCGGTGAGGCGCGTCAGGCCTATGATTTTGCCGTGCAAGAAGGCGTGAACATACTGCCGTTTGCCCAAGCAGCAGCACCAGCGAGTGGCGTGATAGTGGATGCCCTGCTCGGTATAGGTTTACGCGGCGCGCCAACCGCCGAGTTTGCGGCGGCGATTGCGCAGATTAACCAAACGGGTTTACCCGTGTTGGCGCTGGATATTCCCTCCGGCTTAAATGCCGATACCGGCGCGGTTGCCGGTGTTGTCGTGCAAGCACAAATCACCATCCCTTATATCGCTCTAAAGCGCGGATTACTGACTGGCCGTGGCCCGGCGGTCTGTGGTGAGTTAGACCTTGCTAATCTGGATATCCCCGCCGTTACTTATAATGAAGTTTCCCCCAGCGTAGAACGCTTGACCTTGGATGCGTTATTACCACTACTCGCACCGCGCGCTGCCGATGCCCACAAAGGCGATTTTGGCCATGTGATGGTGATTGGTGGCGATACTGGTTACGGCGGTGCTGCACTGATGGCGGCCGAGGCAGCGGCACGCACTGGCGCCGGCAAAGTTAGCGTGGCCACGCGCCCTGAACATGTGTCTGCCATTCTCGCGCGGCGTCCGGAAATTATGGCCTGTGGTGTGGTCTCCGGGCAGGAGCTTGAACCGCTGTTGGCACGTCCGACTCTGCTGGTCGTTGGCCCGGGTTTGGGGCGCACGCCTTGGTCGGAGCAGATGCTGCAACAGGCCATCAAATCCGGCTTGCCACTGGTATTGGATGCAGATGCGTTGAATATCCTCGCTGAAGGTCGTGTTGTTCCGGTTGCCGGTCATCAGCAACACAGTCCCTGGTTACTCACCCCTCATCCGGCAGAGGCCGCGCGTTTGCTCGGCATCACCACCGCTGAAGTGCAGGCTGATCGGTTTGCGGCGGTGCGGGCGATTAGCGCGCGCTATAACGCCAGCGTGATTTTAAAAGGGGCAGGCAGTTTGGTCGCTTCTGCCGATGGCCTGATTGGTGTAGTGACCGACGGCAACCCCGGCATGGCCAGCGGCGGTATGGGTGATGTGCTCTCCGGTATTTTGGGCGGTTTGGTGGCGCAGGGATTGAACGCGCATGATGCGGCGCGGTTGGGGGCTGTCATCCATGCTTGCGCAGCGGATCTGGCCGCTGAAGACCTCGGCCAGCGCAGCCTGCTGGCGACTGATTTGATCCCCTATCTTGGACAATTGCTCTAAGGTCAAAACCCTCTATGACAACCTATCTTGCCGTGCAGACCTATCTCGCAAATAACGAAACTGAAATGGTTGCTCTGGGTGAGCAGCTGGGGCGCGCTTTTAACCTGTATCCCGATGCGCTTACCGTACATTTGCTCGGTGATCTCGGCGCAGGCAAAACAACGCTCACACGCGGAATCCTGCGCGCTTTTGGTCATAACGGCGCGGTGAAGAGCCCAACCTACACTTTGGTCGAGGCCTATGAGTTTCCAGTGCGTACTGTTTACCACTTCGACCTCTATCGCCTCGGTGATGCGGAAGAGTTGGAGTACATGGGCATCCGCGATTATTTTGCCGCTAACACACTCTGTTTGATTGAGTGGCCAACGCGCGGTGCAGGCGTTTTACCCACGCCGGATCTGGTGGTTGATATCAGTGTCGCTGGCGAAGGGCGCCGCATTGAAGTGCGCACTGACTCTGCTGACCTGGCCAGATTGCTTCCCTCCGCCTGATGTTTTCTTATCCCCCCATACACTCCGGTTCATTGTTCAATTGGTGAAAAATTCATTCATGCCCTAGGCTTAGTGGATCTTTCCTGTGTGACCAATCGGAATACCATTAATCGAGTGTTAAAGGATGTACCTGAGTCATCGACTTCCGGCGGGCAGCGCCAGTGTTTTTTTATTCTTGTGTTTATTGCTTGCGCCCACCGTTTACGCCTATGAGCCTCCGCCCCAAATTTTATTTGGCGGTGATCTTGCTTATCCTCCGCTGGAGTGGATGGAAAAAAATCAAGTCAATGGGTTTAACGTTGATCTGGCGCGCGAGGTCGCTCGAGTTGGCGGCAGCAAGGCGGAGCATCACCTGGGCAACTGGCCGGATACCATGCGTGCGCTGGAACAAGGGCATCTGGATGTAGTGCCTATGTACTATTCACTGGAGCGCTCGCGCAAGTTTATCTTTACCCAGGCTTACCTCTATTCCTCGCATGCGATTTATGCGCTGCCCACCACTGCGCGCGTATCATCGATTGGCGATCTCACTGATAAAAAAGTGGCGGTAGAAGAGGAATCTTTCGCCCATCAGCAGCTGCGCCATCTGGCGAAAAAGCCGGACTTGGTGCTGACCTCGAATACACTCTCAGCGATAGAGTCGGTCATGCAGGGCAGTGCCGATTACGCAGTACTGTCCAGCCTGGCGGCCGATAATTTATTGCGTCAGCACGAGTGGGAATTGGCGCGGATGGGGCCGCCATTTTGGTCGCGTGGTTACGCATTTGCAGTCGATAAAAATAAACCGGAATTGGCAGAATGGCTGCAGGATTCCCTGAGTACCGCCATTGCCAATGGCAATTACCAAACGCTTTACCAAAAATGGCAAAACGATCTGGAGCCAGCGCAAGCCGACAACCGTTGGCTGCCATTTTTTTCCAGCGCATTTGCGCTGTTGTTGGCGGCATTCGTACTGGGCGGCAGCTGGTATTGGAGTTTAAAACGCAAGGTGGAGCAGCGCACACAGGAGTTGAGCGAAGCGCTGGCGCAGCGCGCAATTGCCGAACAGGAATTGCTCCGCGTTGCCCATTATGATGCACAGACTGGCCTTGCCAAGCTGCCATATTTTATCGATCAGCTGGATGATTATTTTCACGCTCATCAACAGCCGGTTAAACAAGAAAAAGAAATCCTGGTAATAAAACTCGCTGATCTCGATGTGATTGTGCGTACTTTCGGGTTTGCGCGCGCGGAAATGATTGTGAGCGCATTTGCGAATCATCTGCTCAAATTGGACGATGCTTTGGCCGCTTATTTAGGGCGCGGTGTATTTGCGTTGTTCATTAATAAGAGTAACGCGCTCGAATTATTCGATCGCCTGAGCAGCGCTATGGCCGTATCAGACCCGGGATTAAATTCGCAATTTGTCGGCGGTTCGGCCTACTGGCCAGAGCATGGACGCTCAGCGGGGAAATTAATGCGGCACGCCGAAACTGCACTGGCGATGAGCGAATTACGCCGCCGCCGCTGGCTCGCTTATGAAGCAGCGATGGAACCCAGCCGTGTTGATTTGGATATTATTTCAATTTTTATCGACGGCAATGTGCAGGGTATTTTCCCTGTGTTTCAACCGCAATTGGATTTGCGCTCAGGAAAAATTACCTCAGCCGAAGTGTTAGTGCGCTGGCAGCATCCGCGCTTAGGTTTGGTGCCACCCAATGTATTTATTCCGCTGCTGGAAAATTCCGGCTTGATCGAGCAAGTGACTGAGCAGATGATCGACGAAGCAGTACGTGTGGCGGTAATCTTGCGCGAACGCGATTTGCCCTGTTGCATTAGCATCAATATTGCCGCCTATGATTTAATTGAAACCAATCTTGCCGGTATCGTAAGTCAGGCACTCGTGCGTTATCAGGGGTTATCCAGCGATATTAAATTAGAACTCACCGAGACCTCGGTTGCGTCAGATCCGCAGCGCGTAAAACAAGTGCTTACGCAAATGAGCGAGTTGGGTATCTATGCCTCAGTCGATGATTTTGGTACTGGCTATTCATCGCTCTCCTATTTAAGTATGTTCCCCATTCGCGAATTAAAAATCGACCGCACTTTTGTCAGCGATATGCTCGGCAATCCGCGCAACCACAGCATAGTGCGCTCGACGATTTTAATGGCGCGCGAGTTGGGTTTGGTAACTGTCGCCGAAGGTGTGGAAGATGACCAGACATTGCAAATGCTGAAAAAAGACGGCTGCGATATCGCCCAGGGTTATGTTATTGCGCGGCCATTGCCAGAGGCAGAATTTATCGAATTTATGCGCGCCCACGCGGCGCAGGTATTTGATATGAGCCAATTTATGAAATAGGGTTTCACCAGTAAAGCTGGAGGGTTCTCTGCTCGAAAAGTTTTGTTAAATCTCCTCGCTATAAACGCGCGCTCCCTATAATTCCCCACTCCGAATTCACTATTAATAACCAGAGAAATCATCATGACCACTGAATTTCAGGCATTGTGCAATAGCATTGGCAATGAGGTGGCGCGTTTGCTGCCGGAATTTTTACAAGTACCTGAAGATTTCAATATCGCGCGCGGCAATTGTGCGCTGGCCATTATGAATGCGGCGGGTGAATCTTATGGCCGTTTGTTTGGAGACTTTCCACCGCGCCAGCGCGAGTCGGCAATGGTCGTGTGGAAAAAGGCCAATCAAGTCTGGCTCACCGGTTTTGCTACCGGCACCTTTGAGAAGCTGGCGTATGCTGGCCAAATCGATGAAGAAAAATATGGTTTGGCGCGCCCGGAATATATTGGCTGGCTCGGTGGGCTTGAAGCGCGCACCGCAAGTGGTGAGCGTTTGGTGGTAGCCTTCAGCGGTGTGCGCGGAGAGCAGGATCAGGGAATTTTGCGCAAAGCGGCAGAAAATTTAAAAAGTTTTTCGATTGTTGATTGCTAAAAACAAATCGTTGGTGAGTGGCTGCAGGCTACTTGCCAACGAGTGTGGTGTTTTTTTTGTTAGAACGTCCAACCTAACTGCAAGCCTCCACTGCGATAATCTCCACCGCTGGCATAGGCGATATCCACCACAAAACGCTTCCACCGATAACCGAGGCCGCCACCGATTAAATTATCGCGCAGGCCGGTTTGGTCGCTGCGATAACCAGCGCGCAGCGCAAGCGAGTCCCATAATACATATTCCGCTCCCAAGCTTAACTCTTGCGTTCCCGTTTCATTTGCCATGGGTTTTGCCTCGCCTAAATCGTAATCCAATCCCACACTGAATTTTTCATTCACATAACCAACACCGAGGCGCGAGCGCGAGCTGAGCGTGACACTAAGATCAGGCGCTGGTTCGCCGGTAACGGGATCGGGTTCCTGGGTAGTGGTAAAACTTTTTTCAAATGCATCCTTGAGTGTAAGGCTGACGCGGTAGCGCTCCTTGATGATGGCGGCTACACCGAAATCCGCGTTTAGCGTGATATGGGTTGCCTGGGTGTCCGAAAACTCATCGACCCCTTCTTCGGCGGAATCCAAGCTGTCATTAAAGTCGGCGGTATCGCGAAACGCATCGACACGCATCAATTTGGGGGTGATGCCGACAGCGAATGTGTAGTCTCGCCACTCAAATTGTTTTGCCATTGCCATGCCCCATTCGCTGATGGCAAGCGCGCTGATATCGGCATTGGAAGTAAGTGTACTGGTGGGGTCGATTAGCTGGCCATTGGAGTTAATCAATTGCGGATATTGCGCCGCAACTATGGCGGGGTCAGCACCAGCGGCGACCTGATTCATGGAGTCGATATAGTCATCGAGCAGCGCGCTATCGGCATCGGTGACATTGGCAAGGCCGCCGCCGATCAGACGTGTGCCGAAATAAAATGCACCGCCCTCACGGTTGCTGGGTTCGCTGATAGTGAAGCCGATAAAACTGTCGATATTCAAATCCTGGTTGGCGATATCGCCCAGCGCATCGCTCAGGTCTTGTGCAGAAGCAGCGACTTGTCCAGCACTCTCTGTAGTGGGTGCGGCATTAAACGCGTTAATTGCGCTGCTAAGTTGTGTGTCCAGCTCATCGTCAATTGCGTCAACTGCCGCTTCGGTTGCATCGGAGACTTGCACGACAATACTGGGTAAATAGACCCTGCCATCGCGTCCAGCTTCCTCTTCTTTATCGTGAAAGGCGAGCAGGGCGGGATTGTAAAATGCTGCCTGTGCATGGCTGCCAATCGCTGTGGCAGATCCTCCCATCGCCAGCGCGCGGGAATCATATACGCCATAGCTGATCGCCATGCCGGGCATACTCATCAAGGTTAAGCAGGTAGCGGCAAGCGGGTGACGAAGCAGGTTGATGCGAGTGGTTGATGGCATAGCGGGCACCGATAAGAGTTTTTTGTGTCGCCATAATGCAGAGGCTGGCTTGAGTATAGCCGTGCTTGGTTCACAGAATCGGGGTAAATCCGGCGAGTTTTGCACTGTTCAATCACTGATCATTTTGGCGATTAAGCTAGAGCGAAAACAGGGTTTTGCGGTAAAGTGCGAACTTGTGCCAAATAGGGCGCTCTTATCGATGGCGCCTGCGGTGATACACCCAAGTCTCGCCCATAAATACAATTGTTGATGTTATTGAGATCGCGTATGGTTTTTTTCCGCTGGCTGAGTGCAATTTGCTGCTTGGGCATGGTGTTGGTTGCCCAAGTCGCCCAGTCGGCGACGGTTAATGGTGTTCGTGTTTGGCGCGCGCCCGACCACACCCGTATCGTGTTGGATCTGGATGCCCCGGTGCAACACAGTCTCACTCTCGCAGGCAATCCTGACCGCATTATTCTCGATGTCCCCAACAGCAAGTTGTTGGGCGATTTAGTCAAGCTGCCACTTGCCGATACGCCAGTGACCGTCATTCGCAGCTACGTGCACAACAAAACCGATTTGCGCTTGGTGCTGGATTTAAAAGCCAAGGTCGCGCCCAACAGTTTTTCGCTTAAAGCCAGCGCCGGTATGCACGATCGTTTGGTGATCGACTTGTACGATGAAGTTGCTCCCGCTGTGACCGCCACATTACCAGCAGCACCAGCGACAACCGCGCCAGCATCCAACAATAAACCGGTTGTGACCCAGCAGGTCGCCAAACCGTCCAAGGCGCCCTCAGGGTCGCAAACGGCTCCTTCTGCACCAACTACAACTACTACCGCCCAACCGTTCGCGCGTGCAGATTTGAGTGGCAAGCGTTTTATCGTGATTGCGGTTGATGCCGGTCACGGTGGTGAAGACCCTGGTGCTATGGGGCCGAATCGCATTCGCGAAAAAGAAGTGACGCTCTCCATCGCCAAAGAATTGGTCGCAGCGATTAATGCGCAACCGGGTTTTACCGGAAAATTAACCCGCACCGGTGATTATTTTATTCCTCTCAAAAAACGCCGCGATCTTGCGCGTAACATGAAAGCGGATTTGTTTGTTTCCATTCACGCCGATGCTTTTACTAAAGCGAGCGCGCGCGGAGCCTCGGTATTCGCGCTCTCACAAAATGGTGCGACTTCTGAAACTGCACGCTTTTTAGCGCAGCGTGAAAACGAATCGGATTTGATTGGCGGGGTGGGTGATATCAGCCTCGACGATAAAGATCAGGTATTGGCTGGTGTGTTGGTGGATTTGTCGATGACGGCAACGCTGAACTCCAGTCTGCAAGTCGGCCATCATGTATTGAATTCCATGGGCGGCATTGCACATCTGCATAAACGCCATGTCGAGCAAGCGGGTTTTATGGTGCTCAAATCGCCGGATGTGCCCTCGATTTTGGTGGAGACGGGTTTTATTTCCAACCCCGAAGAAGCGCGTAAATTAGCGACACCAGCGTATCGCAAACAAATGGCGCAATCGGTATTTAAAGGGATTAAACAACATTTTTATCAGCATCCACCGGCGGGCACTTATGTTGCAGCGCAATTGGAGTCAGGTGCGATTAAAGATTTCGAACGGCAACACACAGTCGCAGCGGGTGATAGTTTATCGGCGATTGCGGCGCGTTACGGTGTGAGTTCGCAGCGGTTGATGCAGTACAACAATTTGCGCAGCACTACGGTGAAATTGGGGCAGACGTTAAAAATTCCAGGGGGCGGCAGTAATGCTGTTGCTGCTACCACTGTTGCCAGCCAACCAGTCGCTCGCCCAACCTATACACCATCGGCGCTGCCGCGCCAGCATCGCGTAGTGGCGGGTGATACTTTATCGCGTATTGCTGTGCGTTATGGCGTTACTGTGCCGCAGCTTATTAAACACAACAATATGAAAAATCCTACCGTAAAAATTGGCCAGACCCTCAAAATTCCAACGTCCTGATTGATTCAGGCTACCGGTTTTCCCCATGCGAAAAATTAAATTGCTCAGCCCACGCCTCGCCAACCAGATTGCTGCTGGTGAGGTAGTGGAGCGCCCCTCTTCAGTGATTAAAGAATTGTTGGAGAATTCGCTCGACGCCGGTGCGACGCGCTTGGAAATCGATGTGGAAGAGGGCGGCATTAAATTAATGCGCGTGCGCGATAACGGTGGTGGTATCGATAAAGACGATTTGCCGCTCGCGCTCAGCCGCCACGCCACCAGCAAAATTTATGAACTGGATGATCTCGAAGCGGTTGCGACCTTAGGTTTTCGCGGCGAAGCACTGGCGAGTATCAGTTCGGTTGCACGCCTTGCGTTGATCAGCAGCACCAATGAAGATAGTGCAGGCTGGCAAGTGGTTGCCGAAGGGCGCGATATGGAAACGCAATTGTCACCTGCACCACACCCGCGCGGCACTACCGTTGAAGTGCGCGATTTATTTTTTAACACACCTGCACGGCGTAAATTTTTGCGCACCGATAAAACGGAATACACCCATCTCGAAGATGTTGTAAAACGTTTGGCGCTTTCGCGCTTTGATGTCGCGTTTAATTTGCGTCACAACGGACGCGCAATTTATTCCTGGCGCGCGGGTGATTCGCAGCTTGAGCAGGAGCGTCGTGTTGCGCAAGTGTGCGGCCCGGCATTTATGGAAAATGCAGTGCATATTGAAATGGAGCGCAGTGGTTTGCGCCTGTGGGGCTGGGTGGCGCAGCCGACGTTTTCACGCAGCCAGGCCGACCTGCAACATTTTTACGTGAATGGCCGCGCGATTCGCGACAAGCTTGTCAGCCACGCCGTGCGCCAGGCCTATCAGGACGTGTTGTATCACGGCCGTCATCCGGCGTTTGTGTTGTATCTGGAGTTGGATCCATCAACCGTTGATGTAAATGTGCATCCCACCAAACACGAAGTGCGCTTTCGCGATAATCGCAGTGTGCACGATTTTATTTATTCGAGTTTGCATCACGCCTTGGCGAAAGTTCGCCCGGAAGATACCTTGGCAAAACGCGAATCGAGTGAAGGCGCCGATGAAGCTGGGGGTGTAAATCCGTTTGCACTTTCATCGACTCGGCCAATTCAAGGTATTGCCGCCGGTGAGTTTAAAGGGCAGGAAAGTATGGGCTTTCGTGCAGTATCCGCCAGTAATAACTATGCATCCGGTTATCAATCCAATTATCAGCCAGCTGTGGTTAATCCCGGTGCCGTGCGCGAGCAAATGGCGAGCTATGGCGAATTGCATCGCCCTGCGAATCCTACAGCAACTTATGCGATGCCTGATTCCGGCAGCGAGGATATTCCACCGCTGGGCTATGCCATCGCGCAACTCAAAGGAATTTATATTCTCGCGGAAAATGCACAGGGTTTAATTGTGGTGGATATGCATGCGGCGCACGAGCGCATCACCTATGAGCGTATGAAAGAATCCTTCGCCTGCGGGGGTATCCAAACCCAGCCACTGTTAGTGCCCGAGAGTATTGCTGTAAGCCAAAAAGAAGCTGACTGCGCTGAAAATTTTTACGATATTTTTAAATCGCTCGGTTTTGAATTGCAGCGCGCTGGGCCAGAGACTTTATTGATCCGCCAATTGCCGGTAATTTTAAATCGCGCCAAAGTCGAACAATTGGTGCGCGATGTACTGTCGGATTTAATCGAGCATGGCAGCAGTGAGCGTATCCAGCATCACATTAACGAAATTCTCGGCACCATGGCCTGCCACGGTTCAGTGCGCGCCAATCGCAAACTGACAATTCCCGAAATGAATGCACTATTGCGTGATATGGAAGCGACCGAGCGCAGCGGCCAATGCAATCACGGTCGCCCAACTTGGTTGCTGCAATCGCTTGATGAACTCGACAAAATGTTTATGCGCGGACAATAGTGAACATGAACAGTTCTGCGCAAAAACTACCCGTGATTTTTTTGATGGGGCCAACTGCCTCAGGCAAAACCGATCTTGCTATCGCCTTGCGCCAACATTTGCCGATTGAACTAATCAGTGTGGATTCTGCGTTGGTCTATCGCGGTATGGATATCGGCTCAGCCAAGCCCTCGGCACAAGAGCAGGCCTTGGCGCCGCACCGCCTGATTGATATTCGCGATCCTGCGGAGCCTTATTCTGTGGCCGATTTTTTGGTGGACGCTGAGCGCGAAATTGCGGCAATTCACGCGCAGGGGAGAATTCCTCTGCTGGTCGGCGGCACTATGCTGTACTTTCGCGCGCTGCTGGATGGCTTGGCTGAAATGCCTGCGGCAGATGCAGAGGTACGCGCGCAGATTGAGCGCGAGGCGGAGGAGTTTGGCTGGTCGCATATCCATGCGCAGCTCGCGTTGGTTGATCCGGAAACCGCTGCGGAAATTCATCCCAACCACTCACAGCGAGTCAGTCGCGCGTTGGAAGTGTATCGCGTGAGCGGTAAAACCATGGCGCAGTTGCGCGAGGTTCAGCGTCAACCTTCAGCACAACAATCGTTTTGCGAGCGTTACAATGTTTGCCAAATTGCCATAGCGCCGCGTGATCGCGTCATCTTGCATCAGCGTATAGCTAACCGGTTCGAAAAAATGCTCGCCAGTGGTTTGGTTGATGAAGTGAAGTTCTTGCATCAGCGCGGGGATTTACATCCGGATTTGCCTGCGATACGTGCGGTGGGGTATCGCCAAGTGTGGGATTATCTCGATGGGCGCTTGAATTACAGCGAGATGATAGAGCGCGGAATTATTGCAACGCGGCAATTAGCCAAGCGCCAATCCACCTGGCTGCGCGGTTGGTCGACAACACCAAATAGTGAACTACACTGGGTATACACTGAGACTGAGCAGGGAATTTCACTTACAAAGGAAGAAATTGTGCGTTGCGCCTTGAATTTTATAGGGTCCGCAGCCATATAATGCCTACGTGAGAACCCTAGTCAGATTTTCATGCTTTCTTCCACCCTCTCCTTACTGGATGTACTAGGTGTCTCGGGTGGGTAATTACTATAATTTTATTGTCCCTAGGAGATAAACATGTCAAAAGGGCATAGCTTACAAGACCCTTACCTGAACGTTCTGCGTAAAGAACGTGTACCTGTATCCATTTACTTGGTAAATGGAATTAAATTACAAGGTCAGGTTGAGTCATTTGATCAGTTTGTCGTGCTGTTGAAAAACACCGTAAGCCAAATGGTTTACAAGCATGCAATCTCCACTGTAGTACCATCACGCGCAGTACGTGTACCTCTGCTGAACGAAGCAGGTGGTATCGAAGGCGAAGAAGACGAGCAAGCCGAGTAATTTATCAAATCATTGATACAACCTCGAGGCCGCTAATTGTTTTTTGATCGCCCTGAATCGGGTGAACTGGCTGTGCTGGTTCACCTGAATTTATCTCACGGCCAAGATGCCGAAGATCCCCGCGAATTTGAAGAGCTGGTATTGTCCGCAGGTGGTGATCCTGTTGCCTTTCTTACCAGTGGTTCACGCATTATTCCTACCGCTAAATTTCTGATCAGTACTGGCAAGCTCCAGGAGTTGGCCGATCTGGTTGCTGAGCACAAAGCCGAACTGGTGATTTTTAATCACACTCTTACTCCCAGTCAGGAGCGCAATCTGGAAAAAGTACTCCAGTGCCGTGTGCTTGATCGCACCGGTTTGATTCTGGATATTTTCGCCCAGCGCGCGCGTACCTTTGAGGGTAAATTGCAAGTGGAGTTGGCGCAGTTGCGTCATACGGCCACACGCTTGATTCGCGGCTGGACCCATCTTGAGCGCCAAAAAGGTGGTATAGGTTTACGTGGCCCCGGCGAAACCCAGCTTGAGACAGATCGCCGATTGTTGCGTAACCGTATCAGTATGATCGAGCAGCGCTTGGAAAAAGTGCGTTCGCAGCGCGAACAGGGGCGCCGCTCCCGCCAGCGCGCTGCAATTCCTACTGTATCTTTGGTGGGTTATACCAACGCCGGTAAATCTACCCTGTTTAACCGCATAACCGGTTCAGATGTGTATGCGGTGGATAAATTGTTTGCCACGCTCGACCCCACTATGCGTCGCATTGAGTTGTCCGATATAGGTGCCGTCGTTATGGCGGATACCGTAGGCTTTATCAGCCACCTTCCCCATAAATTGGTTGAAGCCTTTCGTGCGACATTGGAAGAAGCGAGTAACTCAACTTTGCTCTTGCATGTGATAGATTCCGCAGCGGAAGAGCGGATGCGCAATACGGAACAAGTTGAGTTGGTGTTGGAAGAGATAGGTGCGGCTGATTTGCCGCAGTTGCGGGTGTACAACAAAATCGATTTGCTTGCCGATGCCGAGCCGCAAATTGATCGCGATGATACCGGCAAACCCATAGCCGTGTGGCTATCAGCGCAAACCGGTGCCGGTTGCGAGTTGTTGGCTGAAGCCATCTCTGAATTGTTAGGCAAAGAAGTTGTTAATGGTTGTTTGGTGTTAACTCCCACTCAAGGGCGTTTGCGCGCTATGCTCTACGCCCAGCAGGCAGTTGTAGAAGAAAATTATCGCGAAGATGGCGCCAGCCTCTTGCGAATACGCCTGCCCAAAAGTGATTTATTGCGAATTCTCAGTGCCGCTTCCCTGGCTTTTGAGGATTTGACTTGGGATGATCAGGCTTTACCTGTGCCCGATGATTTATCGGGGGAGTTGTAAACGCACGAATCATCCCCAATACAGCTTTACTTTCTACGTGGAGAAAAACTATGGCCTGGAATGAACCGGGAAAAGATAAAGACCCTTGGGGTGGACGTGATAGCGGCAAAAATAATGATGGCCCGCCAGATCTCGATGAAGCCTTTAAAAAGCTGCAAGACAAGCTAAACGGTATTTTTGGTGGCGGATCAGGTGGCGGTAAATCATCTGGTGGCGCCAATTTTGGCCCTCTGTTTGCTGTAGCTGCCATCATCGCTGCCGTGTTTTATGTTGGCGCCGGTGTTTATCAGGTGGATGCCAAAGAGCGTGCTGTGGTGCTGAAATTTGGTGCTTTCTCCGAAATCAAAACAGAAGGTTTGAATTGGAATGCGCCTTTGATTACCGAGGTGTATATCGTCAACGTGACCGGCGAGCGGCAGTATCCTTCGCGCGGTTTGATGCTGACCGAAGATGAGAGCATCGTTGAATTGCCAATCACTGTGCAGTTCAACGTCTCTGATGTGCGCGCCTATGTGCTCAACGTAAAAGACCCTGAAGTGAGCCTGCGCCATGCAACTGATTCGGCTGTGCGCCATGTAATTGGTTCTACCGAATTGAATCAGGTTTTGTCCGAAGGTCGTCAGGCGATTGCGGCAGAAGTGAAACAGCGTTTGCAGACTTACATGGATTCTTATGGTGCAGGTATTCAGGTAAATACTGTGAATATCCAGGATGCTCGTCCTCCCGAGGAGGTTCGCTCCGCATTTGATGATGTGATCAAAGCGAAAGAAGATGAGGCTCGCTTGAAAAACCAGGCGCAGGCCTATGCCAACGGCATCATCCCGGAAGCGCGCGGCCGCGCCCAGCGTATGATCGAAGAGGCTGAAGCCTACAAAGCAGAAGTTATTGCTCGCGCGGAAGGTGAGACAGATCGTTTTGAAAACTTGCTGACTGAATACAAGCGCGCACCTGAAGTGACCCGTCAACGTCTCTATCTCGAAACCATGGAGAGCGTGATGAAAAACTCCTCCAAAGTGATGGTGGATGTCGAAGGTGGCAACAATATGTTGTATCTACCGCTTGATCGCATGGGGTCGCGTACGCCAGTGGCTGAGCCACAAGTGCAAGCAGATAGTTTCAACAGTCGGGCTACCCAGACGCTTGAGTCACCCAAGCCCCTTGTTCGTCGGGAGGTTCGCTAATGTCTACTAAAGGTTTTGTTTCAATCATTGCATTGATTGTTGGATTGTTGCTCGCATTCAATTCTATTTATGTCGTTACTGAGTACCAGCGCGCCATTATGTTGGAGTTCGGTCGTATGGTTCAGGCTGACATCAAGCCTGGTTTACATTTTAAAAAGCCATGGGCCAAAGTGAGTAAATTCGATGGTCGTTTGCTGACGGCCGATATGACCCCCGAAAGTTTCTTTACCGTGGAACAGAAGCGTCTTGTGGTTGACTCTTACATCAAATGGCAAATTAAAGATGTGGAAACCTACTACAAAGCCACCGGAGGAGATGAGGCTACTGCAGAGAGCCGCCTTGCCCAACGTGTAGCGGACGGTTTGCGTAACCAGTTTGGTCGCCGCACCCTGCACGATGTGGTTTCCGGCAAGCGTGATGAGTTGATGAGTGAGATCACTGCCAGCATCAATGTTGATGCAATGAAATTGCTCGGTATTGAAGTCAAGGATATTCGTGTAAAACGCATCGATTTCCCGCCCGAAGCTAGTCAATCTGTGTTCGCCCGTATGGCCGCTGACCGCGAAAAAGAAGCGCGTGAATATCGCTCGCAAGGTAAGGAGCAGGCTGAAGTGATTGGTGCAGATGCCGATAAACAGCGCGCTGTACTGGAAGCTAATGCCTATCGCGACGCAGAGCGCATTCGCGGTGATGGCGATGCCAAAGCAGCTGCAATCTTCGCTGAGGCTTACAGTAAAGATCCTGAGTTCTACAGCTTTGTACGCAGCCTAAATGCTTATCGGCTCAGCTTTAGTGGTAAGGATGATTTGATGGTGGTTGATCCACAGAGTGATTTCTTCCGGTACCTGAAAGATCCAAAGGGTAAAAACTAAGCTCTGATCCGTTAGCAAGTCGCCCGCGGTGCGGGCGATTTTTTCGTACGGCTGATCTTATTGCGATTAGCCTACAAATCCTCCGGCAAACAGTGTTAAAATGCCGTAACCGAGCCAGCCGCTCGGTTTTTTTATGCGTGCTTGCCAGATGCTTTACCTCTAAAGTGCGCATTTAACCCTGCATTTAACCTAGAGTCGCTTATGACCTACGCTGATCGTTGGCTATTACCGGACGGAGTGGAGGAAATTCTCCCCGCCGAGGCCAAAGCCATAGATAGTTTGCGTCGCCGCTTGCTGGATCTGTACAGCACTTGGGGCTACGACATGGTGATCCCGCCACTGTTGGAATACACCGATTCACTGCTGATTGGTTTGGGGCGCGATGTTGATCTGCTCACCTTTAAAGTCACCGACCAGTTAAGTGGCCGCACCTTGGGTATTCGCGCCGATATCACCCCGCAAACCGCGCGTATGGATGCCCATAGTTTTAACCGCACCGGCGCCAATCGCCTGTGTTATGCCGGTCATGTGGTTCATACCCGGCCCAAAAATCCGCTTGCAACCCGCACCCCTATCCAAGCTGGGCTTGAGTTTTACGGTGAGCCGGGTGTTGCGGCTGATATCGAAGTTGTTTCACTTCTGTTGGAGTCATTGCAAGTGGCGGGGCTCCCGCGCTTACATATTGATTTAGGCCATGTCGGTATTTATCGCGCGATCGCTGCGGATGCCAGTTTGACCAAGGGACAAGAAGATACTTTTTTTGAGTTGTTGCAGCGCAAGGCAAGCACTGAAATTCGCGCGTGGGTCGATGCCAATATTGCCGATCCGGCAAAAGCACAGTTGTTTTTAAGCTTGCCAAGGTTAGCGGGCAATAAATCCGTTTTGCAGAAAGCGCGTGACTTGTTCAGTGGAGTGAAAGCGGCGCAAGCTGCAGTTGATCAACTGGATGAAGTTGCGCGGGTTATCGAACAGCGCTATCCCGCCGCTGAGCTGTATTTTGATCTGGGCGAGTTGCGCGGTTATCACTACTTAACCGGTCTGGTATTTGCGGCCTTTGCGCCAGGTTATGGCAATCCTATTGCCAGCGGCGGCCGTTATGATCATATCGGTGAAGTGTTTGGTCGCGCGCGTCCGGCAACCGGTTTTGCGGTCGATATTACCGCTATTAGCAAACTGGGTTTGCTCAACAAGGTTGGGGTGCCCGCCATTGCGGTTATTGAAACCGGTAATACGCAGCAGTGGGAGATGATGCAAAACCTACGCAGTCAAGGGCAGCGCATTATCGCAGTTAGCGAAGGCGCCAACCTGGCAGAGCTGGGCTGCGATCGCCAATTATTGTTACAGGATGGTCGCTACAAGGTCGTAGCGCTTTAATCAGTCAGTTTTCTTTTTATCCAGCACAGAGAGTTAAACCAGTCATGGGCAAGAACGTCGTGGTATTGGGCACCCAATGGGGTGACGAAGGTAAAGGCAAGATCGTGGATTTGTTGACCGATCAGGTCTCCCTGGTGACGCGTTTTCAAGGTGGCCACAATGCGGGGCACACTCTGGTGATCGACGGCAAAAAGACCGTTCTTCACTTGATCCCTTCAGGCATCTTGCGCGAAGGAGTCACCTGTCTGATTGGCAATGGCGTTGTGCTATCGCCTGAGGCTTTGCTCAAAGAAATCAAAGGCTTGGAAGATACTGGTGTTTCGGTACGCAAAAATTTGCGTTTGTCTCCCGCTTGCCCACTGATTCTTCCCTATCACGTTGCGTTGGATCAGGCGCGTGAGCTGGCGCGCGGAGATGCAAAAATTGGCACTACAGGTCGCGGCATTGGTCCAGCCTATGAAGATAAGGTTGCGCGTCGTGGCCTGCGCTTGGGAGATCTGGTCGATCTGCAAAGTTTCGCTGTTAAGCTCAAAGAAATTCTCAGCTACCACAACTTTGTATTGACCAACTACTTCAAGGTCGAAGCCGTTGATTTCAACAAGGTACTGGCAGACTGCAAACTCTGGGCGGAGCAGTTGTTGCCGATGATGGCTGATGTGACCGAGTTACTTCACACTGCTCGCGAGCAGGGTGAAAGCATCCTGTTTGAAGGTGCGCAGGGGTCGCTGTTGGACATCGATCATGGTACCTATCCCTTTGTAACCTCATCTAATACCACCGCTGGTGGCACTGCTACCGGTTCCGGTTTTGGCCCCCTCTATCTTGATTACGTGCTGGGAATCACCAAAGCCTACACCACCCGCGTTGGTTCAGGCCCCTTCCCGACTGAATTGAGTTGTGAGATTGGTGAATATCTGGGCAAAAAAGGCCACGAATTTGGCGCAACCACTGGTCGCAAACGTCGCTGTGGCTGGTTCGATGCTGTAGCTGTGCGCCATGCCAACCGTATCAACAGTGTTACTGGTATTTGCCTCACCAAGCTTGACGTGCTTGATGGACTTGAAACCGTAAAAATCTGCATTGGTTATCAGGATGCTAAAGGCAATTCTATCATTGGCATGCCCTATGACGCCGATGGTTGGGCTGGCATTAAACCAATCTATGAAGAAATGCCAGGTTGGAGCGAATCTACTGTGGGTGCTCAAACTCTGGAAGAGCTTCCAGCCAATGCACGTGCCTACATCAATCGCCTTGAGGTGTTGATCAAGGCGCCAATCGATATCATTTCCACAGGTCCTGACCGGATCGAAACTATCGTCTTGCGTCATCCATTCTTGGCATAAAATCCCGAATTTTTGTCGTCAAAAAGCCCGCTTTTCGAAGCGGGCTTTTTTTATTTGCGAAACTTCAAATCAAGGGTAATTGATAATCTCTGTTTCAATTGATAGCGCTGTCAATTCATCTTGCGATGGATCATTTATTATTCTGTTATGACTTATAGTCAGATTGACACATTAATCATCATAGGCGTAGGATATGAGTATCTTGCTTTCTTTTGCTTACAAGTATGCAAGATCAGCTCTAACAGCAAAACCTTGATCTACACTTGAGGAGTTTTGGTTTCTTCCTGAAATACAAAACAATATAAAAATCACCTAAAGATAAATTTAACAAAGGGGTTGGCTATGGTTTTCCATAAAAATCAAAAAACCGCACAACAACAGGGCGTTAAGTTCAAAAAATCCATGTTGGCTATGTGCATCATGGCACTGAGTGCACCTTCTTTTGCGCAAGATACAACAGAAGAAAAAGATGCCAGTGTTGAGGAAATTGTTGTAACTGGTGTGCGTGCTAACTTGCAAAACGCGCAGGATGTTAAAAGAAGCTCGGATACCTTCGTAGATGCTATTTCGGCAGAAGACATCGGCTCCTTACCAGATCGTAGCGTACTGGAGGCGATGCAACGTATTCCTGGTGTATCAATCGAACGTTTTGCTGCCGCAAACGACCCTGACCATTTCGGGGTTGAAGGTTCAGGTGCTGTAATTCGCGGTATGTCCGCTACTCGTTCAGAATTCAACGGTCGCGATTCGTTCACAGCCAACTCAGGGCGCGGTTTGAGCTTTCAAGACGTTCCACCAGAGTTGATGGCTGGCGTTCAGGTGTTTAAAAACCAATCAGCTGATATGGTAGAAGGTGGCATTGGCGGTACAGTGAACTTGATTACTCGCAAGCCTTTCGATTCGAATGATCGCGTTATGGCATTTAACGTTGACTATTCGTATGGTGATTTGGCCGAAGAGTGGACACCTACTTTTTCTGGTCTTTACAGCGATCGCTGGGAAACGGAGGCGGGAGAGTTTGGCTTTTTAATCAACGCATCAAAATCATCTTTGAAGGGTATTTCCCATGGTATTCAGTCGGATGCTTATGTTGAATATCGCGACGACTATAGCGACTTTCCTCGCGCTTTGTCTGCACCAGGTGCCGGGCATGCCGGGCCGAATGATATAGCTGGAGCGGAGCGTTTTGCGGAAGCTGGCCGCTCTGTTTGGATGCCTCAAGGCTCGAACGCTACCATGAAATTTGATGATCGTGATCGTCAAGGCTTGGCTACTGCCTTGCAGTGGGAAAACCCCGAAGATACCTTTCTGGCCACTGTGCAGTTTATGCGTTCAGATGCTGAGTTGGCTTGGACAGAAAATGCTATTAAATACCAGTCTGGTTACGAGCGTCGTCAAGCACTTCCTCTGCAAGGCACCGAGTACGAGTTTGACGATGACGGCTTATTTCAGGGTGGTGTTATCACTCAGGATGGGCGCTTCAGTGATGGCGGCTGGCGCTCTGCTGACCCAGATAATCCGGCTGCGCTGCGTTTGCCTCACGCCGCCAGCTGGGCTAACCCTGCTGTCGCACAGTTTGGTTCTCGCTTCCAGACTGATAACCGTTATAAGAGTACTCGCACGGTAATCGATGACTTTGCCACTAACTTCAAGTGGACTCCAAGCGACAATTTTGAATTGAGTTTAGATTTGCAGTACATCAAGGCCAATACCGAAGATGATGATGTGACTGTAATGATGGCAACTCACGCCATTCAGGATTTCGATGTGTCAGGCAGTACGCCTCGCCTCACACTGATCGAACCATGGCATGGTATTCGCGATAACAATATGGCCGTAGATAGCAATGCCTTGGTAGTGGAGGGTAGCGAGGGCACTGGCCCATTTGGCGCTGCGGGTGCGGGTGTGTTGGTTGGCGGTAAGGCGCTGCCAGGCTTTTCAAATGACCCTGCCGGCGATTCTAACTGGTTCCAAGATCCGACTTCATACTGGTGGCAGTCGGCGATGGACCATTACGAGCGCTCAGAAGGTGACTCTAAAGCGGCTCGCTTGGATGGAATTTACACCTTCGACGATGACGCTGGTTTTATAAAAGCAGTTAGATCAGGTATACGCCATGCAAATCGCGAGCAAACCGTTCGTTCAACAGCCTACAACTGGGGTCAATTAACTCCTATTTGGGCGCAGCCGTTTGATCAAATCGGCTGGGCGGATACTCCAATTGTCTCTGAGATAAGTGGTCAGTGGGAAGAGGTGGATTGGTCGGATTTCCATGGTGGTGGCGTTATTACTATCCCAGGAAATACGATGCTTCATCCTTCAGATGCGCTGGTTAAGTCCATCGTAAAAGAACAACGTGAGTTGCCGACGGGTGGTAGTGGCAATCTTTGGGAAAATGCTGCTGATCGTCCAGGCACTACCGGTTCTTATTTCCTGCCGTCAGAAGTCTTTATTACCGAAGAGACCAATCAGGCTGCCTACGTGCGCGTTGATTTTGGGTCGGAGGATTATTCCTATCGATTTGACGGAAACTTCGGCTTACGCTACGTAAACTTTGAGCGCGTTGCCACTGGTTCGGTACAGTACCCCGACGTTCTCCCTCGCGATCTTCCTCCTGCAGGTGCCCCAGACCCGCGCAACACTGCGGCGCACCTGGCCTACCTCGAGGGTAAAAGAAACGAGTTGTTAGCAGCGGCAGCAAGTAACCCTGCATACAATCCTCCGCCGTTAAGTGCTACGCCCACTGCTGAGGAGATTTCAGCTCGTCGTTCGTATGACAATGCATTCATCAAGACGGATTATGATGCTGCAACGAAGTACGCCGGTGACATTGGTAACTTCCTCTCGCCAACTGAACTTGGGTTTGGTAACAACGGTGCATCTATCGAGGACTCAGTCCATGACTATGATGCATGGTTGCCGAGCTTTAATTTGAAAGTGGAGTTAACTGATGACCTGTTGGTACGTTTTGGTGCTTCAAAGGCAATCGCAATGCCTGACATGGACTTGGTGCGCAATACTACCAGTCTGCGAGCGTTTGAAACTACTCGAGCTGTGTTGACTGATACGTCGGTAACTCCACCTTCAACGACGCTTGTTGGCGGAGCTATTAACACTTGGGCGGGCAGTTCTGGTAACCCTTATTTGAATCCAATGGAGTCTAAGCAGTACGATGCCTCTCTGGAGTGGTATTTTGCCAATGTAGGGTCTTTGACATTATCGTTGTTCAAGAAAGATCTGACCAACTTCTTTGTGAACGGTGCATTTGATCGTGTCTACACCAACCCAACATCTGGCGTGACGCAGACTGCGACAGTCGAGGGTACCATCAATAACGGTGAGGGCGAGTTGGAAGGGTTTGAGCTTGCGTATCAGCAATTCTACGACATGTTGCCAGCTCCTTTTGATGGTCTTGGTTTGCAAGTGACCTACAGCTATATTGATTCCAAAGCTATTCCCAATTCAGGAAGCCTTGATCCAGATAATGGTGGTGATATAGATACAGGTGCGCGTGTAGATCTTTCTGGCCTGCCATTACAGGGGCAATCGAAAGACACGTTCAATATCGTGGGTATGTACGATAAGGATGCTATTTCATTGCGTTTGGCCTATAACTGGCGTTCACGCTACTTGTTGACTACCCGTGACGTAATCAGTCGTTATCCTCTGTGGAATGATGATTCTGGCTTCCTTGACGGTTCAGCGTTCTACAAGCTTAACGATAATTTGACAGTAGGTTTGCAGTTTACCAACCTGTTGAATACCCAAACTGAAACTATCATGATTCTCGATGGCAAAGGTTTGGAGGCTGGTCGCTCATGGTTTGTCAATGACAGACGTGTAGCGCTGTTGTTGAAGGGTACGTTCTAAGTTTTAATACGCTAGGAGAAGCGCGCAACGGAAGTTGTGCGCTTTTTTTTATTCCAAATCTTTGCATTTGTATCCCCCGATGATCCGATTTGACAGTTCCAGTCTATTATTCTGGAATAGTGCTTTGGGTTAGAGAGTTCTTCCATGTTTAATGAACTAAAAAAAATAATAATTTTGGGTGGTGGTACAGCTGGCTGGATGACAGCGGCAGCTTGTGCAAAATTTCTGCCTGAGAACTATCAAGTTGTCTTGGTCGAATCCGAGCAAATTGGTACCGTTGGTGTTGGCGAAGCGACTATTCCCCATATTCGTTATTTCAATAATATGTTGGGTATTGAAGAGCGGGCGTTTCTTTCAGCGGTTAAGGCTACATATAAGCTAGGAATTCAATTTATCGATTGGGGTTCATTAGGGGCTGCTTATATCCACCCATTTGGTTCGCACGGTTACCCTGTAGGGAGTATTGATTTTCATCACTACTGGTTGTCCGCTATGGCTTCAGGTGTGGCACCGGCATTTGATCAGTTTTCCCTTGCCGTGGTGATGGCAGAAAAAAAACGTTTTGCTTTTCCTGAAACCAACGCAATTAATGGCAAGAATGCATTCAGTTACGCGTATCACATAGACGCCGGACGTTATGCAAAGTTTCTGCGAAAATATGCAGAGGAGCGTAACGTCGTTCGTATTGAGGGGCGCTTGTCTCACGTAATGACCGATGCCACTAGCGGTGCCATTTCAAGTTTGCAAATGGATTCCGGCGCAACTGTAGAAGGGGATTTTTTTATTGATTGCTCGGGGTTTCGCGCAATCTTATTGGCCGAAAAACTATCAGTACCTTTTGATGACTGGTCAAACTGGCTGCTTTGCGATAGAGCTGTCGCCGTTCCTTGTGAGCGTGTAGAACCGCCAAAACCTTATACCGTTGCCCATGCCAAGCCTTGGGGGTGGCGATGGAGAATCCCGCTTCAGCATCGCACGGGTAACGGAATGGTGTATTCCAGTTCGGCGATCACTGATGAAGATGCCTTGCAAAACTTATTGACTAATCTTGATGGTTACCCGCTGGCGGATCCAAATTTCTTGAAGTTTACTGCTGGAAGACGAAAAAAAAATTGGGAAAAAAATTGCATTGCAATCGGCTTGTCTAGTGGGTTTCTTGAACCACTGGAATCAACCAGTATCTATCTCATTCAGCAGGGAATTCTAAAGTTTCTCGAGTATTTTCCGGGGACGGGTGATCTGTCTACATTGCGTGATGCTTATAATAAGGAAATGGAAACCGAGTATGTCCGGATTCGCGATTTTTTAATTCTGCATTATAAAATAACCAAGCGTAATGACTCAGAGTTCTGGCGTTACTGCCAGAATATGGCACTGCCTGAGTCACTTGAACGTAGTATTGAATTGTTCCGAGCTACCGGGCATGTAGAACGTTATCAAAATGGTCTTTTTATGTCGCCGAGTTGGCTTGCTGTATATCTTGGGCAGGGAGTTGGTAAAGTCAATTTCGATACTCGTGTTCTTAATTATCCCGACGCCTTTGTGCTCGGTGAAATGCAAAAGATGCGGGAAAAGCTGGAATTGCAGGTGCAGGCGATGCCTATGACAAATGATGTTTTGGAAGCAGAGCTAAGCGCGACTGGTATTAACCAGCAGCCCGTTGCTGCAAGTCTTTACGGTGTGGTATGAGGGGACTTGAGTCGGTATTGGTGTTAGGCAATTCGTGGCATTCATTGCTCGTCGCCTGCTCGTTAAAAAAGAAAATCGCTAACCTGAAAGTAACCCTGAGTTACAACGAGCTGAAGACCAATGGTGCGGTCAGTGTCAGGCGAGAGCTTTCAAGTTTGTTATCTGTGCTGGAGCTCACTCAGGAATCATTGCTGAGACTATGTGACGGTACTTATTTTTTAGCTCATCATATTGTCGATGAGTCATATGGACGAGAATTCTATTGGTCGGTTGATGATTACGGTATATCAGATGAGGTTCAGGATTTTCATCAGCTTTTTGAGCGTTTTCTGTGGCCGGAAGCCAGATATGATGATTTTTGTGTAACTGCCCAATTATCAAAATATGGGAAAGTAATTGATTTGCAGCGGCATGTATCGGCGGCTGGTGCGCAAAAAAAAGAGCAGAATTACTCCGGGTTACACTTAAATATAATTCCGTTTACCCGACTACTGCTTCGCTATGCGACATACCTCGGCATTACAGTTGTAAATGAAGTTACCGCGCCTTGCAAAGAAAAAAATGAGGCAGTGAAAGGGGAGGCTTTGGATTCAGCTGGTGCGCGTCACACTGCTGATTTCGTTATAGATGCATCCTATATTCAGGAGGGTATTTCCAGCGAGCCCAATCAAGAGGTTCATGACTGGACTCATTATTTTGGAAATCAGTACGCTACTCGTCTGTTTGTTGCTAACGATTTTAATCCGAATCCAACTTCAAGTCTTGTGTTTAGTTCTGATAGTCTTGTCAACGCAATACCCTTGCGCACGGGGGTTTCTTACGAATACCTTGGCAATAAAATCGTGCTTGACAAATTTTTAACTCAGTCGCCGCATTCAGCGGCGAAAAAAACGCTGCGGCAAAATACATACGGTTGCCTCTGTCGGCCTTGGCAGGGCCGCAAATTGGCTCTTGGCCTTGCTGCCGCTCGTCCTGGCAACTTGTTAGTATCTGAGTTGGATTTGCTTATGCAAGAGCTGGCGCTATTGATTGGACTCTGGCCTTCTGTCCCATTCCAACCGAGCCTTGCGCAAGAGTACAACCGCCTTGCAAACACCTTATATTGTTCGGTTAGGGATATGCATTTGCTAGGCTATTGGTTGATTCAAGGTGGCGAACTGTCCGATCTACAATCTCTTCCGACCGAATTACGCAAGGAGGTAGAAGTATTTATAGCATCCTCGCGACTACCTCACCGCGATGAGCGATACCCAGCTACGGCAGAATGGATTTCATTACTCATGGGGCTAAAAAAATGGCCAATCCACTTTCCGCCGTTAAGGCTTGAACGAGCTGACAATGAGTTCCCGGATTTTTTCCAAAGCATTCTCAATAAGGTTCGGGAGATTGTAGCCAATGCTCCCCAACAGGTAGCGCATATCAATGACCTGTTGCGCAGTCAAAATAATCATGCGGAGCGCTAATATGGCCACCAATAATGCTCGGATGGTGATCTTGGGTGGCGGTACAGCAGGGTGGATGACCGCGGCTGCACTCGCGAAAAAATTTTCGGGTATGCCCTTATCTTTAAGGCTAATCGAAAGCGAAGAGCTCGGGACTGTAGGAGTTGGAGAATCCACCATTCCTCACATCCGTCACTTTAACCAGTTTTTGGGTATTGATGAGGCAGATTTCGTTCGTGCAACTAAAGCAACATTCAAATTGGGTATCCAATTTCGTAATTGGGGTGAGCTTGGTGAGGAATATATTCATCCCTTTGGCTCAGTAGGATTCGATATAAATGGTGTTGAATTCCAACATTTCTGGGTGAGTGCTTATCAATCGGGCAATGCGGCTTCGTTCGACGATTATTCCGTAGCCGCTGCTGCAATTAAAAAAAATCGTTTTGCCTATCCACAATCCGATGATACAGGTTGGCGAGGCAGCTACAACTACGCGTTTCATTTTGATGCAGCACTTTACGCAAGTTATTTACGACGTTACGCCGAAGATCGTTCGGTAGTGCGTCTGGAAGGAAAAGTTAAACACACTGAGTGTGATCCAGTAACAGGGAATATTTGTTCACTGCATTTGGAGTCAGGCGAGGTTGTTGAGGCCGATTTTTTTGTTGATTGCACAGGCTTTCGTGCGCTGTTAATCAACGGTTCTTTGGGGGCCGAATTTGAATCATGGGCACATTGGCTGCCGTGCGATCGCGCTCTCGCAATGCCCTCCACCAAAGTGGTTGGACTAAGCCCTTATACCCGAGCAACCGCCCATTCTGCAGGCTGGTGTTGGCAAATACCTTTACAGCATCGTGTTGGTAATGGTTGTGTGTATGCGAGCGAATTTATGCAGGATGATCTGGCATACCAACACTTGTTATCCCAGCTCGAAGGGGCTGCTTTGCTTGAGGAACCGCGCAAGTTTCGTTTTGTGGCGGGTATGCGTCAGCAGCAGTGGCGAAAAAATTGTGTTGCGATTGGTCTCTCTGGAGGATTTTTGGAGCCTTTGGAGTCGACCAGTATTTATCTTATCCAAGTCGGTATAAAAGCGTTGCTCGATTTATTTTCTCCTCGAGCCGATCAGCAATTGTTGCAGCACGAATTCAATGCGCGAGTCACCGCAGAATATGTGCGTATTCGCGATTTTATAATCATGCATTATGCCGAAACTCGACGTGACGACTCCGCTTTTTGGCGCTATTGCCAAACGATGAGCCTGCCAGATTCTCTTGTGCAGCGACAAAATATATTTCAGCAGGTTGGTCATGTGGATCATCTGCAATATGGTGTTTATGCAGCAGTTTGTATCGGCCAGGGTGTTATTCCTCAGCATTTTGACCCGCGGGTAGGTGGATATTCGGAGGCTACAGTTGCGGGGTATTTGGCGAGGATGCGCAACGAAATAGCTCAATTAGTTGATGAGATGCCGAGCGCCGAGTTATTTATAAATCATCTGCTGAACAACGAGGAGCATAGTTGATGGCAGAAAAAATATATGACGTTGCGATAGTGGGTAGCCCCAGTGATTGTTGGACACTGGCGCTCTTGCTGGCGAAACAGCTAAATATGCTCAACCCGAGAATAGTTGTTATCAGCTTTGCGGAAGGTGTAAATGAGGCCGTAATCGTTTCAGCTTCGCCGTCTATTCGGCGATTTCATCAGTTGTTAGGTATCAGTGCAAAAGAATTAGTGCGCCGATCAATTGCCCGTCCGTTGTTGGGTATTGATATTTCAGCTGAAGAACCTGCCCGCTATTTTTTTCACTCATATGGATCTAGCCTGGCTGGATCTGCGGAAGTGGATTGGTCAATTATGGCTTCACTACTTGCCTATGGTGACTTCCACCAGGCCGAGCTTTCGCTGGCCGCAACTATGGCGCGCGCTGGCAAATTTATCGATCCAGAGCGGGTGCCTCATGATATTTATCAATCGCTCGGTGTGGGTTTGCAATTACACTTGGCAAGTTATGTTGACCTGTTGCGAGAGCGGGCTTTGGCTCTGGGAGTGACCGAGTGCAGGGCGCAAACGGTAACTCCCGCAGGTGACAGCTCTGCAACTCATATCGATTTTCTGCGACTGGACCAGCAGCGAGATGTTGCTGCGAAACTTTTTATTGATCTCTCATCTGCAGGTTTATCAAGGGATGATAGTGAATCGTTGACGTCGGTAAATATTACTTGCAGGCAATATAACGGCATTGAAAATGGTGGTGGAGCCTTGGCTCACATGCGGGTGCGCGGCCGACGTTTTTTTTCGCGTACGCATATTGAATCAACATTTTGCATGCGCCTTTACGCATTTCAGCAAGAGGGCACCCAGACTCAGAATAACGATAACAATTTTGCAATTAATAATGTGCGGGAACTTTGTCTGGATTTATCCGGAGTAAAAACTGAACAGAAGAGTAAATTTGATTTTAATGATACTGCTCGTTGGCAGGGGAATTATGTTCGCATACCTCCTGCTGTCAACGTGCCATGGGATATGATT
Organism: Cellvibrio fibrivorans; assembly: GCF_031457055.1. Classification (NCBI taxonomy): domain Bacteria; kingdom Pseudomonadati; phylum Pseudomonadota; class Gammaproteobacteria; order Cellvibrionales; family Cellvibrionaceae; genus Cellvibrio; species Cellvibrio fibrivorans. The sequence continues at coordinate 115,264 of NZ_JAVDVX010000004.1, read as the reverse complement.
TCTGGGTACGGAGAAGCCGCCCGTCAAAACATGATGCATTTACTCGATTGCTATGCATGCTCGGCAGCGATGTCAGGTGCAAGTGAAGAGTTTAATCGGTTATCGTTGATCACGACGAGGGAACATCAACAATTGATTGTTATTTTCTTGTTGCTGACTGCGGCTTTAACGAGTTCGCAGGTACAAGCGTTAGTTGAACCAGCAATTTATGAAGATGCGGTGCATAGCATAAATTTGTTCAAGTCCGGTGCTGTTATTTCGAACTATTTGTCCCCCTTACTGACTCGCGATCAATGGATTAATTTATTTATTGGATTTGGGGTTGCTCCGATGACTGGAGGATTGTGTTTCGATTCAATCCCTTTGGAAAAAATTGCATCGCTGGCGGCTCAGCGTCAAACTCAAGTGAAGAGTGCCAGCGATCGAGCACCGTCGTTGGATGAATACATTAATTATTTTTTAAGAAATTAGTCTTTTTCTTCAGAGTTACGTTTGTAACGCAATTAGGTGGGTTTTATGCAAGATAATAATATTAGACGCATAGCTATTGTTGGTGGTGGAACCTCGGGTTGGATGACTGCCGCCGCCCTAGCTAAATTGATTAAGCCTGGCTATTGTCAGATAAGACTTATCGAGTCTGAAGAGATAGGGACAGTGGGTGTGGGTGAGGCAACAATTCCGCAGATACAATTGTTTAATAAGCTATTGGATTTGGATGAAAATGAATTTGTCCGCAAAACTCAAGGTACATTTAAGTTGGGCATTCAATTTGTAAACTGGGGGCGCAAAGGAGATAGATATATTCATGCCTTTGGTGATTTGGGTAAGGATATGGAGTCAATTCAATTCTATCACTACTGGCTGAAAATGGCGCAGGAGGGAAATGCACAGGAACTTGGGAGTTACACCATCAGTGGTGCTGCAAGTGAGCAGGGTAAATTCATGCGACCATTTGATGCAGGCAATTCGCCCTTATCCAACATTGCTTATGCATTCCATTTTGACGCAGGTTTGTATGCACGCTTTCTGCGTGAGTACTCTGAGCAGCGCGGTGTAATTCGCTCTGAAGGTAAGGTCGTCGATGTCATTCTAAACTCGGACACCGGTTCTATAAAATCCCTACAGTTGGAGTCTGGCGAAAACTATGAAGCAGATTTTTATATTGATTGCTCGGGCTTTCGTGGACTATTGATTGAGCAGGCTTTAAAAACTGGCTATGAGGACTGGAGTCATTGGTTGCCTTGTAATCGCGCATGGGCGGTCCCCTGTGAGAGTGCCGGAGACCCCCTTCCATACACCCGCTCAACTGCGCATGCCGCCGGCTGGCAGTGGCGTATTCCGTTGCAGCACCGCATTGGTAATGGACATGTATTTTCAAATAATTTTATGAGTGAAGATGAAGCTAGATCAGTATTGCTGAACAACCTGGATGGCAAACCTTTGGCAGAGCCCAGGCTATTGAAATTTTTAACGGGTAAACGCAAAAAATTCTGGAATAAAAATTGTCTAGCTATCGGTTTGGCGAGCGGATTTATGGAGCCATTGGAATCTACTAGTATCCATTTAGTTCAGTCGGCTATCGCGCGCTTTATGAGCTTTTTTCCGAATAGAAATTTTGATCAAGAGGATATCGACGAATTCAATCGTCAGGCTGATTTCGAATTTGAAAAAATTCGCGATTTCCTGATACTTCATTATCATGCGACCGAACGCAATGACTCAGATTTTTGGAATTATTGCCGGACAATGGATGTGCCCGAATCACTTACTCAGAAGATTGAGCAATTTAAAAAAAATGGACGCATTTATCGCAACAATAATGAAATGTTTAATGATCTTAGTTGGTTTGAGGTGATGCATGGACAAGGTATTCGTCCTCGTTCGTATCACCCGTTAGTGGATAGAATGACAACAGAAGAGATTTCCCAGCGGCTCGCAAGTGTCAAGCGAGTCATCGATAAATCGGTAGATTACATGCCGACCCATGCACAATACATTGCGGAGAACTGTAAAGCAGAAAAATAGATTGAGTGATCGGGCATGAGTGTATGCACTAATTTAAATTTAAGCTGATAGTCATAAGTATCTAGCAGTTTAAGACTTAGCTAGATTTTCGTTTTCTTGCAGCACTTGCTAAGTATAATTATTTATCCAATATCAATAACGTTTAAAAAACCCGACGCGAAGTCGGGTTTTTTATTTCGGCTCAAATTAACTAAGCCTTCAATCGACGCGCCGCAAACAAGCCCGCCAAGCCCATCAACATCAATACAAAAGTTGATGATTCTGGGACACTTGCCTTGATGCCGATTACCAAGTCGTCGTGGTTGTCGTCATCTTTGTAGCCGCCTGTGTCATCAAAGAACAGGATGGCATCATACATAACGCCGTCAAACTCAGTGTCCAATGCAATAGCAAATGATACGAGCTCTTCACCGTCATTGTTGTTGCCGTTAGCTACAGTGTTAGGGACAACGGCACCACCAGTTTTGAAGGTGAATTGGATCAATTCACCCAGGGTGTAAGCCTTGCTGTATGAGAAGGAGCCACCACTGGTGGTGATGGTATTGCCTTCAGATGTGAAAGTGTTGGTCCAGCCAGCTTCTTTACCCAGGAATTCAAAGCTTAAAAACAGGGATTCTGTTTGGTTGGCTTTGAGGTTGCCGCCGATATTGTAGGTCTGTGGGTTGAGCACGTTTTTGAAGTAATTGTTTGTGGGTACCGGTAAGTTGGCGCCCCCATCAATGTACATCAGTCCTGCTTGTGCTGCGAATGAGCTCAATGTAATGAGCGCCGCAGCTGCGATCTTGATAAGTTTCATGTTAGTCGTCCTTTTTACTTTAGCCAAAATGAGTGAGTTAAAAATAGCCTAAGCCACGGGGCTAGCAGCATAATGTGTGCCATGTGATTTTTTACTATTAAAAACAAATGGTTAGTGTATTGTTGAGGAGGAGGTTTAAAGGGCGATGTAAATTTTTTCGACTGAAATTTGAGCGGCGGGATGAGGTGTTTTGGATAGCGCTGATCTGAAGCGAAAGGGGTCTGTCTACCTGACATGACCGAAGGGGATGCCTGCTCTTAAGCTCATCTTGCGAGGCGTGTACAACCTACAGATGAAAGCGCCCAAGAACAGTACTTGGGCGTTTTTGTTTATGTGGCTTAAAACCTAAAATTTTAGGCGCAGGTTCAATTTGGCGAGCTGCCCTGATGCGGGAAAACCTATGTCGGTGTAGTAGTCTTCATCCGCAAGATTTTCCAAACTTAAACCCAATTGGGTTTGCGCATTGAGTTGCCAGTGTACACTTGCATCAAAACGGTTGTAGGCCGCCAGTGTTTGCTCAACATCTGTGCCGGTATAGCGGCTCACTGCGAAGCGTTCATCTACACGCATGTACTGCGCGTTGAAACTCCATGCATCATTTAATTGATAGTTAACGGATGTGCCGTAGGTTACTTGTGGGCGGCCGAGCAAATGATTGTTAGAAGAAATCATATCGATATCGGTGTAGCTGGCATGTGCGCGTAAGCTGAGGTTTTGTTGTACTTGCCAATTAAATTCAGATTCAACACCGCTAGTTTCGACGCGCGAGCGGTTGACGTTTTTAAATGTTTCAGAATCAAAATCAATCAAGTTGCGATAGTGATGGTCAAAATAGCTGACTCGTGCGTTAAATGAATTTTTATTAAATTCAAAACCTGCATCGCGTGTGGCTACTGTTTCTGGTTTTAAATCAAGATTGCCAACCAGTGGGTGGCCGAGTGCAAAAAAGCTCGGCAATTTAAAACCTTCACCCCAATTAGCAAATAACGTCCAGTTATCGTTTAGTGTATATTTGGTGCCGATTTGGCCACTCTCATTTGCATCAAAACCGTCAGTATCATCGCGGCGAATACTGGCTTGAACTAACCAGGCTTCAGTTGCATAGGTGTTTAGATTGATAAAGGCGCTATCGATCTGGCGGTCCAGTGCAAAATTAATGGGATATACATCGGGTGAATATAAATATCCTTCACTGGTGCCATCTTCTTGCTTGGTTTCTACACCAAGGTTTGCCCAGATTTTTTGTTGGTCGCCGAGGGTGTTGACCCAACTAAATTGGGTGCGATTAAAGTCAATTACAGAACCATTGGGCGGAACTGCATCGAAAGGGATTATGCCGGGGGAGGTAAGGTCTTCATCGCGTTGGTACCAGCTGGCGCTCACCTTGCTTTGCCAGATGTTGTTAACTTGCGCTACCCAATTTAATGCAGCGCTTTGGTCTTTATATTCGCTGATATCCAAATCGCGCCCAACAGCAAACTCCGGTCCACCACTTTGTTCAGGGAAGCTGGTGCGTTCACCGTCAAAATAACGGTAGCTGAAATTCAGTGCGTGGATATCCTGTTGCCAATTTAAACGGCTGGTAAATTCGGTATTTTTTGCGGTACTGCCTGCAACGGGTTCGCCTGCATCTTTGCCCTGCAAACTGAATGCGTAACCGAGTTTGTTGATGCTGCCGCTGGTGGATACACCGACGCTGCTGTAATCATCGCTGCCAAGGCTGGCATTTAATGTGGTGGATTTTTTTCCAGGTGTTTGGGTGATGATATGAATCACACCAGCGAGGGCATCTGAACCGTATACCGCTGATTGTGCGCCGCGAATAATTTCAATGCGCTCGATAGATTCAATATTAATTCCGTTTAAATCAAATGCACCGCCGCGGGTATTGGTGGGATCATTGAGTTGCACACCGTCGAGTAATACTAATGTGTGGTTTGCTTCAGCGCCGCGCAATGCGATTGAGGTAATACCGCCGGGGCCACCTTGTTCTTCCACCCAGAGGCTGGGCACTTGGCGCAATGCATCAATCAAGCTGTGGTTGCTGAGTTGCAGCAAATCTTCTTTATTAAGAACCGAAACAGAAGAGGATAATTGTTCATTAGTCACCGGGCTATAGCTGCCGGTGACGATAAGTTCTTCGGTGGCGGAGAAAGCGGGTAATGCGATTACTGCAAGGAATAATGGAGATGAACGGAAATTTTTCATTTAAAACCTTAATTTCTGTGTTTGGTAATTTGGTATTTAGCTGGGAGACAAATGGACTCCGTCATTCACTCCGAGGCGCGTAGTCTGAGACTCGCCGTGAATACATCCCTGTAGGCTCGGGCACAGCATCCATGCTGCGCACGGTCCCGGACTGCGCGCCCCGGAGCAAATGCCGGAATCCATTTTCATCGCTCTTGGGTAATTTATCTGATTAATTTTTTGTAGCAGGAAACTTATATAAGGTGTAATACGCATCCATTTTTTCCGGTGCGTTGCCAGTGAACAGCGTTTTGGTTTTCAGCTGGGCATGATAAACCCGCGCGGTTTGTTGCGGGTGAATTTTTGCTTGCGCCAGTGATGCCAGATCAATTCGAATAGTTTTGCGGTCCTCGCTCAGGGCAACTGACTTGATGGCATCTTGCTGCAAACCTAATTCATCTGAACCGTAATCCGGTGCATCGCGATAGACCCAGGATTCAATTGTCAGCAAGAATTTCAACTGTTCAGCGTCGATGTTGGCTGCAACCGCTTGCGTTAGTTCTATGGCAAAACCGCTTGGTGTTGCAAGCATTTGGGTAATTGCTGGAGCAATGGTTTTTCCATCCCACACAATGCGCTGCAAACTCGCAACGTGGCCGCCTTTTGCCTGCCAGCCACGGCCAGTTTGGCCGAGCAGTAAACTGCCGTCTTTCAAAAAGAGCGGGCGCATAACGCCGGATTCCAAACCATCGATAAACGGCATCACACTACCTTGCTCAACTCCATCAACTGTTTGAAACGCGATGCGCAACAAATTCGACTGGGTTTGGTCGCCCATTAACATTTGCCCGGCAAACGCGCCGAATTTTCCTTTGGTGGTGTCCCACGCAGGATTGCCCGGTGAGTTGGCAACACGGTTGTGCGGCAACAAAATAACTGCATTGGTGCGTTTGTTTTGGACTTTATCCCAGGCAATGTCGGGCGAGTCAGGTGTCATGCCTGGCAAATCAACAAGGCCTGATGGGTGACCGTAAAATTTATCTTTTTCAATCACAAAAATTTTCGAGGTGCCCATATATTCTCCCTGATTATCGGAATACCAGAGGCGATTATCAGGGCCAGTTCCCAAACCGGCAGGGCTGCGCAAACCATTCGCCCAGAGTGCGAATTTTCCGTTGGGTTCAACGCGAATATTCCAGCCAGATAAACCACCTTGAGACCCCATGTATTTACCACCGGCTTTATACGTGGAGCCGTCGCCACCATCGGCGAGGTTGATGCTGATGTAGTAAGCACCATCGCCACCGCGCACAGGGCCGTGCATATAAGAGTGGTAATTGCCGTGATAGGAGTGGGCATCGAATAAGGTTTCGTAACTGTCAGCAATACCGTCACCGTTGGTGTCGCTGATGCGCGTGAGTTCCGCTTTTTGTCCTGCGATAACCGTGAGGCCTTTTTTGTCTTCGACTAATACACCAAGGCTGTCAAAAGTACCTTCGGCGAATAAATGCCATTGGCCTTTCACCATGCGCCAGATTCCCGCAGTGCGTGTAGCAATGACCGTCGTGTTGTCTTGCGTTAGCGATAAACCCAGTGCTTCAAATAATTGCTCGCGACCAAAATTATCTTTGGGCGGATAATAACTTTCGATGCTATAGCCTGCAGGCAAATCCGCTTTGGCTTCGGTAATTCTGATAGGTTGTTTGCGGTAATCAAATGCTGATTTTTTTGCATGCCAGACGTTGGCCGCAACTTGCATTTTTGCAGTGAGCGTCGCGGAGTTGCTGCCCGCAGGTAAAGTCCATTGGCCGTTGCTGATTTCACCTTTACTCACTGCTACGTTTTGCAGGAGTTGCGTGTTGAGTAAAAATTGCTGCGCCGTTTTTATATCGCCATTCAAGGTGATTTTTACATCGCCATTGGCGGCAATTGCCGTTTGGACTTTCAGGGTGTTTTTGCCGACGCGATAATTAAAGGTTGGCAGCTCATTTTTTTGTTTGGAGTTGCGCGTATAACCTAAAAATTGCGCATCCATAGACGCGACGCGGGCCAGGTGATCTTCTTTGCTATTGAGCGATGCCTTGATAGTTTCTACATCGCCGAATTTTGCCTCTTTAAACGAGAAGTCGATTATCTTGCCTTGCGCATTTAATGGTGCGAATAAAAACTCCTGACCGCCAAAATTAATTTCGCGGCTCTCAAAACCCATCTTCAACCCTTTGCCGCCGCGATTGGTAAATTCGCCGGTCATATCCAAAAAGCCGCCTTGCCAAATTTTGGTAATGGCAAGCAGGCGCGGATCAAATGAATAGTTAACGCCCCATGGGGAGCCCACGTGAATTGCACGGCCGGAAACACCAACTAGCGGGCCGCGTTGGATGCGCACTTCATCATCGACCAACAATTGCAAGCGATCAGCAAGCGGGTCGTATTCTTCTGCGCCCGATTGCGCGAGCAATTTAATGATTGGGCCTTGGTCGCGTAGGTCATTGAGTGTGGCGAGGTAATCACCGATTGCACTGATTTGTAAATCACTTAAAACCTGTGCTGAAAATGCGGGCATGATTGGCATAAAGGCTTCGCCTTTTTTTGCACCGCTTTCAGCAACGGCTAACTGATCGGTAGCGGCGCGAATACTGCGATGCAGATATTGGCGATCTGCTTTTATCGTAAATCTATGGCCTTCACCACCTTCCACAATTTCGCGGTCGCGCGGTTCGCGTTTAAACAAACCGTAGAGGTTGGGGCCGGTACTTACACCGGAATCGTTTTTTATCACTGAGTGACAAGCGTTACAACCAACTGATTCGAAGGTTTCTTTTCCGAGCGCAACAAAATCGACCAGCTCTTTTTCGTTGGTCACCTCACCGGATTTTTTCGGCATGGTGATCAATGAAAAATCTGCAGGCGCAATGGAGAAATTGCGCAATGCGAGCTGGCCTTTTTTCACCAGAAAGCTGGTTTGGCCAGCAGGATTCTCCCAGCCGATGTTGGCGTTTTCGCTCATGCCTGTGCGGATATCATTTACCAACACAGTTTCACCGTTGACACGCACTTCCATAATTAATGCCGCATCGACCTTCGCACTGGCTTCGTTATAGCGCGGCGCGCGAAATGTAACGTAAAGGCGTTGCCATTCATTGTTGACATTTTTGAGGTCTATTGCGTAACGACCTTGCACATAAAGTTTTGCATCGCTACCTTCGGGAACCAGAAATTCTGTTTCTAATACTGAGTCGCCGATATGTTCATTCGTATTCAAGTGTTCGCTGCTGCCTTTGGCATTAAGCACAAGAATATTGCCATCTTTGGCTGGTGTTACTTGCAATTTATTTCCGACTGCGCTGACTTTGCTGGCATTGATCCAGTCGCTGCTAGCTTTGAAATAATCTGCGGTGTTTTGTGCGTAAACCTGTGTGCTGAAAATCACAAAGGACCCGAGCAACATTTTTTTCAGGAGAGACATAATCTATACCTGTGATCTAATTAAAAAAGCGCCGCAGTGAATTCACTGCGGCGCAAACAGACGACAGTTAGAGCAATAAGTAACTGTCAGCGGATAGAGCGGGAAATTAGAGTTTGCGCACCCAGATGTTGCGGAAGTTCATCGCATTGCCGTGATCTTGCAAACGAATAGGGGCGCAGCCGTGGGCTTTATAGACAGGTTTGCCAATCCATTCGGTGGCGCCCTGGATTTCGAAATGGTTTTGTACCAACACACCGTTGTGCAGCACAGTCACATAACCGGGTGATGTAAGTTTTTGTGCGCTATCAAATTTGGGGGCAGTAAAAATAATATCGTAGGTTTGCCATTCGCCCGGCGCGCGCGACGCATTCACCAACGGAATCGATTGTTTGTAAATCGAACCTGCCTGGCCATTGGGATAGGTTTTGTTGTTGTAGGAATCCAGCATCTGCACTTCGTAGCGCTCTTGCAAAAATACGCCGCTGTTATTGCGCCCCTGGCTCTCTAGCAATTTACCCTTTTCATCGGTAATCAGCGTTGGGGTTTTCCATTCAACGTGCAATTGCACATCGCAAAAAGATTCTTTGGTTTTAATGTCGCCCGTTTTAGGGACAACGGTCAGGGTGCCATCGGCCACTTTCCATTTGGCTTCGCCACCTTCAGCGCCTTGCCATTGGCTCAGGTTTTTACCATCAAACAAGATAGTCGCATCAGAGGGGATGCCCGATGACGGTACACTGATAACAGCGGGAACAGGTTCCCATACTTCGGTCTCCTCGGCGAGTTGCCAAGGTTCTTTTTTTTCTGTGGCAGCTACACAGGTTGTCGAGCAAACAAATACAGTGCTGATAATGCCGATGGCGGGGACTAATCCTCGCTGTAAAAAACGCTTGTTCATGGAGTTTGACCCTGATGTTTTTCGTGGTGATTGTTATGGTTGTGTTTTTTGATTTTAGTTATAGCGGTTAAATGCAGACTGGGCGAATGCTTTTACACAGCTTGATAAAATTATCTGATAAATGGAGGGTTTGTTAACACAGCTTTACAGAGCGGGATTGGCGCTGTAAAAGCGCCGTAAACAGGGGGAATGCGAGAAGTGGAAATTACTTTTGTGCCCAGCGTTGGCTGCCCGAACAATTTAAAAACTGGGATTTAGCTAACCATTGCTGATCGGGATAATAAGAAAATAAAAATTGGTCGCCCTTGATGGTATCAATTACTTTGCGTGCTACGCCTCTGCGCACTGCCGGGCAGCCATGGCTGCGGCCGAGATGGCCTAATTTTTTAGCGAGCTTTAAATCCACATAGTCGGCGCCGTGGAACACAATCGCGCGCTCCATTGCCTTGTCATTAAAGCCATTTTCCAAACCTTCCATGCGCAATGAGTAGCCATTGGCGCCAACATAGGTTTCTTTGGTGCGGAATAATCCCAAACTGGTTTGACGGCTACCGTAGGTATTGGAAAAATTGCGCGCAAAATTTTTGCCGGTATTCATACCGTGGGCGACCAGCTCCTGGAACAGGAGTTTGCCGGTGACCAAGTCGAACACCCAAAGGCGCGGTTTGGTGGAGACCAGCGAGTAATCAATCACTGTCAGGTTGCGCGCGGGTGACATCCCTTGGGTTAGTGCACAATCGAGTGCAGACAATGCCAGTCCAATCACTTTGGGGTTGGCGGCGGGCGCAGCGCGGCTGAGTTTATTGAGCAGTGCAAGAGGCGTCTGGTCTTTGCTGAAGGGGGTGTAGCTAAAAGGGTTTGCAGGGCGATCTTGTGTCGCAGCGGCATTTAACGCGAATAAAAAACTTATGCAGGCCGAAAAAAGCAGGCCCTTAAGGGTCGTGTACAACATGGATAGCCCCGAATACTCTGGGTAATTAAAGTTGTAGCGGCCTTGCTATGGAAATTTATGGTTGTACCAGTTAATACTGGTGATGCTGGAATGCTAGCATCCAGATAGGAATGCAGCAAATAACTAAAGTTCAAAAAGCAGACCATATTTCGCGTTTTCGTTCTAATTTTAGGGAATAAACCCTCGTTGTATTAAGCGCGCAGGAGCGCTCTTTTATGTTGGCAATTGGTTTCTGGGCGTGTTGTTGGTGGAGGCCAGGTTTGGTTCTGCTGAAAAGATTGTCGTTGTTGTTAATCGGCTGTTGTGCAATGACCACCTCAGCTGAGGGGAGTAATCCAACCACCACTGAATTGGGCAAAATGCTCAGTTCCTCTACCTTGATCGCCCGCGAAATTGAGGTGCAGATGGTGGCTTTGCAGTTGGATGTCGCAGAGGGACGCCAGACACTCGACTCCCGCCATTTGACCCAGGCGGTAATCGGCTTTTACGAGCAGCGCCAATATCGCCCGATCTGGGATCAAGCGGGGCGTCTTGAGCAGTTGATCGGTGCCCTGGAGTCAGTTGAGGCGGACGGCCTTACGCCCGAGGACTACCAAGTTGAGCAGCTGCGCCATGCTTTGCCTTTGTTGGGCGACAATTCCCCCGAGGCCATTCCTTTGCGCGTTGCCGATGAGCTGCGCGCGACCAATGCCTATTTGCGTGCGCTCTATCATCTTTATAACGGCAAGGTCGACCCCGCCGGCCTCGACCCGCAGTGGAATTTTGAATTGCAGGATATGGCTCCGGTAGCCGATGGCGCGCGCGTAGCCGATAGTATTGAGACCGGGCAAATTGCCCAGCTGTTCGAGCAAACCCGGCCACAGCATCCGATTTATCGTAGCTTCAAGGCGGGTTTACAGCAGTATCGCCAACTGGCGCTCTTGGGGGGTTGGCCGTCTTTGCCCGTTGGGGCGACGCTCAAACCCTGCGCTGTTGATCCGCAGGTTGCGATATTGCGCCAGCGTCTGCGGGTGACGGGGGAGTATATCGATCCGGTATTGCCTGATGCTGGAGTGAATCAATCGCCTGCCCAGATCTGTTTAATCGCCAACGCTAAAGCGGCCTCATTGGCTGCGTCTAGCAGAGCCGCCAGTTCTGTTGCCGACGAGCTATCGCCCACTATGCGCAGCTCGGGACAATCCAGTTCTGCAGACTCAGTGTTTACTGAGGAAGCGGTTTTTAGCAGTCAGTCTTCGGCACAATCCTCCAGCGTTGCGCCAGTGAATCCCGATGAGGTGTTTGATGAATATCTGGTGGAAGCGGTAAAAAAATTCCAGCGCGAGCAATATCTGGAAGTGGATGGCGCCATAGGCCCGGCTACACGCGCGGCGCTCAATGTGTCGGTGCAATCGCGTATTGACCAGATTCGTGTCAACCTCGACCGCGCGCGCTGGCTGTTGCACAACATCCCGCCGGAGATGTTATTGGTCGATGTGGCCGGGTTTAAAATCACCTACTTCAAAGCCAGCCAACCGATCTGGCGTTCGCGCGTGCAAGTGGGTATGGCTTATCGCACCAGCCCGATTTTCAAATCAGAAGTGAATTACATCACCCTCAACCCGACCTGGACGGTACCGCCCACGATTTTGCGCAAAGATGTACTGCCCAAGGTGCGCAAGGATATCAACTACCTGCGCGAGCATAACATCCGCGTGCTGGACAGCAGCGGCAAGCAGCTCGATCCGGCCACAATCGATTGGTACAAGCCGGGCAATATCACCCTGCGCCAGGACGCCGGCGAGGATGCGGCGCTCGGCAAAGCGGTGATTCGCTTCCCCAATGCTTACGCTGTTTATTTGCACGATACGCCGCACCAGAAATTGTTCAACAAAAGCCAGCGCGCGTTTAGTTCGGGTTGCATCCGCGTGGAGCGGGCATTGGAGCTGGTTGAATTGCTGCTGGCTGAGACGCCCTCCTGGGATTCAGCGGCGATCAACAAGGCTCTGGCAACCGGTAAAACCCGCAATGTCACACTGGCCAAACGTGTGCCCATACTGCTCGCCTATTGGACAGTAGATGCCGTCAGCGAAACCCAAATTGCCTTCAAGCCGGATATCTATGCGCGCGACGCCAAGGTACTCGCCGCCCTGAATAAGCGTAGTTAGCCTGAAAAGTGAGCGAAAAGAGTAGATTTTGGTGACTTATTGAGTGATCGCGGCATGCAAATTTGTATTTATGCCAAGTCGCGACTAGCGTTAATAGGAATTTAGACCATAAGCCGAATTGTTTTTTGACTAGCCGGCTTGTAAGAAAAGTCCCACGCGTAATAGCTCACCAAGGATCAACACCAAATGGCCACCAAAAAGACCTCGCGCACGACTGAGACACTGGAACAGGATGATTTGATTACCCTGGATTCACCTCCAGATGCAGAGGTCATTAACCTGCTCACGCCAGCGCCCAGCAATGGCTATATGTATTTCACCGAACGGGACCTGAACAAAATCCTGTTCAACCTGGATACCCTGCGCTCCAGCGTCTACCCGCATCTTGCCAACATTCAAGATGCAGAGAATTTCAAGCAGCCGCAATTTCCCTCGGTGTGCCTCATTGGACTTGGTCGCTGCGGTTCCAATATCGCATTGGATGTCGCCTCGCTGGTGTACAACGCGCGCAATTTTTACCTCAACGAATTTAACAGCGAAGAAAAAGAAACCCGCGAACAAGATAAACCCATGCGCTGGATCAAGCGCAGTTTGCATTTAAAAGGTGGCCACCAACTTAAGCCGGTGTTTTTAATCGAGCCATTGGTGATGCTCGGCGATTTGGATAAAGACATCGAAGGCCGGATTCGTTTTTCGCACAAAGGTGAGCGCTCCGGTTTCCTCAAGGATTACACCAAAATGAAAATCATGGACTTGTCTGAAGTCCATGCCGGTGGTTCCGGTAATGCGCCAATCCTCGGCCAATATCTCGCCAAAATAATTCTCAATAAAGATACCCAACGCTTTTCCAATCCCGATTGGAAATTTGTGCACTCCTATTTAATTGATTCCTGCGGTATTAAAGCTAACCAATCGCGCCTGTATTTTTATATTTTCAGCGCTGGTGGTGGTACCGGTTCAGGCATGGCGAGTGAATTTGGCTTGGCTCAGCAGTATGCCTACATGAGCAAAACTTTCGATGCGCGCGCGCAAAGCGAAAACGCAGAAAATCGCGGCCACTCATTTGTGTTTGAGCCGATTTTCACCAGCGGTATTTGCATACTGCCGAATATTTCTGATCACGGTGTGGAGATGTCGGAGGCGCTGCATATCAATGCAGGGCGTTTGCTGTGTAAATACTTATCGGAAGAGTGGGATTTTTCTTACAACTTTGATAACGAAGACAGCAGTGAAGCCAGTGTGATGCATCGCATCCGCCCCTGGAATGCGATGATGCTGATCTCCAACGACATCATGCGTTACGCTGAAGCAACTGATGATGGCAATATCCAGCACATCGATGTCAACGCCATGGAGAAATACGCCAACCAATATATTTCCCAGCAAATTTTTAACATTCTCACCGCCCAAGCGGTAACGACTGATTACGACGAAAATTATTTCCGTCGCGCGGGAATCGATATTGGCGAAACCATTCGCCTCGATGCCAACGATTTGTTTATGAGCCTCGCTGGCCCAGTGGCAGTTGCCTATGCCGAGTCCGTCATTCCGAATATGATGCCGCAGGGCGTCGATAAATTACGCGGTATAGATACCAAAAAAATTGGCGAATTAAATATTGATGATTTGTTCTACCGCTCAATTGATTTGCCGCACTTTAACAAAGTAACCCAAGCAATTGAGGGCATTAGTTTGCTGCCCATCGAATCCGGCCGTTACCGCGACTCGCTGGCAAAATATTTACAGAAAGGCTATGACGCTGAGGAGTTGAAAGACCTGCATTTCTTTAAAAATTGCTCGTCAATTGTGTCAATTATCTCATTGCCAAAAGATTACAAGTTGTCCTACATGGATTTGAATAAACTCAAATCCCATTTGAATGCCTTATTCCCCAATACCACATTGAAACGCTACGCCTTGGTGATCGGTGCTTCAGCCAATATTTCATTGACCACATTGATCGTAAAAAGCCCTTGCTTGAGTGATGATTTCCTCACCCTGATTGTGGCCTTTATTAAACGTTGCTTTGCCAAGGACCCGTACCGGTTTGATGAGCAATTGGACACGGCTATGCTCGATTTTATCCGCGCCGAAGAGTTCGATGAAAAGTTAGTGGATAAAATGCTCAATGAGTATGAAAACCCTGCCAAGATTCTCGATACCAACTGGTACGCGATCAAACCCATGTACGAGAAAAAATATCGCGAACTGATCAATGACGCCGATAAATTCTGCTCTATCAACGATATTCGCCTGTCGCGCGACAGTGTGAAGAAGGCGATTAAATACTTACGTGAAATATATCGCCACAAAATCAGCAAAACGCGCATTGTCTCACTCAATACGCTATCTGCACCAAGCACCAAAGACTAAGCCGAAGCACACAAAACTACCAAGGAGCCGCAAGGCTCCTTTTTTATTTGGTCGCATTAATGGTGTGTAACCGGTAACCATATTTCAACATCTCCTTTGCCAATTTGCGGGTCAAATTTTTCGCCGTATCGCTCAAAAAAATGCAATGCATTTTCAGGTGCAGTTGCGTGGCGATAATTAGAGTTTGGTAGCCATTGGTCAAATGCAAAGCCAATGGTATCCCTGATGTGGTTGATGTGACCTTCATGGGTGAATACAGCATAGGTTTGCGAGGGAATAATAAACGGGCTAAATGTGTCTGGCAGTCCGGTGAAATCCCATACCGCACAACCAGCCATGTAATAGTATTCATGTCCTTGCAGATGAATACACAAACCGTAATCTGTAACACCAACACGCTGTGGAATTGCATCCCAGCAGGCAACCAACCGCTGCCAGAGTTGCGGGATTTTTTGTGCGGCATGCTCATCCAATTGTTCACGCAAACCGGCAATTAATAACGGACCTGCAGTTTCAAAACGCGGAGATAAGACCGCGTTCGGATCAAGCAAAATGCTGTTGGAATCGTTCATCTTTTTCTGGGTCCAGTTCGCGGATGGGTCGAATTTCAATGGTGCCAAAACGCGCCGGCGGGATTTTACTGGCGAGTTGCAGTGCTTCATTCAAGTCGCGCGCATCGAGCAAATAAAATCCTGCTAGCTGTTCTTTAGTTTCCGCAAAGGGGCCGTCGGTAATGACGGTTTTGCCATCGCGGATGCGCAGGCTGGTGGCGGTAGCGGTTGGATGCAGTGCGTTGCCGCCAATCATTTTTCCACTCGCGCGCAGGCCTTCACCGCAAGCGACGCATTCGTTGTTCAGTGATTTCCATTCGCTCGATGTCATATTGTTAATAATATTTTCATCATAAAAAACCATGCACAGATATTTCATAGCAACTCCATTAACAATTAAAAATCAGGACTGTACGTGATTGGGGTCCATATACATGATCTCCCAGTGGTGACCATCCAGATCTTCAAAACCGTGGTAATACATGAACCCATAATCAAGCGGCTCGGCAGGCCAGGCTTTGCCGCCACCGGCTACCGCTTTGCTTATCGTATCATCGACTTTTTCGCGGCTTTCGCAAGAGAGGCAAACAATTACTTCCTTGGTTGCGTGGCCGTTGGCAAGCTCTTTTGATGTAAAGGTTTTAAATTTGGGTTCGGTCACCAACATGGAATAAATGGTATCGCTAATCACCATGCAGGCGGCATGTTCGTCAGTGAATTGCGGGTTGAATGTATAGCCGAGATTTCCAAAAAAAGTTTTGGATTTTTCCAGATCTTTAACCGGAAAGTTGATAAATACTTGCGTTGGCATAGTCTGGTTGCTCCTGCTAGTCGGTTTAAAATAGTTACGTTTTTATTCGTAGCGTACGATGCTTTTAAATCCACCGTAGGCCATGCGCTTGAAATCAAAGGGTGGATTATCTTTGTCGCACATGTCGGCCAGGCGCGGGTCTGCCATCACCAGTGCATTGATGCGGTCGCGTTCTTCACGCGAGGGGTAAACAATCCAGGCAATAACAACGGTTTCATTGTCTTTGCAGCCCGCCGATGTGCGAAAGGAGGTCATGTCCTGAATATCCAGGTCATCACCCACGCATTCCCAATAGGCAATAGCACCATGCTCTTTCCAAACGGCACCGGCTTTATTCGCCATTTGCTGGTATTCCGCCAGCTTTTCGGATGCGAGGGGCAGTAAAAAACCATCAACATAGTGGCTCATAGTAGTTCTCCTTCAGGTTAATAATGAGGTGTTTCACTGATTAGTCGAATGGCGTCGGGGGAAATCGACAGCCGCGTGAAGAAAATTATAAATATCTGCATATTGCTGCTTAACATGCACGATTGTTGGGTTTTTCCCTTACGAGTGCATTTGGTCAGAATCTGGAAAAACTTTATGCGCCAGCAGGATTCACCGCTAAAATGAATCTCTCTAGATTAATACCGCCTTTTAAAAAGGCGGTATTAATAAAAGAGAGTAATGGGGCAAGGAGACGGCGTTTGGATTATCGAATTGCTCAAAAAACCATTGTTTGGATAACTAATAGGATATAAGTATGACTTTTGAGAAAATATTTTCTTTATTTGGTGTTATTGCAGGATTAACAGTAGGCAGTCACCTGATGGCGCAGGATGAGCCCGGGATAGACCCAACTTTAAGGATAGAGCCAAAGACTGCCGATGTATTGGTCGGGCAAAAGTTTGATATCGCCGTATACCTTCCCTATAACATTCAGCTGCCGGTAAATCGACCCGATTTTGAGCCTATTTACCCGCTACCTTACCCGTCACCAGCGCTGGCACCGCAACGTGGGCCATCAGCGTTGAAAATATACGCGTCAGTTAATAACTATGATGTGAGCGCTTGGTTTCATGAATGTATAGAGCAACATTGGGCACTAGCGGTAAACGAGCGTGTATTGCTGTGCAAAAGCTCGGATTACACCCCTTTCGTTGAAGGTATCAATGAATTAAAAATTTCCATTCAGCAATTTAATGAGCCAATTTACGTTGCCAAGGCTTCTTATCATCTCAGTAAAAGCCAGCGTAAATTCTATGATCTTGCGGGTGCGCCAGAACCGAAGCGATTTGTAGTGAGAGGGACAAGTTTCAATACATCAGCCAATATTTCAGTGGTTGCCGGTCAGCGCGTAATAATCAAATCGGCCGGGCGGATTAATGTATGGCCCAGCAATGTAGGTTATCCACTTTCTTCACCTAGAGGTACTGAACCCTGCGGGCAGCTTTGTCTCCTTCCCGGCGCATATTTAGGTGCACTGTTGGTGAAAATTGGCCCTTACGGGCGCTGGTTGGTTGCGGGTGAAAATTATGTATTAAATGCAGATCGTGCCGGCGAATTATTTTTTGCTGTCAACGATAAAACTACACCAGCAGAGATTGGCGATAATCTTGGCAGCTACGAGGTTAGTGTCGGTCGCTATTGATTTCTGATTTAGTGAAAATCCCTGGGTAATCTTGCCAGGGATTTTATTGACTACCACAAAACACCCATCATAAATTTTTTTGAGTCACTATTTTCTTTAGTAGTTATTTTTGAAATATCAAAACAGCATTCATTAACTCTGTAAGGAGCATCGCTATGAAATATCAAGGTAGCTGTCATTGCGGCAATATTAAGTTTGAAGTGGATGGGGAGATTGATGGCGCTCTGTCGTGCAATTGTTCAATTTGCCAGCGCAAAGGTTCGCTGTTGTCTTTTTTTTCAGGCGATCAATTTACTCTGCTAAGTTCGGGTGAGAATGTGGGGTCTTACCTGTTTAATAAACATGTTATCGACCACAAATTTTGTCAGGTCTGCGGCATTAGCCCCTATTCAGAAGGAAAAGATCCGCAGGGCAATCGCTCTGTTGCGGTGAATATCCGCTGTATCGAAAATATTGATCTGGAGAAAATTCCAGTCACCCATTTTAATGGGCGGGATTTTTAATCCAACCGTTTCATTAATTTATTCCGAGTCAGTTTAATGGACGAGCATCAATCTCTTCTGCACGCTATTTATTATTTGCTCGCTGCTACCATCGCAGTGCCTTTGTTTCGGCGCCTGGGTTTGGGGGCGATTCTCGGCTATTTGGTGGCGGGGGCGATTATCGGTCCACACGAATTGGGATTGATTTATCAACCGGAAGCTACCTTTCAATTTTCCGAGTTGGGCGTGGTGTTGCTGTTGTTTGTTATCGGCCTGGAATTAAATCCGCACCAGTTATGGAAGATGCGGTTGGATGTCGGGGTATTAGGCAGTGCACAAATGCTACTCACGGCACTCGCGATTACGGGATTGATTGCGGTGTTCCTGGATTTGACCTGGCAGCAGGGATTTATGATTGGTCTCGCTCTCGCGCTTTCATCCACCGCGTTTGCAGTGCCCTTGATGGAAGAACATAAAATCATGGGGGTGCCGATTGGCCGTAAGGGATTTTCAATTCTGCTGTTACAAGACCTTGCGGTCATCCCTATTTTATTATTGCTCGCCAACTGGGCGCCCTCGGGCGATACAGAACATCAGGTGCCTTGGTGGATGGGATTGTGCACAGTTGCATTTTTATTATTAGCCGGTGCGCGGATTTTTAATCCGCTGTTACAGGTTGTAGCTAAATACGGCAGCCGCGAAATTCTTACCGCCGCCGGGTTATTGATTGTGTTGAGTGTCGCCTACTTAATGCAGATGGTCGGCTTCTCTATGAGTATGGGCGCATTTCTTGCCGGCATGCTACTGGCTCAATCCAGCTTTCGTCACCAATTAGCGGCCGATATAGAACCCTTCAAAGGATTGCTGCTCGGTTTATTTTTTATCGCGGTGGGCATGTCGCTGAATCTGCGTTTGTTATTTGCTGAGCCCCTAATGATTCTGCTATTCGCACTGACGTTAATGTTGGTGAAGGTTTTAGTGGTAACACTCATCCTGCGTATTCAAAAATTTCCGCTGAAGGATGGCTTGTTAATGGGGGTGATGCTTGCGCAGGGGGGCGAGTTTGCTTTTGTGGTCATGGCGACAGCTGAACAATCGGCATTTATCCCCAAGGAAATTGGTAATTACGTTGTGTTGGTAGTGGGTATCTCCATGGCACTGACCAGCCCATTGGTTATGCTCTACGAGCTGGTTGGACGCAAGCGAACCATGCAAGAAAATGCACAGCAGGAATCGCAGCAGGAAGAAAACTCATTGAAGGAGTTGGATCAAGCGGATGCGCACAAGGCCGAAGTTATTATTGCGGGGTTTGGTCGCTTCGGCCAAATTATTGGTCGTATCCTCACCGCCAGCAATATTCCGTTTAATGCGCTGGATAAAAATCCCGACCACATTGAATTTCTAAAAAATTACGGCGTTAAAAGTTATTACGGTGATGCCACACGGATTGAATTATTGGAGGCGGCAGGTATTCGTGAAGCTAAAGTACTAGTGGTGGCTCTGGTGAATATTGAAGCATCATTAGCTGTTGTTCGGTTGGTGAAAGCACATTTTCCACACATCACTTTGATTGTCCGTGCGCGCGACCGCGCTCATGCTTATCAATTGGCGGAGCTGGGAGTAGAAAACCCCATTCGCGAAATTTACGAATCCAGTCTCAGCGCCGCTATGCGCACATTAACAGAGGTGGGCTACACCGAAGGTCAATCGCAAAACGCCATTGATATTTTCCGTGAACACGACCAAAGCTTGCTTCACCAGGCAATCGCGATTAGTAAAGACCCGAAAGAATTAGCGCTGCTGGTTAAACAGAGCCGCAAGGAATTAAAGGATTTGTTTAGTAAAGATGTGCAGTTGTAATGATGGGCTTAATCAAGGGCAAACTTACAGTGAGAGCCGGGTAGAATGGCAATATAAACTGGTGGAAAATGAGGTGGTTGCAGTTGTTCACAGATTCTTAAGTCTGCCTTAAGGTTTGGCCGGTAAGCTTCTGGGTTTGCAATAATCATTTGATCGATGTGCCCACTATGAAATGGAGTTTTTGTAAATATCCCTGCGTTTTTATGTTGTTGGCACCAACTGCTATTGCAATTGATGCTTACCCTACCTTCAAAATCGAAATAACTAAAAGTATTTTTGATCCAGATGTGGTGGTTGTTCCTGCCAACACAAGAATAAAGCTCCTTGTTGTGAATAATGATAAGACGGCAGAAGAGTTTAAGAGTGGGACACTAAGGCTAAAAAAAATTATTATGGGCAACTCTCAAGCCATTCTCTTTGTTGGCCCACTACCTACAGGCGATTATCCATTTTCCGGTGCATTCCACCCGCGGCTTGCCAGCGGGCTTGTTCGTGTATCTTTAGCAGCCGAAATCAAAAAATAAATCGTAACTATAATCACTGTACTCCTTGTCCCCCCATTTCCTTTTTTTGTGTCTTAAGTTTTCCTTAATTTTGTTTGTCTAGACTAGCTTTCACTGAATGGTAGTGAGTGAGCTCCGCCATTTGCTACACATTGGGTTGGATGGTCTAGGCTCAGTATTAGCCAGGCGCTGTTGGCGATTATTATTAATAGTTGATCTAAACCATGATGGTTAACACGAAAATTTCTTTGCGCACGCATTGTTTTATGCCTATTACTGGATTGTGTGTCGCATCAATACTTATAGCGATCGGAAATGTTGATCGCCATCTTGCAGATTATTTCTATTCAATACAGGGCAATAGTTGGGCCTGGAAAGAGAGTTGGCTCGCTGAAGACTTCTTTCATAAAGGTGGCCGTTCTCTATCTATTCTACTGGCGCTTTTACTCTTGGTGTTGGTGATAGCGTCGCGTTTCAGCTTTTGGTTGTCGCCACATAAAAAACCACTTCTTTATCTATTTGTTGCCACCGCGGGCAGCAGTTTGCTTATTAGCTTGCTCAAATCATCACTTGCAGTTTCCTGCCCGTGGGAATTTGACCGCTATGGCGGTGATCTTCCCTATGCCAATGTTTTTGATCAATTAGTCTTGCGTAACGGCGAAGGTTGTTTTCCTGCTGGGCATGCCAGCGCTGGCTATGCATGGATCTCTGCGTATTTTTTGGGGGTGCATTATCAATCCCGATGGCGCTGGTTAGGTCTGGCTATTCCTTTACTTGTAGGCATGGTGCTGGGGGTGGTGCAACAAATTCGCGGCGCACATTTTCTCTCGCATGATCTTTGGTCGTTGGCTATTTGCTGGTTTTTTTCTCTTTCTATGTTCTTTGCATTTTTCAGTGTTTTTGCTAAAGGAAATGATGCTGAGGAGTTGGTATGTCAATAAGTATTTCTGTTGTTCCCGAATCTTCAAGGTCTTTATCCCGATTGGGATCCACCAGTGCAGCGCTAATTATTGCACTTTTATTCGTTGCTTTTTATAACACATCTTTTTTTGAAGCAATATTTGGTCTGGTGGATTACAGAAGTTTGCGTGGAATTATTTTTATTGCAAATATCAGCCTCGTGTTATGGTTGTGCACATTTATATTCATTTCATTGTTAACTCTTCCTTATGTATTAAAACCAAGCTTGTCCATTATATTTTTTTGCGCAGCAGGCGTGGCATACTTTATGGACTCCTACGGTGTTGTTATCCATAGGTTGATGATCCAGAATGTGATGGAAACTGATTTATCAGAAACGAGAGATCTGATCAGTGTTCGGTTAGTATTGTATTTTTTTGCATTGGGGTTACTGCCTTCATTGATGCTATTCAATATGGATCTCAGCTATGGCAGCTTCAAATCTGAATTGTGGCGTAAGTGCAAATTTATTGTCCTGGCATTTATTGCCTGTCTGGCCTTAATTTTAAGCATGTCGATGGACTATGCCTCGTTTTTTCGCAATCACAAAAATATTCGTCAGATGGCAAATCCGTTGAATTTTATTTATGCAGGGCTATCCTACGCTTTCACAGGTAACGGCATTATTGAAGTAAAACCGATTGAAAATGACGCAGCGGTTAGCATTTTTGGACAATCCCAAGCAAAACCAACACTGTTTATCCTGGTTGTCGGTGAAACGGCGCGTGCCGATCACTTTGGCATTAATGGTTACGAGCGCGACACTACGCCACTGATTGCTCAACAACACATTATCAACTTCTCCAAGGTGACATCCTGCGGCACTGAAACTGCGGTATCAGTCCCTTGCATGTTCTCCAATCTTGGTCGTAGCGGTTATTCGGATTCCAAAGCCAAGTCTCAAGAGGGTTTGCTTGATGTGATTAACCACGCGGGCTTTTCTGTTTTATGGCGTGATAACAACTCAAGTTGCAAAGGCACTTGTAACCGTGTGGCTTATGAAGAGATGCAACACCTACAATTACCGGAGTTGTGTGAGGGTGCAGAGTGTTTTGATGAAATACTGTTGCATCAGCTAGATGAAAAAGTGGCTGCTGCCAAAGGTAGTAAGGTTATAGTGCTACATCAAAAAGGTAGCCACGGGCCGGACTATTTTGAGCGTTACCCACAAGAAAAAGAAATTTTTACTCCGGTTTGTAAAACCAATCAATTGCAGAATTGTACAAAGGAAGAAGTTGTAAATGCATTTGATAATACCATTCACTACACCGATTATTTTTTGAATAAGACGATTGAATGGCTCAAGACGAAAAATGCAGAGTACAACACCTCGTTAATTTATTTGTCTGATCATGGCGAATCCTTGGGTGAAAATGGTTTATACCTGCACGGCATGCCTTATTCGATTGCACCTCAAGAGCAAAAGCAAGTTCCCTTTTTTATGTGGCTCTCAGAGGGGTACTCGGCGGCTAATCATGTCGATATCCAGTGTTTAAAATCGCTGGACGAAAATAATTACTCGCATGACAATCTTTTTCATACCGTATTGGGCATGCTAAATATCCAGACCGCTGTATATCGTACGGATTTGGATATGCTTGTTCCATGCCGTGAAAAATTCGTGCAATAAAATTTATTTAAGTATCCCTTAAGCAATGTTAACTAGGCTATTCCTATAGGCTGTATTTTTCGTGTTGAAAAATATTGAATAACGACTCCTGTGGTGAATTGCTGTGAATAGATCACGCAAGTGCCTTATTTCACTCCCGGCCTTTGGCCTCTGTTGTTTGTTTGCATTGGGTGTAGAGGCAAGCGAACTGCCTCATGGTTGCATCGCGCCTGATTGCCTGACGGTGCTATCAAATGCAGATGGTGTCGATAAGGACGGCACCAATAAAGATAACAATAACAAACCGGTAGTAATCAATATCCGTATACACCCTATTTTTGATGAATCACTGCCAGCCGAAAATAACTTTCTGTTTCGCCTCGCTAATCGTTTGCATATAGATACCCATGAAAAGGTGGTCGCGCGGGATTTGCTGGTTGAAGATGGCGATTATCTTGATGCATCGCTGCTCGCTGAGAGTGAACGTATCCTGCGCACAAGACATTATTTTAATAGCGCCAGTGTCACCTCTATTCCGGAAGAAGAGGGTCAGGTTAATGTTGATGTGCGCGAAGTCTGGACGCTTTTGCCGTCGGTAAGTTATTCGCATACAGGTGGTAAAACATCTTCTGGTTTGGGGCTGCGTGATTCGAATTTTCTAGGGTATGGAAAGACCGTCAGCATTGTGCACAACAGTTCAGCTGAGCGTAGCGGTGACTCATTTGATTATTTTGACCCCAACACAGGATGGCACCAAACCACCCTGGGATTGAGCTATGACAACAATAGTGATGGGCAACGCCGTAAAGTTGAATTTATTCGTCCTTATTTTTCCCTCAGTACGGTCAATGCGGGCGGTATCACCTACGAACAGTTTGATCGCGAAGACAGTGTTTACAATGCAGGCGAAATTGTTTCTTTGTATGGACACAGCGCAGACAAACGAGAATTTTTTTACGGAGCCAAGCTAGCCTTTAGTAATAAACACAACATCCATCGTTGGAATGTAGGCTATGCAGAAGAAGAGGATGTATTTTTTAATTTGCAGGATACCAATGAACTTCTAGTGCCACGCAATCGTCATTTTAATACGACATGGATTGAATATTCGTATATCCAGGACGGTTACATTGAAGCAAATAACATTCAGCAAATTAATCGTATTGAAGATATCAATTTAGGATTGGAGTCGCGTGTGCGTATTGGCCATGCTGATTCTATTTATCCTGAATATGACAACACCTACCAGCTTACGCAGGATCTCAGCCAAGGTTTTCTCCTTAGCCCGGCTAGTTTATTGTTGGCATCGATACACTTGGATGGCCGCTACAATCAGGGGCGGGTTTACAATGGTCTTGTTGAGGGAAAAATTGCCTATCACTGGCAAAACTTTCCTGCAGGTCAGCTCTATGTTTCTTTGCAGGGCGCGCGCGGTTTGCGTTTGTTTGGTGATCACGAATTGAGTTTGGGGGGCGATATGGGCTTGCGTGGTTATCCAGCATTTTACGAAACCGGTGATAAGCGTTATTTGTTGACACTGGAGCAACGCTTTTATGGCGAGCGTGAGTGGTTTTCCCTGTTTCATATGGGCTACGCCGTTTTTTATGATCAAGGGCGTGCATGGGGCGATAGCTTGATTCCGCAAACTCAAACCGGGCAGTTACGTGATGTTGGTATTGGGCTGCGCATCTCCGGAACACGCACGGGCAGCCGTGATGACAGTGGGCACAATGTATTGCATATTGATCTGGCGACGCCACTGGATGGCGGTGGGGAGGTGTCACAGTTACAGTGGTTGGTTAAGGTTAAAAGCTCGTTTTAATCTGCACTCAATAAAAAACCGACATCTGCTACAGCGACAACAAAGGTGATGATAAACATCTGCCCCCATCGTATATAGCGCTTACACAAAGCGATAAAAACCGGGTCGTTGGTCTGTTGAAAAGCGTTGGATGTGATGTAGCAATAGAGCGCCAGGCTGGTCGTATCATCCTGTAGTTCTTCATAGAGTTTAAATTCCGAAAAACAATCGTGCAGGTTTTTTTGGGCGTAAGCGAGGATCCGGTTGCGCAGATATATTGTACAAACAACCATGAGCAGCAATATGCAAAAGGTTGCATAAGGGGCTATTT
This sequence comes from Cellvibrio fibrivorans, assembly GCF_031457055.1. Taxonomy (NCBI): domain Bacteria; kingdom Pseudomonadati; phylum Pseudomonadota; class Gammaproteobacteria; order Cellvibrionales; family Cellvibrionaceae; genus Cellvibrio; species Cellvibrio fibrivorans. Next base: position 89,885 of record NZ_JAVDVX010000004.1, on the reverse strand, counting down.
CAAACACTGGTGTGGAGAAAATGTACACAGTGATCATCCGTGGCAATAAAGAAAGACATATTGAACATTCAGTTAAACGAAAACTGAGTCGGAGTTTAACTCCCAATTCTTATGTGAACCTTAAGATGAACCAGATTGGCCCATACCAGAGCATGCAAACTTACACCCTTCTTATTTTAGTTCATTGATCTTTTTATACAAAAACCGGCGCTCGGGTTCCTGTCCGGTTAATTCCAGTGCCTTGGCATAGGCAGCGGTAGCGGCGTCAAGTTCCCCCAATTGGGCGAGCAAATCGGCGCGTGCGGCATGGAGCAGGTAGTAATCGGTGAGCTGTTGGCGTGCGAGCAAGTCGTCGAGCAGGCTTAAGCCTGCGGCTGGGCCATCGCGCAGGGCAATGGCGACGGCGCGGTTGAGTTCGACAATAGGGGAGGGGTTGCGGTAGAGGAGTAGATCGTAAAAACCGACAATTTCCTGCCAGTCGGTTTGTGCAAAACTGGGTGCTTCAGCGTGCAGTGCGGCTATGGCGGCTTGCAGACAGTAAATATCGGCACTGCCGCTGCTTAATGCGCGTTGGATTAATGCCGAGCCTTCCGCGATTTGGTCGCGATCCCACAACGTTCTGTCCTGGTCTTCCAGCCGGATCAAATCCCCGTTGCCATCAATGCGTGCACTGCGGCGCGAATCCTGGAGCAGCATTAATGCGAGCAGGCCAAGCACTTCCGGGTCGGGCAATAACGTGGCGAGCAGGCGCCCGAGGCGGATCGCCTCCTGCGCTAATTCCTGGCGAATTAATTCTGTGCCCGATGACGCTGAATAACCTTCGTTAAATACCAGATAAATCACATGCAGCACTGCATCCAACCGCTCGGGCAATTCGCTGCGCGCGGGAATTTCGTAGGGGATTTTGGCATCGCGGATTTTATTTTTTGCGCGCACTATGCGCTGCGCCAGTGTGCTGGGCGAGGTTAAAAACGCGCGCGCTATGGCCTCGGTCGTCAGGCCGCAAATTTCGCGCAAGGTAAGTGCAAGCTGCGCTTCGGGGGCGAGGCTCGGGTGGCAGCAGGTGAAGATAAGGCGCAATTGGTCATCTTCGATCTGCTCGTCAGACCATTCATGCTCTTCGCTCAACGTTTCTTCCAATTCTTCGGCAACATCGTCGAGCGAGGTATTAAAACGCGCGCGCCGGCGGATATGGTCAATCGCTTTGAAGCGACCGGTGGATACCAACCATGCGCGCGGATTCAGCGGCACTCCATCAACCGGCCACTGTTGTAGTGCAGCGGCAAAGGCGTCCTGCAGGGCCTCTTCGGCGAGATCAAAATCTTTCAGCAGGCGGATCAAGGTCGCGAGCACTCGGCGCGATTCGCTGCGATAAAGTCCATTGATTAAAGCTTCGATACTGGCGGGCATAAAATAGTGTTATTGGAAGAATGTAAGTGACTCAAGAGTAGCGATTAAACAAGTCGTTGTTAAGCCTTAATATGTAATGATTTGCTGGAGGTTGGAATAGATGTGAATTGCTTCGTGGTGGTTTATCGGGGAGGATTCAATAATTTCCAGTCCTTAACTTGTGGATGAAAAAAACCACACTCTTCGTATGCACGCTGGATAATTTTTTTCTTTTCCAGTTCTTCAATGCCACGCTCCAATGCATCAAAAATTGCTTTTCCTTTGGGATGAATTTTACTTACTGGCCAGTGGCGGCTGCCAGGTAGTGCAATTTTAATTCCGGGAATAGGTACCAGCTCCAAACCATCTACCATTACTTTCATATCAGGATTTATCTGAAAGGGAGCAAGTGTTACGTCTGCACGATTTGCTACCACCATACGCACAATTTGTACCCAGTAAGTGGAGAAGTGAATTTTTCGAATGCCTAATTCGGTTAATGTTTTTACATCGGCATTCCAGTGGTTATTAGAGGCCGCGCTCAGGTGGCTAACTTTATCGAGTGTGTTTGCTTGCAATGCGCGTTGGTTATCGGCACGCGTATATAGACCGGCAATAAAATCTCCTTCTTTCACTATTGCTTTGGTTTTAAATAAATGCGATGCGTAAGGTTTTATATCTTCGCGCCACTTAAGTGCACCGGATAAAGCTATATCTCCATCAGCTACTAATTTTAAAATACGTAAATAACTATTTTCTGGACGCAGTGTGATTTTTTCTTTAAATCCACCCAAGGCCAGCGCCTGCTGCAACAATATGATTTCAATTACATCGCGCCGTGCACCGGGTCCGCCATAGTAATTAATCTGCAATGGATCACGCTCGCCAACAAACAATTGGTAATCCGCAATAATGTCTTCATCAACCGCTGCCACAATGGCCTGCTCGGCAATACTGCTGTGCGGCATCACTGCAATGAGCATCACTATTGCCACTGATAGCCAAGGGTGGTGAGTCAAAATGGAGCTGGGCAGTTGTTTCAATGTGTGTTCCCATTTAGTGATGTACAAAACAAGTGGCATACAAAAGTGGCGCATAAAAGACGATAAAACCAAATATTAAATACAGTTTTTCTATTAGTGCTGGATGCTATAAAAATCTTAAGCTCGATAAACGAATGTCCTACAAAATTATGCGGTGCATCATAGCTTACCGCCCATCGGTACGCATCTGCGAGCGATAGCCGGTAAAACTTGTTTTGCATCAACAAAAGTTCCATGATTCTGGCGTAGCCTAACAATTGATCTTCCTGCTTTATTTTCCATCACCACAATTGAGGTGACATTTATGCGCAAAAATATCTTATTGATCCAGGGGCATCCCGATGTACAGGAGCATCACCTCTGTAACGAGCTAGAGCGGTCTTACGCGCGCGGTGCGACTGATGCTGGCCATGAAATTCGTCACATCAATGTCGCCGCAATCGATTTTCCCTTATTGCGCAGCCAGCAAGAATGGGAGCATGGGCTACTCCCTGCCAATCTAAAACCAGCGCAAGATGATATTCACTGGGCTGAGCATATAGTGTTTTTTTTTCCGCTCTGGCTCGGTGATATGCCCGCAGTACTCAAAGGCTTTTTAGAGCAAGTCGCCCGCCCCGATTTTGCATTCACATCCGACGGCAAAAATCCGTTCGCGCAAAAAGACCTAATCGGCCGCTCGGCCCGTGTAGTGGTCACCATGGGGATGCCGGCGTTGGTGTACCGCTGGTATTTTCGCGCACACAGTTTGAAATCATTGGAACGCAATATTTTAGGTTTTGTCGGTATAGCGCCAATCAATGAAACATTGATTGGCAATGTCGGCAACATGGATGAAAAAACTGCGCAGAAATGGTTTACGAAGATGCAAAAGTTGGGGGCTGGTGGGGAGTGATTATTAAACAGGGGGGGGCTCATTCTCGTTCCCAAGCTCCGCTTGGGAATGCATAGGTAATTAATATTTACTAGGCATAAATTTCAAGATTCGTTCCTTCCACCGCGCACACCACCTTAATCGATTCCCGCGTGGCCATCGCACGTAAATACTTGCCTAAATTTGGAAAAGATAGGGGCGGTCGTTTAAGCCCGCTGCCCCAATGCAACAACATAAACAATACAAAGTCGCACGCACTGATGTTATCGCCCAATAAAAATTCCTTGCCTTCCAGCTCTTGATCAATCAACACGAGCATTTGCGTTACACGATTTTCCTGCGCCTGTTTTATTTCCGCATGACCCGAAGTCTCAGTAGTATGTTTTTGTGGGTAAAAATACACCATCAATTCGGGTTGCAATGACGCATTCAAATAAAATAACCATTGATAAAACCTTGCTCGCGCGATGGTTCCAGTTTCAGGTATCAGGTGTTTTCCAGGATGTTGTTCGCACAAAAATAAACAGATGGCTGCACTTTCATAAATAGCCTGATTGTCAAATGCTAGAGTGGGAATCCTGCCAGTGGGATTAAGCTTTAAATACTCAGGATTTTTCTGCGCTTCAGTTTTCCGATCTACAAGAATCAGCTCATAGTTCAACTGCATTTCTGCCAACAGCATATGCGGTGCCCAGCTGGCGTTGCGGGGGTAGTAGAATAGTTTGTACATACTGTTAATACCTATTTTCCATTTTTTCTTATCGACAGAGTAAGGATCAAGAGAGACATCAAACTGAAATGCCCCCATATTCTCTCAACTGCAACAACCTTGGAGTCTGCATAGACGAATAAAAGAAAAGCGCTAATTAGCAACCCGATTAGAATAAATTTAATTAGAAAATTAAAAATTGGTGTAGAAGAATTTTTTTTAGACATTCGTATCCCCCTCTGCATTAGCAGAAGAATGGTTACGATGCCTTCTAAATGACGTGGAATAGGAGGGGATCGTGATGGTAACTTTTAGGGTGCCGTCAAAGCCGTTCTCAGAACGTGGTTGAAATATAATCTAATAATTAAAAGTCAGCAACTGTTAATTAGGGCGAGCTCGATCAGCTCGCCTAAAGCACACAATATGGTTATCGCGGTTTTCCCCGCACCAACAACTGCTGCAACGCTATAAAACAAAACAGCAGCAAGCCAATCACAATCTTTGTCCACCAGCTGCTTAGCGTTCCATCAAATGAAATGTAGGTTTGCACTACACCCATAATCAGCACACCTATGAGGGTGCCGAACATATAGCCGTAACCGCCGGTTAATAAGGTGCCACCGATAACCACTGCGGCAATTGCATCAAGCTCTACGCCGACAGCGGCGAGTGAGTAGCCGGAGAATGTGTAGAAGGAGTAGACGATGCCTGCCAGCGTGGCGAGGAAGGCACTGATGGCGTAAATGCGGATGGTGGTTTGTGCGAGTGGGATGCCCATTAATGCGGCAGAATTTGCATCGCCACCTATGGCGTAAACACGGCCGCCGAAGCGGGTGTAGTGGGCGATGATAATTGCGGCGAATAACACCAATAAACAAATGATCGTTGATGTTCCGATCCATGCATCGCCGGGCAACATAAAACCAAACTCAGCGACTTGATTATAAAATTCGTGTTCGATTGGAATGGATTCTTCGCTGATCACGCTCGCCAATCCGCGCGCAAAAAACATTCCTGCAAGCGTCACAATAAACGGCTGCATTTTGTAGTAATGAATAATTGCGCCCATGATTGCACCAAATGCAGTGCCGCCAATTAATACCACGGGAAATACCACCAGTGGATGCCATTGGTATTTACTAATTAATACACTGCACACTACGCCGGTTAAGGCGATGACTGCGCCGACCGATAAATCGATACCACCTGAGAGAATCACAAAGGTCATGCCGACAGCGGCAATAATTAAAAATGCGTTGTCGCTGAGTAAATTAAAAAATACGCGCGAACTGCCAAAACCATCAAATTGGATTGCACCTACACCAAACAATACAAAAAACAGTGCGCAGGTGACGGCGAGCGGAATAAATTTGGGATTTAGTTTAAGCACGGTTGCTCTCCTTCTTCTTTGCCCAGAAGTTCAACTGGCTCAGCTGCTGTTGGAAACGCGGTGATTGCATTAACAGCACGATAATAATAGCGCTGGCTTTAATCAGCAGATTAAATTTCGGTGGAATGCCGCTGAGGATAATAGTGACGGTCAGTGTCTGGATAATCAGCGCACCAATTACCGCGAGAAAAATAGAAAAGCGTCCGCCCATTAGCGATGCACCACCAATAACCACGGCGAGAATGGCATCCAGTTCTAACCACAAACCGGCGTTGTTAGCATCGGAACCTTTGATGTCGGCCGCTGCAATCATACCGGCCAGTGCAGCGCAAAGCCCTGCTACACAATACACGCTCATCTTAATAGCTTTGGCATTCAAGCCCATGTAATGGCTTGCCGATGGATTTGCGCCCACCGCTTCAATATACAAACCCAATGCAGTTCTGCGCGTTAATAATTGCACAATAATAAATGTGATAATCACCAGCACGACAGGGAAGGGCAGCCCAAGAAAATCGCCGGTACCTAAAAAAGCAAATCCGGCGTGATCAAAGGTGACTATCTGACCTTCATTCATTAATTGCGCAATACCGCGCCCGGCCACCATTAAAATTAAGGTGGCAACAATCGGTTGGATGCTCATATAGCCCACGAGAAAACCGTTGATGATTCCAGCAATTAATCCTGCTACCAAACCGGCGCCGATAATTATCGCAAGGTTATCGACACCTCTGGTGATGTAATAAGCGCTGGCTGCTCCAGCGATTGCCATAATCGAACCCACGGATAAATCAACACCGCCAGTCGCGATAACCAAAGCCATGCCGATAGCGAGCAATGCAACGGGCGCGGCGCGATTGAGTACATCAATCAGGCTGCCGTAAAAGCGGCCATCTTTAAATTCAATTTGGAAAAACTCCGGTGAAATAATGGCGTTGATAATTAACAGCACCAGTAAACCGGCGCAGGGCCACAAATAGCGGCGCAGGTTTTGGTTTTTGGTTAGGTTCATAATGTTCTCTTCGTTTCTATGGATACTCGCGTTCGCGAGTATGACGAAAAATATATACTTTTCAGCGTTTATCTAGCTTGCCGCAATCGCCTGCATAATCCGCTGCGGATTAATGTCACTGCCTTCCAGCTCAGCGACTTTATGGCGATCGCGCAGCACAATCACTTTGCTACTGAATGCGACCAATTCTTCCAACTCCGATGATGCAACCACCAAGGCCAAACCCTGGTCGCAAAGTTTGCGGATCAAACGGATGATTTCGGCGTGGGCGCCAATATCGATACCGCGTGTAGGTTCATCGAGGATTAATAGCGAAGGGTTAGCGGCGAGCCAGCGAGCGAGAATTACTTTTTGTTGATTACCACCACTTAACTGCTCAATTGGTTTTTCAATATCCGATGTGGCGATACTTAATTCTTTAACGTATTGGTTGGCGATTTCTTCCTGCTCTTTGCGCGAAATAAATTTCCACCAACCTTGTTTGATCTGGCGGGCGAGTATCATATTTTCACGGATAGAAAGTTGGCCGAGGATCCCATCGTGTTTGCGGTCTTCCGGGCAGAGGCCCATGCCTGCATCTATTGCATCGCGTGGCGAAGAAAAGTTTACGGCTTTGCCATTAAACGTCACTGTGCCGGTGTGTTTTTTATCGACACCAAAAATCAAGCGGCATAATTCAGTGCGACCTGAGCCGAGCAAACCGGCGAGGCCTACAACTTCACCTTTGCAGACTTGCAAATCGACCGGCGACAGTGTGGCGTTGCGGCCAAGGCCTTGCAGTGTCAATAACGCCTCGTTGCAGTTTTCATTGGTATGTACTTTGTGCTCGCCCAACTCGGCGAGTTCTTTACCGAGCATATGGCCGATCAATTCTGTGCGCGATAGATTCGCTGCAACAAATTCGCCTACCAGTTCTGCGCTGCGCAAAATGGTAATACGATCGCATACGGCATACACCTGATCGAGAAAATGGGTTACAAATACGATGCCGATACCGCGTGCTTTTAAATCGCGCATGATACGGAATAGCGATTGCACTTCATCTGCATCGAGGCTCGCGGTGGGCTCATCGAGGATCAATACTTTCGCCGATATATCCACACCGCGTGCAATCGCAATTAATTGCTGTACCGCGATAGAGTAGTGCGAGAGCGGCAGGGTTACATCGATATCCAAATCGTAACCTTTTAGCAATTGCGCTGCGTCTTGATTGACTTTTTTCCAGTTGATTAAACCGAAACGGCGCGGTTCACGGCCAAGATAAATATTTTGCGCAACGGTAAGGTTGGGCAACAAATTCACTTCCTGATACACAGTGCTAATGCCGAGGTCTTGTGCATCGCCAGTGCTGTTGGGGAATATGGGATTGCCTTCCAATAAAATATCGCCGCCGTCGCGCTGGTAAACACCGGTCATCACTTTGATGAGTGTTGACTTGCCAGCGCCATTTTCACCGAGCAGCGCGTGAATTTCTCCCGCGCGCAAGCTGAAGTCCACACCTTTCAATGCATGGACGCTGGGAAATATTTTATGAATTCCCTTGAGTTGTAAAACCGGAGTCGTATTCATTTTTAAATCGCTTTGTTTTTTTAGGAATCAGCACATTCTCTCGGGATGCTAGCGAATAGGGTTGGGCGACCGTGCACAGCATGGATGCTGTGCACGAGCCTACATGGACGTATTCACGGCGTGTCGCACAATCCTATTCGCTAGTGTCCTTGCACCAGAAATTATTTAGCTCCGCGCTTCACCAATTCGGCGGCAGCATTTTCAGCGGTATACACAGCACCACCCATACGAATCCATTTTTCAAAATCTTTTTTACCTGCACGGAATTCATTGATTACATCAAATGCAGGGCCACCGAGGTGCGGGCTCAACTCCACCGACACATTAATCTCGCCCGCTACAATCGACTTCAACGCATCGTCTACTGCATCTACCGACACAATCAGAATATCTTTACCCGGTTGTAAACCCGCTTCGCGTACAGCCTGGATTGCGCCCAGTGCCATCTCATCGTTATGCGCCCAAATTGCACAAATACCTTTGCCGCCGCCTTCTGCTTTGAGCATGGTCTCCATTACCTCTTTACCTTTTGCACGGGTAAATTCGGCAGTTTGGCTGCGCACAATTTTGGTTTCCGGAAATTTAGCGATGGTATCGTTAAAACCCTTCATGCGCCCAATCGCCGCGCTTGAACCTACAGTGCCTTGCAGTTCTAAAATATTGCACTTGCCCTGGGTTTTTTCAGTGAGCCAGCTGGCGGCGCGTTGGCCTTCCACTTCAAAGTCTGGCGCGATACGTGTGAGATAAAGTGATTGGTCGGTAACTGATACATTGCGATCCAGAATAACCACCGGGATGCGCGCGCGCTTGGCTTCCATCAACACCGGTTGCCAACCGGTTTCTACCACTGGCGCAATTAAAATGGCATCCACACGTTGCGCAATAAAACTGCGTACGGCTTTAATCTGGTTTTCCTGCTTTTGTTGTGCATCGGAAAACTTCAATGTGATGCCGCGTTTTTCTGCTTCGGCTTTTACCGATTCTGAAAAACTGGTGCGCCAACCGGATTCGGAACCCACTTGCGCGAATCCAACGGTCAATGCATTTGCGGTAGCGCTGATGCCAATGGCAGCGGCAAGTGTCAGGGTTTTAAAAATCGTTTTCATAGTAAGTTCTCGTATCGTTAAATTATTGTTAGGTTAAATCCACCCACCATCGACAATAAAATGCTGGGCGGTGCATAAACGGCTATCATCCGATGCCAGAAATAACGCCATAGCGCTAATGTCTTCCGGCATCACCGATTTTTTTAAACATTGGTTATCTAAAATATTTTTGGCAGATTTATCTTTAGTGAGCATCGCCATCTGGCGGTCGGTCATCACCCAGCCGGGCACCAGCGTATTTACGCGAATATTATTGCCGCCCATATCACGTGCGAGCCCGCGTGTTAAACCTTCTATCGCCGCTTTGGAGCTGGTGTAACCAGGCATGCCGCCCTGGGTTGCGTACCAGCTCATTGAGCCCAAATTAATAATCGAGCCACTGCCGAGTTCAAGCATATGTTCATACACCGCCTGCGCTGCAAAAAAATGGTGGCGCAAATTCACCGCCAAACGCTCGTTCCAGTAATCGATGGTAACTTCGCGGAAATCATGGCGCGTATCATTGGCGGCATTGTTGATTAATATGTTGATGGGGCCAACATCGTTGTAGATTTGTTTGATCGTCGCCTGCAGTTTGGGAATATTTAACAGATTGCAACGATAGTAGCGCGGTGGTGTGTTATCGGGGCGATGACTAAGTTGCTCGACAAGTTTGCGCGCGTCATCATCGAGAATATCGATAAAACACACCTGCGCACCTTGATGGCAAAATGCTTCAACCAGATTGGCACCAATACCGGAAGCGCCGCCGGTGATTAACACCACTTTATATTTCAGGCTCGGATATTGGTTGGTGAGTGTCATAGCCGCATCACCTTAATGGGAGTGGCCGGGCACATCGGCGCCACGGCAACCCACGAGAAAATCAAAATCGCAGCCTTCGTCGGCTTGCATCACGTGTTCGATATAAAGCTGTAAATAACCACCGGTTTTTTTGTGGGTTTTTTGTTGGCGCAAGGTATCCAGCCGCGCGCTAATTTCAGCTGCGCTCACTTCCAATTCGAGTGAACCGGCATCGGTATCCAATGCGATCCAATCGCCATCTTCTACTGCAGCAAGCGGGCCAAACTCTTGTGCTTCAGGCGCAACATGCAATACCACTGTGCCAAAGGCGGTGCCGCTCATGCGTGCATCGGAAATGCGCACCATATCGGTAATACCTGCGCGCAATAATTTGGGCGGCAGCCCCATATTGCCCACTTCCGGCATGCCGGGATACCCCTTGGGGCCGCAATTTTTTAATACCATTACGCTGTTTGCATCAACATCGAGTGCATCATCCATAATGCGCTCTTTGTAGTGATCAAAACTGTCAAACACGATTGCGCGACCGCGATGTTTCATTAGGTGTGGAGATGCTGCGCTCGGTTTTAATACCGCGCCGCGCGGTGCAAGGTTGCCGCGCAAAATGCAAATGCCGCCGTTGCTGCACAGCGGATTATCAATCGTACGGATTACATCATCGTTATAGCAGGGCGCTTGCTGGTTATTTTCCCAAAGTGTTTTTCCGTTTGCGGTGAGACAGTCTTTGTAGAGTAAACCTGCATCGCCCAGACGTTTTAATACCGCGGGCAAACCGCCGGCGTAATAAAAATCTTCCATTAAAAATTGGCCGGAGGGCTGCAAATTTACCAGCGTGGGAATTTGCTGGCCGTAGGTTTGCCAATCTTCCAGCGTGAGCGGCAACTCCATGCGCGCGGCTATGGCCTTTAAATGGATGACAGCATTAGTCGAGCCACCAATCGCCGCATTAGTGCGAATCGCGTTGATTAAACTTTCGCGCGTGAGCAATTGTGAGATGCGTAAATCTTGCTGCACCATTTCCACAATGCGCATACCGGATATATAGGCGAGGGTTTTGCGGCGCGCATCGACTGCGGGAATGGCGGCATTTTGCGGCAGCGATAAACCGAGCGATTCAACCATGCAGGCCATAGTCGATGCCGTGCCCATGGTGTTGCAGGTGCCGGTGGAACGGGACATATCCGCTTCGGCATCCATAAATTCCTGCAGGGAAATTTTTCCCGCTTTGTAATCTTCGCTCATGCGCCACACGAGAGTGCCTGAGCCGACATCTTTACCTTTGTGTTTACCGTTGAGCATGGGGCCGCCGGTCACAACGATAGTGGGCAGGTCGCAACTGGCGGCGCCCATGACTAATGCGGGAGTGGTTTTATCGCATCCGACCAATAACACCACACCGTCGATAGGATTGCCGCGAATTGATTCTTCAACGTCCATCGCCGCCAAATTGCGTGTGAGCATGGCACTGGGACGCAGGTTAGATTCGCCATTGGAAAATACCGGGAATTCCACCGGCACGCCGCCCGCTTCCAGAATACCGCGCCTGACGCTTTCGGCGAGTTCGCGGAAGTGGCTGTTGCAGGGGGTGAGTTCTGACCAGGTATTGCAGATGCCGATAATCGGCTTGCCTTGGAAGTGATGTTCAGGGATGCCCTGGTTCTTCATCCAACTGCGGTACATAAAGCCATTTTTGTCCTGAGTGCCGAACCATTGGGCACTTCGCAGCGGTTTTTGCGCTGAAGTGGGGGCTTTTTTTGTCTTATTATCTTGGTTCATACAAGGCTGCTACATCTTATGGAGCCACAGCTATGGCAGGATCAGCCCTAACCTTGTCCCAGTCAGGGCATCAATTATTATTAAAGTCAGACAATATAAGAGCTGGGCTAAGCTGCCGCAATCCTAATTACGCAGGTTTACCGTTTAAATACAGGCGCTGCTTCGGATTTGGACAAAACTTTTCACTGCCAATACTTGATTTAATTGTATTATAATATCAATATAAATCAACCCCTTCAAAAAACGGGTATCACCAACAATAAGAGTGAGAGTGAATAATGCGCACCCTGATTAAACCGATGTTTTTAGCCTTGTCCGTGCTTGCTGGCGCCGCGCAGGCCGCCAACCCGATTTTTACCGATGTCTTCACTGCCGACCCGGCGGCCATGGTGCATAACGGCAAGGTGTACCTCTATGCGGGGCACGACGAGGCGAAAGACAACACCAAGTTTTTTGAGATGCACGATTGGCTGGTTTACTCCTCGGATGACATGGTCAATTGGGAATCCCATGGCCCGCGCCTGCATATAAAAGATTTCAAATGGGCTAAAGGTGATGCCTGGGCGAGCCAGATTATTGAAAAGAATGGCAAGTTTTACTGGTATATCACCGCGCGCCACAACGACACCAAGCCGGGTTTTGCCATAGGCGTGGCGGTGGGAGATAGCCCGCTCGGACCATTTAAAGATGCGCTGGGTAAGGCATTGATAACCAACGATATGACCACTGATACCCCCAACGACTGGGATGATATCGACCCGTCAGTGTTTATCGATAATAACGGCCAAGCCTATCTGTTCTGGGGCAACAGCAAGCCGCGTTACGCCAAGCTCAAGCCCAATATGATCGAGCTGGATGGACCGATTGTGGATATCAAAGGCCTGCCGGAATTCACCGAGGCAATCTGGGTGCACAAATACGGCGACAACTATTATCTCTCCTATGCCATGGGCTTCCCCGAGAAGCTGGGTTATGCGATGAGCAAGAGCATCACCGGCCCTTGGGAATACAAGGGGATTCTCAATGAAGTCGCGGGCAATACGCCGACTAACCACCAGGCGATTATTGAATTTAACGGCAAGCACTACTTCATTTATCACACCGGCGCAGGGCGTCCGGATGGTGGCCAATATCGCCGCTCGGTGGCTATCGATGAGCTGTTCTATAACCCGGATGGCACTATCAAGCGTATTGTCATGACCAGCGAAGGCGTAACGGCAAATAAAGCCGTCAAGCCGCTGCAGAAATAAGCGTTTAAGCGCTCCGCCTCCCCATGAAACCAATTGACATGGGGAGATCTAATCTGAATAATATTGTCATACAATATTAATATCCTCTGGTGAGGCAACAGTATAAAAATGGGTGATGTTATGACCTCTTATGCCTTGGGGCTGGATTACGGCACTGACTCCGTCAGAGCCCTGTTAGTAGATGCCCTGACCGGTGAAGAAGTAACCAGCAATGTGGTCTATTACCCGCGCTGGAAAAAAGGCTTGTACTGCGTACCGGCGAAAGACCAATTCCGCCAGCATCCGCTCGACTATCTGGAAAGCCTTGAACAAGTTGTTCAGGGTTTGTGGAACAAGGCACCAGCAGGTGCGGCGCAGCAGGTTGTTGGCGTCAGTTTTGATACCACCGGCTCAACTCCCGTTGCGGTTGATAGTGAAGGTGTTGCGCTCGCGCTCAAACCGGAATTTGCCGAAAACCCCAACGCCATGTTTGTGCTGTGGAAAGACCACACCGCGATTAAAGAAGCGCAAGAAATTACGGCGGCTGCAAATAAATCATCCGAGAACTATTTAAAGTACGAAGGCGGAATTTATTCCTCTGAATGGTTCTGGGCAAAAACCCTGCACGTATTGCGTGAAGACTCTTCAGTCGCCAAAGCCGCTTACCTGTGGGTGGAGCATTGTGATTGGATGTCAGCAGTGCTGACTGATACTACGCACCCAAGCAAATTGCGCATGGGCCGCTGCGCCACTGGTCACAAATTAATGTGGCATGAAAGTTGGGGCGGTTATCCACCGAATGATTTCTTTGTGGGCATTGATCCTCTATTAAATGGTTTGCGTGACCGTTTGCCAGCCGAGACATTTACCTCTGACCAAGTTTGCGGTGGACTCTCTGCAAAATGGGCGGACAAACTTGGTTTGCCAATCAATACGCCCGTTGGTTTTAGCGCATTCGATTGCCATATGGGTGCCGTTGCTGCAAAAGTAAAACCGGGTGTGCTCACCAAAATTATGGGCACATCGACTTGCGATATTACCGTCGCAACCTACGACGATATTGGTGATAAATGTATCGCCGGTATCTGCGGCCAGGTTGATGGTTCGGTAACACCAGGATTTGTTGGCCTGGAAGCAGGGCAGTCAGCATTTGGCGATTTGTATGCCTGGTTCCGCAATCTGGTGAACTGGCCGGTTGCTAACATCTTGCAAAATTCTTCATTGCTTGATGAAGACACCAAACAAAAACTCGCACAAGAAATTGAAGATCAAACGCTGGTTGCATTGAGTAACGCGGCGAGCAAATTAGCTATCGGTGAAGCGGGTATTACCGCACTGGATTGGGTGAATGGTCGCCGCACGCCGGACGCCGACCAATCTGTAGCTATGGCCATCGCCGGTTTGAAAATGGGCAGCAGTGCACCGCATATTTTCCGCGCGCTGGTTGAAGCAACGGCTTATGGTGCGCGTGCGATTATCGAGCGCTTTAAACAAGAAGGCGTGGCGATCAATTCTGTTGTGGCGATTGGCGGCATCTCGAAAAAATCGGATTTTGTAATGCAAACCTGCGCCGATGTATGGAACTGCCCCATCGAAGTATTGGAGAGCGAGCAAAGCTGTGCACTGGGCGCGGCGATTTTTGCTGCGGTTGCCGGTGGAGTTTATCCCGATGTTGCAAGCGCACAAAAAGTGATGGCATCCAGTGTGTGCAAAACCTACACGCCCAATGCCAATGCTGCCGCTATCTATGAAGGCTTGTATCAAAAATATCTCAAGCTCGGCACTTTTGTCTCTGCTGGTGGTGTTGGAGGTAACGCTTAATGAGTTACACCGAATTAAAGCGCGAAGTCTACGAAGCCAATATGGAATTACAGCGCCGCAATCTGGTGGTGTATACCTGGGGTAATGTATCGCAAATTGATCGTAGCAAAGGTGTGATTGCTATCAAGCCAAGCGGCGTGGCCTACGAAAAATTGTCGCCTGATGATATTGTGATTGTCGATTTGGAAAACAATATCGTAGAAGGAGCGATGCGTCCTTCTTCCGATACCAAAACCCACACGCATTTGTATCGCCACTTTGAATCGATTGGCGGAGTGACGCACACTCATTCAACTTACGCCACTGCCTGGGCGCAAACGCAACAGGCTATTCCTTGCTACGGCACTACCCATGCTGATTACGCCTACGGCGAAATTCCCTGCACCGCGGTAATGACTGATGAACAAATCGAGCGCGATTACGAAGAAGAAACCGGCGTGCAAATTACCGATTGCTTTAAAACGCGCAGCCCGAAAGAAGTTCCTATGGTGATCGTGGCCGGTCACGCGCCATTTACCTGGGGCAAGAGCGGTGCCGATGCGGTTTACCACGCGGTAATCCTCGAAGAAATTGCGCGCATGGCCTATTTAACCAAAACCTTACAGCAAAACACTCCGCCGTTAAAACAAGGCATTGTGGACAAACATTATTTACGCAAACACGGGAAAAATGCCTATTACGGGCAGAAGTAATAAACCCACATTTTTATTTAAACGAATACAAAATATTTTTTGAGGAAAACAAAATGAAAATCTACGGCGATAAAGAAGTCTGGTTGGTCACCGGCTCACAAGATTTGTATGGTCCAGGCGTATTAAAACAAGTCGCCGAGAACAGTCAAAAAATTGCGGCGGGTTTGACTGAATCCAACAATATTTCAATCAAAATTGTTGCACAGGATACGGTTAAATCTCCCAAAGAAATTCTTGCTGTATGCCAAGCGGCGAATAGTAATCCCAACTGTGTTGGTTTGATTCTGTGGATGCACACTTTCTCTCCGGCAAAAATGTGGATCGCCGGTTTGAGTGCATTGAGCAAGCCCTACATGCATTTGCACACCCAGTTCAATGCTGAGCTGCCGTTTGCTGAAATCAATATGCACTTTATGAACCTCAACCAGTCTGCACATGGCGACCGCGAATTTGGTCATGTGAGCACACGTTTGCGCCAGGAGCGCAAAGTGGTTGTAGGCCATTGGGCAACTGAATCCGTGCAAAAGCAAATCGACAGTTGGTGCCGCGTTGCTATGGGTTGGTACGCTAGCCAGAATTTAAAAGTGGCGCGCTTTGGCGACAACATGCGTCAAGTAGCGGTAACCGATGGCGATAAAGTTGCTGCGCAAATTAAATTTGGTTACGAAGTTCACGCTTATGGTTTGGGCGATCTGCAAAAAGTAGTTGATGCAGTCACCGATGAGCAAGTTGCTGCACAAATTGAAATCTACAAAAAAGAATACGATGTAAACCCTGCGATTTTTGATGATGCGCATCAATACCAAATGCTGAAAAACGAAGCGCGTTTGGAGCTGGGTATGTTGAAGTTTTTAACCGACGGCGACTTCGGAGCGTTCACTAACTGCTTTGAGAACCTGACCGGCTTGACCAATCTTCCTGGTCTTGCAACACAACGCCTGATGGCAGCTGGTTTTGGTTACGGCGGTGAAGGCGATTGGAAAACCGCTGCAATGGTGCACATCTGCAAAGTGATGTCTAAAGGCCGTGTGGGTGGTTCATCCTTTATGGAAGATTACACTTATCACTTCGGTGCTGTGGATCAAGTACTGGGCGCGCATATGTTGGAAGTTTGTCCATCGATCGCTGCAGCAAAACCAAAACTGGAAGTGCATTTGCACACAATCGGTTGCCGCAATGATATCGCCCGCTTGATTTTCACCGGCAAAGCAGGTCCAGCACTGTGCATTTCCTTGATTGATATCGGCACCCGTTTCCGCGTGATCATCAATGAAGTGGACACCGTAAACCCACCACAAGAGTTACCAAAATTGCCGGTAGCAAAAGCCCTGTGGGAGCCGCGCCCCAATCTGGAGATTTCTGCAGCAGCCTGGATTCAAGCCGGTGGCGCGCACCACAGCGCCTACACCCAAGGTGTAACAGCTGACGAAATCGTGGACTACGCGGAAATGGCAGGAATTGAAGCGCTGGTAATTGGTGCGGATACTACTGTGCGCAACTTCAAAACTGAATTGCGCCACAATGCGGCTTACTTTCATTTGAAAGATGGTGTTTAAGCGCTTTTGCTTTTAACGAGCTTGAAAAGAACTGATATGTGAGGGATTAGGTAGAGGCATGTGAGACCGTTTGGCGACATGGATGTCGACAACGAGCCTACATGGATGTATTCACGGCGTGTCGCACATGCCTCTACCTAACCCGGAAACCACTACCGGCTCGCATACGCAGTCAAGATCAGAAAGTTGTAAAGTCAGGTCTTTTCCTTTCGAACTTAACGCTGGTTTGTGCTCTAATTTCTACCTTACCCGGCAACAATGAAATGAGAGCAAAAGATGTACGACCATTACGAAGCATTGATTTTTGATATGGACGGTACGCTAGTCGATAGCGGCCAATTACATGAATTTGCATGGTCAACCATGCTGAACAAATACGGTATCCCCATTGACCGCTCGTTTATGCGTTCATTGGCGGGCGTTCCCACTAAAGGAACGATTGAAATTCTGCTCGAAAAATTCAATCTCAAGGTCGATGCCAGCCTTGATGAAATGAATGATTTTAAAGAGCAGGTCGTGCACGAGAATATGCACAAATATGTAAAACCAACTGCACTGCTTGAAGTTGCTCAGAAATACCACGGCGTGAAACCCATGGCGATTGGTACTGGGGCTTATACCCAGGAAGCCGAAACCATTTTGAAGATTTGTGGTTTGGAAAAATACCTCAGTGCTGTAGTCGGTGCTGACCAGGTAAAAAATCCAAAACCCGCACCGGATACCTTTTTACGCTGTGCAGAATTATTGGGCGTTGATCCCAAACAGTGTGTGGTATTTGAAGATTCAAAACTCGGGTTGCAAGCAGCAGCGAGTGCAGGCATGGCAGGAATCGATGTGTTATTAGTCCATGCGGTAGAGAACGATTACTTTTTGTAAAAACTAGAGCGAGCCGGATTATTCGGACACTATAAACCGTACAAAACGGTGAGAGATAAAGGAAGCGGCAATACGGCAGAATTCTGTTTGGTATTGCCGTTTTTTTTTAATAACAACACGAGGTCACTATAATAAATGCAAGCTTCCAATGTGCACGCAACCGATAAATTATCGGTTACCGAGAAAGTAGGGTTTGGCGCTGGCGACATGGCGTTGAACGTAGTGATCTCGTCGATGATGTTAATCATCACTTTTTATTACACTGATATTTTTGGTCTAACCCCGATGGATATGGGGATTTTATTTTTCACTGTAAAAATCGTCGGTGCCATTTCCGATTTAGTAATGGGGCAAATCACTGATCGGTTTACTTTCCTGCAAGGCCGCTACCGCCCTTGGTTATTGTGGTTGGCAATTCCCTACGCTGTGAGCGTGTTTTTTGTATTCACCACGCCTAATTGGGAATACGACGCAAAATTAATTTGGGCGTATTCCACCTACATCATGATGACTTTAATTACGTCGGGTGTAGGCATTCCCTATATTTCCTTGCCCAGCGCACTCACCAGTGACCCTAAAGAAAAATTATCGGCCAATGGATATCGTTTATTTCTTGCCAAAATCGGCGCATTTATGGTGGCTGCAGTTGTGCCTGTTGTATCAGGTATGTGGGAAGACAAAGCCTTGGGCTATCAAATCGCGATGGCAATTATGTCGTTCATTGGCGCTGCAATGTTTTTATTTTGCTATTTCAATACCTCAGAGCGTGTTGTGCATGTCGTCGAGCCGCAACCGCTGCTCAGCCAGTTTTTGCAACTATTAAAAAACGACCAATGGTTAATCCTGGTGGCAGTGTGTATTACCGGCACCATTGGTTATGTAATCCGCGGCTCAGTTGCAATTTATTACGCGAAATATTACTTGGGCGGAGATGACACGCTTGTATCAGCGTTTATATCCACCGGCGTTGTGGCGGCGATTCTGGCGATGATTGCATCCACCTGGATCACCAAGTTTTATTGCAAGATTAATTTATTCCGCTACACCCAGTTGATAGTGGCTGGCTTGAGTGTGGCGATCTATGTCTTTGTTGATCCGCAAGATGTATTGCTGGCTTTTATTTTGTATTTCCTGTTGTCCTTTGTTGTCGATCTGCATGCGCCAGTATTCTGGTCAATTATTTCTGAAACGATTGACTATGGCCAGGTTAAAAATGGCAAGCGTGTATCCGGTTTTGCCTATGGTGGTATTTCGGTAGGACAAAAAGCGGGCATGGGGATTGCGGGTTTGATGGTGGGTTGGTTGCTGACCTATTTTCAATATGTGCCCAACCAGGAGCAATCAGAAACGTCAATGATGGGTATTGCACTTATGTTGTCCGTCATACCCGGATTCTTTCATGCTTTGATGGGGCTGCTGATGTTTATGTACCGCATTAATGACCGCTATTACGCCGAGCTGAAAGGTACCATGATACTTAAAGGTTATATTGCGCGGAATTAAATACGAAATTAAAAGAGTTTGGAGAATGTTGTGAGCGAATTATTAAAACCCCTGATCCCCCAGCGCGCCGATCCGTTTATTTATAAACACACCGACGGCTATTATTATTTCACTGCATCAGTGCCTCAATACGACCGCATTGAATTGCGCCGCGCAAAAACAATTGCTGAATTGGCAACTGCTAAGACGGTTGATGCATGGCACAAACCCGAAGCCGGTCCTTACAGCGAATTATTATGGGCACCGGAACTTCATTTCAACAAAGATCCTGAATCCGGTGAATCTGCTTGGTATGTTTACTTCGCCGCAGCGCCCAGCCGTGAAATAAAATTCGATTTGTTCCAACACCGTATGTACTGCGTGCGCAACAAAAATGCGAATCCGCTGGAAGGTGAGTGGGAATTTATGGGGCAGATCGATAGCGGTATAGATACCTTTTGCCTGGATGCCACCACCTTTACCCACGATGGCGTGCTCTATTATTTGTGGGCGCAAAAAGATGTAAATATTCGCGGCAATTCCAATTTGTATATCGCGCCGATGAAAACACCCTGGCAATTGGCTGGTGAACCCGTGCTGCTCACCAAACCGGAGTTCGAATGGGAGATTCGCGGTTTCTGGGTTAATGAAGGGCCATCGATATTAAAGCGTAATGGAAAAATATTTATCAGTTATTCTGCGAGTGCGACTGATGAAAATTATGCGATGGGTTTATTGTGGGCAGATGAAAACTCCGATTTACTGAATCCTGCATCATGGACCAAATCCAAAGAACCAGTACTTTGTTCGGATATCCCCAACAAAATTTTCGGCCCTGGCCATAACAGTTTTACTTATGGTGAAGATGGCGACACGGTGATGTTGGTTTATCACGCACGTACTTATACTGAAATAATTGGCGATCCTTTATGGAATCCTGATCGCCATACTTTTGTAAAACCCTTGCGCTGGAATGACAAAGGCATGCCGGTATTTGGCAAGCCTTCTATGGCGGATTAAAACCAGTCGCACCATATTTTCATTAGTGCTTGCAAACAAAAAATCCACTCATTGTTTTTCGGTGAGTGGATTTTTTGTTTGTGGGTTGCGCTCACTTATTGGGGTGTCGAAAAGCTGTCTATTCTTCACTTGTATCTTGGGTTAGTTAACGGTTCGCCAGTTTATTGACTGTAGTGGATCTGCTTATTTCGGATCTGCTCTGCAATTGCACAATTATTATTTTTTATTCAAAAAATGGAATAAAAAAAGATGCATTAAAAAAATTGTCTGCTAGTCTTACGCGCAAATTGTGACCAGCATCACAATGGCTTTTTCTTAGTTTATTCATGTGCTAACCGAGGTGTAAGTGAACAATCTATCACTTAAATGGAAGATTCTGCTCAGCGTGACCTTGACCTGTATCGCCGCTGTTATTGCAACAACTTTGGTAACTGTGCGCACCGGTATTGCCACAACAGAATCCGCCATTATTGAAGATACACGCACGCTTGCGCAGGTGTTAGGAGAGGCAAGTGTTGGGGCAATGACTTTTGACGATAGCGCAACCGTTAACGCATCACTGGGTGCTTTGCGTGTAAGCCCACGCGTGTTGAGCGCGGTTGTATATAGCGCCCAAAAACCTTTTGCCTGGTATGAAAAAAATACCGACTCCAAAATAGTGCCGCGTGAATTATCAGGCACTCCGCGCGCGACTGGCATTGAAGTTGAAGGCGAGCTTTTGTTGATTACTGAAACGATTAAATCTGACGGCGCCACTATAGGTGCCATCAGTTTGCGTGTGGATATGAGCGAGGTAGATGTGATAGTGACTGATGCAATTTACTCCGCATTGGGCTTGGTTTTTATTATCAGCCTGATAGCGGCATCGCTCGCCTATGCGGTGCAATTGAGTATTGTGCGCCCGGTAAATAATGTGGTGACTGCGTTGCGCGATATTGCTGAAGGCGAGGGCGATTTAACCCGTCGCTTACCGGTAACCGGTAATGACGAAGTATCAGAACTGGCGCGTTGTTTTAATCAGTTTGTAGAGCGTCTGCAATCGATTATCGCCAGCGTGGCACATACCGCGCGCGATGTGAGTGATAGTGCAGTGAGCCTCTCGCAATTATCACGTGAAAATGAACGCGAAATTCGCACCCAGCAAACTGAGATCCAACACATTGTTGGTGCAGTGAAAGAGATGGCGGGTGTGGTGCAAGATGTGACTGTGAGTGTGACGGAAACCGCTGATAAGTCCTTACAAGCTGACGATGCAGCAGAAGAAGGTAAAACCCTAGTGGTCAATACTATGGGGCAAATTACCAACCTGTCGGGTGATATTAAAACGGCAGCCGATGTAATTGACCGTCTGCGTCAAGAAACAGTGAGTATCGGCTCGGTGCTGGATGTGATTCGCGGTATTGCCGAGCAAACTAATTTGCTCGCATTGAACGCGGCGATTGAAGCGGCGCGTGCCGGTGAACAAGGGCGCGGCTTTGCGGTAGTTGCCGATGAAGTGCGCACGCTTGCATCTAAAACGCAAAGCTCCACCACTGAAATTCGCGAAATGATTGAGCGCTTGCAATCAGGCTCACAAAAAGCAGTAGAAATGATGGCGGCAGGTACTAACCAGGCGGGCAATGCGGTAGTGCAAGCCAGCGATGCAAGTCACGCCCTGGAAAATATTACCGAAATTGTAAGTGTGATTCGCGATAGGACCAATCAGATTGCGGCTGCATCGGAACAACAGAGCGCAGCTACACGCCAAATTGAAAACAATATTGATCGTATTTCTTCAGTTGCTACTCATACGGCAGAAAGCTCCAGTCGCATTACTACCAATACAGGCAACCTGGCTGAAATGGCGGCGCGTATGGCGGAGTTGGTTGGGCGTTTCCGGGTTTAATTTTGTTGTGAATGTTTGTTTTGTTAATTATGTAATCTTGTTCTTTTGTTGAGAGGAAAATTCATGAGATCGTTTGTTATCGCTGCTACTTTTTTTGCATCATGCGTTGTAACTTCAATGGCTGCTGCAGCTTGCGAAAAGCCCGCCGCTAAACCAGAAATTCCTGATGCAGCTACTGTGGTTACTGCACAAATGGTAAAAGCGAACAATGATATGAAGGCCTATGTAAAAGACATGGAGGCCTACCTGGGGTGTGCTGGTCTGGGGCGCTCGGATGAGAAAAAAGAGCTGGATGATTTGAAAAAATTTGCTGACGATTTCAACCAGGTTGTACGTGCTTTTAAAGCGAGATCGGCGGGCTAATATATTCGCTGACCAAAGATATTGTGAAGAACCCGCTTTGTGCGGGTTTTTTTATTGCCCTTCGTTCGAGCACCATTTATAGACATAAAAAGCACTGACTGCAGCTTTACTTCTGTTTAATTGTATGACAATAATATTTGATAGTAATATTGTATGACATATAGTTCATGCGACTACTAGACCCGACGTGGCGTTTCATCCTAAGTCTTAAAAGTGGCTGCGCCGGGAATTATAAATAAGCAATAACTACACGAGAGAAGGTCAAACACATGAAGCTAACAAGCCTTACGCTTGTCATTGGCAGTCTGCTGTTATTGGGCGGCTGCGGTGGCGGTAGCGACAACAACGCCTCAACCAAGCCAGTTCCTGCATCCCCTGAACCTGTTTATTCCAAGCCGACGCTGGCAAGCGGAATCCCGCTGGCGCAAGACGGCTCGGTCAATTGGTTGGATATAGGTGTACACGACCCATCCATCGTCAAAGCCGGTAGCGATTACTACATTTTCGGCTCACACCTGGCAGCGGCCAAATCGGCTGATTTGATTAACTGGGAATATATTTCGGTGCTGTCAGCCAATGATAAGGTTGATGAGAGCCCGCTGTTTAATACCTATTCCAGCGAAATCTCTGAAGGCATCGCCTGGAGTGATGGCTTTAAAGGCAACTGGGCAGCCAATGTAATCAAGGCGCCCAATGGCAAATATTGGTTCTACTACAACCACTGCGCCCAAGTAGAAGCGGACAATGGCGGCTGCTGGAACCGCTCCTACTTAGGTCTGGCAGAGGCTGACTCTGTTGCAGGTCCTTATGTGGATAAAGGCGTATTCCTGCGCAGTGGTTACCGCAATGCCGGTGAATTCACTAGCTTCCCGCTCGACAACGGCCAAACCAGTTGGAATGGTGCGGTTGACCCCAATGTGATTGACCCCACCGCGTTTTACGATAAAGACAACAAATTGTGGATGGTCTACGGCTCCTATTCTGGCGGTATCTTTATTCTGGAAATGGACGGCGCCACGGGTAAACCCAAAGCGGGTCAAGGTTATGGCAAGCATTTGGTCGGGGGCGATTTCCGCGCGATTGAAGGCGCCTATGTGATCTACAGCCCGGTCGCAGATTACTATTACTTGTTCTACTCAGTAGCCGGCTTTGATGCAAATGGCGGCTATTCCATCCGCATTGCCCGCTCCAAAACGCCCAAAGGCCCTTACCTTGATCCTGCTGGCGTCGACATCGCCACTATGGGCACCGGTTTGGAGATTGGCGGCAAGTTACTGGGCGGATTTGAATTTACCCAGGCATTAGGTGAGCCTGGTGCTTCATGGGGCTATCAATCACCCGGTCACAACTCGGCCTATTACGATGAAGCAACAAAGCGTCATCTGCTGGTAACCCACACTCGCTTTCCAGCGTCATCTACTGCATATCCCGGCAACATCGAAGCCCATGCCGTACGCACGCATGAAATGTTTGTGAGCAAAGACGGTTGGTTGGTGGTATCGCCCCAGCGCTATGTTCCGCTTAATGGCAATAACCTGGTCGATATCGCGCAAGTGCCCGGTCACTATAAGTTTGTGAATCAAGGTAAATCCGTTAATAAAACCGCGATTAAATCCGGCTATATCACCTTGCGTGAAGACCGTACCGTCATCGGTAGTGAAAAAGGCACCTGGATGTCGCAGGGCGATGATTCCATCAAACTGGTATTGGATTCCGGCACCTACTTTGGTGTTATCAAGTGGCAGTGGGATAACGGCAGCAAAGAATTGGTTCCCGTGTTTTCTGCAATGGCAAAAGATGGCGCCTCGGTATTTGGCACCCGCACGGATTCCATCGCGGGCACAACTGCAGCTTTGAATAGTGTAAAAGATGCACTGAATATCAAAACCGAATTGACTATTGCCGATGAAGGTTATTCGCTGCCGACCATTGGCAAAAGCGGCACTGCGATTAATTGGGTGAGCAGCAATGAATACTTTATCGACTCCATGGGTAATGTATTTATTCCAACGCCAGACCTCGGCGATAAAACCGTTACGCTCACTGCCAATCTTTCATTAAATGGCCAGACCACTACAAAAACGTTTTCAGTGCATTTAACCGCACGCCCGCCGTTTAAAAATGCAGTAGCGCATTATGGATTTGAAAATACCTTAACCGATTCAGTGGGCTATTTTGCTGCTGCGAAAACTACTGACAACAACCTGTTTAATGTCGATGCAACGGCACCCACTTTTGCTGCCGGTTACAGTGGGCAGGCTTACGATTTTAATGGTGCCAACGGCGTGCGTTTGCCAGACAACATTATTCACTCCAATGCCTACACTGTGTCCTTTTGGATGAAACCGGAATCGCTCACCACCCATACGCCCGCCTTTTTTGCCGCGAGTGATTTTGATCACTGGATCAGTTTTATTCCGGGCAATGCCTGGTTTACCTCGACCTCATTGATCTGGAGTAATTTCCTCGGCAACTGGAATCAGGTTGTACACACTGCAACAGCGCCGGTAAATCAATGGCAACATGTGGCGATCACCTATGCTGACACCACAATGAAGTTATATATCGATGGCAACCTGGTCGGCTCTATGCCACGCGATGATATTTTCAGCGCGAGTGGCGGACAGTTTGCACTGGGTGTTAACTTCGGATGGGATCTGCCGTTCGTTGGTCAAATCGATGAATTTATTGTGTACGACTACGCCTTGAGCAGTTTGGATATCAACGGTGCAGCGATTAATAATTTAACCAATCCCGCACAATTTGCCGGCTTTGTAAAAGAGGCGTTGGAGCTGGGCGATATGTCCGCCGTGCGCGAAAATTTTGAATTGATTCGCGTAGGGCCATTTGTTTCTGGCATTAGTTGGACATCCAGCAACGAAAATTATTTGAAACCCACCAACGGTATTGCGGTCGTTAAACAGCCGACGGCCGATGAAGGCGACAAAACTGTCACCTTGACTGCACACATCAATTATCAGGGGGTCACTGACACTAAAGAATTTACCGTCACCGTTAAATCTCTGGCGCCAGCGGAATACAGTTTTGATGGTGATTTAACCGCGAAAAATGCAGTTGCAGCGGCAGGTACAGTTACCGGCAACTTTATGCATAACACTGGCGGTGCGGTGAGCTACGTGCAAGGTGTTAAAGGTTCAGCGGTCAATCTGGATGGCACATCCGGTGTGCGTTTGCCCGACAATTTAATTACCACCGCTAGCTACAGTATTTCGCTCTGGTTAAAACCCACTGCGTTTACCAATTACACCACCGCATTTTTTGGTGGCGCTAATGCCAACTATTGGTTGAGTTTGGTTCCCTCCATGAACGGCACGGAAAAAACCCGCGTATGGGCGAACGGCCCGGCGTTCTACGACAACGCGGAATTAAGCAATCGTATTCCCGTCGGTCAATGGACGCACCTGGTGATCATGGTCGATGGCGAAAACAACAATACCATCAAAATTTTTGTGAATGGTGTGCAGCAGCTTGAATCTACTGGCTTCCCACGGGTGATGACAGTGGCGGGTGATACCAATGAATTTGCACTGGGTGTGAATTATTGGGATACACCCTTCAACGGCGCTATCGATGAACTCAAAGTGTTCACCGGCACCATCAGTAACGAACGCATTAACTCACTGTATCAAGAAGGTTCCGCTGCCCAGTAATCGCAGTAGCGAGGGAGAAAATTCTTCTCCCTCGGCTTGAATTCTTTTTGATGGAGTTAATGGATAAAACATTAACTCAAAATTTACAAAAAATTTTGGAGTTTATTATGTATAAGAAATCAGCCTTGGTCAGCGCTGTGCTGGCCGCTATGATGGCGCAAATCGCCAGCGCCCAAGAAGCGCAAAACTCACAACCTGTAGCCGATGAACAAGTAGAAGAAGTTATCGTGCAGGGTATTCGCAGCAGTTTAACCAAAGCCTTGGATATCAAACGCAACAGCACACAAATTATTGATTCCATTGTTGCCGAAGATATCGGCAAGTTTCCCGATAACAACGTCGTTGAAGCATTGCAGCGTGTGACGGGTGTGCAGACGACTAACCGTGGAGCTGGCGAAGTATCGGCAGTGTCAATTCGCGGTTTAACTGATGTGCACACTACCGTAAATGGCCGCGATGTATTTACCGGCGCGGGCCGCTCGGTTGCGCTGCAAGATATTCCAGCGAGTTTGTTAGCCAATGTGAATGTTTATAAAACCCGTTCGGCTGATCAGGTGGAGCGCGGTATTGCCGGATCGATTGATGTAAAAACCCATCGCCCCTTTAATTTTGATGGTGCAAAAATGGTATTGGCGGGGCGCGGCATCTACGCTGATCAGCCCGATAAAATTGATCCAAATATCAGTGCGCTATTTAGCAATCGCTGGGAATTGGAAAGCGGTGGCGAATTCGGTGCATTGGTGAATGTGTCGTTTGCAGAAACCAATTATCGCGATGAGACTATGACGGCGGGTGCCGTGTTTCCGTTCTTCAGCGCCAATCCGCATTTGGATTATGCGCCTTACCAAATGATTCCCAACTCGCACAACAATACACCCGTGTGGCAAGCCGGTTTGGAGAATGGCCTTCCCTCTGCGGCAGGTTCAACCCTGACCTTGGACGGTGCAGACTACGATTATTTATTGATGCGCGATGCGGTGTTCGGTACATCTTTCACCGGTAATCGCGAGCGCCCGGCCGCCAGTGTTTCTTTGCAGTGGGCACCGAATGATGAGTTGGAAGTGACTGCAGAAGGTTTTTACACGGGCTACAGAAATACATCGCAAAATGCCATGTGGTTTACCAACACGCTTGAACACCAAAATGGCAATATCGATATCCCTCTCGTTTATGACGGCACTAATGTTGTAAAAGAACATCAGGGTTATGCCAACGGCGGCTTCCAAAGTGGTGACTATTCCACTGGCAAAACTGACAGCTATTTATATGCGCTTGGTGCCAAGTGGACACCAAGTGACAATGTAACGGTCAATTCTGAAATTGTTTATCAAGACAGTAAATTTACCTCTGAATTTTTTGCGATGCGGTTTGCGCGCACTGCATATGGTTTGGATGTGGATTACAACGATCGCGATGGTGTGCCTTCCGTTATATTTAAAGATAATCCTGCCACCAGTGCACTGGATGAATCGGACATGGCTGCAGTGGGCAATTGGAATGCCTCCGGCATGTGGGACAACGGCGGTGGCAATCAAGGTGATTCAACCAGTGTGACTACCGATGTTGAATGGAAATTGGATGGCCAATTTATCCAAACGCTAAAAGTCGGTGGCCGCCTTGAGCAGCGCAATGCACAAGATTTTGGGCGCGGACAAGATTCCTGGAGTTACGCCGGCACTGTGACTGAATTGATGGATGATTTGGTTGCTGCAGGTGCGTCTGGCGATGGCTCCGGTTTGATCTTCACGGTGGATGACTATTTTGCAGGCCGCGCGAATATTTTTGATAGCTTTATTACTGCTGATGGCAGCTATTTGTTAGCTAATGCCGATGCAGTGCGCAGCGTGTATGGTTTGGAAAAAGAAAGCGTCAATAAAAACTTTGATGTCTCTGAAGATTCTGCCGCACTTTATGCAACTACCAAATTTAACCTGAGCGATGCATTGAGCGGAGAGTTCGGTGTGCGTTACGTGAATTACGAACAGGATATGGAGTTCTGGTCAGAGACGGGCACTAACACCAATATCTTCAATAACAATACCGGTACCGGCAAGGCGGACAAAGTATTGCCGAGTCTGGTATTGAATTGGAATGTGACTGACGATCTGGTGGGGCGTTTCGCCTATACCCAAACTCTGCGCATGCCTAACTTTGGGGATTTAAATCCGCTGCAATATTTTCAGGATCCCCTGACCTCAATTCCCTATGGCACTGGCAGTGGCGGCAACCCGGATTTAAAACCGACCGAATCCACCAATTATGATGTTTCGCTTGAATGGTATTTTGCCGACGGCAGTTCGCTGTACGGCGCCCTGTTCAAACGCGAAATCGATGGTCTGGTGATTGGCGGCAAAAAAACCGTCAATCGCACCGGTAACGACGGTGTAACACGCGACTATGTACTGACTACGCTGGTCAATGCAGCTGATGGTGAGCTTTCCGGTTTGGAAGTCGGGCTGGTTTATTTCCCGGATAATTTACCTACAACACTCGATGGTCTGGGTGTGCAAGCCAGTTTCACTTTGCTGGACTCATCGCAAAAAACACCTGAGTACAGTTTGGCGGGCGATATTTCCGGTTACGTAGATTCAAAAATGTCGGGCGTATCCGATTCGTCTTACAGTGTGGTGTTGGCCTACGACAAAGATGTCTTTGATGCGCGCTTGTCCTATGTCTGGCGCGAGAAATTTTACGCTGGCAACGAGGCCGCTATCTTCGCTAACCCCATCCAATTCTGGCGTCGCCCGGAGCAGAGTTTGGATCTGCAAGTTAGCTACGATGTCACGGACAACTTGGTAGTCACCTTCGATGCCACCAACCTGTTAGACGATGTGTACCAAAGCTACTACGGTGAAGGCAACGAGGATCTGTTTAACTTCGGCAGTGCCATCTACTCCAAAACCTTTGCAGTGGGCGCGCGTTACTCGTTTTAACTAGAAAAAACTGGCATATTATTAATACTTGTATATAATCATACAAATGTGGTGTGGTTTGTTCTATTTATCTACCAGCTTGTTCGTTGTTGTTTTACTCGGAGTCTTATCCTTTTGTCGTTGGATGGCGTAACAGCCTTTGTTATGCCACTTTTCAGGCCGTTACAGCTCGCTGTGGCGGCTTTTTTTTTTGCCTTTCATTTTTACATAAAAATATATTTTTACCTGTTGACGATTAATGCTCAGAGGGATAGTATTTTATTTGTCTTACAATATGCATAATAATTCGACGGTTTATGGTTATTAACAAGGGTAAGCACCATCCCCACCTCTGTGAGATACCAGTAGCAACCGGACTTTTTTATAAGACAAATAAAAGCACCGACTTAATAATAACGATTACTGCACCGATCCAACCCCTCGGCTCAAGTAGTAATCGAACACGGGAGATCACTCATGTTCCAGAAAAAAACACTTAGCTTATCCATCGCTATGATTGCCGCTCTAGGTTCATCTTATGTTGCAGTTGCGCAGGAAGAAGACCAGGTGGAAGAAATTGTAGTGACGGGGATTCGCGGCAGTTTGACGCAGGCTTTGGATGTAAAGCGCAACAACACCCAAATCGTTGATGCAATTGTTGCTGAAGACATTGGTAAATTCCCTGACAACAACGTGATTGAATCCTTGCAGCGTGTAACCGGTGTGCAGGTAACCAATCGTGGCTCAGGTGAAACTTCCGGCATTTCGATCCGCGGTTTGACTGACATCAACACCACTGTGAATGGCCGCAATATTTTTACGGCATCGGGTCTCGCAGTAGCACTGCAAGATGTGCCTGCCAGTTTGATCAAACAAGTCGATGTTTATAAAACCCGTTCTGCTTCGCAAATTGAAAACGGTATTGCCGGTTCGGTCGATATCAAAACCCAGCGCCCATTTGATTTTGATGGCCAAAAATTTGTAGTTGCAGCACGTGCGATTAATCAAGAGCAGGCTGATGAGATTGATCCAAACATTAGTGGTTTGGCGAGCAATCGTTGGGAGACTGGCTCTGGCGAATTTGGTGCGTTAGTAAACTTGTCGTATGCCGAAACCAATTACCGCGACCAAAGCATCACTGCGGGTGCGATGGTGCCGTTTGCCACTGATGACCCGGTTGCCCCGTTCGGTAATTACGAGCGTATTTTTCTCGATAAACCCGGCGTTGCTGAGAATCCTATCTGGACTCCAGGTCTGTTAGATGGTTTGCCAAATGCGGCGGGTTCAACGCTCAATGTAAATGGCCAACCAATGGAATATATCCTTGGTCGCGATGCGATTTTCTCCAGCGATTTTACCGGCAAGCGCGAGCGCTCTGCTGCCAATGTGTCTTTGCAATTTGCACCAAATGATACATCGGAATACACCTTTGAAGCTTTCTACAACGGTTATCGCAATGAATCATTCAATTCACTTTTATTCTCTTTTGCCGACTGGTGGGGTTCTTACGCAAATAGCCCAACGGCAAAAGCCGATGCGAACATCGTACTGTTTGAAGGCACTAATATTGTTAGATCCAGAAGTGTAAAAGATAACTGGTCATTCACCAGCGGCGATTTAACTACCGGAAAAACTGACAGCTTTGTGTACGCCTTGGGTGGCGATTGGGAGCTGACAGATAACCTTCAGGTGAAGTCAGAAGTTGTTTATCAGGAAAGTACCTTTGAATCTGATTTTATCGCTGCGCGCTTTGAGAATGCCCGTTACGGTTTGAATGTAGATTTCAATGCGGGTGGTGGAATTCCTGCGTTTAGTTTTATCGATAACCCTGCAACTACTGGACTCAATGAAGCCGATGTATCTGACGTGGCCAATTGGAGAACTGCACAGCTGTATGACAATGCCAACAAAAACGAAGGCGATGCCGTTACCTTCACTACCGATGCTACCTACGATGCGGATGCCGGTATCTTTAAACAATTCAATGTCGGTGTTCGCGTTGACCAACGCACTGCAGCTGAATCATTTAGCCGTCAGGAAGGCTTTAATCCGAATGTCGCTATCACTGAAGAATTGGCCTATATCAATAATGGCTTCTTCGATGGCAATGCCAAGGTGCCTACCACATGGGCTGTAGCCAACGGCTATTACCTGCGCTCAAACGCCGATGCAATGCGTGCAGCCTATAACTTGCAACAATTGGAACTGGTTGAGAGTTTTAATATTGACGAGTTAACGGCGTCTGCTTACGTCACGACAAAATATGAAGCAGAAGTCGCAGGTAGAACATTAGATGGTGAAATTGGCCTGCGCTACACCAGCTCAGATACCGATATGGAATTCACTGATACTGCCTCAGCAGCAAAAGAGGTGTATGACGATTCAGCGAGCACCACTAAAGTGTTGCCCAGTTTATCGCTCCGCTATGCGTTGACTGATGATTTGTTTGCACGTTTGGCTTACACCGAAACTTTGCGTCGTCCAAACTTTGCATCATTAAACTCGCGTATTGTTTACAACGAAGATGTTACCGGCATTGGTTACGGTACTGCCGGTGGTGGCAATCCGGATCTGAAACCTACTGAATCGCAAAACTATGATTTCTCATTGGAATGGTATTTTGCGGATGCAAGTTCAGTGTACGGAACCTTGTTCAAGCGTGAGATTGAAGGCTTTGTTATTGATTTCCGTCGCCAAGTACAGCACGAAACACCAACGGGTGAGATGGGCACTTATGTACTCAGCCAACCCTACAATGCATCGAATGGTGAATTGACCGGATTGGAACTGGGTGCAGTGTGGTTCCCGGAAAATCTACCCAATGTGTTAGATGGCTTTGGTATTCAAGCGAGCTACACCGCATTGGAATCTTCGCAGTCAACACCTATCACTGATTCCAAAGGTGTCATTATTGAGACCAAAGAAACAGATTTGTTCGGTGTGTCTGATGAGTCATACAGTGTTGTGTTGGCCTACGACAAATACGATGTCGGTGTTCGTTTGTCCTACGCGTGGCGCAGCGAATTCCTGAATAACTACGAAGCGGCATTGTTTGCGAACCCGCTGGAAGTCTGGAGAAAACCAGAGTCAAGTATGGATCTGCAAATTAGCTATCAGGTCAATGACAATTTGGCGCTGACGTTTGATGGCACTAACTTGACTGAAGAAATTTACCAAAGCTATTACGGCGAAAACGGTTCAAAAACCAATAACTTTGGCTCTGCACTTTACAGCCGTACCTTTGCTATTGGAGCGCGTTTGACCTTCTAATTTTTATCTCGTTTCTGTTTAAACACTTTGCAGTTTTACTGCTGAGTGTTTAAACAAACTCATAAAGGTCAATCATTGGCCTTTGTCGTTGAGTTTCACTCTTGCTGTTGATGTCAACACGCAATGGTGAAACTCATTTTTTTGTGCCTTTAAAAATAATTAATAACCGAGGGTCTCACTATGTACAGCTTTGTTCGTTTATTCAGGTATATATCAACAGCGATAATTTCTGCGGCAGCAATTTTAGCCATTAGTTTTAATGTATTTGCAATCACGTTAACCGGCACTACCGATATTCACGATCCATCCACCATTATTAAAGATGGCAATACCTACTGGACATTTGGCACTGGTGGTGGCGCAAGTAATTTCCCCATTAACGCACTTTACTCAACTGATTTGATTAATTGGAAGCGTGGCGCATCGCCCATTCCCGCCAATACCTATCCATCATGGATCAGCAACAAAGTGCCTGGCTTTGATGGAAATTTTTGGGCGCCGGATGTGATTGAAATGAACGGAAAATTTTATTTGTATTACTCCGCATTTTCATCCACCTCGGGCATGCGTTCTGCAATTGGAGTTATGGTCACTAGCTCTCTGAATAATCCCAACTGGCAAGATTTGGGCATGATAGTGTCTACTGTCGATGAGGGCACTCTCAATGGGCAGCCAGTGAATGCGATTGATGCTGGTTTATACCGCGATGCGCAAAATAATGTATGGATGGTTTACGGTTCACACTATGCAGGAATTTTTGTTCGCCAAATTAATCCTGCCACTGGCAAGCTGATGAATAGCTCCCGTTACCCGGTAGTAGGCAATAATTATGCGTGGCATGAATACGAAGCGGCGCAGGTAAAATATATCAACGGTTATTACTACATGTTCGTGAATCTGGGTGAATGCTGTATGGGCAACCAAAGCAATTACTACATAGTCACTGGCCGCTCCACAAGTCCAACGGGTCCGTTTTTGGATAAAAATGGTAAAAGTTTATGGAATTACGGCGGCAGCACACTATTAATGTCCGATGGTAATTATATCGGCCCAGGCCACTTTGGTTATTTCTATAACAATGGCCAGCATCTCGCATCGATCCATTACTACGATGGCAGCACTGCAAATGGTTGGCCTGCACGTTTGGATTTATTGCAAATGACTTTCGCCAATGGTTGGCCGGTATTCAATCGCAACTTTTCAATAAAAAGCGATGCTAATGCGCGCATTAATGGCACCTATCGTATTACCCCGGTGCACAGTGGAAAATCGTTAGATGTAGAAAATTGCGCAATAGCAAACGGCACCAATCTGCGCCAGTGGAGCTGGATCAATAACAGCTGCCAGAAATTTATTGTTACGCGTGTTGATGATGTGTGGCATCGCATCTCGCCTGCCAATGCAAGCGACAAAGCTTTCGATGTAAATTCATTCTCAACTGCTGATGGCGCTAACCTGATGTTGTGGACATATGCTGGCGGCCACAATCAACAATTCCGTTTCCAGTCTGCAGGTTCCGGCCGTTATCGAATTATCAATCGCAACAGTGAAAAATGTTTGGATATTGCGGGTGCATCTACAGCGGATGGTGCCAATCTGTATCAATGGCAATGTGTGGCGAACAGCACTAATCAAATGTTTACTTTGCAGGCGCAGTAATTTTAACAGGCCTTCACTCGTTGAAAAGTTACGTTAATCCTGTGTCAGAAATAACGATAAGCATTATATTCCCACCTATTGGTGGGAATATTTTTCAGGAACTTTATAATGAATCTACTTAATGCATGTCGCGTAATTGCGCTAGGTTTCAGTGTTTGCATAGCTCCGGTTTTCGCGCTGGAGCTTGTGCCATTGCGCGATGTGCAGTTATTGGAAAGTCCATTCCTACATGCGCAAAACACTAATAAAAATTACTTGATGGCATTGGATGTTGAAAAATTGCTTGCGCCATTTCGCCGCGAGGCAGGGTTGCCTTTTAAAGAAACTTACGGCAACTGGGAATCGACCGGATTGGATGGCCATATGGGTGGTCATTATGTTTCCGCGCTTGCGCTGATGTATGCCTCTACACGTGATAAAGCTGTATTGGAACGTTTGGATTATGTCATCGCCGAATTAAAGAAATGTCAGGACAAAATAGGTTCCGGTTATATTGGTGGTATTCCCGCCAGTAACAAAATGTGGAGCGAAATTGCGAAGGGGGATATCCGCGTGGATAACTTCTCTACCAATGAGCGCTGGGTGCCCTGGTACAACCTGCATAAAATATACGCCGGCCTGCGCGATGCTTATATCTATGCGAATAGCGTCGATGCAAAAAAAATGTTGGTGAAATTATCCGATTGGACAATCGAATTAACCAAAACATTATCGCCTGAGCAGATGCAAGCCATGCTGCGCACCGAGCATGGCGGTATGAATGAAATATTTGTCGATGTAGCGGAAATTACTGGCGATAAAAAATACCTCGCCCTTGCACAAGCATTTTCCCATCAAGCGATTTTACAACCGTTGGAAAAATCGCATGACCATTTAACCGGCTTGCATGCCAACACCCAAATTCCCAAGGTGATCGGTTTTAAACGCTATGCCGATGCGACTAATAACCCTGAGTGGAAGCGTGCAGCGGAATTTTTTTGGCAAACGGTAATCGACAAGCGCACTGTTGCCATTGGTGGAAACAGCGTAAAGGAGCATTTTCACGATACGCAAGATTTCTCGCCGATGGTCAATGAGGTTGAAGGGCCTGAAACTTGCAATACCTACAATATGCTCAAACTAACCGAGTTGTTGTACCTTTCTTCTGGCAACCAGTCGTTCGACAATCAAGCATCGGGCCTTAAAAATTCATCGCAGCTTAAGTATGTAGATTATTACGAGCGCGCACTCTACAACCATATTTTAGGTTCACAAAATCCCACTACCGGCGGCTTTGTGTATTTTACCCCTATGCGCCCCAATCACTATCGCGTTTATTCGCAAGTGCACGATGGTATGTGGTGTTGTGTGGGGTCGGGGTTGGAGAGCCACTCAAAATACGCCGAATTTATTTATGCGCGCGATAAAAGACCTAAAAAAGACCCGGATGTATTCGTCAATTTATTTATCCCATCGCAAATGGAATGGAAGGAGCAGGGCATAAGCCTGACACAAACAACACTCTTTCCCGATGAGGCAGCGACACAAATCGTAATAGATAAATCAGCGCGCTTTAGTTTGCATTTGCGTTACCCTAATTGGGTCGAGCAAGGTAAATTAGAATTGCGTATTAATGGTAAAAAAGCCGATGTAACGCAACTGCCAGGTGACTATATCGCACTGGAACGCCGCTGGAAAAAAGGCGACACAGTTGAGTTGACCCTGCCGATGCACACCGAGTTGGAAAAAATGCCCGATGGTTCCAACTACTACGCGATACTGCATGGGCCAATTGTACTTGCCGCTAAAACCCAACCCTTTGCCAATGAGCAATTGGATTATTTTGCCGATGATTCGCGCATGGGGCATATCGCCCAAGGGAAAATGTGCCCTTTGGAAGCTGCTCCCTTTTTATTGGGTAATAGCCGCGAGTTTATCCAACAATTAAAACCTGTGGCAGGTAAGCCGCTCACCTTTAACGCATCGGGTTTAATCAATGGCCAGAATTTACAGCAGATTGAATTAATCCCCTTCTTCCGGCTGCATGAATCACGCTATGCGATTTATTGGCCCTACACCACAGCAGCCAATTTGGAAAAATCGCGCGCTAAGGCTGCTGCCGATGAACAAGCGCGCCTCACATTGCAGGCAAAAACGATTGATCAGGTCGCCCCGGGCGAACAACAACCTGAATCCGATCATTTTTATAAAGGTGAGCAAAGCGAAACAGGAATTTACAAGGGTCGCCACTGGCGCCACGCGCGCGCCTGGTTTAGTTACGAATTAAATGATAAACAGCAGGAAGCAAAAACACTGCGGATTACTTATGCGGGAATCGATAGCGGTCGCCGTTTTGAAATCTGGCTGAACGATGTTGTTATCGCCAAGGTACGTTCGCAGGCTAATAGCCAAGAATTTTTTACGATGGATTATGCAATTCCAGCGGAATTGGTAAAAAGTGCCAAGGGTAAATATACCCTGAAATTTGTTGCCGAAACCGGTTCGATCGCCGGTGGAGTTTACGGTGTGAGGTTGCTGCGGGAATAAGTTGCCTAATCCCCCTTGCCAATACTTACATGCCTCGCGAAGCGATAATGCTGCAAGTGAGTTTGATTATGGCTTTTAGTGTTGCTGGCGTCGTGCCATAAGATCTGCCACCGGGTCGGCGGAATTTAATTTTGCATCAATTAAATCGGCTTGCGCGCGGGTTTGATGGAGTAATGAAATGAGCATGCGCACTTCATCGTACATTTCGCCGTGAGTTTCGTTACTTAAACGCCGCCCCATCTCTTGTCCAAGCCGCAATAACTCAGCCAGTTCACGCGCGGTCTCGCCTTGCTCTTCACGTAAAATATCTTCTCTGGTCATCATATACCTCCGTTAAAAACCACATTCCCTACAGGGGTGTTTACCATGTGTAGTTACAGCCTAGCCCCAATGTGTTTTTTAAACAAAGAGTTAATGTTCATAAACTGAAATGCTTATGATCAAAAAGTTATGAAAAAATAATTTTGTATTTTTTTGTGATCTTCCGCACTTATTCCGTTAAGTGCGGTAATAAATTTTACTCAGATTATTTCAACCGTTTGCTTTTATATAAATCCAACTCTTCTTCATCTACAATTGGCCAGCTTTCTTTATCCCAGCTGATATTCAGTATTTTGAGTTTCTGCAAATAGTTGTCTGCGGTTTCGTAGGCGTGCAGCACTAAATAATCTTTACCATCCCAGCTATAAGCCCCGTTGTGGCCAAGGCCAACCCAGTTTTTATTACCGTTGATTAATAAGCTGCCACCGCCGTCATTCATGTCTTTACCGGTTTTATCCAAATAAGGGCCAATCGCATTTTTGGATCTACCGACCACCAAATGATAAGTAGAGTTCGCACCTTTGCAACAGAGTCCCCATGACGCAAACAAATAATAGTAATCACCTTTTTTGAAAATAAATGGCGCCTCAATTTCTCCGGGACCCGCATTGCTGCTGGTACTTGCGGGCACCTGATCGCGTTTGGCAATGCTGTGCCATTCTTGTGGTTCGGCAGGACGTGTCCAATCATTATTGAGCTTGAATATTTTCAGCCCGCTCCAGAAAGAGCCAAAGCTCATCCAGGCGGCGCCTTGTTCATCCACAATTACGGCGGGGTCAATTGCATTCCACATATCGCGATTGGGCACCGATTGAATCACTATGCCTTTATCTTCCCAGCGATAATCCGGCGATTTGGGATTTAAGGTTTTATTAACGGTTACGCCAATCGCCGAGGTATTTTTACCGAAGGCGGAAACCGAGTAATACAAATAAAACTGGTTGTTGCGCTGGATAATATCGGGCGCCCAAAGGTGGCTGTTAAAACCGGGTGCTACGGATTTTGCCCAGGTAGGTTCAGTGGCAAAGGCGCGATCTGACAGCTTCCAATTCACACGATCCTTGGAGCTGTAAATGGTGATACCTGGGCCGGTGCTGAATAGGTACCAGGTATCGCCTTCGCGCGCCATAACCGGGTCATGTACATCGACTTGTTTGGCGTTCGTGAAAGGCGCTGTGATCATTAGGGCGGCAACACCAAGAAATCTGGCTAAGCGCTGGTTTAGGGAAGGGGTAGCGGGCTGGGTTGATTGCATAAGTCTCTCTCGTATTGGTCTAATTCTTAGAATATGTAATATAATATTAATCTATTGAGAATAATAGTTAACCCGTGTAAAGCCGGTCAGGCCAGGTTGATACACGTAGCCGAGGTAATCCCATGAAGTCTGTGTTGAGTGTAGCGGCCTTGTCCGCGATTGGATTAGTAAGTGGATTGTTGATGTCATGTACGCCTGTGTGCGAACTCCCACCGCCAGCGGCTCAGTTGTCCGTTGCGGAGCCTTTGGTGGCACAACGAGCTGATCCGTTTATCCATCGCACACCTGAGGGGCGCTATTACTTTATTGCCACCGCGCCGGAGTTTGACCGCATTGAATTGCGCGCTGCTGATTCACTCGCGGATTTAAAAACCGCAGCGGCCAAAACCGTTTGGCGTAAACGCAACACAGGTGCGATGGGCGCAAATATCTGGGCACCGGAATTACATTATTTTAATAACACCTGGTACATCTATTTTGCCGCGGGCGATGCCGAAAAACCCTGGTTGATCCGCATGTATGTATTGGCCAATGAGTCGGTTGATCCATTAATAGGCGAGTGGAAAGAATTAGGCCGCGTAAAAACCGCGCGCGATTCCTTTGCGCTCGACGCTACCAGTTTTGAACATAAAGGCCAGCGCTATCTGGTGTGGGCGCAAAAAGATCCAGAGGAAAAATTAAATTCGGCGCTGTACATCGCCAAATTAATTTCACCTACGCAAGTCGGCGAAGTGGAAACTGAAATTTCCCGCCCGCAATTGGACTGGGAAATCCAGGGCTATAAAGTCAATGAAGGTGCAGCGGTGATTGTGCGCAACGGTAAAATTTTTATCAGTTATTCTGCGAGCGCTACTGATCACCGTTACGCGATGGGATTATTGTGGGCAGACGCCGAAAGCGATTTGCTTGCGGCATCCTCCTGGCATAAGTTGCCGGAGCCGGTGTTTACCACTAACGAAACCTTGCATCGCTACGGCCCCGGGCACAATAGTTTTACCCTGGCGGATGATGGTCAAACCGACATTATGGTATATCATGCGCGCGATTATTTAGAGCTGCAGGGCACGCCGCTTACCGATCCCAATCGCCATACCTATATTCGCCGCCTCGGCTGGACGAGCGAAGGTTTTCCGGATTTTGGGCAGAATAAACCGGACACCGAATAATCCCATTAATTATCAAATTGAAAAAATCTGAGAGTCTATTGTTAATGACAACCACCACGCCAATTACCCAAAAACTATTCGGCACCATAGCTGCCGGTGAAGTAGTAAATGAATATACCTTGACCAATAAACGCGGTAGCAGCGTAAAAATTATTAACCTCGGCGGCATCATCACCGAGTGGCATATGCGCGATAAAAACGGCGCGCTTGCCGATGTGGTCTTGGGCTTTGATACCCTCGAACCCTATCTGGATATCGGCCCCTATTTTGGTGCACTCATTGGCCGTGTTGGCAACCGTATCGCCAATGCACAATTCACATTGGATGGCGAAACTTATTCACTGACCGCGAATAATGGCAGCAATAATTTGCACGGCGGGCCAATTGGTTTTGATAAAAAAGTCTGGAGCGCAATTACCGCAGACGATGCAAATGGTCCCATTTTAAAATTACATTTGTTGAGTGAAGATGGCGATCAGGGTTTTCCCGGTAATCTGGATGTCACCGTCACTTATCAATTCACGCATGATGACGAAATCATCGTGGATTATTTCGCCACTACCGATAAGGCTACACCAGTAAATCTAACCCAGCACACCTATTTCAATCTTGCGGGCAAGGGCGATATCCTCAATCATCAAATGCAAATCTTTGCCGACCATATTAACGCGGTAAATGAAGTTCAAATCCCCGTTGGCGCACCTATGCCAGTTGCTAATACTCCATTTGATTTCCGCAACCCGCGTCCTATCGGCGAATTAATTAATACCGAGCACGAACAAATTAAAAACGGTTTTGGTTACGATCACAATTTTCTGATCAATCAAAAAACTTACAAAGAATTAACCCTGGCTGCGCGTGTTGAAGAAGCAACTTCAGGTCGCGCACTGGAAGTATTCACTGAAGAGCCGGGCGTGCAATTCTATTCCGGCAACTTTTTAGATGGCACATTAGCCGGCAAAGGTATTACCTACCAAAAACGCACTGGCTTTTGTTTGGAACCGCAGCATGCACCGGACTCCATTAACCAATCGCAATTTCCGTCGATAGTCTTGCGTCCGGGTGAGGAATATAAAACTCGCACGATTTTTAAACTTTCGGTAAGCTAAGGGCTCAATTGTTTATCAAGGAGCAGATGTGATGAGTAGCTTACAGCTAGGTATGTTAGTGGCGATATTGTTGGTGTGGTTGTTAACGATTATTGATATAGCCAGGTCTTCCAGAGTGGATAAGGATGAAAAGCTGATTTGGATTTTTACCTGTTTAGCGCTCTCCTGGTTTTGCTGGATATTGTTTTACGCATTGGCGCCGCTTAAAAAGCGTTTTAGCTGAAGCCCTAATAAAAAACGCCCTGTATTTAAAAGTGCAGGGCGTTTTTTATTTCCCCCAAAGATAGAGTAAAACTGATGATTTGACTCCTGCATCGACTTTGCATAGTCTGCGCACATAAAACAATAAAACTCTAGATGCTATCAACCGTGCGGTTTTACACAACAACCAGTAATAGGGAATTTTATTATGGCAATACGATTCATTTCGTTACTTATTTGTGTCTGTTTTATTACCGCCTGTGGTGGTTCCGGTTCTTCGGTTTCTTCAAGTCGCTCATCTCTGGCTAACTCGATAGCAACGACATCCTCATCAAGCGTTACAGCGTCCTCTAGTAGTGCTACAGCAATCCGGCAGCAAATTAACCCTCGCGAAGCCAAATTTTTTCAAGAGGCGGGTTTATGGCTAGGTTATACCAAAGTGGATGCTCGTAATCGTTTTGCGCAGGATGATCCACAAAAACCGTTTCTGGAAACACGCTTAACTGAAACCTCGGTAAATACGTATCTATTTACGCCAGCATCGAATGAGATTGCAGAAGGCTTATGTGTTTTTCCTCTTGACCCTGAGCAAACAAAGGACGGGTTTAGAAATATGTTGTTTGATACGCCGGTCGCCAATGAGCTTTATTGTGTAACTGACGATCATCTATTTCGTGAGGTAGATGGTTCCTATACGGTTGAGTATCACTGCGGCAGTGAGCTAGTTGCTACCACGCGCTTGGTCAAAGTATCGTCGGTAGCGGCGTTTAACGATCATGGTTTGATACTCGGCGGCGCACAAGTGCCACAGTCCGGTTGTTTTAACTGGAATCTGTCTCATTTCGAATTTTGGTCTTTGGATGCGCAGGGCAGGGATATACAGCTTGAAAGTGATGCCCATGTATTCAACGGCATTCAATTACGTACAGGCATCAATAAGCATTCAGTTTTATTTTATTTTAGAAATATTAAAAGTGCTTGGAAGTCTGGTGTGTATGATTTGGCTCCACATGATTTTAATGATCCTATGCTAATTGATAGCGCTGCTGTGGAAGTGCTTCCGGCAAATGCAGGCTTAGATGTTGATCCGCAGTGGCATATTTCAGTCAGTCATGGGGAGTTGCGTCTTGATCGTATTGAGCCACTTAGAATGAGTGGCAGTTTCCTATTGCATGAATCAGCTAATAAGAGTATCTCCGGTAGCTTTTCCTTTGATGTCAGTGAATATTTTACTGAATAAAACTTAAAATTTTTGCAACAGAAAAGCCCCACCTTTCAACCGAAAGGCGGGGCTTTTTGTTATCGCTTATTTATTCTGGCTATAGAGTCAGTCGTGGTAAGTAGCCACCTGGAAGAACTCCGAATACCGAGAGGACAATTAGTATAAGCAAGATAATGAACAAAACCCTTACCACTTGTGCAACGGGCGAGGGTAATGGC
The DNA here is from genome assembly GCF_031457055.1 of Cellvibrio fibrivorans. Taxonomy (NCBI): domain Bacteria; kingdom Pseudomonadati; phylum Pseudomonadota; class Gammaproteobacteria; order Cellvibrionales; family Cellvibrionaceae; genus Cellvibrio; species Cellvibrio fibrivorans. Next base: position 47,762 of record NZ_JAVDVX010000004.1, on the reverse strand, counting down.
AGCAGGGATACCAACCACCAAATAAGGCCGAATACGACCAGATAGACGATTAAATTAATAAGAGAGTCCATATTGTTTTCCTTTAAAAATGGCTAAAGATTGGTGAGCGCACGTCATTTACATGTGCCTTTTTTAAATCCGGTAAGATGCTTATTGTCGAACAATCCATGACGCGTAAGTCGCCTGCATCATATAAAGGAAGGTGGCTTGCTGGCGGTGCGTTAGCGAACAAAAGGTATAGCGGACGGGTTTTATATTTCCCTTATCTGAACTGTAAAGATTCTCAAAAAGCTTGGTCTGTGGGTGATTTCTGGGTAGAATCTATTTGTCTTATAATATTAAGACAATATCAAACACAACCTCGCTTCATAACAATAATTTGCAGGTGATCACTATGTTTACACGTTTGCTCGCTGGCCTTGGCCTATGGGTGCTGAGCTTCACCGCTTCAGCTATCACCCTCTCCGGTTTAATCAACTCGCATGACCCTGGCACTATCACTAAAGATGGAAATACCTATTTCCATTTCACGACCGGTACGGGGATTTGGTATTCCACATCGACCAACCTCACCACCTGGACGGGTGCCGCTAGCCCGGTGTTCTCTACCTATCCGTCATGGATTTACAACAAAGTAAATAACTTCAGTGGATCGTTCTGGGCGCCGGATGTAATCCACATGAACGGTTATTACTACCTCTATTACTCGGTTTCGACGTTTGGGACTTCAGTGTCCGCGATTGGTGTTGCACGCACTGCCTCGCTTACATCGCCTAGCTGGACGGATTTGGGCATTGTGGTTGAATCCTGGGGCGGCAGTTCCGAGATTAATGCTATCGACCCTGCGCTTTACCGCGACCACGATGGCAAGGTGTACATGAGTTACGGCTCCTTTTTTGGCGGGATAGGTATCGCAGAAATAAATCAAAGCAGCGGCAAATTAAATGGCAGCGTGACCAAAATTTACGGCGGCAACCATGCCGATATTGAAGCGCCTTATATTTCACGCAACGGCGATTACTATTATTTGTTTATTAATCGCGGCGCTTGCTGTAACGGTGCAAGCAGCACCTATTACGTGCAAGTGGCGCGCTCAACGTCAATCACCGGCCCTTACACCGATGTGCGCACACTGCTGCCCAATACCGATGGCAAATACAAAGGCCCCGGCCATATTGGTGTGTTGAAACAAGACGGCTGTAATTATGTTTCTACGCACTATTACGATTTAAATGATAACGGTGCAGCCAAGCTCGATATTTTAAAAATGACCTACAGCAATGGCTGGCCCACATTAACGCGCAGTTTTTCGGTGGCGAGTTGCGGCGGTGTGAGCGATGGTTTGTATCGGATCACTGCACGCCATAGCGGTAAGGATTTACTGCCTGCTGCTAAATCCAGCGCAAACGGCGCGATGATTCAGCAAGAAACTTGGAATAGTTATCGCGCGCAACAGTGGTATCTGATCAACCAAGGTACTGGTTATTACAGTGTGATTAATGCTGCGAGTTTGAAAAGTTTGGATGTGTATAACAATTCCACCGCAGCCGGTGCGAACATCTCACAGTGGGATTATTGGGGCGGGGCAGGGCAAAAATGGAGCCTGACCAGCAACAGTGGTTATTACACGGTGAAATCGCAATTGAGTAATTTGCCGCTCGATGTGTTGAATTTAAGCACAGCTAACGGAGCGCAAATTATTCAATGGACTGCAACCGGTGCGACTAACCAGCAATTTAGTTTGACTCGACTGAAATAGATGTTTTATATCCGAAAAACTACAGCGCATTGAATGCGCTGTAGTTTTTTAATGGACTTTAATAAAAACGAGGTAAAAATGAAAAAAATAGGCAGTTATTTGGTCATGTTCAGTGTGTGCGTATTAGCCGGGTGCAGCAAGCCAGCGCCTGATTTGCTTACCAGTCCCGATAAACAATTGCACGTGAAGGTGTTTGTCACCAAACAAAATACACTTGCCTATTCAATTGATCGTGCAGCGCAACCGGTTGTGCTCGAATCGGATTTGGGTTTGCAATTAACCGCGGCTGATTTTACCCAGGGTGTTGCTATTGAATCCCAATCGCCAGTTGCTCCCGTAACTGATGAGTACAGCATGCGTGTGGGCAAAAAGAGCAAGATTGCCTACAGCGCCAATGAGCAAACCTTTGTTATTGAAAATGCACAGCAACAAAAATTACAGGTCACCTTCCGCGTTTCCAATGACGGTGTCGCCTTTCGCTATGCAGTGACCGATCCTGTGATTGCACAAAAACAATTTGTAAAAGAAACCACCAGCTTCCATTTTGCGCCTACTGCCAAAGCCTGGTTGCAACCCATGTCGGTCGCGCAAACCGGTTGGAGCAATACCAATCCTTCTTATGAAGAACATTATCAAATGGATATTCCGGTCGGCACCGCATCCACGCTGGGCGCGGGTTGGGCATTTCCCGGATTATTTAATACTAATAATAATTGGGTATTAATTTCGGAAGCGGGAATGGATGGCAGCTGGCATGCATCGCGTTTAGCCCATGACTCTGCCGATGGCGAATACACTGTCGCTTCACCGCAGGCACCAGAGGTGTTTACCAATGGTGGATTGCTCGCGAGTGGCACAGATAAATTAATTTCCCCCTGGCGTATTTTGGCAATCGGTGATTTGCCGACGATTATGCAATCCACCCTCGGTACTGATCTGGCCATCCCCGCCATTAGCTTAAAAAATGATTTTATAAAACCTGGTCATTCTTCCTGGAGCTGGGCGATTTTAAAAGACGATTTCACTACCTTTGATGTGCAGAAAAAATTTATCGATTACGCCGCAGATATGTATTGGGATTACACCCTAATCGATGCCGATTGGGATAAAAAAATCGGCTACGAAAAATTAAAAGAACTGGTTGATTACGCTGCGAAAAAAAATATCGGAATTTTAGTGTGGTACAACTCATCGGGCGATTGGAACCAAACGCCCTATAGCCCCAAAAGCGAATTGTTAACCCACGAGCAGCGCGCAGCCGTTTTTGCGCGTTTGCGTGATATAGGCGTTAAAGGTTTAAAAATTGATTTTTTTGCCGGCGATGGCCAATCAATGATTGCATATTACGTGGATATCTTAAAAGACGCAGCTGAATATAACTTGTCGGTGAATTTTCACGGTGCAACTTTGCCGCGCGGCTGGCAGCGTACTTATCCGCATTTGATGACCATGGAGTCGATCAAAGGTTTTGAGTTCACTACTTTCTCACAGGCGGATCAAGATCCGGTTGCCAAACATGTTGCCATGGCGCTGTTTGCGCGCAATGTGTTTGACCCAATGGATTTTACCCCTATGGCGTTTGGCGATATCCCCAATATCAAGCGTGTAACGGAAAACTCATTTGAATTAGCGGAATCGGTTTTGATGATTTCGGGCATCCAGCATTTTGCCGAGATTCCCGAAGGTATGGCGACAGCGCCGGATTACGTTAAAGATTTCCTGCGCGAATTGCCGCGCGAGTGGGACGATGTGAAATTTATTGACGGCTACCCGGGGAAATATCTGGTGCTTGCGCGCAAGGCGGGTGATGCCTGGTATATCGCCGGTATTAACGCCGAAGCAGAAAGCAAAACACTGACATTGGATTTGAGTTTTGCGGGCGATCAAAAAGGTGTGTTGATTGGCAGCGGTGAAACCGAGCGCAGTTTTGTGCAGCAGGAGATCAACAGCAAAACCCCACAAACAATTACTTTGCGACCAAGCGCCGGTTTTGTGGTGGTGTTGAAGTAAATGTTTACCGTAGGTAAAGCGGGCCGCGTAGGCTGAGGAACGAACCGCAACATGACCATGTCGCCGCGCCAACCAAAAGCGAAGTGGAGTATTGAATAAGGTTTCGGTGTGAATTTACAGATGGTCATGTTGCGGTTCGCAGTCTCACCCTACGCGGGCTGCACCAACCTACAAAAAATTAAAAAAGATGTAACCAGTGAGAGAGAAAACATAACTATGAAAAAATTATTAACCGGTCTGTTACTGCCCATTATTTTATTCGGTTGTGCGACCAAAGAACCAAGTAAAACACCCGATAAAATTGCTGCAGATCCCAACACCTTCACCAATCCCATCTACCCCAATGGTGCCGACCCCTGGTTGGAATATTTTCAGGGCAATTATTATTTAACCACCACTACCTGGACATCGCAGTTGGTGATGCGCAAATCGCCCACACTCGCAGGTCTCGCTACAGCAACACCAATTCATATCTGGTCAGAAAGTGAATTGGAGCGCTGCTGTAATTTTTGGGCATTTGAATTCCATCGCTTGAATACACCAAAGGGTTATCGCTGGTATGTGATGTACACCTCCGGTATCGCCGAAAATTATGATCGCCAACATTTAAGTGTGATTGAAAGCCAGGGCGATGATCCGCTTGGGCCTTACACTTACAAAGGTTCGCCTATGCCGGATATCTGGAATATCGACGGCAATTATTTTGAACATAATGGTGAATTATATTTACTGTGGTCGCAGTGGGTAAAAGACGAGCAGACCATTTGGATTTCCAAAATGTCCAATCCCTGGACAGTAACGGGCGAGAAGGTAATGATTTCCCGCCCGCAATACGAATGGGAATTTTCCGGCATGAAAGTAAATGAAGGCCCGGAAATTATCAAACGCAATGGCAAAACTTATATGGTGTATTCCGCGAGTTTTTGTAACACGCCGGATTATAAATTGGGGTTGGTTGAATTAACGGGCAGTGATCCACTTAAACCTGAATCCTGGCGTAAATTTGATAAACCCGTTTTCAGTAAAGCCAATGGTGTTTATGGCCCCGGCCACAACGGCTTTTTTAAATCGCCCGATGGCAGTGAAGATTGGTTGATCTATCACGGTAATGCTAGCGAGTTGGAAGGCTGCAGCAGTACCCGTTCGCTGCGTGCGCAAAAATTCACCTGGAACGATGACGGCACCCCGAATTTTGGCGAACCAGTTGCAGCCGGGAAACCGGTTGTTTCGCCTGCAGGTGAAAATGGCCCATTGATAACAAAAGTGCAAGGCACGCAGGTGCAATTGGTGAGCAAAGCCGATCAGCAATGTGTAACCAATGTGAATGGAAAAATCAGCAGTGCCGATTGCAACAGCACGCAGGCGAGTTGGACTCTGGATTACACCACCAACGGTAATTACCGTTTAGTAAATACAGCGGGATTATTTTTAGGGCAGGGCGGTGAGCAATGCGCTGCTAGCCCTTCTGCTGATTTAAATATTGCCCCATGGCACAACCAGCTTTGCCAGCAATGGCAATTGGTACCGCACGATAAAGGTTGGTTAACCTTGGTGAATGCACAATCAAAACAGGAGTTACAATTTGCCGATTGCAAAGAACCTGCACTTGCGGTGAGTGGAAAAAAATCCGTAGAAGATGTGCCACAATTCATCGAGAAAAAATCGGCCTGCACACTCTGGCGTGTACAACCATTGGGAGAAGTTGCCATCACCAGTATCCAAAGTGGTAAAGCAGTTACTTCAGCGGGTGCTATTGCAAAAGCGGGTAATAATATCGAACAGAATGAGTGGAACAACAACGCGAACCAACGCTGGCTATTGGTAAATACACAAGATGGTTACTACTACATTCAGTCCAGTGTAGATGCCAAGTTGTGCATGGCGATTGCCAATAAATCCATAGTGCCCGGCAGCAATGTCGAACTGGCTGCTTGTGGCGATATTCAAACCCAGTGGCAAGTGGATTTTTTAAACGATGGCACTGTAAAACTGGCGAACCGCAAAAGTAATCTAGTGCTGGATTTGGCGCACTGCGGTTTGGCAAACCACACCAATTTTGCACAAGGCCAATGGTTAAATTCCAATTGCCAAAAATTCCAGTTAAAGCCGATTAATTAAAAACCGATTGGTCCTCGCTCCCAGTTTGCAACTCTTCCTCACTCCCAAGCTCTGCTTGGGAGTTCACAACACCACCTCCCAATTATTAGCCAGCTCACCGCTCATTAATCTTTTCCTGAATTTTCCTTCATTTGACAATCCCTGTTGCTACATGTATACAAGTGAACAACTAACCCAACTACAATAATTGCTTCGTAATGTCTTCCCATGACATCTACGATAATCGGCAGTTTTTTGCCGGATACCCCTTGGTTTTTCATCAATGATAACGTTTTACCGGAATTTTGCCCTCGGCTCATTAGTGATGGTGATCCTGACGGCATGCTTGTTGACTATCGGCCATAAAAAATCACAGTTGGCAACGTCATTATTTCCCGCGCGCGATCAGGGTTTGGTTTGGAAAACATCGGTTGAGCCTGAGCAGCCAAAAGGAAAAACACAGTTATCACTCAGAAATGAAGTCGGTAATATCGAGTACGATTTTGTCCTTGATCCTGAGCAGCGGTTTCCTTATACCCACTATTCAATTTATTTTGTCGATGCGATCCAAACCTCGCTGCAGGTCGATCTAACGCGCTACCAAAGGGTGTCGTTTAACATTATCTGCGACCCAAAAAATGTGCTCCTGTTTACTCTGTTCAGTTTTGACGACAAGGTGACCGATCTGAAAAATCTTGTTACCCGCCGTGTATCCTCCACAGCAGTCACCTGCACCCAGAGCTGGACCAAGGTCAGTATTGCGCTGGATGATCTTGAAACGCCGCAGTGGTGGTTAAGTCAATACGGCTTTGACTACAGTGAAAAAGGTTACCGGCTCGATAAATCCATGGGATTCGCCTGGGTTAATTCCTTGCAAAGCCCTGCTAACACCCTCTCCAATGTAAAGCTCACCGATATCCAGTTATCGGGTTACGAGCCGCGCACTATTTATGCGGCCATTGCTGTTTGTGTGTGTTTATGGGTGCTATTTTTTGTGTGGCAATTGCGCCGCTATACGCGGGTGTTGACGCGGGAAATTCGCACGCGGGTGAAGGATGACCAACCGCTAATGGCCTACAAGAAATTATTTATTGAGCCGCAAAAAGATAAAGAAAAAGATGCGCTGCTGCGTTATATGGCGACGGAATATACCAACCATGACTTAAGCCTTGATGCAGCCATTGCATCGCTCAATATTAACCGCAATAAAATTAATGACATTTTAAAAGAAGAGTTGGGTCTGACGTTCACTACCTATTTAAACAAGTTACGCCTGACTGAAGCTGCGCGGTTATTGACTGAGAGCAGCCATGTGAACGTCTCTGAAATCGCCTACGCGGTGGGTTATAACAACGTCCCTTACTTTAATAAGCTGTTCAAACAAGAGTACGGTTGCGCGCCAAAAACCTTCAAAACCTTATATCAGTCAAAAGATCCGCTGTAGTAAAAAATCTACAGCAGTTTTATTAGCGAAAAATATTTTAATATTCCCCTCTCGTAGAATAAGCCTGGTCACTTACTTCTCTGTCATTTTTCGCACAAGAGCTTTCATTTTTCGCATCGCAATAAGAGGTTGTGCGAAAAATGAAAAGATTTCAGCTTATTTCTCTATATCGTTCGCATCTCTCCACCCCTTCATTGTGGGTTCGCTAGTCATATAACAATAATGCCGGTTCGCTCAAACCCTCACACCGATTGTTAGCTTTATGCCAACAACTATTGGTTAAAAAATTTCTATCACTCCATCGCTACTCTTATCGGAGATTAAGACAATGCACACAATAAATATTTTTCCTGAGTATATTACGCAGGCGTTTAAACGAACTCGCACCCTGGTTGCGGCGGGCGCTCTGCTGGCAATCACAGCACAAGGTACGTCAGCTGCCTGTACCTATACCATTGATAATGAATGGAACACTGGCTTTGTCGCGAGCATCACTATCAAAAATGATACGGGTGCAGCGGTCAATGGGTGGAGCATTAATTGGAGCTATTCCACTAACCGGATTACCAGTTCCTGGAATGCTAACCTCACCGGTTCCAATCCTTACACAGCGACCAATATTGGCTGGAATGGTAATATCGCTGCTGGCCAGTCGATATCCTTTGGTTTTCAGGGCAATAAAAACGGCGCTGCTGCGGAGCGTCCAACCATCAACGGCTCTGTATGTGCCGGTGGCACTGCTTCGTCGGTGAGATCCAGTGTTGCACCTAGCTCTGTGGCACCCAGCTCAGTGCCAAGAAGTTCGGTTGCTCCCAGTTCAATCGCCCCCAGCTCAGTGGCGCCCAGCTCGATTGCAGTAACTTCAAGTAGCCGATCTTCTGTTGCACCGACTACACGCAAATTCGTCGGTAACATCACCACTTCAGGTGCGGTGAGACCAGACTTTATTAATTATTGGAATCAAATTACGCCGGAAAACGAAGGCAAATGGGGTTCAGTTGAAGGCACGCGCGATCAATACAACTGGGCGCCGCTCGACCGGATTTATGCCTACGCGCGCGAACATAATATTCCAGTGAAAGCCCATACCTTTGTGTGGGGCAGCCAATTTCCAAGCTGGATTACTAATTTGAGTGCATCTGAACAAGCGGCAGAAATTGAAGAGTGGATTCGCGATTACTGCGCGCGCTATCCGGACACCGCAATGATCGATGTGGTAAATGAAGCGATTCCTGGCCATGCACCGGCTGCCTACGCACAAAATGCATTTGGTAATGATTGGATTATTAAATCCTTCCAGCTCGCACGCCAATATTGCCCTAACGCGATTTTGATTTTGAACGACTACAACGTGTTAAGTTGGGATACCGATAAATTCATCACGCTCGCCAGACCTGTTATCGCTGCCGGTGTAGTGGATGCATTGGGTGCGCAATCCCACGGTCTTGCTGATCGCCCACTATCAGAAACCACAACCAAACTGAATCAAATCGCGGCATTGGGTTTACCGATTTATATTTCTGAATATGACATCGAAAAAACCAATGACCAGGAACAATTGCAGGTGATGCAACAACAATTCCCGTTGTTCTATAACCACGCTTCAGTGAAAGGTATTACCTTGTGGGGCTACGTTGTTGGAAAAACCTGGCGCGAGGGTACCGGCCTGATCCAGGACAACGGAACATTCCGCCCGGCGATGACCTGGCTGATGAATTATCTTGCAACTACAAACCCGTCGAGCCAAAGTTCTGTACCCAGTTCAGTCGCTAGCTCATCCAGATCGAGTCAATCATCAGTGGTAATTTCCAGTTCATCATCAAGTGTGATTGTGCCCGCGAGTTCCACCAGTAGTTCGCGCCTATCTTCAAGTTCATTGCGTTCATCCAGTTCCAGTTCGATTATTTCGACAGCACCTACGTTGGTCTACGCGGTTAACTCGGGCGGCGGCAAAGTAAATTACAACGGCGTTGAATATCAGGCTGACCGTTTTAATACCGGTGGGACAGCGAACAGCACGACCGACAATATCAGCAACGTTGCAGAAGGCGCGCTCTTCCAAAGCGAACTCTACGGCACTTTCGGTTACGCAGTGCCAGTGACTAATTCCACTTACTCCGTCGAGCTGCATTTTGCCGAGATTTACCACACCACCGTTGGCAAACGCTCGTTCAATGTCTCGGTCGAAGGTAAACAGGAAATGTCGCAAACAGATTTGTATTCATTGATTGGTGCTGATGCTGCGTACACCTACACCGTGAACAACGTTCAGGTTACCGATGGCAAATTGAATATTGATCTGACAACGCTGGTTGATAATGCAACCCTTGCCGGTTTTGCGATTTACTCATCAACCGGTGGAAAATTTGTTGAGCCGCCAGTGGTTGATCCAGTTGCAACCAGCAAAGAAAATGAAGGCGCGGATTGCGTACTGGGTACAGCACCTGCTGCAACCAGCAATGCAAAACTGCCTGATCCTTTCAAAAAATATAACGGTGCACGCATCACTTCCAAAGCAGAATGGCGCTGCCAACGTCAGGAAATTTTGAAGCAAGTTGAAGCCTCTATTTATGGAGCAAAACCACCGAAACCTGAAAAAGTAACAGGCACCGTTAGTCGCACACAAATCACTGTGAACGTTGAGCATCAAGGTAAAACCGCCAGCTTTAGCGCCAGAATAGAAATGCCGAGCAATGTGAGCGGCCCGGTACCGGCGGTTGTTGTGCTCGGTGGTTTTGGTGGCGATACCGCAACCATTAAGGCAGAAGGTGTAGCAATCATTACTTATGATCCTTATGTTGTCGGTGCCGAGTCTGGCAGCCGTACTAATAAAACCGGTGCCTTCTACACGATTTACGGCAACAGAAGTACAACCGGATTATTGGCAGCATGGAGTTGGGGTGTGAGCCGTATCATCGACGTGTTGGAACAATCCGGCGCAACCATATTGAAGCCCGATGCAATCGGAGTAACAGGTTGTTCGCGTTTCGGTAAAGGCGCATTCGCAATCGGCGCGTTGGATCAACGCATCGCGTTAACCATGCCGTTTGAATCTGGTAGCGGTGGTGTTCCGATCTGGCGCGGCATTCCAGGCGAAGGCGCACAAAGCCCAAGCAGTGCTTACGGTGAAACCTATTGGTTAGGAGATGCCTTCAGCAATTACACCGCTGATACAAAACGATTACCGGTAGACACCCATCAAATTATTGCACTGGTAGCACCGCGCGGACTGTTCATTATGGACAATCCACACATCGCCAACCTCGGGCCAAAATCAGCGCACGCTGCTGCACTCGCTGGTGCAGAAGTTTACAAAGCGCTTGGTGCAGCCAGTTCCATCACCTACCACTCTAACGTAGCCGACGGATCTCACTGCGCTATTCGCCCGGAACACAAAGCACCAATGCAAGCCAACATCCGCCGCTTCCTGAAAAAAGAATCGGCGACCACGGGCGGTTTAACTGCGCGCTCAAACGCAACGGCAAATATCAACGATTGGGTGGATTGGATTACACCGACGTTGAATTAAGTTTGTTAGTGCCAAGGATGGTTAGTTGAATCATCAAAAAGCCAACATTATTTTTTGCAATGTTGGCTTTTTTGTTTTTTTGGCTTGTGAAAGACAGCGGAGTAATAGGTCGTAATTCAAACTGGCCTTAAAGGCTGCAATAGTGTTTACTTGTTTTTGTTGCCAAGTTTAGCCGTTGATAGTTCGATCTAAATTCCCGCATTCTGATGCTCAGCTTGTACTTGAAGGGCGCGCTTCGCTGAGCAAGCCGCCAGAGGTCGTGTAAGCAATTGCTATAGGAGTATGTATGGAGCCGATTTCAGTAATAGCGACGGGGTATGCAACCGATAAGCTAATTCAACTCGCTGAACGCATGGTTCACACACACGTTATTGAAAGATGGACTCGAAAGAGAGCTATAGAGTTTTATCGATATTTTTGCATATCGTTATTTGCCGAAGAGCCTGATGAAGGAAAGTGCCAAGACTTACTAAATCAACTTTTAGAAGATGACACTAAGTCTGAAATACTTTTTGAAGCATATAGGCTTGTATGTCTTGCTAAATCGAAAACAATTGGACCGCGCATCATTGCAGTTGTCGTAGCCGCGATTATCCAGCGAAATGGAATGGCAAATGGCGACGAAGAAATTCTGCTAGCAGCTGCCGAAACACTTTCAGATGATGAGCTTCTGTCATTTAGTGTGGCGGTAAAAGAATTTGGTGAGCCAAATGAAAAAGAAGAATTTGAGGAAATATTGGAGGCGCGCCAGTACTATTCATCTGATCAGAAGATAAAAATATCGCAAGGTGCATTGGTAGAAAAATATGGGAATTGGGCTGAAAAAATGAAGGCACTTGGCTTGATATCAGAAACAGTTATGGAAAATATATTCGAGCATGCGTTGTTTGGATCAGGTAGAGAGATTGTTCGGTCAGCCCACTTTCACAAGCCAAGTAAGCGATTGATGGAGCTTATTGATCGGCTATCATTTGACATCAATAACTGACCATATTGAAGCCAATTAGCACTTGCGAAAGTTTGAGCAAGATCACCAATGCTCACATTAGATACGATTTATTAAGCAAAAAAGCCAATATTGTTTCCACAATGTTGGTTTTTAATTTTTGTATTCTGAAATGAGCGAAAAACTTTACTTCCCCGCCGCAATCGCATCCTCAATAAAATTCAATGCTTCATCGATCAGCGCCAGCATAGATTGTTTCGCGCGTTCAGGGTTGCGGTTTTTAATCGCATTGAAAACTTTTGCGTGGTCTTCCACTATGCCTTCGTGGTTGCCTTTGATGGGGCTGGTGTGGCTGATACTGACACGCAGGGCGGTGGAAATAAAATCGCGCAGGCGGATGTAAAAACGGTTGTTGCTGGCGTAGAGGATGCTGACGTGAAAGGCGATGTCGGCTTCCAGATCTTCTTTGCTATTGCCTTCGGCTTTGCGCATACCTTCGAGGGCTTTTTCAATATTGTCTAATTTGGTTTGGTCGGCGTAGCGTGCGGCGAGGGCGGCGGCTTCGGGTTCGATGGCGATGCGGACTTGCAAAAATTCTTTTAATACCAGCAGCGAAGGTTTGCTTTCCAATACCCAGCGCAGTAAATCCGGATCAAAAATATTCCACTGATCTTCTGGCAAAATGCGGATGCCCTGACGCGGCTTGCTGGAGATCAATCCTTTTGCAGAGAGCATTTTTACTGCTTCGCGCACAGCGCTGCGGCTTACACCAAATTTATCGCAGAGTTCTGCTTCAGTCGGCAAACTGTCATCCGGAAATTCACCACAAATAATTGTGCGCCCCAGCTCTTGTACCATGCGTTGGGAAAGGTTGAAATTGCGGTCGAGGATTGCCATCGTTGTCATTGCTCTACTAGACGAAAAAGATGGACGAAGATTAACGATTTCTCGTTAATAATACAATCTGAGAATTCTGCTCAGGGTTATAGATTGGGAGGAGATTTAGACCAAGCGGTACAGCTTTGTCCAAGCAGGATCGGGCTTCCATGTTGCTGCCCAGTGAGGTAAGTCGGCAGCGGGCATTGGGCGGGCGATGCCGTAACCCTGCGCTAGTTCGCAGCCGAGTGGGATCAGCAATTCTCCGTGGGCGACAGTCTCTACACCTTCTGCAATAACTTTGCGATGGAATGCATTGGCTAAACCGATTACACCTTTCACAATTTCCAGATCATCCGGGTCGTCGAGCATATCGCGGATAAATGTCTGGTCAATTTTTAACAGTTCGGCGGGCAGGCGTTTTAAATAGGTCAGCGATGAATAGCCAGTGCCGAAATCATCCACCGCAAAGTGCACGCCCAGAGCACGACATGAGCGCATTAATTCCGCGACTTCGGCGATATCTTTCAACGCGCTCGTCTCTACGATTTCCAATTCCAGAAAATCCGGAGGAACCTCAGGGTGCATGGACAATTGGGCGGCGAGGCGCGCAGCAAAATTTCCCTGCTGCAATTGTTGCGCACCTACGTTTACGCTCACCGGAATATTCATACCCAAGTTGCGCCACAGAGCGATTTGCCGCAGCGCATCGTCGATCACCCAATCGCCCAGCTCGATACTGAGTGGATGGTCTTCGATCACCGGCAAAAAAGCGGCGGGTGCTAATAAGCCGCGCTCGGGGTGCTGCCAGCGCACCAGTGCTTCGGCACCGATAATTTCTCCGGTGCGCATATTGACCTTGGGTTGGTAGAACAATACAAATTCTTTTTTATCGAGCGCGGTGCGAATATGTTCAAGCGATTCGCGTTGATTTTTGGTGGCTATATCTTTTGCGACATCAAATAAGTGATAACAATTTTTGCCCGCTTGTTTGGCGATATACATTGCTTGATCGGCGTGACGCAAGAGTTGGTCGGCATCGGCGTTATCCTGTGGATAAAGTGTTGCGCCAATACTGGCAGAGACGCGCAAAAATTGTTGGTTGAGCATCACAGGTTCGGCAGCAACAACCAGCAGGCGATTCAATATAATTTCGTAATCGTTTGGGTTTTCCAAACCTACCATCACCACCACAAATTCATCGCCGCCAATGCGCGCGAGTGTATCGCCTTCACGCAGAACTTCTTTTAAACGATGTGCGATATTGACCAGTAGCTGATCGCCCATGTCATGGCCGTGTTGGTCGTTGACGGCTTTGAATCCATCCAGGTCGAGATAGACTACAGCCACTGAGCCACTTGTGCGATGGTTGTGTGCCATGGCTTGTTTTAACCGGTCCGCAAGTAAAACGCGGTTGGGTAAACCGGTTAACGCATCGTAATGGGCGATGTATTCGAGCTGGCGTTGGTGTTCTTTGATGGGAGTAATATCGGTAAATAAATTCACATAATTTTGCGCAATACCATGGATATCTTGCACGGCGCTAATGGTCATCATGGATGCAAAAATTTCACCGTTTTTACGCTTGTTCCAAATCTCTCCCTGCCAATCACCTTTGTTAATCAAGTCGCGCCAGAGCGATGAATAAAACTCCTGATTGTGGCGACCGGACTGAAGCAGGCGGGGGTTTTTTCCGATGACTTCATCGCGGCTATAACCGGTGATTTCTGTGAAGACGTCATTGGTTTCAATAATGTTGCCCTGGGCATCGGTAATTAAAATGCCTTCGCTCGCGTGAGTAAATACACTTGCGGCGAGATGCAAGCGCGACTCGGCGAGCGATTGCTCAATGGCAAGTGATGTCAGGCGCGCTTCGCTTTCAATTAAACGGATCTCGTCGTCAGTGGGATTGCGCATGTGGCTGTGGTAGAGCGCAAAGGTGCCCAACACTTTGCCCTGTGCTGACATGATAGGTTGTGACCAGCAGGAGTTAATATTGGCGCGGGTCGCAATATCACTGAAGCTTTTTGTCCAAGGGTGGTTATGTACATCGGCGATGATGACGCGGTGGCCAAAAAAAGCAGCGCTGCCACACACGCCCATCCCTTCTCCAACCGGCAGGCCATCAATCGCCTGAATAAAATAATCAGGTAAACCTTGCGATGCAGCGTTATGCAAATGTTTCTCTTCGCTATCGAGCATCATAATGCTGCAAAAACTACCCGGTAATAGCGTTTCAATATCGAGCGCAAGTGTTGTAAGTATGTCATGCAGCGCCACTTTGGCGAGCAGCATTTCCAAAATGCGATTGTGGTGATGGTGACGGCGCTCCGCTTGTTTGCGTTCGCTGATGTCTTGATAAATTCCGGTCAGCCGCACGACCTTGCCATTTTCCATATGCGCAGTGCAGGTAGTGCGGATATCGATTTTGCGACCTTTGAAGGTAATTTTTTCCACTTCAATATCAAACACTTCGCCGGTTTCCATGGCGCGGCGCAAGGCTCGCGAAATGCGCTCGCGCGATTCGGGTGGATACATGGAAAAACCTTCGTCGAGGCGAGGGGTGTACTCTTCAGGAGTGGTGTCGTGGATGCGATAAGTTTCGGCGGTCCAATAAATACTTCGTGTCGTCACATCCATTTCCACACCGCCGACATGGGCGATGGCTTGGGATGCCTCTAATATGCGCGCGCTGGTGCGCAAAGCTTCCAATTGATGGTGCTGGTGTTGACTGAGTTCGGTGAGGTTTTTTTCCAGTGCCTGCAGTTCTTCGCGCTGTAATTCCAGCGCCATTTTGTAAATTTGCAGTTCGCGTTCAAGCTGTTGCTGCCCGCTGAGTTCGGGCAGTGGTTTTCCTCCGCGCAAATCTTTCGCCTGCCATTGGGCAAGTGCGCGGCGATAAAGCTCTGAGTTGTCCGATGAAAATTCGGCTGTCATTGATTTCAACTATTCCTTCTCGCAAAACTCCCTGATGCAGGGTAACTCTGGGGTTAACAGGCTGGTCGTTGAAATATAGCAGCGGCTAATCAGTGTGTCGAAGTGACTGCAAGAGTATTTTGGGCGTAAGTTAGGATTGTTAGAACCAAAGTGATGAGCACCGTTATTATTGCGTGAAAATATTAATTAAACGGCTGTTTTTATGGCTGTGGCGTACATATTAATAAATTCTAATAACTATTTGATCCTGTGGGAAGCTTGGTTAGACGATGGGATGTAATGCCCTGTAATAATTTGCGTGCGTTGTTATTTTGGGTGACACAGGTACACCCAAGCGTGCGTGCGATCGCATTTATTACTCCTGGGATTGTGTAAAAGAGTGGTTACTTTCTTGATTAATAAATTGAAGATTTCAATAGAAAGGGGTGGAATCTGTTGTGGATTCTACAGAGCTGATTTTAGTTAAGGATGGTGCTTACGATGAAAAATATAATTTTCATACTTCCTGTGTTGTTGACACTGATTTCTTTTCAATCCCATGCGCTAATAATTACGGATGTGCGCAAAGATGCCGCGATCAGGGAAGGCTATGATGGCTTTTCCACAGATATGATCGCGCTGGGCTATAACCCGCAAACGGATATTGTTAACAGCGTGCGCTTATATGTCCGTGTCCACGAAATAATTGATGATAGCGATATAGATATGCCGGGCTCGGATACCAGCGAGTTCGTGATATTTTATACGATGCTATTCGGTGCGCGAATGCATGTGTATCCCGATGTCGATAACGAAAGCTTTGAGTTCGTGCGCGATTATTTTCCCGGCGAAGATACTTGTGTTATCTGGGGTATGTTTGAGTGTGATTATGATCCAGTAAAAACGGGGCAATTCGGTATTGGCATTGCGGCATCTACCGATAATTTATGGTTAGATGAAGCACGTTGGGAACTGGATATCACCCGCACAGCTATCGATGAACCATCAGCACCGATATTATTTTTATCCGCAATATTATCGTTAATATCTTGTCGTTATTGGCAGCGAGCCAACACTAAAAAATAAGTAAAAAATTATAAGCCAGCGCATCCACTCCGTATGCACTGGCTAATGTTGCATATTATTCGGCGTTTTTCGATTGTTCTGCTTTGCGCTTATAAAATTCCTGCAACACAAAAAACGATTTTTTCTTAACGCCTTCATTGGAATAGATACCCTTGCGATTGTAATCATCCTGGATTCCATCGAGCAGACGACGCGGTGAGCGGAAGTCGGCGAGAATCCAGGGTGAGGTGCCAACAAAACCGTCGATTTTATCGATCATGCCCAAGGTTTTACGATAGAGGTTTTCCTGAAATTCTTCGGTAAAAATCTGGTTTACATCGCCGTGCAATCCCTGTTTTGCGCTACCGCCAAATTCGCTGACAAAGACCGGCTTGTTGTAGCTGATCTCCCAGGTCACCCTATCGGCTTTTTCGGGCAAACCATCGTACCAGCCTATGTATTGGTTAAAGCTCACCATATCGACCAAATCCGCGAGCGGATCTTCTACTACCGCGATATTGGGATTGTCACTGCGGTAATGTTTTTCCATCGCTGCACTTAATAAGCGGGTGTTATCCAATGCGCGCGCTTTTTTTGCAAGGCGTGCGAGGAATTGGTTACGCACATCCGACACAGGCGTTTCATTGGCGAGCGACCAGATAATCACGGCGGCGCGGTTTTTATCGCGCTCAATCATCGCTGCCAATTGCGCTTCAGCGTTTTGGTAAGTGGCTTCGTTTTTCCAGTTGATGGTCCAGTAAACTGGAATTTCTGACCAGACCAATAAGCCCATTTGGTCGGCGAGGCGCACCATATCTTCGTTGTGTGGATAGTGGGCGAGGCGCACAAAATTTGCATTTAACTCTTTTGCCCAGCCCAATAATGTTTGCGCTTCTTTGGCATGACTCACGCGGCCGCCGCCATCGGCAGAATATTCTTCATGCACTGAAATGCCGCGCAAGAAAAGCGGTTTGCCGTTCAACAATAATTGTTTGCCCTGGGTGGTGATGGTGCGTAAGCCAATGTTGTCAGTTAACTTGTCGCTGCCGCTGCTGATTTGTACGGAATAGAGTTTTGGCGTTTCCGGTGACCAGAGTTGTGCATCGGGTACTGCGAATGAAAAACTGGCGCTGCCGTTTTTATCGGCGGTGAGTGTTTGTTTGATATTTAATTCAGGTAATCGCAGCTGGATTTTTTCACCACCTTTTGCACCATCCAATAACACAGCACCGGTTACGGTTTTTTGCTCCAATGAGGTGAGTGCGATTTTGTAATCGCGGATAAAGGTGCGCGGGACATTAAAGAGTTTTACCTCACGGGTAATGCCGCCGTAATTCCACCAATCGGTGTTGAGTGTGGGTACGGCATCGGCATGGCGTTTGTTATCTACTTTAATAATTAATGAATTGTCTTTAGGTTTTAATTTTCCGGTTACTTCGTAGTGGAAAGGCGTAAAACCACCGATATGTACACCGAGTTTTTTACCGTTTAAATACACATCGGCGCGATAGTTTACTGCACCGAAGTAGATAAACTGGCGATCGGTTTTTTTCGCAGCGGGTGCATCAAATTTTTTGCGATACCAAACGCTACCTTCATAGTAATAGAGTTTTTCTTTTTGGGTATTCCAATCACCGGGCACTTGCAATGTGTCTGCTTTATCGAAATCGTATTCAATCAGATCCGAGGGTGTTTTTTGTTTTGAATCGGTAAAGAACGCATTAACGGACGGATTTTCCTGCTGGTCAAACGGTTCGTAGCGATAGTTGTAGTAACCGTTTTCGTAAGGATCGACGATGATTTTCCATTCGCCGTTGAGAGAGGTTGCATCGCGTCCATATGCTTGAATTGATTGTGCCTGTAAAGGTAGTTCTGCTGCGAGTGAGAATTGCGAAATTCCCAAGCTGAGCACAAGCAGGCTGGAGACTTGCAACCAGCGGGTAACTGATAGTTTCATGGTGGTGTTCTCTTGTCGTCGACAGTAAGTGTTATTGGTTTTATGCGCCCGTCTGATGCGGGCTGATTGTCAGGTAAAGCTTATTTCGTTATAAATTTCACGGTTTGAATCGCCCTTCGTCCGCAATGATGTCCGGGCGCTCCATTAAAAAATCTGCATCGGCTTTTGGGAGTTGCCCTGCGTTTTTCCCTAACCCCCAATTCCGCACCTTCTCCATATACAAATACACCACCGGCGTCGTAAATAGGGTAAGCAATTGGCTGACAGCGAGGCCGCCGATGATTGTAATGCCGAGTGGGGTGCGCAGTTCGGAGCCTTCGTTAAAGCTGAGAATTAACGGCAGCGCACCGAGCAGGCCGGCGAGGTTGGTCATCATGATCGGGCGCAGGCGCAGGAGAGCGGCCTGGAAAATGGAGTCGCGCGATGACAATCCTTCTTTTCGCTCCAACTCCAACGCGAAGTCGATCATCAGAATTGCGTTTTTCATCACTATGCCGATCAATAAAAATAAACCGAGCATAGCGATCAAACTAAAAGGCGTATCGCTCAAGCGCAATGCGAGCAATGCGCCGATTCCCGCTGAAGGCAGCGTCGATAAAATCGTGAGCGGGTGAATGGTGCTCTCGTACAAAATCCCCAGAATTAAATAGACCGCAAGCAATACACAGGCAATTAATACCGCCGGATCTTGCGCCATGCCAGGTGTGCTCGGGCCCCAACCGGGGCGACTGCTGCCAGCGGGTGCGAGGTAGACTTCTTTAGGAACCATCAGCTCGGCGATTTTATTTTCGATTGCGGCGCGGGCTTGTTCTTCGGTGTAATTTTCCGCTACGCCGTAACCGATACTCTCGGATGCAAATTGATTGCTATGGCGCACGCGGTCTTCGGCCAAACCGTAATTGAAACTGGAAAAAGTCGAAAGCGGAACGCGTTTGCCATCGTTAGTGATAACTTGCAGTTGTTCTAGTACAGCGGGCGTTGCGGTGTAGCCGGGCTCCAGTTCCATCACCACTCGGTATTGATTCATCTCGTCGAACATGGTGGAGACTTGCCGCTGCGAGAAGGAATTGTTGAGCATGCTGGCGACCGCGTTCATGTTCACGCCTAAGCGCTGCGCTGCTTCGCGGTCAATGGTCAGTACGACTTGCTGGGTGCCTTCTTCTTTTACGCCGTCGATCTCGGTCAGCTCCGGCATTTTTTCCATCGCCGTGGTGATTTTTGCGGCCCATTTGTGCAACAGTTTTAAGTCATCGGCGAGCAACATGAGTTCCTGTTCGCTGCGGCTAAAGGGCGAGCTGAGGCGGATGTCCTGATCCGGGCCGATCATCAACATAGCGCCGGGAATGCTCGGCATTTGGCGACGCAATCTGTCCACCACTTCATGAACTGACACGCCGCGCTCGGCCATGGGTTTGAGGCTGATACGCATCCAGGCATTGCTCACGCCGTTGCCGCCACCGCTCGCGCCGAATACATCTTCAACCGCTGGATCAGCTAACAGGAGTTGGCGGAATTGCTGGATTTTCGGTTGCATCAATTGGAACGAAAAGCCGTCGTCGCCGCGAATCCAGCCTGTCATTTGGCCGGTGTCTTGCTCGGGTAGCATGGTTTTGGGAATCGCGACGTAGAGGTAAATATTAATCCCGATTACACCCGCGAGAATCAACAACACAATACGGCTATGGCGCAGTGCCCAATCCAGGGCGATGGAATAGCCGTTTTTGATGTCATCAAAAATACCGGGTTTATGTTCTTTTTTCGGCTCGGCTTTCAGAAGTTGCGCGCAGAGCGCGGGTGTGAGGCTGAGTGACACCGCGAGCGAAATAATCATCGCGGCGGCGAGGGTGATGGAGAATTCGCGGAAGAGTTTTTCCACCACGCCGCCCATCAATAAAATCGAGATAAAGACCACCACCAGCGTGATATTCATCGCCAGCAGCGTAAAGCCCACTTCGCGCGTGCCTTGAATCGCGGCTTGAAAGGGTGAAAGGCCGCGCTCGATATGGCGTTTGATATTTTCCAACACCACGATTGCATCGTCCACGACTAATCCGGCGGCGACAATCAGTGCCATCAACGACAAATTGTTGAGCGAAAATCCGTAGAGATACATGACCGCAAAGGCGCCGATAATCGCCACCGGAATTGCAAGGCTCGGGATAAGCGCGCTGCGGGCGCTGCCGAGAAATACCCAGACCACGCCGACCACTAACAAGACTGAAAGCACCAAGGTGATCTGCGCTTCTTTGAGCGTGGCGCGGATGCCGGGTGAACGATCCATTACTACTTTGAGTTGGGTATCGGCGGGCATAAGGGCGCGCAGCGCGGGCAGTTGGGCGTTAATCGCGTCGATGGTTTCAACGATATTGGCACCGGTCTGACGGCTAACGGTCAGGGTCACCGCTGAACTTTGGTTGTGGAAACCATCGGTGTAGCGGTTCTCGACTGAATCGGTAACGGTAGCAACATCCTGCAGACGCACGACACCGCCTTCGTCGCCGTAGCGGATCACGAGGGTCTGGTAATCCTTGGCTGAACGCAGGCTTTCATTGGTATGCACCTGCCAGCGGGTGTCATTTTCTTCGAGCATGCCAATCGGGCGCATCACATTGGCGTTAGCGACCGCGTTGCGCACTTCATCCAGGGCGATGCCGTAATTGGCGAGGGCATTGGGGTTGAGTTGGATGCGCACGGCGGGCAGGGAAGCGCCGTCGATTCCCACTTGGCCGACGCCTTTAATCTGCGACAGTTTTTGCGCCAGTATGGTCGCGGCTGAGTCATACAGAGCTGCGGGTGAGAGGTTAGGCGAACTGAGTGCGAGCGCCATTATCGGCGCTTGCGAGGGGCTGATTTTGCGATAACCCGGATTGCCCGGCATACCCGCAGGCAACTGGCCACGGGCGGCGTTAAGTGCGGCTTGCACATCGCGCGCGGCGGAATCCAAGTCCCGGTCGAGGGTGAATTCCACCCAGATAAAGGTTGAGCCTTGGGTCGAGTTGGAGTTGATCGCCGTCACGCCGGGAATACTGCCGAGCGCGCGTTCCAGTGGTGTCGCAACAGTTGATGCCATGCTTTCCGGGCTGGCGCCGGGCAGGCTCGCCTGAATCTGCACGGCAGGGAAATCCACCTGCGGCAGCGGGGCGACCGGCAGCATTCGCCAAGCCAGCAGCCCGAGCAGGACGATACCAACCGCCAGCAAGCTGGAGGCGACGGGGCGTTTTATGAAAGGATCTGCGATAAACATGATGTTTTACCGTAGGTTGCTGGTGAGCCTGCGAACCGCAACATGACCAAATATCCGCTTGCACTGAAACCTGATTCAAAGCTCCATTTGACTTTTGGTTGGCGCGGTGAGATGGTCATGTTGCGGTTCGTTCCTCACCGGCAACCTACGTTTGTGCCTCCTCGGAGAATTCGTTTGCAGTTGGCCTGCCAACCCAACGATCAAAAAACAAATACACCACTGGCGTGGTAAACAAGGTTAACACCTGACTTACCAGCAACCCGCCCACCATCACCAAACCCAAAGGCTGGCGCAATTCCGCGCCGGAACCGCTGGCGAGCATGAGTGGTATGGCGCCGAACAAGGCGGCGAGGGTGGTCATTAAAATCGGGCGGAAGCGCATTAACGCGGCGCGATGAATCGCCTCGCGCGGGCTGAGGCCGAGGCTGCGTTGGGCTTCGAGCGCGAAGTCCACCATCATAATGCCGTTCTTTTTCACCAAGCCGATCAGCAGTACCACCCCGATCACTGCAATCAAATCCAGCGGTTGGCCGGTCAGCAATAAGGCGAGCAGAGCACCTACAGTTGCCGAGGGTAGGGTGGACAAAATGGTCACAGGGTGAATAAAACTCTCGTACAAAATCCCCAGCACGATATACATAGTCACAATCGCCGCCAGCACCAACCAAAGCGTATTACTCAGCGATGCACGGAACGCCTCGGCGGCGCCTTGGAAGCGGAGTTCCAAGGCGGCGGGCAAATCCAACTCGGCCTGCGCAGCTTCAATCGCATCGATTGCTTCACCGAGGGACGCATCGCCCGCGAGATTGAAGGAAATAGTTGTTGAAGGAAATTGGCTCTGGTGATTGATCAACAGCGGCGCCGGGCGCTGGGTGATTTTGGCGAGGGTGGTTAGCACGACCGGTTTGCCGGAGCTGCTGGCGACGTAGGTATTTTCCAGCGCTTTCAAGCCTTGGGCGTAATCCGGATCGACTTCCAGCACCACACGATATTGATTCGCTTGGGTAAACAGGGTGGCGATCTGTCGTTGCCCGTAAGCAGTTTGCAGCGCACCGGCGATATCACTCACGCGTACACCGAGGCGCGCGGCAGCGTCGCGATCAATTTCCACATAAGCTTGCAGGCCACGGTTTTGTAAATCGGCGGCGATATCGGCGAGCGCCGGTTCCTGCCGCAAACGTTCCAGCACGCGCGGTACCCACTCATCCAATAATGCGGAATCCGGCGTGGTCAGGCTGAATTGGTATTGGGTGCGGCTGACGCGATCTTCGATACTCAATTCCTGCACTGGCTGGAACCAGGCGGTAACACCGGCGACGCCTTTGATCTGTTCCCGCAACCTGTCGATGATGTCGCTCGCGCTCGCATCCCGCTCGTGGTGGGGCTTGAGGTTTATCAGCAAACGGCCAGAGTTGAGGGTGATATTGCTGCCGTCCACACCGATAAACGATGAAAGCCCTTCTACATCCGGATCTTTGAGAATCAATTCCGCCAAGGCTTGCTGCTTCTCGGCCATGGCACTGAAGGAGGTATCCTGCGGCGCTTCGGTTACAGCTTGAATCACACCGCTGTCTTGAATTGGAAAAAAGCCTTTGGGCACGGCGAGGTAGAGGCCAGCGGTGAGCAACACGGTGCCTATCATTACCGCCATAGCCGCCGTTTGGTGTTGCAGAACTTTATCCAAACCGCGCCCGTAGCTGGTGATCAACCGCTCCATAAAGTCCGGTTGGGCGTCGTTGTGCACCGGTGCGTGTTTGAGCATACGCGCGCACATCATGGGGGTGAGGGTGAGCGAGACCAGCAGCGAAATACCAATCGCCACTGCCAGCGTAATCGCAAATTCCTGAAACAATCGCCCGACCAGATCACCCATAAACAACAGCGGAATCAGCACGGCGATCAATGAAATCGTCAGTGATACCAGCGTAAAACCAATTTCTCCCGCGCCCTTGAGCGCCGCATTCATCGGCGATTCGCCCTGCTCGCGGTGGCGGGCAACGTTTTCGAGCATCACTATCGCGTCGTCAACTACAAATCCGGTGGCGATAGTGAGTGCCATCAAGGTCAGGTTATTGATCGAGAAGTCGAGGAAGTACATAGCCGCAAAAGTGCCGACCAAGGAGAGTGGCACCGCGAGGCTGGGGATAATGGTGGCGGGCACCGAGCGCAGGAAGACGAAAGTAACGGCTACCACCAGGCAGATCGCAAAAATCAGTTCTTTTTGCACATCGCGAATCGAGGCGCGGATGCTGTGTGTGCGGTCGCTGAGCATGGCCACATTCACCGCTGCCGGTAATGTCGCAGTGAGTTGTGGCAGCAGTTTTTGTACGCTGTCCGCCACATCAATTACGTTGGCGCCGGGCTGGCGTTGGATATTGATCAGCACCGCCGGTTGATCATTGGCCCAGGCGGCGAGGAAGCGGTCTTCAGCACCGTTTTCTACGGTCGCCAAATCGCCCAAGCGCAGGGGTGAGCCATCGCGCCAGCTGATGAGTAAATCGCGGTATTCCTCAACTGAGCGCATCTGGTCATTGGCGTCGAGCATGGTGGAGCGCTGCGCGCCGTCGAAGCTGCCTTTGGGTTGGTTGGTATTGGCGGCGACTATGGCGTTGCGCACCTGCTCAAGGCTCATCTGGGTATTGGCGAGTGCATTGGGGTTGACCTTGATACGGATCGCCGGGCGCTGGCCACCCGCTAGAGTAACCATCCCCACACCCGGCAATTGCGCCAGTTTTTGCGCCATGCGCGAGTTCACCAGATCGTAAACTTCCGGCAAGGGCAGGCTCGCCGAGGTAACGGCAAGAGTCATGATCGGTGCATCAGCGGGATTTACTTTGCGATAAATCGGCGGGGTGGGCAGATCATTCGGCAGCAGGTTATTCGCCGTGTTCAGGGCCGACTGCACTTCCTGCTCAGCCACTCCCAAATCCACTTCCAGCGAAAACTGCAGGGTGATGATGGAAGCTCCGGTGGAGCTGGTGGACGACATTTGCTTCAAACCGGGAATCTGCCCGAGGCTGCGCTCCAGCGGTGCGGTCACGGTGCGCGCCATCACATCGGGGCTGGCGCCGGGGTTAAAGGTGAACACCTGAATAATCGGGTAATCCACTTGCGGCAAGGCGGCGACCGGCAACAGGCGGTAGCTCAGAATTCCGGCAAGTAATAGCGCCAGCATCACCAGCGAAGTGGCGACGGGGCGCAAAATAAAGGGGCGGGACAAACTCATTGGTTATCTCTAATTAATAAGAAACTTCAAACAGGGCGCTTTTTAGGTTGCTGCGGGCCGCGCAGGCTGAGCCTGCGAACCGCAACATATCCATCTCGCCGCGCCCACCAAAAACCAAATGGAGCTTTGAATAGAGTTTCGGTGCAGGTGGCGAGATGGTCACGTTGAGGTTCGTTCCTCAGCCTGCGCGGCCCGCAGCAACCTACGTTATTCCATCACCTTCACTTCTTTGCCTTCCCAGAGGCGGTCGATCCCCTCCAACACCACCTGCTCACCTTCGGTCAAACCTTCCAATACGGAGGTGCGCGGACCTTCAAGTGAGCCCAATTTAATCGGACGAATTTTGGCTTTGCCTTCTTCAATTACATACACATAAGTCCCTTTGGACCCGTATTGCACTGCATCGATAGGAATGGTCACAGCGCCATCAAGTGTGCTCAAGTGCAGGCGCGCATTCACAAATTGATTGGGGAAGAGGCTGTCGTCGGTGTTGTCGAACTGGGCTTTCAAGCGCAGGGTACCGGTGGCGGTATCGATTTGGTTATCGAGTGTAGTGAGTTTGCCGGTGGCCAATAAACTCTGCTCAGTGCGATCCCAGGCTTCAACCGGTAACGCGGTAGAGGCTTTTTCAGCGGCCAAATATGCACCACGCACGGCCACCAATTGGTTTTCCGGTATGGTGAAAGAGACCGCAATCGGCTGGGTTTGGGTGATAGTCACTAAGCCGTTGGCATCGCCGGTTTTTACCAGATTACCCACATCTACCCGGCGCAAGCCCAAGCGCCCGGTAATGGGGGCGGTGATGCGTGTATAAGACAGCTGCAGGCGCGCGTCATCCAGCTGTGCGGTATGATTTTTCAGTGTGCCGCGCAATTGCTCTACCAGCGAAACCTGCTTGTCATACTGTTGTTTGGCGATGGAATTTTTGGTCAGCAGTTGTTCGTATAAACGTAAGTCTTCTTCCGCATTTTTTAACTGCGCGCGGGTTTCTTGCAGCGTCCCTTCCGCTTGATCCAGTTGGACTTTATAAGTCGCCGGGTCGATCTCGGCCAATAACTCGCCTGCTTTCACCTGCTGCCCCTCTTCAAACAACACTCGCAGCAATTGCCCATCGGCGCGGCTGCGCACTGTCACCGTATTGAGTGGCGCTACGTTGCCAATCGCTTTTATATGCACTTTCAAATCTTCTTTGGTTGCCTTCACCACATGCACCGGCGTTGGTCCCATCCAGGGATTCGGTGGCGGCGGTAGTTTTTCCGCTGGTTTACGCACACCAAAAAACCACACCAGTAGCAAGACGAGAACCACAGCGATAGCCGCCAACCAGCGCTGGCCGCGCGACAAACGATTTACAGACGCAAACATGAACATATCCATCAGTTGATTAATTTGAAGCAATTCTTTTAGTAAACAATCGGCTTATGTTGCTGGTGCAATCTTTCTGTTGAAAAGCCAGCAATTGAAACGTGGCGCATTAAGTTGTGAGGCTAGTATGCAAGGAATAAGCCCGCAATGCTTTTTACATTTCCCGACGTTTGGTTACAGAGAGGAGGGTTTTTTTGCAGATAGGGGTGGTGCCTGCCGGTGTTTGATGGCGAGCACCGGCTGGTGGTCGATCAATTCAATATGTAAGCGGATTGAACAGATACTGTTTGTAATCATCCTTCAGTGTCGTAATAAAAGGATTGTCCATGTTAATAAAATGGCGTTCGTCCAGTTTTGCGCGCTTTAAATCTTCCTCATGCGCTGCGCGCCATAAATGTTGATAAGAGCCATCTTTATAGGCGATCTCAATACCTTCTTTGAGGCGATCCATCAGTACTTGATTGCTCTTGTGACTAAACAAAAATTTAGGCAGGGGATAATAGAGGGCGAGTTTATTTTCCAATTGAAGATCGGATATTTTGGCCGTCTTCAACTCATGAAAATATTCGGTCGGACTGGGGCAGAATAGATCAGCGCGGCCGGCTTGGGTCATACGGAACAGGCCGGTGATATTGCTCCCCTCCACAATCGGCACGCCGTGGTGCTGTAAAATTTTTGCATCCAGCCAACCGGCGCCCACACCCATTTTGTAGTGTTTAAGCTGACTTAAATTTTCAATCTGCTGCACTTGCGTAGTGAATTTTTTATTGGCATAGCAGATGCGATAACTCAGCGCACCTAACTCGACGGGAAACGGAATATAGATAAGGTTGCCGCTCTCTACCAGCGCATCTTCGTAGCTGAGTACCATCACAAAATTTTGGTAGAGGTTTTGGCTGAGTGCAGCTATGGCATGGGTGCGGGAAATGACGTTCACAGGCACCATCTCAAATGCACCGACTTTTTTCTGGGTTTTTTCCAGTGCCAATTGAATAACCTGCTGCTCGAAGGTTTTGCGTTTTAAATCGCCAAAATCGGGGAGTTTATGCGTCACAACCAAGGTCTGTGGGGCGGGATTTGCAGGAGCTTGAGCGTTGGCAACACCGGCAATAATTGCCAGCACAAGTATCCACATGAATTGGTGCATTCAATAAAACCCGGATATTAATTGGAAGCGATAGGAGGTGTAGTTTTTTATTCAACCAGAAAATGACTGGTGAGCGAAGTGTAGGCTATCCGGGGTGATAGCGCATAGAGGTGTTGTTAACAAGATTGGATTTTATTCTATTGCGCGCACGGCGTACGCGCTCTGGCGAGGCGGAGAATTAAAATTTATTGCGCAATACCAACAACAAACTGCCAAACAACAAGCAGCCAATACCCAATGAAATGGGAATGTTGACCCGTTGCTCTTCTTTAACGCTCAGCTTCAGCGGCCCGATATTGGTCTCGTGAGTTTCTTTGGTATAACTGAATCCGCCGTAAGCTAAACCTAATATGCCAAGGACAAGCAGGGCGATGGCAATTATTTTTGTAGTGTTCATGATGTATTGCTCGTTGTGATAGACAGATTTCATTGTAATTTTTGGCGGAGAGATAGTCTGTTCGCTGGCGTACCCCCAGTGTTATCGGGCGGCAACTTGTTCATAAGGCGAATGTGTTGAGATGGCGCCGTTGCGATAGCAGCGCCATAACGTCTCCAGAGTTGAATCAACAACAAGTTGAAACCCTTGGGAATCTGCGGAGGGCAACGGCGTTCCCGTGAGCAGGGCGGTAAAAAGTTCGAGCGGATTCTGTTCAAATTTGAGCGATAGTGAAAAAGTCGGTGTCGTTAAATTGGCAGACGCCAGTTGGCTAGCGGATTTTATGCCCGCTTCAAATGCAATCAGCGTTTTAGTAGTGGTATCGACCTGTGCGTGGTTTTCTAAAAATTGTTTAAACTGTTCCAGCTCCGCCGCAAAAAATAAGGTGCGTACTGGTTGGTTAGTGATGTATTCAACAATCACGTCGGTAAGGCCAGTGCGTTTGAGTAATTCTATTGTCAGGGGGGCAGTTGAACATACGCGGCTCATGCGCCACCACTGCTGAATTTGCTGGGTAACCTGCAACCCTTTTGAATCCAGAATCTGCGTTAACCATTCCTGCTCACCCGGTGTGAGCTGAAGGGCATTTTCATACGCACCCATTGAGCCGCGCGTCAAACCCACCAGACTGCGCTGTACATCAAGCAGCGACATTGTCCAACTCCTTGCGGCAATCCAGATAATAATTCCACAGGGATTTGCAGCGATCCAATTGCGCGATAATGCGAGCCTCGCCCATTAGCGGCAATGCTTGTTCAAGTAACTCATAGGTGATGGCACAAAGATTGGGCAACTTCGGCAAAATCCATTCGAGCAGCGCCCATACTTCTTCCGGCACTTCACTACTGTGTACATCCAATAGAAAACCCTCATGAGTAACGCCACCGGCAATATGAATTTCTATCACACGATCAAACTGTAAACGGGCCAATGCCGCGTAAGGATCAAAGCCAAAATTGATCGCGTTGCAATAAAAATTATATAAATCGAGTAAGAGTCCGCAATCTGTGCGGGCGAGTAGTTGGTTTAAAAAATCAATTTCATCCCAAGCCTGTGCATGGCTGGAAAAATGCGGCAGATAATAGGTGGTGTTCTCGATCAGGAAAGGTGCGCTGTAACGTGTACACAAATGTTGGATGCGCGGGCAAAGTAAATCCAATGCTTCTGCTGTAAACGGCATTGGCAACAGCAAGCCAGCATGGTCTTCCGATCCATCCGGATTTTTTACCAGAGTAAAACCCAGATGTTCGCTGTGCCAACAAAAAGGTTGTTGTTCCTCGTAATTGTCGAGCATCGTTAAATAGTCAGCATTCCAACCACTGGCAGAACCGAGCGATAAACCGAGTCCATGTACAATCACCGGGCATTTGCGCCCCAGTGCGAGTGCGTCCTGCAATTTACGCGTATCCAGCTGAAAGTGACGGCTGTTGTTTGCTGCGATAACTTCTTCGCAAAAAATGTCCGGGCTTACTTCGATGTAATCGATACGGTCGAGGTGAGTGTAGATGAGATCTTGAAAATCCCAGTGATAATTAATCCCTACACCGAGTTTGCGCAGTGATTTTTGTGGCAGCATTTCCTTCTCCCGACATTGATCGCGCCGATAAATGCGCTGGGCACTTACCGGCGCAAAAAAAGGCTTAGCGTTGTGACAGGGTTGCAGCAGCGGGAATACGTGTATCCAGGCGAATTACCGGATTGATGCGAAAACGTAAATCAAAACCGTTAAAGCCGCAATTTAAGCAGCCGGTCAGCTTGCCTAGCTGTTTGATGACACTGTACAAATCATCCATTACCAAGTCACTGCTATTAAAGGCGACATCGATAACCTGAGTGCCGGTGGCTTTTATCACATTGCCACCCGCGTCATAGCAGGTTTGCGCGCTGGCAGATTCCGCTACCGCCAACGTAGCCACCGCACCTGCTGCCAGCACTGAGTTGCGCAAAAAATCGCGACGCTCTTTAGTGGCAGATTCATCGATTTTGGTATCTACTGATTTATCTTCTGACATGGTCCTTCTCCTAAAAAGATTAATGGGATTAAAGAACAAAACTTGCCTCCTTGCTAGTGAAAGGCGTTTTGCCCTTACCTCAAATTATTCTCTTTCTCTGCAAGCGATGGCGGTGAAAAAAGAGCGCTGTTTACTGTGATTAATTACCCGAACGGGATATGAATAAATCACAGCTTTCTGTGTGTATGGAGGCTTAGCATCACAGTGTGTGGTAGTCGTTGCCTTTGGGATGAAGGCGCTTCCGCAGATGCACCAGGGATGAAGCGCCAGAGGAGATACTTCCAGTGGCTGTGGAACCATTCACCAGTCGTAAAAGGAAATTTGCCGGTTAGTGTTTTTTATCTTTCTTATTCGTCGCGCCTTTGTAGTGCAGCGTGGTTTTCCTTTTGGGAAAGCTGCGGTGAAGCATTTATCCGGCTGGCGAATACAGCAATTTTCCTCACTACGTAAATGTGTTTTACGCCTTGCTTATTAAGGCCAACATTTTTCTTGAGAGGATTTTTTCATGAACACATCATTTGACAATCTTGTTATTCCGCTTAGGTTCGATGGAAAACCGGAGGAAGATATTCCCCTGGTTGCTTTTTTGTTTTCCCGCAGCGGTAAGTTGCTGGAAAAAACCGCCGTGCGCGGTGAAGCCGTGGAGTTTAAAACGGCGGGCGCGAACCCGCGCTTGTATAAAGTGTTGGTCGCTCCTGCAGGTGATAAAGCGATAGATGACATTGCCACTATCGCTGAGCTTGAGCGTTTCAAACCTTTTGAAGTGGTGTTGGATTTCAACCGCGAAGGGCTTCTCAACCCGGTGTTAATTCCCCGCGATTATCCGCTGCTTTGGTTGCGTCGCTCCTGCCGGGTGCGCGGGCGCGTCATTAAAAATTTTTCGCTCGGTACGCTCACGCAAGATCGCGGCATTTGCCATGCGCGTGTACATATATGCGAAGTTGACCGCATCCGCTGGTGGATACAAAAAATTCCGGATCGCATCATCGCTAAAATTCCGGAAATTGTTATCCGGCCGGAATGGCCATTTCCGATTCCGGAACCTGAGCCGTTTGATCCTATCGGCCCGGTGGCAACTGAGCTGAATCCACAACCGCTACCGCCGCGCTTCCAGTTTGATGCGGTATCTGAATTTCCAGTGCGCTCGTCGGCGCTGGCAGCGCTGCAAAAAACGGCAGTAAATGATTCGTCAAATCTACGCGCTGCACCTGAAGCGTTAAGTGCAGCGCAGTCGGTGCTGTTGTCGTCACCAAAAATTCTCAGCCAATTAAATTCCGGCAAGGTTGCAGCGATCCGCCAGGCGCTGATCGAAAACTTTGCGCTTTTCCATCCCTATTTTTGCCATGTCTCCTGGCTGTGGCCGTATTTTTACCGCTACGACCAAGTCGCTTTGGCTTATACCGATTTGAACGGCGCCTTTGATGTCACTTTCCATTATTGGAATGATGGTGACAAACCGGATTTGTATTTTTGGGTGGAATATTTAATCAATGGTGTCTGGACAACCGTTTATAAACCCTCGGTGCCTTGCAATACTTATTGGGATTATCTGTGCGGCAGTTCAGTCACAATCCGCGTTACCGATCCGCGTGTGCGCTGGGAATGTAATGATGTCATTGATGGCGATATTGTGTGGATTAAAACCATTGGTTCCAGCGCAAGCGTTAACCATATCAAACAGGCTGATCAATACTCGGTGATCCAGGGGAAATTATTTAACCATGTGGGTTTGACCGATGTGTTTATGACCGGTGGCAGCAGTGCGCTGGATAATTATCGCCGGCCGTTTGGTGGCACACTCAATTTTGTTGTGCAATTTGGCAGTGGTTTGCCCGCGAATGGCATGTACTATTATCGCTGGAGTTATCGTCAATTGCGCAATGCGGATTTGTCCAATTCACCTGCAATTGCGCTAATGTCTCTGCATAAAGGCCAGGCGCTACACAAGGCCTATACCTATGAATATTTTGATGCACTTAACCATAAACATTTTGGACAGAATACCTTTAAGTTGGGTCCGGTATCGCTCAACGGCCAGGATGATTTATACATAATCCCGCCTGCATTTCCGGCATCCAATCCGGTTAATGCGCCGGAGTTGAGCCCGCTCTGGGATCAAAACACCATTACGGCGAGCGTGGATTCAACACAATTTGCCGATGGCCTGTACGAATTTGTGCTGGAATTGTTTGATGTCAACGGCAACAAATTGGCAGTAATTCCAAAACACATTTTCCAAGTGCCGCACTACACCAGCTTTGCGCCTTCCATCGATGCACCGGATGAGTATTTGTTAGTGAACGGTGCCAATGCCGATGGCTTTACCATGAGTGCACGTGTGGATAACCAACGCTGTGAAGCGACGATTTATAAAATCAAAGTGAATGGCAGCGAAGTTTCGTCTGACTGCTGTGGCTTTGTGCCTTATCCGCCTAATGCCAATATTGAAGTTGCCTTCCGCGCCTATCATCCACACAATTTTGCAACCTTTAGTTTTGTGGTGAAAAAAGGCACCTGCAATGATGCATTGCAACAAGGCTTTACCAATGCCAGTGGCATGGTGATTGGCAATGCGGATAATTACACGCGCGATAGCAATAGCATTTACCGCGAGGGATTTTCGCCCGCGCAATTGTTAGGTGTTTGTGTTGCTGGAGGAAAGGCTGCTTTTGCTGAACATGTGTATGTAACCGCACTGGCAACCAACGGCTATGATCGGCTCTCGTATCTGGATGCATCAGATTTGGCCGCCTTCGCGCTGGAGCCCTTATAAGCCAGGAACTGTTATAAAAAGGCAACATTACAAAGCATATAGGGTAAAAATCTTCGCTATAAAAAAACAGGCTAATGCAAATGCATTAGCCTGATTTCTTTCATAATCGAAAAATATGGTTGAGTATTAAAACTCTCTGTGGGCTTGCTCGATTTTTTTTGCCTTTTTGGCATCATGCTTTTCTTTCGCGGTTTTGGTGGCAGGTTTTTTGCCTTCTTTTTTGGTGTCGTGTGACTTGCTCATAATGATTCTCCGCTGATAGGTAAAGGAAGGATCTTTTGGTCGCGCAAGGTTGCAATGCACTGCTGTAACCTTCTTATAAGCATAGCGACCGCTTTGCATTGTGCCAAATGCCTTTAAGGCTTTTTTTGGTGACCGCCAGTGCGGGGGCACTCAATAGGTCGATGGCGAAAACAGTCGAGGATCAAATGCGGCGTAGCTTTCTGGCGCGTAAAAGTAGCGCGATAATAATTGCCGTGAGTAAAAATCCGAACAGTCCACTCCAGCCGTAAGACGACGCAAAACCGATAGCACCAACAATAA
Organism: Cellvibrio fibrivorans; assembly: GCF_031457055.1. Lineage (NCBI taxonomy): Bacteria > Pseudomonadati > Pseudomonadota > Gammaproteobacteria > Cellvibrionales > Cellvibrionaceae > Cellvibrio > Cellvibrio fibrivorans. The sequence continues at coordinate 14,417 of NZ_JAVDVX010000004.1, read as the reverse complement.
CGAGCATAAATCCAATCATTCCAGCCATTTTTTTCTCTCTTTAATTGAATTAAAAAACTGCTGCCAGTCAATTGGGAGTAGTCTGTTCGATAGCGTACATAGCGAGCATTAGCGCTGCCGTATTATTCGCGCACTTGGAAGCTCACTATCATCACTTGGAGAATTAACTATGCCTCAACCGCCTAAACCACAGATCAATCATCTGCTTGCTGCCTTACCCCACGAGGTGCACGCGCGACTAACGCCCAACCTTGAACTGGTAGCCTTACCTTTAGGCAAAGTGCTTTACGAATCGGGCGATACCATGCGCCATGTGTATTTTCCCATTGATTGCATAGTGTCCCTTTTGTACGTGATGGAAAATGGCGCATCGGCTGAAATTTCTGTGGTCGGCCGGGAAGGTATTATTGGCATTGCTTTATTTATGGGCGGTGAAAGCACGCCGAGCCGAGCCATTATCCAAAGTGGTGGTTATGCCTATCGTTTGCTCGCACACAAATTTAAAGAAGAATTTAATCGCCACAGTGAAATGCTGATGTTGCTCTTGCGTTACACACAATCGCTAATTACCCAAATGGCGCAAACGGCGGTATGCAATCGCCATCACTCTATTGATCAACAACTTTGTCGCTGGCTGCTACTGTCGCTTGATCGTTTACCAACGAATCGCTTGACCATGACGCAAGAACTTATTGCCAATATGCTAGGTGTGCGGCGTGAAGGCGTAACTGAGGCCGCTGGCAAATTACAAAAATTGGGCGTAATCGAATATTCGCGCGGACAAATTACTGTGTTGGATCGCGCTCAACTTGAACATCTAAGCTGTGAATGTTACGCCGTGGTAAAAAAAGAAACTGACCGGCTAATGCCAAGCCCTTTGACACCTGCTGCATCGCTGCGCCCGGCACTCCGGCCTGGTGTGGTCAGATTACCTCCGTGTGTACAGTGAAGAGTGTTTCTTACCGCACTGTACTCATTTCCATGACACAACACATTACCATTCCATTGACATGCATTGAGCGTATGCGACCTGCATCCTGCCGGTGGAACCGCATGGGTGTTAATGACCAGTGGTTAGTGATTAACAGCTTTAGTTTGTCGTCCGTACCAATTACTGTCGGTGCGCAACCGCACATAATAATTGGCTGCTAATCTTTGCCTTTTTACACTCTCTGTGTTCTGGCGAACAGAATTGTTGGTGTTAAATCATCAGACTTCAATACGACATACTATACGAAATACTATTAATCAATTTTGGAGTTCATAATGAATACGTTTAATCAATCTACTTTCAAATTTTTTGGCATTGCTTTTTTAGCGGCAATGTTGTTGGCGACAATTGTTGGTTGTGCATCGACCTCCAAACAATCAAGCACAGGTGAATATATTGACGATACGGTGATCACCAATAAAGTCAAAGCGGCGATATTGGAAGACAAAGAATTAAAAGTTACCGAAATTAATGTGGAAACTTTTAAAGGTGTTGTGCAGATGAGTGGCTTTGTCAGCTCACAAAGCGACATTAATAGAGCAGCGACCATTGCGCGTTCAGTCGAAGGCGTTAAATCGGTCAAGAATGACATGCGAGTTAAATAATTCCTTGTCCATTTATTCTTAATCGTGCTGGAGAAATACATGTTAACCACTCAATGTCCGCATCTCGTTTTATTGCCTGGCTTGGTCAATGATTCACGTCTATGGCAACACCAGGCTTCCGGGTTGGCGGACATTGCACGTGTCTCTGTGGGTGATTTAACCAAAGGACACACCATTGCTGAAATGGCATCTGACGTTTTAGCCAGTGCCCCAGCGGGGCAATTTGCATTGGCCGGTTTGTCGATGGGTGGTTACGTTGCGCTGGAAATTATGCGCCAGGCGCCGGAGCGGATTCTGGCTTTGGCGCTCCTTGATACCAGTGCGCGGCCAGATACTCCCACTGCATTGGAAAATCGCAGTATTGCGATTGAGAAAGCGGAAAGTAATTATCAGGCAGTGATTGAAGAATTGATGCCCAAACAATTACACCCTCAGCACATGGCAGACGCAGAGATGGTGAGCATGATTACCGATATGGCGATGAGCCTTGGCAACAAAACCTTTATTCGCCAGCAGCGCGCCATAGCAGGTCGTATCGATAGCATTCCCTCCCTGGCCTTTATCCACTGTCCTACACTGGTGTTATGTGGACGCGATGATGCGATTACGCCTATAGGCTTGCATCAGGAAATGGTGACTGAAATTGAATGGGCAGAATTAAGTATCATCGATAACTGCGGCCATCTCTCTGCATTGGAGCAGCCAACCCGCGTAAACGAAGCGCTCACACAATGGCTTGCAAAAATTGTTCGTTAATCCATAATCACTATTATTAGAAAATGTAAAAATTTCTGCCTGATCATTGCAACTCTTTAAAAATAACGCTGTCAGCGTATGCCAGCGCACCGACCCCGCCTTTAAAAACTCCGATACTGACCACCGAAGAAGCCGCTCAACTTAATGAGCCTAAGGTCAGTCTGCGCAACCTGCGCAATCATGGACGGCACATCTCCCGGAGTTACACATGCAACACACAAACACACAAATTCATTCGCGCAGCCAGTTCCTCAAACCAACTCGTCTTGCAATGGCTATCAGCCTTGCAGCGATGGTGGCTAGCCCGCTGCTGTTGGCACAAGACGGCAACAAATACGACCTTACTTCGAATTGGTATGGTGGTTTGAACATCGGCCAAACTCATGAAAGCATCAACGATGGCGCGATTGCCACTGATGAAATGGGCGGTGGTTTAACATCGCTTACTGATGATGACCGCGACAATGGCTACAAATTGTTTGCCGGGTATCACCTCAATGATAATTTTGCGCTAGAAGCCGGTTATTTTGATTTAGGCCAATTCGGTTCGCGTGCAGTAAAAGGTCCGGAAGGCTCATTAAAGACTCGCGCTAAAACCCGAGGTTTTAACCTGGATTTAGTTGGCTCATTGCCAATGACGGAAAAATTATCAGCTTTTGCTCGTGCTGGTGCGCATTACTATGAAGCGAAAGACCGTTTTCAAGGTGGCAACGGCTATGTCGTTAGCGATCAGCATCGCCGCGAACGCGACGTCGATTTTAAATGGGGCGGCGGTCTGCAATATGACTTCACCCAAAAATTTGCCATGCGCCTTGAAGCAGAGCGTTATGCGATCAATGATGTGATTGGTAACAACGGCAAAATCAGCATGTATTCGCTCGGTGCGCTCTATCGCTTTGGCGAGCAAAATGCAGCACCGGCAAGAGCCGTAGTGGCTGAGCCTGTTACCAAGCGCAGTGAAAAACTCACGGAAGAATATTGCAGCGTCCTGGATATCCAGTTTGAAATTAATAACGACGAAATTCAGCGCGAAGATTTGGAGCGCCTGGCAGTTGTTGGCACTTTCCTGAAAAAATATCCTGATACAACAGCTGTTGTTGAAGGTCACACTGATAACGTCGGTACGCCGGAAGCGAATCAGCGCTTGTCGCGTGACCGCGCTGAAAGTGTGATGAGTTATTTGGTGCGCGAGCAGCGCGTTGCGAGCAACCGTGTTTCTGCCGTCGGTTACGGCGATACCCGTCCGATCGCGGATAATTCAACTGAAGATGGCAAGCGCGCCAACCGTCGCATTAATACCGTGATCGCCTGTGCCAATGATATTGAAGGCCTGTCGCCAGCTGCAGCACGCGTAACTATGGGCATGCTGGTTGAGTTTGATATCAACAGTGCCAATGTTAAGCCTGAGTACCACAGTGAATTGGCCAAGGTGGCAAAATTTTTGAAAGAAAATAAAACTGTGACTGCAACAGTTGAAGGCCACACTGCTAATTTGCAAACAACGCCCGCACTCGCACAGGAAATTTCCCTGAAGCGCGCGCAAAATGTGGTGGATTATCTGGTTGCTAACGAAGGTATTGAACGTTCACGTTTAACCGCGGAAGGTTTTGGTAAAAGCCGTCGTTACTCGTACAACACCAGTGCTGCTGGCCAGCAAGATAATCGCCGTGTAAATGTGATTTTTACTTACCCCAAGAAGTAATTATCCCTCTGCGTTGCGCTGTTAACATGTGTTAACGCGCAGCCGGGAGATACAAAAAGCCAGCAATTGCTGGCTTTTTGTATTTTTGGAGGTCTATTTAGCGCGGTATTTATTTTTCTCATATGTTCGGTAGCGTACAGACAGCACCTTAAAAAATCATGATTATTCGCGGTTGCCTCGAGAAGGCGTTCAAATTTCAACTTTCCCTGCAGGTTATATTTGAATAATCATTTATTTTTAGGTATTGGTACATGAAGAATACAGAAGAGAATGCTGTTCCCCCAACCAATACACGCAGTGCAGAGAGTATGAGTGAAATCAAGCGGCAACAGGCCCTGTTGAAGACTGGCGCCCTGCAAAATGCGATTTTGAACAGTGCAAATTTCTCCATTATCGCAACTGATGAAACCGGCATTATCCAGTTATTTAACATCGGCGCCGAGCGCACACTGGGCTACGCTGCCGCCGATGTCGTCAATAAAATTACCCCCAGCGATATTCATGACCCTCAGGAGGAGCTGGAGCGTGCGCAGGCGCTGAGCCTGGAGCTGAATACGGAGATCAAACCCGGTTTTGAAGCGCTCGCGTTCAAGGCATCGCGCGGCATTGAAGATATTTACGAGCTCACCTACATTTGCAAAGACGGCAGCCGTTTTCCGGCGATAGTATCGATTACGCCGCTGCGCGATGACGATGATGGTTTGATCGGTTATTTATTGATTGGCACCGACAACTCCCAGCGCAAACAAGCGGAGTTGAAATTAACCCAGGCGATGGCAGTGGCAGAAAAAGCCAATCTTGCCAAATCCGATTTTCTCTCCAGCATGAGCCATGAATTGCGCACTCCGCTGAGTGCGATTTTAGGTTTTGCACAATTAATTGAGTCGGGCAATCCACCGCCAACGGCCACGCAAAAACGCAGCATCGACCAGATATTGCAAGCGGGTTGGTATCTGCTGGAATTGATCAACGAAATTCTCGATCTCGCGTTAATTGAATCAGGAAAATTATCGCTCTCACTTGAGCCTATGGGTCTTGCTGATGTAATGCTGGAATGCGCGGCGATGATTGAACCGCAAGCGCACAAGCGCGGTATCAGAGTGACTTTTCCACCACTAGGTATGCGCCATTTTGTAAAAGCCGACCGCACGCGTGTGAAACAAGTGTTGATTAATTTGCTGTCCAACGCGATCAAATATAACAGCGTTGGTGGCAGCGTCACGGTAACTTGCGAGGAGCGGGTGCCGGGTCGTATTCGCATTGCCGTTGAAGATGCAGGTTCAGGTTTGGCGCCCGAGCAAATCGAACAATTATTCCAACCCTTTAATCGCCTTGGGCAAGAAGCCAATGCGGAGGAGGGCACCGGCATAGGTTTGGTGATGACCAAACGGTTGGTGGAACTAATGGGCGGTGAAATTGGTTTGGAAAGTACTATCGGCCAAGGCAGTACATTTTGGTTTGAAATGGATTTAACCCATGCCCGTATGCACGAGGCGGATGCAGTCACCGATGAGCCCGCCAAAACCTATCGTCAAACCGACGCAGCGCAACACTTGCTGCTGTATGTAGAAGACAATCCTGCGAATTTAATGTTGGTGGAAGACCTGATTGCGCGTCGCCCGGATATTAAATTAATTACCGCGCGCGATGGCCTTGAAGGTGTTGCTCTGGCGCGCAGCGCTCTGCCCGACATGATTTTGATGGATATTAATTTGCCCGGTATCAGCGGCATTACTGCTTTACTTATTCTTGCGAAAGATCCCACCACCAAACATATTCCCATTGTGGCGCTGAGCGCTAATGCGATGCCGCGCGATATCGCCAAGGGTTTGGAGGCGGGTTTTTTTCGCTATCTCACTAAACCCATTAAAGTGAATGAATTTATGGACACGCTCGATCTCACACTCAAATATGCGGATGCTCATCCAGCACCGGTAACACAAGCAGAGCAAGCGTTATGATGCTCACCACTCAGGATCTGCTCAACGCCAGGATTTTGATCGTCGATGATCAACTTACCAATGTGCAATTGTTGGAGCAATTATTGAGTGAAGCGGGTTATAAAAATGTAACCGCAACGCTCAACCCAACCGAAGTTTGCGCACTGCATCGCCAGCATCAATACGATTTAATTCTGCTGGATTTACAAATGCCGGGTATGGACGGTTTTGAAGTCATGGCTGGGTTGCGCACCAATATTACCGATGCCTATTTGCCCGTCATAGTCTTAACAGCGCAGCCCGCGCATAAACTGCGTGCGCTGCAAGCCGGGGCAAAAGATTTTATTAGCAAGCCCTTCGATTTACTTGAAGTAAAAACGCGCATCAGCAATATGCTGGAAGTGCGTTTGCTTTACAAAAAATTGGAGGATTACAGCAAAATTTTGGAAGAAAAGGTGGCAGAGCGCACGGCGGAGTTGCGTGAAAGTGAAGCGCGGTTTCGCAGCCTGACCGAGCTAGCCTCGGACTGGTATTGGGAGCAGGATGAACATGGTTATTTCACAAAAGTGTCAGGCCCGGTGCTGGATATGCTTGGCATCCGCGTTGATACCCTCGATGGCAGCGCCAACGAAAATACTCACGAAGGTTGGGATGCAGCAGAGCGCGCGCAATTACATGCGGCCATAGAGGCTCGCCAACCTTTTATCGATTTCGCATTCAGTCGCACTTATCCCGATGGTTCACAGCAGCATTACCGCGTGAGTGGCGAACCTATGTTCGATCAATCATGCCGTTTTATTGGTTATCGCGGCATAGGCGTGGAATGCAAACAAATGGTGTACAGCAATGCCAGTATCAATAATACCGCCAGTTCTTAATCCGGATTTACGCAAGTCTGCGGCCGCGAATTCCGCCGCAGCAAAACCCAAAGGTGCGTTCATCCTTGCCGCTGAAAAGGCGCAGAATCCCAGCCTGAATTATTTGTTGGGCACTTTACCTGCGGCTGACATGGCGTCGCTGTCAGAACATTTGGAACTGGTGCCCTTGCGCCTCGGTGACATGCTTTACGAGCCTAATACGCAATTGCAGCATGCGTATTTTCCCACCAGCGCCATAGTGTCATTGCACTATGTAACTGCCTCGGGCGCATCATCAGAAATTTCCGGCGTCGGTAATGAAGGTATGGTGGGCATTTCGCTATTTACCGGCGGCAATACCACGCCCAGTTCCGCTATGGTTCACACCAGCGGTTACGCTTATCGTTTGGAGCGATCGCAATTAAAAACGGAATTTAATCGCAACGGAAAACTGCAACAAATTTTGTTGCGTTACACCCAGGCGTTAATTACCCAGGTATCACAGACTGCCGCGTGCAATCGCCACCATTCCGTTGAGCAACAACTCAGCCGCTGGCTATTGCTCACGTTAGATCGAATCACCTCGGGCGAATTTGTACTCACGCAAGAATTAGTCGCCAACATGCTCGGCGTGCGTCGCGAAAGTGTCACCGCCGCTGCGGCCAGCTTGCAGGATATTGGTTGTATTAGTTACAGGCGCGGACATATTTCAGTGATTAATCGCAAAGATTTGGAGAAATGTTCCTGCGAGTGTTATGCGGTAGTGCGGAAGGAGACGCAGCGGTTGCTGGGGGTTAGTTGACGGTGTTTGTTCAGCGGCATATTTAATAAAAGCAGTTGTGGTCGTCAAATAAAAAACCCGGCCGGTGGCCGGGTAATCAGTAAGTGTTTATTCAATGGCGTACTGTCTCATCACACCATTGAACATTTCTCATAATGCAGGGCCGGTACCTGTAGCACCCAACACATAACCATTCACGATTAATTCGTTCACGCGGACATGACTTAATTGGACTCCAGGTCCTTTAAGCCCCAACACGCGAACACGGTCAGTCGTAACAGTCGTCGGTAGTGTGTAAGCGTTTTGCAAGGCGGTATTTCCGCGAACCTGATTAAACGCTACCCACTCAATGCCATTCCAATACTGTAAATCGTAATCCTGGATTGGATAACCAGCGGACGTATAAAGCTCGGTACTGATTATCGCCACCTTGTTCGGCCAGCGCAGCTCCACCCACTGGGGCAAACCGCCACCCACGTTAACCCAGCTATCCACGCCACCGAGTGTGGTACTGGTGCTGCCATCGTTGATACGTGAGGCGTAATAACAATGCAGCGGCGTTGTGGGCGAGGGGCAATAAGTAGATGACGCAGTAGCGGTTGCTGTAAGCGCAATATTTTTTGTAATACTTGTTTTGTCCACTCCGACGTACACGGTAATTCGCGCACTACCCACAGCTCCACTGTTGTCAGTAACCGACAAGGTGATGGTATGAATACCTTGCGACAACGCACGGGTAGTCAATTGCGAACCATAGCCCAAGTGGCCATTGATATTGGACGTCCAGCGCAATTTAGTAGACGCATTGAGCGTTCCATTTAACATCGCGTTCTGGATTTCACTAACCGATGGAATCGGACCATCTTCGGTGTCAGTAGCCGAACCGTTTAAATATAACGTTTGCCCTGGTTTAATACTTAATCCATCACCTTGCATAATCGCCACTCGCGGTGCGTTGTAGGGGACTCTAATTGGATTGGAATCAGCCGCTACAGTGTGGAATCCATCGAATGCCACCACACGGAACTGCCCGGCCGGGCTGCCTGCATAAAAACGCAAAGGATTGGTTTCAGTGGCCGGCAAATTATCGCGCATGGTGTAAACGTTAGCGGTAATGTCGGTATCTACAAGTTGCCAGTTTGTCGCGGCATTGGGGCGATAATAGAGAGTGAATGAGAGTGGATTATTATCGGCGTCCTGTGCAGTCCAACGAAGCTGTGAATTCGCTGTCAACTCAGCTTCTGAAAATGGCGTGATGCTAATTGTCGGTGCGTTGTTCGATATTGCGTAATTGGCAATCACGTTCGGACCGTAGGCCAACTCAAAATAGGTTGCACCTGACGCTAATTCTACCAAGCCAGTAATGAATCGATCCGGCATGCCGGAGTCATCATCGGAGATATTAAAATCACTGACAATATCAGCCTTTAATAAGCTGCGCGACGTTGCATTGTTGTATTGGTTGAGCACCACCACATTGGTATACACGCTGGTGTTTTTTGCACGCAATGCGGTTTGCAGTTTATTGGTTTCTTCTATGCCTGCCACGCCCGGCAAACTCGTGAGTTTCATTACCTGAAAGCTGTCGAGTGTTGGTTTGCTCACATTGTAATGACCACTCACTAATAGGTATGCAGGCATATTCGTGCGTACCAGTGCTGGTATAAAGTTCGCTGGTAACACTGCTGCAGCTATCGGATACGCTTGAGTGTAAGGTGGCACAGCCGGCGCTCCAGGATTGCGATCCGCGGCTACACCATGCGGTGAGTCACTATGGTTTTTTACAATCGCATCGTTATCCGTTTTTTTGTTGCGGCCGCTGATTAAGGCTTTATTGCAATTGATGCCTTGCTCATTCAACAGTTTGCAATAACTGTAAGGCGATATCCAACGCGGCGCACTGTAACTCATCATCGGAAATGCGCGGCGATTGGCAGGGAATGCAACACCAGGAGAATTACCCAGAATCGCAGGCTCATTTAATCCCCAGTAGTCGTGATACACATCCATCATAAAATAGCCGTCGTTGCCATTTGTAAAAAATGACGCTGCACCTTGTGCCATCAAACAAGGATCGTTGTAAGGATAACCGGAGTCCATGTCGTCGGGGCTGCCGATAGCGCACACATGATCAAGCCCTTTGTTATGGCCTAACTCATGCGCAAACGTAGCTCCGCGCGGCATGGACCACTCATTAAATTGGCCTGACATGAGCGTCACTGAACTTTGTTTGCCGCCGTAAGCAATACCGTTATTGGTGGGGTTGTTCAGCAGAGGATGTACCATGCCATGCCAATAAGAACCGGAAATTCCACAACCATTCAGGAATCTGGCCAGCGACACGCGCCACAGCATTTTGCCCCAGTCACCGCTTGAAGAAACATCCCATTGTCCAATGGTGGGGCGCAGTGCCCTCATGCCACAATCCAAATGGATTTGTCCGGGAATTGGGTGCATGCGTGTGAGGTTGGACACGATGGGATAAAAGGTTGTCGATGTGTTTTCGTAAATAAAATAAGGCTGATCGCGATCACCATTTTGGTGGATACGCAAAGGCACATCCACGTGAACATTCATCGCCGCATTCTGGAATTGCAGAGAGTCACTCCAGGTATTGTTAATGCTGTTGGCATCAACATTTAATCCGGTTGGATTAACTGTTGTGCGTAATTCAATATTGCCTGCCGCTGTCCACTGCGGTGGTAATTTAAATAAAAATGCATGGTTCAATTGTGTTCTGTCTATACCAGTACTGCGCACTGGAATTGTATTTTCGGGAGTAATGGGCGATCCCCCTAACTCAACACCATTTCTGAATGCGCGTAGTTCGGCATTGATATCGGTTACCGCATTCGTTGCGCTTGCATACACGCGCACATAGGTTCTGCGCCATGCGACTAAGGGCATATCGTTATTCAGATTTTGTACGCCTTGTGTTACTTCCATACCGCGCGCCATCACATCATTGGCGGCAAACAGTGCGTACAAACGCGGGCCGTTGTTGCCTTGTGCCGGTGTATTTTGAAACATACCCGAGGTCACTACTGCATTCGCGGGATTTTTATTTAACAGTGTCACTGTGTATCCGTTCACAGCATTCACAGTTGCTGTGCCGGGTAACGCCTGGGGTGAGCCAATCGGGCCAGTGTAATTGGTGATGTAACTGTAGCCGCTCGCACTATCGAGTGTGAATGTGCCTTTGGTTTCAGTGTTTGACCAATTCGCACGCACCGGGCAAGTGACGTAAATCTGGTGATTGCCTTCGTACCAGCCACGCTGCAATCGTTTAGCGCGAACAGTGACCGTTGAGGTCAAACACATAGTCGTGGAATTTAAAGAATAGGATTGAACCGGGTCACCGCCGGGAGAGTTTATGCTCAGTACATCGATACCATAACCTGGCCCGCCTATGCCGGAACTTCTGCTGGTATCAATCGTACATTGTTGGCGAACTTCAGTCGGTACACAAAACTCTACCGACTCCGTGCGTGAAGGCCATCCACCAAAAGTGCCGCCGCGAATATCAAAATAAGGAAAGTGGCCAGAGTAAGTGCGTTGTTCAAAACTACGCGTCTCTTGACCTTGCGCCGTAATAGCAACGTCAAAGGTGACAATCGCTGCATGAGTAGAGAGTGAGAAAAAAAATAGTGTGCAGAAAAATAGTATCGTTTGATTGGATGAGTGAAGCGACTTAAAAAATGCGTAGCATCTTTTAATCGCCAGATTGTTAATACACATAGATGATCCTTATATTTATAAAAAAATAACGCCAAGCCTAAGGCCTGGCACCGAGTACAACGTGGAAAACAGATTTTAAACGCGAGTTATTTCAGATTAAGGCAGGAGCAATCTCTTGTAGCATATTTAGAAGGTGTTGTTATTAAATGGGTGATGAGATGCCAGATATCACGCAAGAGATTAAGCGCTTGGCGTCTTAATACACGGATTGCCGAAATCGATTTTTTCATTCGCTCTTGCGAGTCAGGGCGCAAGCAGTGCAGAGGATGACGATTTTAAATGCCATGGTGCGGGATAAATGCGAGTGGTAAGCAAGCTAAATTTGCGTTACAGGTATCGATTTTTACCACAGTCGCTTGTTAGCTATTACTGCTTTTGAAGCTTTTCTACGCCATAGAAAACTAACGGAAGGCCTGTGAAACCTGTAATGACTGCCAAAAATAAATAATGCAAATAGTCCAGTGCATACTCCAGGTCGGAGAAATCAATTGCCTTAATGAATTCTATAAGTGAAATAACGCAGAATATTGACAAGAATACGCCGATTGTTAATGGGATTGATTTTCTGTAGTAGCTAAGCATATTTATTCCTTGATGTTATTGGGTGTGGTTTCTTCATAGAATTCTTCAAGAATTAAGCCGCAAACAAGCTTGGTGCTTGCTGTATATGAGCAATAAATAGAAACAAGCATTATTGCTGCAAAGGTTATGTAATATTTAGGTCTACTCATATTGTTAAGCTATCGTTAAACTCAGCTACAGGTTGTAAGTTGATTTTTTTACCACAGTCGCTTGTTAGGAATTTTCATGGGAAGTAAAAATGACAAAGACATTAACCATAATGAAATTACCCAACTATAACCACCATATGCCATACCAGTTCCTTCCCCCAGCGTACCCCCGCCACCAGCACAAAAGTAAGGCCCCCAAAGGGTTGAAATAGCAGCTATACACAAAACAACACAAATAGAAATAAGATACTTATTATTTCCAGGAAGATTTAGCGCTGACAGTAGAACGCAGAGATTGCACAGCCATCTAGGGTCATAAAAGAGGAGTCCCATGTATCCGGTTCCTAATACGAACCAACCACTTAAGGTATCGTTCCTTTGACATTCCCATACAGGACTAAACAACGACAACATATACAACGCAAACCCTGCAGAATATAACTTTCCTCTCGTCATGCTCCCTTCCTAACGTTGTTATAAGTGGTGGTTGGTAAGTTGACGGCTTTGGCGATAATGGCAAAGCCATGCCAAAACCGGCGACTTACCAACCATCCACTTGATGACCTTGTTAAGCTTTGTTTTCCGCATATGGAAGCTTAAGATTATGAGCCTTCAAAGCTTCCACATAAACATTTAAACGTTCATTCAGAAGCTCCAAAACATTAATTAGAATTTCTTTTGCTTCTTCGCTGTCACCGGCCTCAATTGCGACTTTGGCTTCAGTAATTTCCGACACTAGAATATTTAAAGAATCACCCTGTATAAGAGAACCAGGGAAACTTCTGCCGCTTAGTTTTAATACAGCATTATTTGAGGCATACGAATAAACTTCGACAGTTTCTAATTTCATATTTCCATTTCACTTGAATGCGACAATTTTTCTAATTTAACCAGCTTAACGTTGCGTTCACCTGCGGATTGTAAGTAGCGCGTTGCGGTTAAATTGGCGTAGCAATACTGCATAAGCGCTACTTACAATACGTTAGGTGCAACTGATTTTTATATGTTGCCCAAAGAAGCAACTTCTTCTACTGCCTTCTTATATTTCGCTTTTGCCGCTCTTTTTAGACAGACGATACCAATTTTTTTCTGTTCATCACTTGAAAATTCGGGATACTTTTTGTTGTATATATAATAGATCATGAACAACGCATGGCTGTGGTCTTGATCTGCAGCTTTCATATAGAGGTCTAAGGCTTTGGATAGATCTTTTTCCACACCATTTCCAAGATAGTAGAGCTCGGCAAGTAAAACTTGGCTACTTGCCCAACCTCTATCGCTCGCCATAGAGCACCATTTCAATGCTTTTTCATAGTCTTTAGCAACATTGTTGTAGCCATATATGTACGAGTAACATGCATCATGCACATCAGAGAATCCATCATATTTTCCAGAAACAGATGTGCACCCTGAGGCAAAAATAAAAACTAAGGTTATGATTAAATTTTTGTAGTTCATAAATGCCTTCATATAACGAAGCCGTAGAAAAACCTAATAACCACTAATTTTTCCTGCAGCCAATTGATTAATATTTAATTGACTAACTTTGCCCAATTATTTTCTGATTTTCAATCAATCTTGCTCAACTAACGCAATGCAATCAAAAAACGTCAAATCAACCGCTATTAACTGCTATTTTCGCTTTGCTCTAGTCAAATCACCGTAATTCGCCAGCTTTTCAATATTATGAATTATACAAAACAGCTGCCATTGCCCCTGAACTTTGGCCCTGCCTCGCAAGCTGAAGCGTTTTAGCCCTTTGTTTGTACCTATATTAGCGAACACAGGCTCAACAGTGGACATCCGATGACTATAAACCATTTTCCCCAATTCGCTATCTACCCGCACCTTCATCCATTCTGTGTATTTGTTTTTTCTTTCCTTATCAATAATAAAAGATACCTGCCGACCATGGCCGCTACGGTGATTAGCTGAATCCGGATTTTGCATGCACTGCGTTTTTAACGGGCATACCCGACACTTGCTGAGCCTTCCTTCAAAGTACAACTTTCGATGTTTGCCATAACGATCCGTCCCTTCGCGCTTTAACCACATGGTTTCCCCTATAGGACAAATGCAGGTTTTTGTCTGCGCATCAAAGTGGAATTCGCTGGCAGGAATGACCTCTTTATAACGGGTTTTTATTTTCTTGATGGGTTGACGCTTGCCATATTTCGTTTTCTGATCTGCAAATTTGGGGTCGCGAATGCGAAATTTATTGTCGGGAACATAGGCATTAATTTTATTATCGTGGAGATATTCCATATTGGCTTCATTCGCAAAACCAGTATCTGCAGTGACCAATACGTTCTTCCG